>NZ_AP025628.1:0-719938 GCF_025999835.1 Caldinitratiruptor microaerophilus | reverse complement strand
CGGGCATGGTGCCGAGGTACTCGCACACGGTGAAGCCGGCACGGGGTGACCCGTCCATGGCGGCCACCTTCCGCCCCTCGGCGGCGGAGTGGAAGTAAATGCGCTGCTCCTCCGCAACGTAGGCGAAGTTGACCGGGACGGCGAAGGGACCCTCGGCGTCGGCCAGAGCCAGGAAGCCGGTGGGGGCCCGGCGCATCAGGTCGGCGATGGCCTGGGGGTCGTGGAAGGCCTTATCGTGACGGCGCATGCCATCCTCCTCGCAATCGACCGGTATGGGGATCCGAGGCGTGCGGACCAGGGTTCGACCGTATCCACGATGGTGCGGGGCTCCCCCCGCCTCACGGCGTCGACCGCCCCCTTTCCGGTGCAACCAGCCCCCGGGAAGTACCCCATCAGAACGGCGTCCCGAGGACCTGCAGCACCCACGCGTAGCCGAGGAACAGCGCCATCGTGGCCAGTACATACCCGCCCTGGAGCCGCACGCTCACCTGCAGCGGCGAGAGCCCCGTGGCACCGGCGACGAACAGGTTCGTCCCGCTCAGGGGCGACCCGAGGAAGGCCATCACACCGCCGAAGACGAGCGCGAGGGCGTACAGGGCCGGGGTGATCGACACGGCCCCGGCCAGCACGGGACCGACGATCAGCACGCTCACCGTCGGCGCCACCCCGAGCCACCGCAGGAGGAGGACGAGTGCCACGATGAATGGCACCCAGAGCCAGGGGACCGGCACGCCTTGCATGGCGCCGATGACGGGATCGAGGAGGCCGGAGTGGACGAGCACGTTCCCGAAGAGGCCGCCGCCCACGAAGAGAGGCGCCGCGCCGAAGTGCTTCGGAAAGCGCTCGGCGGGCACCGCCCCCAGGGACCGGGGCCACCGCGACGGGGCGGCCAGGCCGAGGGCGCCGGCGGCCGCAGCGACGGACAGCGCCGTGCTCATCAGCGCGCCGGCATCGAGCAGCGACAGGAAGCCATAGGCCAGGACAAAGGCCACCACGGCCCCCATCAGGGCCAGGGTGTGCCGCCGCTGCCAGAGCGGCTCGGCGGGATCCGCCTCCGGCAACTCGGGCGGCGCCGCGGCGCTCCGGGCCCCGGCCCACCACTCGACCGCCAGCATGAGGACGAACACGGGGAGCGCGTAAAGAAGGTAACGACCGAATGGTGCCCCGCTGATGCTCAGGGCGATGACCACCAGGGGGGAGAGTGGGTTCACGAGGACGGCGGCGGCGAACCCCCGGGTGGCGCCGACCACCAGCGGGAGCCGGCGCTCGTCGCCCCCCAGGCCCAGCGCGTAGTACACGGCCGGAACGGAGGCCATGAACATCCCGATCGACGCCAGGGTGAAGGCCCCGATCCACGCCGCCCGCCGGGCCGAACTGCCGGAGCGGGCGCGGCGGGCGAGCAAGGCCGTCAGCGCGCGATCGTACCCGCCCACCTGGATGGCCGCGCCCAGGAACTCGACCAGGAGAAGGAACACGAGCACCGTACCGCCGGTCACGGCTCCCGACCACGCCACCGACCACGGAAGACGCCGGGCAAGGACCAGCGCCACGCTGGCGGTGCCCAGGACGACGAAGAACCTCCGGGCGAACGTATCCGCGAGCGGAACGCAGAGCGCGGCCGACGCCAGGAGCCAGAGGCCAGTAACCACCTCCCCCACCGCCAGGTGGGTCAGGTCCGAGGCGGCGGTGATCAGAACCGCGCCCACCAGCGCGCCGGTGGCGGCCCGGCGAAGCCGCACGCGTTCCGGGACGGACGGGCCACGTACATGTGACGACGATGCCTGCACCATCCTCACCCGCGGTTTCCAGCATCGCGCCGGATCCGGGCGGGCGCAAGACGGGCGTCATGCCCGACGTGTTCGCCCTGTTGACCTTCGCCGACCACGTGCTCTACCCGCGCCACGCCCTGGCTTCCCGGGTACTCCGGCTGACCCCGCTGGAAGACCAGCAACTGGGCGGCACCCTGATGAAGCTCCGGAAGCATGGCGGTGCTCGTGCCCACGTTCGTCACCGTGTGCTACACATGGGCGCAAAAGGAGATGGGGCGGGCGCCCGATCCGGCCATCGCCGCCGAACCTGCTGCTGCGGCCGCGCACGACCGTGCGCGCTGAGGCCCGCATGCCGCCCTCGTCCCTGCCCGGACAGCCGCCGAACTAGAAGAGCACCGCCGCAGCAAGCCCGCCGGCGAGGCCCACGAGGGCGACGGCGAGCGTGACCGCCACCAGGGTGCGCCGCCGGAACGAGCGACCCAGCATGATGAGGGACGGCAGGCTGACGGCCGGCAGGGTGAGCAGGAGCGCTGCCGCCGGCGCGGGTGGCAGGCCGATGGCCATGAGACCCTGTACGATGGGGATCTCCGCCATGGTCGGAATGACGAACAGGGTGCCGGCCAGGGCGATCAGCAGCAGGGCGGGGATCGTACCGGTCCAGGTCCCGATCCCGGCGGGGAAGAAGTAGCCGCCGAGCAGACCGGTGACGAGCACCATCCCCAGGTACTCGGGTACGATCCATCCGGCGAGGCGGCCGCTGGCCCTGAGCCAGCGCAACGACCAGTGCTCCGGACGGCCCAGGTTCACCTCGACCAGCGCCGGCGCCGCCTGTGGCGGTCTGTTCTCGTCCGGGAAAAGGCGGTCCAACCCGTAGCTCACGCCGAAGACCATCACGACGCCGAAGATCAGCCGGATGAGTCCGAACTTCCAACCCAGCACCAGGAACAGGACGGCGAGGGTGGCGGGGTTGAGAACGGGGTTGCCCATCCAGAAGGCGAAGGAAGCGCCGGCGGAGGCGTTGCGCCTGCGGAGGCTGGCCACGACCGGGGTGGCGCAGCAACTGCACATCATCCCCGGCAGCGCGGAGATGCCGGCAATCAGCGTGGCGCGAACACCCCGGCCGGAGAGGAAGCGCTCCACCCAGTCGGCGGGCAGGAGCGCCTCCACGGCCCCACCCAGGACGATGCCGAGGATGGCGGCCTGCCACACGGCCTGGAAGTACTTCACGGTGTACTCCCAGGCCGCTGCGAGGCTGACGGAGGCGAAGTGGCCCTGGGGACCGAAGATGGAGCCACCCAGCCGGTGCGTGGTGGCCACGGTCAGGATGCGGTGGTAGTAAGGCCACCACTTCACGTAGGCCAGTCCGGCGACCGCCACCAGCGCTGCGGCGCCCATGCCAGCCGCGATCTGCCGGGCCGCCGTGGCGGCCGGGCGGTTGGTGGAGTCCATGCCGGTGATCCTCCCGGAACGCCCGCCCCCGACGCGGATGGAACGGACCTTTGCCGATGGGATTCGCTGCTCACCGCCAAGCATCCTGTAACCGATTGGTTCGATTTGTTTCCTGAACCCGCGGTGGGACCCCGAACGGGCTGCCCGGACCGTCACGGGGGCCTCGCCGTGCCGCTTCCGCTGGCCACCCGCGCGGCGGGGCCCTGCAGCGGGTGCCCCGTTCCATGGTGTCCTCATATCTGGACAAGAGGTACCGGCGGCTGTACACAAAATCGGACACCGGCTGGATGGTTCTTCCGCCCACACCGGCACCCGACGGCGCTCCCGCGGCCCGTGGCACCACCCGACGCAGGCGACGGGCCCTGCTGGCACGGAGCTTGCGTACCCGATGCGGCTGAACCGGTGCAGCACTCCCAGGGGGAATGAGGCGATGGGGAGCTACGACCCGGCCCGGTCGATGACCCTGGGCGCAGAGGAGAGGTGCCGGCACAAGCCTGCGGAGAGGTGGTAACGATGGAAGCCCACACGCAGTCAGATCCCCGCGAGTTCCCCCCGTATGAGTTCACCGTGGAGCGCGGCAAGATCCGGGAGTTCGCCCGGGCGATCGGCGACCCGAACCCCCTCCACCACGACGTCGAGGCCGCCCGGGCGGCGGGTTACCCGGACCTGGTCGCGCCTCTGACCTTTGCGACCTGCATCGACCTCTGGGGCGGCCCGGACTTCGAAGAGCTCGTGCGGCGTCTTGGGATGGACCCGGTGCGCGTGCTGCACGGGGAGCAGGCCTACGAGTACCGTGCTCCCATCTGCGCCGGAGACACGATCCGGGCCCGGTCCCGGGTCCGCAAGGAGACCGAGCGGGAAGGGAGCCACGGCGTGCTGCGGATCGTCGAGCTGGAGACCACGTACACCAACCAGCACGGCCAGGACGTCCTGGTCGGCGTGGCCACGATCATCGAGCGGAGGTGAAGGGCGTGCAGCCTGGCCACACCTTCCCCCCGCTGGTGAAGGAGCCGGTGACCCAGATGCAACTGGTCCGCTACGCGGGGGCCTCGGGCGACTTCAACCCGGTCCACACCGTGGAGGCGGTGGGGCGGGCCGCCGGCTTCGGGGGCCCCATCGCCCACGGCATGCTCGTCATGGGCTTCGCCGCCCAGGCGGTGGCCTCCTGGGTGCCCCTCCGGTCCGTGCGGCGCCTTCAGGTCCGCTTCGTCGACGTCACCCGGCCGGGCGACGCCCTCACCGTGGAGGGTACCGTCACGGGCAGGCGCGCCGAGGCAGGGGAGGACCGGATCACGGCGGAGCTCGTGATCCGGGACCAGGAAGGGCGGGTCAAGGCGAAGGGCTCCTTCGAGGCCGCCTTGCCGGTGCAGGCCTCCCGCGGCGCATAGTGGCCCACGGCGCGCTGGCGTGTGCACACCGGTAGACGGGGTCCATCCGCAAACCCCGTATCCGCAAAGGAAAGGAGTTCTGAACATGGGCTTCCTGGACGGCAAGGTGGCGGTGGTGACCGGGGCGGGTCGGGGGATCGGCCGGGCGACGGCGGAGATGCTGGCCGAGCAGGGCGCCCGGGTGGTGGCGTGCGACCTCGACCCCGGGCCCCTCGAGGAAACCGCCCAGGCGGTGCGCGCGCTGGGGGCCGAGGTGCTGACGGTCGCCGGGGACATCACGGACCCGAGGCTCCCGGACCGGATCATGGCGCAGGTGGCCGAGCGCTTCGGCCGGCTCGACGTGCTGGTGAACAACGCCGGCTACACCTGGGACGGCGTGCTCCACAAGATGACGGACGAGCAGTTCCAGGCGATGCTCGACGTCCACCTCGTGGCGCCATTCCGGATGATCCGGGCCGCGGCCCCCCTCATGCGCGACGCGGCCAAGAGGGAGATGGCGGAAGGGGTCGTGGTGCATCGGAAGATCGTGAACGTCTCCTCCGTATCCGGCCTCATGGGCAACCCGGGGCAGGCCAACTATGCGGCCGCGAAGGCCGGCGTGGTCGGGCTCACCAAGACCGTGGCCAAGGAGTGGGGTCCCTTCCGGATCAACTGCAACGCCGTCGCCTTCGGGCTCATCGAGACACGCCTCACCCAGCCCAAGGAAAGAGGAGAGATGGTACAGGGCAAGGCGGTGGGCATCCCGCAGGAGATGCGGGCGACCATGGAGCGCATGATCCCCCTCCAGCGGCCCGGGCAGGCCCGGGAGGCGGCGGCGGCGATCCTCTTCCTCGCCTCGCCCCTTTCGGATTACGTGAACGGCATGGTCCTGAAGGTCGACGGTGGCTTCTATGCCTGAGACGCTTGAGACGCTGCTGCAGTCCAGCCTGTACACCGACGAGCACCGCCTCTTCCGGCAGACCTTCCGGCAGTTCGTCGAGCGCGAGGTCGTGCCCCGCATCCCGGCGTGGGAGGCGGCGGGCCTCGCCCCCCGGGCACTGTGGAAGCGGATGGGGGAGCAGGGCTACCTGTGCCCGTGGGTCGATCCCGAGTACGGCGGGGCAGGCGCCGACTTCCTCTACTCGGCCATCATCGACGAGGAGCTGGCCCGGGTGGGGGCGAACATCGCCGTGGCCCTCCACAGCGACGTCGTGGCGCCGTACATCGCCAGCTACGGCACCCCGGAGCAGAAGGCCCGCTGGCTGCCCCGCTGCGTGAGCGGCGATCTCCTGCTGGCCATCGCCATGACCGAACCGGACGCCGGCTCCGACCTGCAGGCCATCCGCACCGCCGCCCGGCGCGACGGCGACCACTACGTACTGAACGGCCGGAAGATCTTCATCACCAACGGGATCTCGGCGGACCTCGTGATCGTGGTCGCCCGCACGGACCCCGAGGCGCGCCCCGCCCACCGGGGCCTGAGCCTCATCGCCGTCGAGGCCGGAACGCCGGGGTTCACCAAGGTCCGCAACCTGCACAAGCTGGGCGCACACGGCCAGGACACGGCCGAACTCCTCTTCGAGGACTGCCGGGTGCCCGTCGCCAACCGGATCGGCGAGGAGAACCGGGGCTTCCAGTACCTCATGGAGAAGCTCCAGCAGGAGCGCCTCGTGATGGCCATCCTCTCCCAGGCGATGGCAGAGCGGATGCTGGAGGACGCCGTCCGCTACGCGAAAGCACGCGTCGCTTTCGGCCAGCCCGTCGCCTCTTTCCAGCACAGTCAGTTCAAGATCGCCGAGATGGCCACGGAGCTGGCCCTCGGCCGCGCTTTCCTGGACGCCCTGATCGCCGCCCACATGCGGGGGGAGGACGTGGTCACGCGCGTCTCCATGGCCAAGTGGTGGATCGGCGAGATGGCCAACCGCGTGGCCTATCACTGCCTGCAGCTCCACGGCGGTTACGGTTACATGGAGGAGTACCCCATCGCGCGCTTCTACCGGGACGTGCGCTTCCACACCATCGCCGGCGGGACCACCGAGATCATGAAGACGATCATCGCCCGCCGGCTGGGGCTCTGAGAGGAGGTCCGCCTTGATCGGTATCACCGCCTACGGGGCGTACATCCCCTACCACCGCCTGAGCCGCAAGGCGATCGCCGAGGCCACGGGCGAGACGGCCCTGCCCGGGCAGCGGGCCGTCGCGGGGCCGGACGAGGACAGCGTGACCATGGCCGTGGAGGCCGCCCGGGACGCCCTCGGCGGCCAGCGGGGGGACGGCCTGGACGCGGTCTACCTCGCCACGACGACGGCCCCCTACCGGGAGAAGCAGGCAGCCGCGACGGTGGCTGCCGCCCTGGGGGTACGGCCGTCCGTGCGGGCCGCCGCGTTCTCCGGGTCGCTCCAGGCCGGGGCATCGGCCCTCCTGGCGGCGGTGGACGCCGTGCGGGCCGGGTCGGCCGGGAGCGTCCTGGTCGCCGTGGCCGACCTGCGGCCCGCCGCGCCCCAGGGCCCCCTGGAGTCGATCGTCGGGGATGGGGCAGCCGCCTTCCTCGTGGGCAGCGGGCCCGGGGTACTGGCGACCCTGGAGGCGGCCCACAGCGTCACCGCCGACCTCGTGGGGCAGTGGCGGGGCGCCCAGGACCCCTTCGTCCGCTCGTGGGAGGAGCGCTTCGTAGTCAGCGAGGGCTACGGGGCGCTGGTCCGCGAGGTGCTCATCGGGCTGCGGGAGCGCACCGGCCTCGGGCCGGCCGACTTCGCCCGGGTGATCCTCCATCCCCTGCACCCCCGCCACCACGCCGCGCTGGCCGCCGGGCTCGGCTTCCGGCCGGAGCAGGTGCAGGACCCGCTCTTCGCCGCGGTGGGCCTGGCGGGGGCGGCCGCAGCCCCCCTCATGCTGGCCGCGGCGCTGGCCCAGGCCCGCCCCGGCGACCGTCTCCTCTACGTGAGCTACGGCGACGGCGCCGACGCCCTGGTCTTCCGGGTCACGGAGGCAGCCTCGCAGTTCCGGCCCCGCCGGGGGGTGGCGGGCTGGCTCGAGGTGGGGCGGGAAGGGCTCACGTACATGCGCTACCTGCGCTGGCGCGGCCTCGTTCCCGCCGAGCCCGGGCGCCGGCCGGCGCGGCCCCGGCCTTCGGCACCGGCCCTGTGGCGCCGGCGGGCCAAGAACCTGGCCCTCACCGGCAGCCGGTGCACGGCCTGCGGCACCCCCCAGTTCCCGCCGCAGCGCGTGTGCGTCCACTGCCAGGCCGTCGACCACATGGAGCCCTATCGTTTCGCCGACCGCCCGGCCCGCCTCGTCACCTTCACCGCCGACCACCTGGCCGCCGCGGTGGACCCGCCGACCCTCCTGGGCGCCATCGACTTCGAGGGCGGCGGCCGCATGCTCGTGGAGCTCACCGACTGCATGGCAAACGAACTGCACGTGGGCATGCCCGTCGAGATGACCTTCCGCCGGCTGTACGAGGCGGAGGGCATCCAGAACTACTTCTGGAAGGCCCGCCCGGTGCGGACCGCAGGGGAGGGCGAGTGAACGTGGCGCAGGGCATCCGGGACCGGGTGGCCATCGTCGGGATGGGCTGCACCCGCTTCGGCGAGCTGTGGGACAAGGGCCCCGAGGACCTGCTGGTGGAGGCCGTGACCGAGGCGCTGGCAGATGCCGGCATCGGCCCGGAGAAGGTCGACGCCTACTGGCTCGGTACCCTTTCGAGCGGCAACTCCGGCCTCACCCTGTCGGTCCCCCTCAAGACCCGGTACAAGCCCGTGACCCGGGTCGAGAACTTCTGCGCGACGGGGTCCGAGGCGTTCCGGAACGCGGCCTACGCGGTGGCCGCCGGCGTGTACGACGTGGTGGTGGCGGTCGGAGTGGAGAAGCTCAAGGACTCGGGCTACAGCGGCCTGGTGGCCAACCTGGACGCCGCCGACCGCACGGGTCCGAACCTCACGGCCCCCGCCGCCTTCGCCCTCCTCGCCCCGGCCTACTTCGCCAAGTACGGCCTGGACCCGCGGCACGGCAAGGAGGTCCTGGCGCGGATCGCGTGGAAAAATCACAAAAACGGGGCGCTGAACCCCCGGGCGCAGTACCAGAAGGAAGTCCCCATGGACGTCATCCTGAAGGCGCCCATGGTGGCCGAGCCGCTGGGGGTCTACGACTGCTCCGGGGTGGCCGACGGCGCCGCCGCGGCCGTCATCGTCCGGGCGGAGGACGCCCGGCGCTTCCGCCCCGATCCCGTCTACGTCAAGGCGATGGCCGTCGCCGCCGGCCCTGGCCACGGGGGCCTCCACCAGGACTACGACTTCACCACCATCCGGGAGAACGTGCACGCGGCGCAGGAGGCGTACCGCCAGGCGGGGATCACGGACCCCCGCCGCCAGCTCGACCTGGCCGAGGTGCACGACTGCTTCACCCCGACGGAGCTCATCCTCTACGAAGACCTCGGCTTCAGCGAGCGGGGGAAGGGCTGGCAGGACGCCCTGAGCGGGGTCTTCGACCTGGGCGGCGAACTGCCCGTGAACCCGGACGGGGGCCTCAAGTCCTTCGGGCACCCGGTGGGGGCCAGCGGCCTCCGCATGATGTACGAGGTGTACCTGCAGCTTCAGGGCCGGGCGGGCGAACGGCAGATCCCCGGCGCGCGCCTGGGCCTCACGCACAACCTGGGCGGCCTGCCGTGGCAGTCGGTCGCCTTCGTCTCGATCCTGGGCCGGGAGCCGGGTGCCCCGTGAGGCCCGGCCCGGAGCGGAGGCCGGGGCCGCTCCGCCTCCTCCGGCCGTGGGGCCGCCCGATCGCGGAGGGAAGAGCGGTGCCGCAGCGGCACACCGTCCGGGACTGCATGACCCCGCTGGAGAGCCTGCTGGGGCCGGACGACACGGTGGCCGACGCCATCCGGTTCCTCCGGCGCACCCGCCTGGACCTGTGTCCGGTGGCGGACGCCGGCGGCCGGCTTGCCGGCGTGCTCACCCGCTCCCGGCTCTACGATCACATCCTGGCGGGTGGCCCGCTCGAGGCCCCTCTGCACACCGTCTGCACCCGGCAGGTCTTCTCCGTCTCCGCCTCCTATCCGCTGGACTACGCCAGCGTCATCCGGCTCACCCTCACGAGCCCCGTGGGGAGCGGCCCCGTCCTGGACGAGGACGGCCGGGTCGTGGGCGTCTTCACCAAGCTCGATCTCATCACTTACCTGTTCGAACAGGCGGAGGACCTGGGCGCCCTCCTCTCGGCCGTCTTGACGGCGATGCCCAGCGGCACCGCAGTGCTGGACGGGCAGGGCCGCATCGTCCTGGCGAACCCGGCCTTCGGCCAGCTCACCGGGCGGCCCTCCGGCGAGCTGGCCGGCCTCGCCCTCACCGAGGTCATCCCCGGCTTCCCGCTCGACCAGGTGCTCGCCGATCCCGGACGGGTGGTCGGCCTCCGCTGCCCGGTCGGCGACCGGATCACCCTCGTCAGTGCCTCGCGCTTCGAGACGCCCGCGGACACGCTGCCGGCCGTCGGGCATCTGTCGCCTGGGCGTGACGCCCGGGCACAGGGCCGGAACCCGGCCGCCGGAGGCGGAGTTCTTCGGCTACGCGCCGGGCGCGTTCACCGGCGCCAGCAGCAAGGGAAGGCTGGGGAAGTTCGACCTGGCCGACGGCGGCACGCTCTTCCTGGACGAGATCGGGGACATGTCCCCACACCTGCAGGCCAAGCTCCTCCGGGTGCTGCAGGAAGGCGAGTTCTACCGGGTGGGCGGCGTGGAGCCTGTGAGGGTGGACGTGCGCATCATCGCGGCGACCAACCAGCCCCTGGAGGAAAAGGTCGCGCGGGGCGAGTTCCGCGCCGACCTGCTGTACCGATTGAACGTCATCTCCTTCACCCTGCCGCCGCTGCGCGAGCGGCCAGAAGATGTGGAGGTGCTTGCCCGGCGCTTCATCGCCGAGCTCAACCCTCTCCTCGGCACGACCGTCGCCGGTGTCTCGGAGGCAGCCCTGGAGGCCATGCGCCGATACACGTGGCCCGGCAACGTCCGGGAACTGCGCAACGTCATCGAACGGGCCATGGTGTTCTGCGAGTCGGGGGAGATCGGCCCGGGCGACCTTCCCGAAGAGATTGCGGCCGCCGTGTCCCGCTCGGGGCTGGCGGTGAGGCTGGAACAGGAAGGTCCAGCGCGCACCGCGGGGCCGCCTCGCATCGTCGAGGCCGTCGAGGCCGCCGAACGCGAGGCCATCCTGGCCGCCTTGCGGCAAAGCGGCGGAAATCGGGTGCGAGCCGCCCGCCTGCTGGGCATGAGCCGTTCGGCCTTCTACCAGCGCCTGCGACGGTACCGGCTCCTGGGCGGTCCGTCATAGGCGCAGACGGTGCAAGCGACCTCCCTGATGCCGGCCCATCCGGCATGCCCGGGCGCTTTCGGAGGTGGGAGCCCTGAACGCCGGCACGATCCCCGGAGATGCAGCGGTGCGCCCCCTGGCGGGCGTGCGCGTGCTCGACCTGACCCGCCTGCTCCCGGGCCCATACGCCACCCGCCTCCTCGCCGACCTGGGCGCGGAGGTCGTCAAGATCGAGGACCCCGAGCGCGGTGACTACCTGCGAGAGCTCCAGCCCGAGTGGTTCGCCTGGCTGAACGCCGGAAAGCGAGGAGCCCGGATCGACCTCAAGCATCCGGACGGACGGGAGGTGCTCCTGAACCTGGCGAGCAGGGCCGATGCCCTGCTGGAGGGCTTCCGCCCCGGGGTGATCGATCGCCTCGGGCTTTCCCCGGCGGCGCTGTGGGAGCGCAATCCCCGGCTGGTCATCGTCTCGCTGAGCGGATACGGCGCGGACGGGCCGTACCGCGACCGGGCCGGACACGACCTCAACTACCTGGCCGCCAGCGGGCTGCTTTCCCTGTTCCCGCCCGGACCGGACGGAACGCCGCTCCTCCCCCCTCTCCAGCTGGGTGACCTGTCCGCGGGTCTCCAGGCCGCCCTGGCGGCCGTCGCGGGGATTCTCCACGCCCGCACCGTCGGGCACGGGCTTCACGTCGACATCCCCATCCTCGGGGCGCTCTGGAGCCTGGGCGGCTACCTCCTGGCGGCCGCTGCCGCCCGGGGAGGCCTGCACCGGTCGGACCTGCCCCTCGCCGGCACCATGGCCTGTTACCGCTGTTACCGCACCGCCGACGGGGGCATCCTGTCCGTCGGTGCTCTGGAACCCCGGTTCTGGGCCGAGTTCTGTCTGGCCGCCGGTCACCCGGAGTGGATCGCGCGGCAGAACGATCGGGATCAGGAGGCGCTGGCAGCGGAGGTCGCGGCGGTCGTGGCAGCCAAACCGGCGGCGGAATGGGCCCGGATCGCTGCCCAGGTCCCGTCTGCTTGCCTCGAGGTCGCCGTGGACCCCTCCGCTGCCCCGCACCACCCCCAGGCGCGGGCGCTGGACGCCTTCGCCCAGGGGGACGTGAAGGGGCCGAGACCGCCGTGGCGCGTGCGACCGGCGACAGGCGGGGGCTTTCGCCACCCGGAATCCCCCGAAAAGCGGGACGCTCAGGGTGGCACGGCGCATGACATCCTGTCATGGGCCGGCTACGACCAGGACCGGATCCGGGAACTGCTGGAGGCGGGCGTCGTGAGCGATCCCGCGTCCGTGCGCACCCGGGAAACCGGTTGACCCCGCAGCGGTTGTCCACGATCGCGTACACTGACTGTGCACCCGTCTTGCATCGCACACACCGGCCCACTGCACTCCATCCTCAGGGAAAGCCGCCAGCAGGGGATCCTCCCGCCCGAGCGTGCCGTCGCAGGATGGCACGTTTCTTGCTTTTTCAGTTTGTACAGAGTACCGCCACCGGGGCTGGCCCGGTCTCCGAGCCCTGCCCACCGAACCGGTGACAAGGACAGGAGGATGGAACCTCATATGGAAGGCCTGATGATGAACTACCCGCTCACGTTGGTCCATCTCCTGGAACGCGTCTCGCAGTACTTCCCGCGGGTGGAGGTGGTCTCCCGGCTCCCGGACAAGTCCATCACGCGCTACACGTACGCCGACTTCTACCGCCGCACCCACAGGTTCGCCAACGCGCTGCGCCGTCTCGGCGTCGAGAAGGGAGACCGCATCGCCACCCTGGCGTGGAACCACTACCGCCACCTGGAGGCGTACTTCGCCATCCCCGCCACGGGAGCGGTCCTGCACACCCTCAACCCCCGACTCCACCCGTCCGACCTCGCGTACATCATGAACCACGCCGGCGACCGCATCCTGCTCGTGGACGACGTGCTCCTCCCCGTCTTCGAGCGCTTCCGCGCCGAGGTGCACCCCCGCCACGTGATCGTCTGGTCGCACGGGCAGCCCGTGCCGGAAGGGTTCATCGACTACGAGGCGCTCATCGAGCCGGAGCCCGAGTCCTTCGCCTATCCGGAGATCGACGAGAACCAGGCCGCCGGGATGTGCTACACCTCCGGCACCACCGGCCGGCCCAAGGGCGTGGTCTACTCGCACCGGGCGATCGTGCTGCACTCGCTGGCCTCGGCCCTCGTGGACACGCTCGCCGTGTCCCAGCGGGACGTCGTCATGCCCGTGGTGCCCATGTTCCACGCCAACGCCTGGGGCATCCCGTTCACCGCCGTCCTGGCCGGCGCCAAGCAGGTCTTCCCGGGGCCGCACCTGGACCCGGACAGCCTCCTGAGCCTGATGGAGAGCGAGCAGGTCACCTTCACCGCAGGCGTGCCCACGATCTGGCTCGGCATCCTCGACCTGCTGGATCGAAAGCCGGACGCCTACAACCTCAAGAGCCTGCGGGCGATGGTCGTGGGCGGGGCGGCGGCGCCCCAGGCCATGATCGAGGGCTTCGAGAAGCGGCACGGCCTGAACGTCGTCCACGCCTGGGGCATGACGGAAACGACCCCCCTCGGCACGGTCTCCCGGCTCAAGCGCCACCTCGAGGCCCTGCCGGAGGAGGAGCGGTACCGCTACCGGGCGATGCAGGGGTACGCTGTGCCCTTCGTGGAGGTGCGGGCGGTCGGCGACTCGGGCCCCGTGCCGTGGGATGGCCGGACGATGGGTGAACTCCAGGTACGCGGTCCCTGGATCGCCAGCAGCTACTTCGAGAACCCTGCCGAGGCGGACAAGTTCACCCCCGACGGCTGGTTCCGCACCGGGGACATCGTCACCATCGACCCGGAGGGCTACGTGCGCATCACCGACCGGGCGAAGGACCTCATCAAGTCCGGCGGCGAGTGGATCAGCTCCGTCGACCTCGAGAACGCCATCATGGGCCACCCGGCGGTCAAGGAGGCGGCCGTCGTGGCGGTGCCGCACCCGAAGTGGGGCGAGCGGCCGCTGGCGGTGGTGGTGCTGCGCGAGGGCGCCCAGGCGACCGCCGACGAGCTGCGGGCCTTCCTGGAGCCGCGCTTCGCGAAGTGGTGGCTGCCGGACGCCTTCGTGTTCACGGACCAGATCCCCCGCACCGCAGCGGGCAAGTTCTTGAAGTCCGCCCTGCGCGAGCAGTACAGGGACTACGTCTGGGAAAACACCTGAACACGCCGGTTGGCGATCCGCCCGAAGTGGACCCCTGCCCGTGGACAAGGCCTCAGGATGTGCGATCGGGCCGGCGGCGGGACCGGTAGAACTGCCAGGAACCGGCCACGAGCGACATCGCGAGCAGGGCCAGGGCACCCAGGGTCAGCCACCGACCGATGGGCGGGGCGGCGACCACGAGATCGACGCTGCCGTAGGCCCAGACGAGCCCCCACACGAGGTCGTTCAGCAGGAGGAAGGCCAGAAGGGCCGGCCGTCCGCCCCCTGTGGCCCCGAGGACCCAGAAGACCTGCGTGTAGCCGAGCCCGACCCACCGGAGGAGGAAGAGAGGCAGCCACGGCCGCCGGCGTGCCAGGACGAGGCGGAGGCTGCCCACCGGCACAGCCAGGGCGGGAATCCACGCGGCTACCGCTTGCAGGAAGGGGGGGCCGAGGCGCGCGAAGACCGCGTAGCTGGCGCCGTGGCCCAGCGCCGTGGCCGCTCCGGCCAGGGTCCCCGCCACCCACCAGGGAGTTCCGCTTTGGGCCGCCGTCCCCGCCAGGAGACCGAAAAGGGCGAGGGAGGACAGCGGGAACCCTGCGGCCAGGAGGGCGAACCCGGTCGCCAGGCCCGCCCAGCTCGCCGCCCACGGGGGCAGGCCGGCGGCCCACTCAGGCAGCGCCACGCCGGTGCACCTCGCCGCGGCCGGCACGCGCACCCGCCACGCGGGCATAGAGCGCCAGCACCTGCTCCAGCACCCGGCCGGCCTCGTGCTCCCCGGCAACGGCGCGCGCCCCCGCCCCGAGCCGGTGCCGCAGATCCGGGTCCCGGGCCAGGAGGAGCACCGCGCGGGCCAGGGCTTCGGCATCGCCGGGCGCAGCGGTGATCCCGCTCTCGCCGTCGCGGACCAGTTCCGGCAGGGCACCGGCACGGACGGCCACGACCGGAAGCCCCGCGGCCATGGCCTCCAGAGCCGCCAGCCCCTGCGTCTCGGTCCGGGAAGGGAACAGGAGGATGTCCGCCGCGCCGTACTCCGCAGGCATGGCCTCCCACGGCACGTGTCCGCACAGGGTAACCCGCCCGGCGGCGATGTGGGGGGCGAGCGCACGTCGCACGGCGCCCGCCAGCGGCCCGTCGCCGGCGATGCGGGCCCGCAGGCCCGGCTCTTCCCGCAGGGCGATCTCCAGCGCCTCCAGGAGGCTGTCCACGCCCTTGTCCGGGCTGAGGCGACCCGCAAAGAGAACGGTGACGGGACGTTCCGGCCAGCGGGGTTCGGCAGGCCCGGCGGCCCCGCTGGCCTCTTCGGGACGCACGGGTTGAGTCGGGGCGAACCGGTCCAGGTCGATCCCGTTCGAGATCACCTCGACGGGCCGCCTCACCCCGAAGCGCCGCAGTTCCCCCGCGGCGAACCGGCTGGGGGCGATCACGGCGTCGCAGCGGTTGTAGAAGGTCCGCACGAGCGGGCCCACCACCGCCGCCACGGCTTTCCCCGCGGGGAGTACCATCGCGGCCGACCGGACGTTGGCGTGGTAGGTGGCCACCACCGGGATCCCGAGGGACCGGGCCGCCAGCAGGCCGAGCCAGCTCACCGGCAGAAGGGTGTGCAGGTGCACCACGTCCGGCCGCCAGGCGGCCAGCTCACGCCGGACCTCCCGGTAGTCCCAGGCGAGGTGGGAGTCCGGAGGCAGGCCCGGCACCGGCCGGAGCGGGATGGCCCGCACCAGACGGACATCCCCCGGGTGAAGCGGGCCGCCCGTCTGCGGCAGCGTGAACACGCGCACGGCGTACCCGGCCCGGGTGAGCCGGTCGTGGAGGGAGATGGCCGCGCGGGTGAGCCCGCCCAGGTTCTTCCGGAAGGAGTCGGTGAAGAACGCGACCCTCACCCCGCCATTCCCCCTCCCGCGGCGGGCCGCGGCACGGGTACCGCTCCGGACCGTGACACCGGATCGGACGCCGCGGCCGTGCCGGTGATGACGGGGAGGGCCTGCCGCGCCGCGGCCCGTCCGGCCGCGATGATCTCCGCCGCGCGGTCGAACTGGTGGCCATGGAAGCGCCGGACGTCCGGCCGGATCACCAGGTCGGCCTGGAAGTGGGAGGTACCCCGCTGCAGGCGGGCCTCCGTGATGTCGAAGGCGGTGAGGACCGTCCGGACGAGCCCCCACCCCTGCTCGCCCGTCCGGGCGTGCGCGGCGAGGAGGGTGAACACCCGCCCGGGTACGAGGTCGGTCGCGGCCTCGCTCAGCCGGCGCCAGCGGCTCCGCACGCCACCGACGGACAGGCGCGCCCGGGTGGCGGCCCGTGTCCAGACGTCGTCCTGGCTGGAGACGTCGACGGCGACGACCCGTGGCGGCCGGAGCTCACGCAGAGCGCTCAGCGGGACCAGTTCCACGAGCCCCCCGTCGACCAGCGCTCTGCCGCCGACCACAGCGGGGGCGAACAGACCCGGCACCGACACGCTGGCCCGGACGGCCTCGGCGATGGAACCGGTGCGCAGCACGACCGGCGCGCCGCTCTCCAGGTCCGTCGCCACCACCGCGAAGGGCACCGCCAGATCCTCGAAGTGAAGCCCCCGGGTAAGGTGCCGGAGCTCGTCGAGGAGGGCGTCACCGCGCAGAACTCCCCCGGAAAAGGTCGCATCGGCGTAGCGGACGAGCTCTGCCCGGCCAAGGGTTCGGATGCGGTCTTCCAGTTCTCCGAGGGTGCCGCAGACGTATGCGGCGCCCACCACCGATCCGAAGCTGCACCCGGCCACATGGGTCACGGCGACCCCGGCCGCCTGCAGCTCCCGCAGGACGCCGATGTGCGCCAGCCCGCGCGCGGCCCCGCCGCCCAGGGCGAGGCCGATTCCCGCCTCGTGCATGACGTGAGCACCTCCCGATCGTCGCAGCCGCCCCCCACGTGACCCCGCCCACGCCCCGCGCGAGCCCCGACCCGAACCCGGTGAGACCCACGACGTCCCCCCCGCCGGTACCTCCGCCGGCGACCCGGCTGTGCTGACCTATAAAACCCAAAAAATCGACGCAAGGACCCCTGGGGATCAGGGCGAACGTGCGCGAGCACGGCGGGACCGGGTTACATGACTTCTCCCAGGGCGCTGTCGAGAAACCGGCCCAGCATCTCCTGCTCCCGCGGGTCCAGGTCCCGCACGTAGCCCAGGAACCGGCCGACCAAGTCTGCGAGCTCGGTGCTCAGGCTCTGGCCCAGGGTCTGCAGCGCCGTTCCCGACACGACCCCCACGAACAGGGTGAGCCGCATCTCGGCCCCCGGGGCCGCCCCGACGAGCCGCTCGACCCACCGCACCGTCCGTTCCCCCAGCCCCCGGACGTGCAGGATGAAGAGGCCCAGGAGGTGCGCGCAGAACGACACCCGGGACTCCACGTGCGGCAGGTCCCGCAGCAGCTGCTGGATCGCTTCGCCGGGGTGCATGCCCCGCAGCTGGCGGAGAACCCCCATGACCTGGGCCTTCACGGTTTCCCACTCCTCCGCTGCGGCCACGGAGGCCCGGGCGCGCGCAAAGAGCCGCTCCGCCTCGGCCGTCGGGGTGAAGACGATGAGCGAACGCCCGACCTCGCCGCGGCCCACGGCGTAGTCGCGCCGCAGGTACCCCAGCTTCTCGAGCGCCTTCAGCATGTCGTAGGCCGTCCACTTGCTGACCCCGAGTGCCTGGGCAACGCTCTCGTAGTGGACCGGCAGGTTCGTCCGCCGGTAGAGATCGAGCAGCTTCTGCAAGAACTGCTTGCGGCGTTCGGTCAGGCCCGCCTTGTCCACCCCCAAAAGACCCAAATTGCATTCCCAAGCGTACACGAGGCCGGGGCCGCCGTCAAGGGGCGGTCGAGAAGGTGCGGTCGAGAAGGTCCGGCCCGGCGGGTCCTGCTCAGGATCCTGAGCGTCGTCCCGTTGGCCGAGTTGGCCACCGGGTTCGGCGCCGGCGTCATGCTGGCCATTCCGCTGCGGGCACACAAGGGTTTCGCGCCCGGGACGGCAGCCGGGCTCGCGCCGTGTCTGGTCGCGGTGCCCTGGGGAGCCGTGGCGGCGCGCCCTGAGCCGGGCGGGTGAACGCGCCTTCGGGCGGCCGTTGCACGAAGTCCCAGGCCCGGCGCCAGCCGCGCCGGGTCGATTCCATTTCCGCCGTCCGGCACGCGGACCTGGAGTTGCGCCTCCGTTTGCCGGTACCTCCCCGTCCCACCGCACGCGCAATACCGTCGGGAAGAGCGTACGATGCACCGTCGCAGAACGAAAGCCCGTTCCGCCCGGTGCACCCGCACCGGTGCCCGGGCGGCCCCCGGGAGGATGAAGCCGGCATGTGCGGGATCGCAGGGTGGATCGACTGGGAAGCGGACCTGACACGGGCGGGTCCGGTCGCGGAGGCGCTCCGCGAGTCGCTCCGCCACCGGGGGCCGGACGACGCCGGCACGTGGCTCTCGCCCCGTGCAGCGATCGTGCACCGGCGCCTGACGGTGGTTGACCCCGAGGGCGGCGCGCAGCCCATGGTGAAGACGCTCGGCGGGCGAACATACGTGATCACGTACAACGGGGAGCTTTACAACACGGCGGACCTGCGTGAGCAACTCGAGGCGGCCGGCCACCGCTTCCGGGGCTACTCGGACACGGAGGTGCTCCTGACGGCTTTCATCGAATGGGGCCCGGCGTGCGTGCACCGCCTGAACGGCATCTTCGCGTTCGGGATCTGGAGCGAGGCGGACCAGAGCCTCTTCCTGGCCCGGGACCGGCTGGGAGTCAAGCCGCTCTTCTTCGCGCAGCGGGGGACGGCCTTCCTCTTCGCCTCCGAGCTGAAGGCGCTCCTGGCGCACCCCGCCGTCCGGCCGGAAGTCGGCGCCGAGGGCCTGGCAGAAGTGCTCGTCATGGGCCCGGGCCGCACGCCCGGGCACGGCGTGTTCCGGGGGATCCACGAGCTGAAGCCCGGCCACTGGCTGCGCCTCGACCGGGGCGGGGTGCACGTCGCCCGGTACTGGGCGCTACAGAGCCGGCCCCACGAAGACGACCTGCATACCACCGCCCGCCGGGTGCGCGAGCTCCTGCAGGACACGGTGGAGCGGCAGCTCGTCTCCGACGTGCCGGTGTGCACGCTATTGTCCGGCGGCATCGACTCGAGCGCGGTGACGGCGTTCGCCGCGGCGGCCTTCGCCCGGGAGGGGAGGGCGCCGATCCGGACCTTCTCCACCGACTACGCCGGGAACGACCGCCACTTCCGCCCCACCGCCTTTCAGCCGGGCGCCGACACCCCGTGGGTGCGGCGGGTCTCTGCCTTCCTCCGGACGGACCACCGGGAGGTCGTGGTGGACACCCCGGACCTGGCGGACGCCCTCGTCCCGGCGACCCGGGCGCGGGACCTGCCGGGGATGGCGGACGTCGACGCCTCCCTCCTCCTCTTCTCGCGGGAGATCAAGAAGGAAGCGACCGTCGCCCTGTCAGGCGAGGCGGCCGACGAGATCTTCGGCGGCTACCCCTGGTTCCGCATGGAGGACGCCCTGTCGGCGCCCACCTTCCCCTGGATGCGGATGACCCGGGAGCGGGCCCGCTTCCTGGCCCCGGAGGTGCGGGAGTGGATCCGCCCGGAGGAGTACGTCGACCGGCGCTACCGGGAGGCGCTCGACGAGGTGCCCCGCCTCCCCGGCGAGGGGCCCCGCGAGGCCCGGCTGCGGGAGATCGCCTACCTGAGCATCACCCGCTTCATGCCCACCCTGCTCGACCGCAAGGACCGGATGAGCATGGCCGTGGGCCTGGAGGTGCGGGTGCCGTACTGCGACCACCGGCTGGTCGAGTACGTCTGGAACATCCCGTGGGACATGAAGATGGCCGACGGCATGGAGAAGGGCATCCTCCGCCGGGCGCTGCGGGGGGTCCTTCCGGACGACGTGCTGGAGCGGCGCAAGAGCCCGTACCCCAAGACCCACGACCCGGCGTACCTGGAGCTCGTGCGCGACCGGGCCCTGCGCCTCCTGGACGATCCGGGGTCCCCGCTCCGCTCCCTCTTCGACGCCGAGGCCGTGCGGGACCTGGCCCGGTCCGCGCAAGCTTCATCGAACCTGCCGTGGTATGGCCAGCTCATGAGCGGGCCGCAGTTCTTCGCCTACCTCATCCAGGTCGACGCCTGGATGCGGGAGTACCGGGTGGTGATTCGCTGAACCGGTGCCGCCCGCTTCCCAGCCAGCAGGAAGACGGCGGATCTCCTTCGAAGGCTCATGCCGGGGCTCTTGAGGACCCTGAGCACCCGGGCCCCGCACCTCCTGGCGCTCCCCCTCACGGCGCCGGGGCGGCGGTGGCCGGCCCTGGGCAGCCTCCGCAAGGTGCTGGCCGGGCTTGCCGATCCGGCCCTCCTCGAAGCGCTGCGGGAGCTCGGCGGGATCTGAGGCGCCGCCGGCCGTCAGGCGGCAGGGAGGGGTGAAGGTGCGGTTTCACACCAAGTACCTTACCTTCAACACCGAGAAGCGCCAGGCCATCGTCGACATCACGGACGAGGTCGAGCGCGCCCTGGCGGAGAGCGGCATCCGGGAGGGCATGGTGCTGGTGAGCGCCATGCACATCACCGCCTCCGTGTTCGTCAACGACCACGAGCCGGGGCTGTGGGAGGACATCCTCGACTGGCTCGAGGGGCACATCGCGCCCTGGAAGCGCCACCCAGCCCGGGGCGGCGACTACCTCCACAACCGGACCGGGGAGGACAACGCCGCGGCGCACCTCCGGAGCCTCACGATCGGCCACGAAGTGATCCTGCCGATCACCGCCGGCCGGCTCGACCTCGGGCCCTGGCAGCGCGTGTTCTACGGCGAGTGGGACGGCCGCCGGCCCAAGCGCGTTGTCCTGAAGTTCATGGGGGAGTGACCCGGTCGGCCGGTATCGCCCGTTCACCCCGGCGCGCACACTGTCGCCGGGGTGAACGCTGTGGGCGACGAACTGCAGCGCCTGATGCTCAAGGCGATCGAGGCGCAGATCCGGGACGAGGCGAACCGCCCGACCTTCACCTGGACCGACGGGCTCAACCAGATGACGCTCGGCATCTGGGCCGTCGGCACCGACGACCGCGACCGGCCCTTCCTCTGCCTCGGCGAGCCCGAGGAGGAGATGAGCGAGGCCACCGGCAACGTCGGCACCATCTACCTGGAACAGTTCCGGGTCACCGGCCTGCACCACGGCGTCGGCAACCAGACCCGGTTCGACCTGCAGAAGGCCGACGGGGCCGGCGACTACTTCGTCTGGGTGGCCGGCGACTGGCGCCTGGAGAACCTCGCCACCGCGCCCGGGCGGGAGGGGCCGGCCGAGCCGGACCGGATCATCTGAGCCGCGCCACGTGGACCGGCCGGCCCAGGGCGAGTTCGGCGCTCTCCTGCAGCGCCTCCCCCAGCCCGGGGTGCGGGTGCATGACGGCGGCGAGGTCCTCCAGGTTGGCGCCCATCTCGACGGCCAGGGCCGCCTCGCCGATGAGCTCCGCCGCCCGGGGTCCGACCACCGTGACCCCGAGCACCACCCCCGAGCCCCGCTCGGCCACCACGAGGACGAACCCCTCCGGGCGGCCCAGGGTGAGGGCCCGGCCGTTCGCGCCGAAGGGGAACCGGGCGGTGACGGCGTCGATCCCCTGCTGCCGGGCCTCTTCCGCACTCATGCCGACCCGGGCCACCTCCGGGTCGGTCAGCACCACCTGGGGCACGGCCTGGGGCTCGTACGCCGCCGCCCGGCCGGCGGCCGACTCCGCCGCCACCCGGGCCTGCAGCATCGCCCGGTGCGCCAGGAAGGGACCGCCCGTGACGTCCCCGGCGGCGTAGATGTGGGGGACGGAGGTGCGCTGCGCCCGGTCCACGGCGATCGCCCCGTCCGGGCCGGTGCGCACCCCCGCCGCCTCCAGCCGCAGGCCTGCGGTGCGGGGCCGCACCGCGCCGGCGACCACCACGTGGCTCGCCGCCACGACCCCCTCTTCGCCGCCGGATCGCCACCGCAGCCCTGCCTCATCCAGGCCGGCCAGCACCGCCCGGGGCACCACGGCGATCCCCTGCCCCTTGAGCCCCGCCACCACCTGCCGGACGGCGGCGGGCTCGAAGTCCGGCAGCGGCTGGTCCCCCGGCAGGACAAGCGTCACCTCGCTCCCCAGCCCCCGGAAGGCCGTGGCCAGCTCCAGGGCGACGTAGTCGTCACCGCAGACCGCCAGGTGGGCGGGCAGCTCCGGCAGGGCCAGCGCCTGCTGCGGCGTCAGCACCCGCTCGCCGTCCACCGCCAGCCCCCCGGCCGCCGCCGGCTCCGCCCCGGTGGCCACGAGGGCCGCGTCGAAGGTGAAGCGCTGCGAGCCGTGCTCGCCCTCTACCCGCACCTCCGTCGGGCCGAGGAACCAGCCCCGCCCCCGCACCACCTGCACCCCGGCGGCCCGCAGGAGCTGCTCCACCCCGCCCGTGAGCCGGGCCACCACCGACGCCGTCCAGGCCCGCACCCGGGCGAAGTCCACCCGGCCGGGGCCGGCTGCCACGCCCATCTCCGCCAGCCGGGCCACCTGCCGGGCCCCGGCCGCCGCCTCCAGGAACGCCTTCAGGGGGATGCAGCCCGAGTTCAGGCACGTCCCGCCCACCCGCTCCGGCTCGACCAGGGTCACCTGCAGCCCCAGCTGCGCCGCCCGGATCGCCGCCACGTACCCGGCCGGCCCGCCGCCCAGCACCAGGAGCCCCGTGGCGGTGGGGATGTCGCCGACCACCATCGCCTACCCCAGCCTCAGCAGGAGCTCGTCGGGGTCCGAGAGGAGCTCCGCCACCTGGTTCAGGAACCGGGCCGCCCCCTCGCCGTCGATCACCCGGTGGTCGAAGCTGAGCGACAGCGGCATCGTCAGCCGGACGGCGACCTGGCCGTCCCGCACCACGGGCCGCTCTGCCACCCGGCCCACCCCCAGGATCGCCACCTCCGGCGGGTTGATGATCGGCGTCCCGTACGTGCCGCCGAAGCGCCCGTAGTTCGTGATCGTGAACGTGCTGCCCTGGAGCTCGGAGGCCGTGAGCGTCTTGGCATGCGCCCGCTCCACCAGGTCCGCCAGCTCCCGGGCGATCGCCAGGACGCTCTTGCGGTCGGCGTCCCGGATCACCGGCACCAGGAGGCCGTCGGGGACCGCCGTCGCCACCCCGATGTGGTAGTACCGCTTGAGGACGATCGCCCCCTGGGCCTCGTCGAACGTGGCGTTCAGGTACGGATGGTCCTTCAGGGCGATCGTCACGGCCTTGACGACCAGCGGCATCCAGGTGAGCTTCACCCCGGCCGCCTCCGCCCGGGCGGCGAGCCGGTCCCGCAGCGCGGCCAGGGCGGTCACGTCGACCTCCTCGTGGGAGGTGACGTGCGGGATCTCCCGCCACGCCCGGGACAGCCGCTCGGCGATCCGCCGCCGCAGCCCGAGGAGCGGCACCACGTCCTCGGTCCCGGCCGGGGCCGCCGCGGGGGCCGGTGCCGCGGGCGCAGGGGCCGCGGGGGCCGGCGCCGCCGGGGACGCGGCGCGCACGGCCGGCCCGGCCGCATCCGCCGCCGGCGTCGCCGGCGCGGCCGGGGCCGTCACGCCGTCCGGCGCCCCCTGGCGCTGGCCGGCGAACCGCTCCACGTCCTCCATCGTGATCCGGCCGCCGGGCCCGGTGGCGGGCACTCGGGCGAGGTCGACCCCCAGGTCCCGGGCCCGCTTGCGCACCGACGGGGCGGCCAGGATGCGCCGGGCCGGGCCGCCCGCCGAAGGCTCGGCCGGGGTCCCGGCGGGCGCGGCCACCCCGGGCGCCGCGGCGGCCCCCTCCGCCCCGGCGGGCGCGCCGCCGGCCCGCCCGGCCGGCGCCGCCCCCGCCGCCTCCAGCACCACCAGCACGTCCCCGACCTTCGCCGTCTGCCCGGCCGGCACCTGGATCGACACGACCGTCCCGGCGACGGGCGAGGGGATCTCCACCGTGGCCTTGTCGGTCATCACCTCGACGAGGGGCTGGTCGCGGGCCACCCTCTCGCCCTCGGCCACGAGCCAGCGGACGACCTCCGCCTCGTGCAGCCCCTCGCCGATGTCCGGCAGCCGGAACTCGTACACCGCCGCCTCCCCCCTCACGCCGACATCACCTGGCGGATGGCCGCCAGCACCCGCGGCGCGTCGGGCACGTAGAAGTCCTCCACCGCCGGCACCGGGAACGGGGTGTCCGCCCCCGTCACCCGCACCGGCGAAGCATGCAGGGAGTAGAAGCACCGCTCGTTCACGACCGCCGCGATCTCCGCCGCCACCCCGCCGGCCCGGGGCGCCTCGTGCACCGTCACCAGCCGCCCCGTCTTCTCCACCGAGGCGGCGATCGTCTCCTCATCGAGCGGCGAGATCGTCCGCAGGTCCACCACCTCGGCCTCGATCCCCTCGCCCGCCGCCTGCCGGGCCGCCTCCAGCGCCACCGGCACCATCTGCCCGTAGGCGACCACCGTCACGTCCTGGCCCTCCCGCACCACCGCCGCCTTCCCCAGCGGGATCGTGTACCGCTCCTCCGGCACCTCCTGCCGCACGGAGCGGTAGAGCTTCATCGGCTCGAGGAAGAGCACGGGGTCCGGGTCCTCGATCGCCGCCGCCAGGAGCCCCTTGGCGTCGTACGGGCTCGACGGGATCACCACCTTGATCCCCGGCGTGTGCAGGAACAGCGCCTCCAGGCTGTCCGAGTGCAGCTCCGGCGTCCGCACCCCGCCGCCGTACGGGGCCCGGATCACCAGTGGCACCGTGAACACCCCGCCCGACCGGAACCGCATCCGGGACGCCTGCGAGGCGATCTGGTTCATCGCCAGGTACAGGAACCCGGCGAACTGGATCTCCGCCACCGGCCGCAGGCCGTAGATCGCCATCCCGATGCTCGTCCCGACGATCCCCGACTCCGCCAGCGGCGTGTCGATCACCCGCTTCTCCCCGAAGCGGGCCATGAGCCCGTCCGTGACCCGGAAGACGCCGCCGTTCTTCCCCACGTCCTCCCCGAGGATCACCACCCGGGGGTCCCGCTCCAGCTCCAGCGCCAGGGCGCTGTTCAGCGCCTCGACCATCGTCATCCTAGCCACGGCGGCCACCCCCCGTCCGGGCCGCCATCTCGGCCCGCTGCGCCCGCAGCTGCGGCGTCGGCTCCGCATACACGATGTCGAAGATCCGCTCCGGCGGGGTCGGCGACATGGCCTCGAGCTGCTCCACCGCCGCGTCCACCTCGGCCGCCACCTGCTCCTGCAGCTGCCGGTCGGCGGCCTCGTCCAGCAGCCCCCGGTCCAGCAGGAACCGGCGGTAGCGGGTGATCGGGTCGCGGGCCTGCCACTCCTTCAGTTCCTCGTCGGGGCGGTAGCGGGTGGGGTCGTCGGCGGTGGTGTGGGCGCCGTAGCGGTACGTGATCGCCTCGATGAGGGTCGGGCCGTCGCCCGCCCGGGCCCGGTCGACCGCCTCCTTGACCACGGCGTAGGTCGCCAGGACGTCGTTGCCGTCGACCACCACCCCGGGGAAGCCGTAGCCGGCCGCCCGCTGGGCGAGCGTCGCGGCGGCGCTCTGCCGGCTGCGGTGGGTGCTGATCGCCCAGTGGTTGTTCTGGAGCACGAACACCACCGGCGCCTTGTACACCCCGGCGAAGTTCATCGCCTCGTGGACGTCGCCCTCCGACGAGGCCCCGTCGCCGAAGGCGGCCAGCGCCACGGCGTCGTCGCCGGCGATCCGGGCCGCCATGGCGATGCCCACGGCATGGGTGATGTGGGCCCCGATGACGATCTGGATCGGTAGACAGCGGGCTTCGGGCGGGTACTGATCGCCGACGTAGCCGCGGTACACCTGCATCAGGGCGAGCATCGGCACGCCCTTGACGAAGTACGACAGGAGCTCGCGGTACGACCCCACGAGCCAGTCCCGGCCCTCCAGCGGTGCCGCCAGGCCCACCGACGCCGCCTCCTGGCCGGCGATCGGTCCGAAGGTGCCCATCCGGCCCTGCCGCTGCAGGTTCACCATACGATCGGAGAAGTAGCGGCCGAGGTACATCCAGCGCAGGAAGCCCACCAGCCGGTCCGGTGGCAGGTCCGGGACCGGCCCCACCACGGTGCCGTCGGGGGCGAGCACCTGGCGGGGCGTCAGGAACAAGTCGGGCAACATCCGGCCTCCTCCTTTGCCACAGAATCCTGTCACGTTTCGGTTGCCACAGTCGTCCCCACCCTAAGACGTTGGCGACGCGGGGCCCGCGTTCCTTCGTGGCCCGAAGGCAACGGCGCCCGGTCCAGGACCGCCTTCACAGGCAGCCTCGGGGTGGACGGCCGATCGGCGTCCGGCGGCCGGGGATCGGCGGCCTTCCCACCCCCGATCCCGATCGTGGTACGGGTCCCCGGCCGTGTGTGCTGGTGCCGCGTGGCCGCGCTGGTGTTACATAAGGTTCCATCTCAGTAACTATTTGGGTCCCACACGGCCTCCAACCCCCCGCTCTCGGCCCGAACGAAGGCCGAGAAGTGCAGTAGAGGCCCCGCAAGAGAAACTCTCGCGGGGCCTGAAGTGCACGCCTACCAAGCGACACGCCAGGTCGCTCCACCCGAGCACGTCCGCCTACCGCCCCCTGAAGCCGAACGGCTCGCGTGCCCCAGGACGGCGACCCCCCGCCCCGGCAGACGGCCTTACAGCCATCCTGTGGCTAGCTCCGGCCCCGCACCCGTGCCTTCACGGCCGCCGCCACGTCGGCCGTCTTGGCTGACCCTCCCTGGTCCGGCGTCACGATCCCCGCCGCCAGCGTGTCCTCCAGGGCCTGCACGATGGCGCTCGCGATGTCCGGGTGTCCGAGGTGCTCGGCCATGAGCGCGGCCGACCAGATCGCCGCCGTCGGGTTGGCGATGCCTTTCCCGGCGATGTCCGGCGCCGAGCCGTGCACCGGCTCGAACATCGACGGGTACTTCCGCTCCGGGTTGAGGTTCGCCGACGGCGCCAGGCCGATCCCGCCGACGATGGCCGCGGCCAGGTCGCTGAGGATGTCGCCGAAGAGGTTGGAGCCCACGACCACGTCAAGGGTCTTGGGCCGGAGGACGAAGTAGGCCGCCAGAGCGTCGATGTGATAGGAAGACACCGTCACGTCGGGGTACTCCCGGGCGATCTCCCCCACGACCTGGTCCCAGAAGGGCATGGTGAAGTTGATCCCGTTCGACTTGGTCGCCGAGACCAGGCGCCTGGAGCGGCGCCGGGCGAGTTCGAAGGCGAAGCGTACCACCCGCTCGGTGCCCGTCCGGGTGAACACGGTGTTCTGGATGACGATCTCCCTCGGCGTGCCCTCGTAGATCCGGCCGCCCATGTTGGAGTACTCGCCCTCGTTGTTCTCCCGGACGATCACCAGGTCGATGTCGCCCGGCTCGATCCCCTTCAGGGGGCTCCGAAGGCCCCGGAGAAGCCGGAGCGGCCGGTAGTTGATGTACTGCTCGAACCGGCGCCGGATCGGCAGGAGGAGCCCCCACAGCGAGACGTGGTCCGGCACCCCCGGCCAGCCCACCGCACCCAGGAAGATGCTCTCGAACCCCGACAGCGTCTGGAGCCCTTCCTCGGGCATCATCCGGCCGTGCTCGGCGTAGTACCGGCAACTCCAGGGGAAGTGGGTGTAGCGGAACCGGACGCCCCCGTGAGCCTCCGCCGCCGCGTCCAGCACCCCCAGCGCCGCCTCCACCACCTCCGGCCCGATGCCGTCGCCCGGAATCACCGCCACCTCGTGGATCACGCCGTTCCCTCCCGGCTGCCGCCGCATTGGGGTGTGGTGCTACCGCCACGACCCTCTGTAGCTCTTCGTCCTGCCACCGGCCGCACCTGCCGGGGGACCGCCTTCAGGCCAGGGCCCACGCCTCCTCCATGACCCGCTTCGCGTTCGCCACGATGAGCTCCGGGCGCTCGCCGGCCACGAGCGGGCGGACCTCGGCGCTCACCACCGGGCGGTCCTGCGGGTTCAGGAACCCCAGGTCGAGGAGGAGGCGGAAGAACCGGCGGACGTCGTCCGTGGTGACCTCGCTGTCGGGGAAGTCGAACCGGGGCTGGAGGTCGCCGTAGACGGGGTGCCGCCTGTCCTTGAGGTAGCAGTTGCCGATGTGGACGTGGACCAGGCACTCCCGGATCATCGGGATGGCCTCGGCCGGATCCTCGCCGAGCAGGGGGAAGTGGGACAGGTCGGCGAGGAGGCCGAACTTCGGGAAGTGCCTGCGCACCCGCTCGGCCACGTCCCGGGCGTCCGAGAAGTGGCCGATGAGCGACTCCTTGTCGATCGAGCGGTCGAAGATCTTGAGGGTGAGCCCCGGGTCGCCGTACTCCCTGGCGAACTCGCAGATCTGGAGGAGGGAGTCGACCAGGATGTCCTTGGCCTCCTCCCGCCGCTCGGGGCCCGGGTCCTTGCCGGCCGTGAGCCGCACCCAGCGGGCGCCGAGCTGGTCGGCCTCCCGGATGCAGTTCTTCACCTGGTTCAGCGCCCGCCGCCGCGCCTCCGGATCGAAGGCGTTCAGGCTCAGCTTCTGGCTGAACATCGCCGGCTGGGTGGCGTAGCAGACCTCCAGGTGGCTCTGCTCCAGGATCTGCCGGGCCTCGCTGCGGACCCGGGGATCCTTCATCCAGCCGACCTCGATGGCGCTGAAGAACTCGTCCTCCGCCAGCTTGAGGAGGCTCTCGATGATCGGGCCGTCGCCGCTCTCGACCGGGTACGCCTTGAAGTGCACGATCCCGGGCCGCATGTAGCGCTTCATCGGGGCGTCCACGTCGCCACCTCCCGTCAGTCGCTCTCGGTCGCCGCCGGACGGAGCCCCCGGACGACCTGCCAGAGGGTGGGGCCGAAGACCCACAGGAAGGCGGCGACAAGAAACGTGAGGCTGATGGGGCTCCGGAGGAACACCGTGTAGTCGCCCGCGCTGAGGATGAGGGCCCGCCGGAACTCGCTCTCCGCCGTGCCGCCGAGGACGAGACCCAGCACCATCGGCATGGTGGGGAACCCGCCCTTCTCCAGCAGGTAGCTCACGAGGCCGAGGCCGAGCATGACGTACACGTCGGCCATGTTGTGGCTGATCGAGTACGACCCGACCACGGCCAGCACGAGGATGACCGGCATCAGGTACGCCTTGGGGATCCGGAGGACGTTGACGTAGAGCCGGATGGCCCAGACCGAGATGACGAGGCTGAAGAGGTTGCCGACGAGCATCGCCAGGAAGATCGAGTAGACGAAGGCGGCGTTCTGCTGAAAGAGCAGCGGACCGGGCCGCAGGCCGTGGATCAGCAGGGCGCCCATGAGGACCGCCGCCGGGGGTTCACCGGGCACGCCGAGGGTGAGCATCGGGATGAGGGCGCCGCCGGTGATGGCGTTGTTCGCCGCTTCGGGCGCCGCCACGCCGGCCAGGTTCCCCTGGCCGAACGGCGGATCGGGACTCTTGCTCAGGCGGCGCACGAGGTCGTAGGAGAGGAAGACCGCCACAGGGCCGCCCGGACCCGGGATCGCCCCGGCGAAGACCCCGATGAGCGAGGAGAGCAGCAACACCCACCACAGGCTCCGGAGTTCGGCCCAGGTGGGCAGTTCGGCCGAGACCCGGTAGTCCAGCGTCACGGCCTCCCGCCCCGGGCGCCGCACCAGCTGCTCGATCACCCGCGGGATGGCGAAGACGCCCAGCATGGCCGCCACCAGGTCGACCTCCACCGGCGCCGCCGAGCCGAAGTTGTACCGGGCGGTGCCCAGGAGCGGGTCCATGCCGATCGTCGTCAGCATGAGCCCGAGCCCGGCGGCGATCAAGGACTTGACGAGCCCCATGCCGGTGACCTCGGAGATCGAGGTGAGGCCGAACAGCACGACCGCGAAGATCTCCGCCGGGCCGAAGTTCAGGGCCACCCGGGCGATGAGGGGCGCGCTGACCATCAGGAGCGCCACGCCGATGAGCCCGCCCACGATCCCGACCAGCATCGCCACGCCGAGCGCCTTGCCGGCCCGACCCTGGCGGCAGAGAGCGTATCCGTCCATCACGGTGGCGGCGGACGACGGCACCCCGGGGATGCCGAAGAGGACCGGGGGGACGGCCCCCGCCGTCATCGCCGAGATGTAGATGCCCATCAGGAGGCCCACGGCCGATGCGGGCTCCAGGGAGAACGTGAACGGCAGGAGGAGGATCATCCCCATCGTCACGTTGAGCCCCGGCACGCACCCGACCACGAGCCCGATGAGGACCCCGGCCAGGATCGACAGGAGGCCTTCCCCGCTCAGCACCATCGCCAGTGCGGCCTGCACGGCCTCGGGCACGATCCTCCCCCCTTTCCGACTCGTCAGGGCGGCGGCACGAGTTCAGAAAGACGGCCAGGTGGGCAGCGCGGCCTCCAGGAGGAGGTCGAACATCGCCCACACCCCCACCGCCACCGCCAGGGCGGTCACCGCCGCCCTGAGCCAGTTCCGCCACCCGAGTTGCCACACGAAGAGGCCGCCCAGGAAGACCGGCGTGGCGACCAGGAAGCCGAGGCGCTCCAGGGACAGGGCGTAGGCGAGAAGGCCCAGGAGAAGGAGCGCGGCGGTCACGGGCTCCCGCCGGCTCCTGGCCGCGGGAGGCTGTCCCTGGGTCGCCAGCGCTCCGTCGCCGCACTCGGCGTCCGCTGCCGGCGGCCGCAAGGTCGACACGAACAGCACCCCGGACAGCACCAGCAGCGCGATGAGCACCAGGCGCGGAAAGAAGCCCGGCCCCGGGGAATGGTCGGCCGAGGCCACGGCAAGCTGCCGGGTCGGGAACCACCACAGGATGGCCACCGCGGCGATGATCAGCGCGACGATCCGGTCACCTCGAGCCGGCATCCCCACCCCTCCCGGGGTTCACTGCGTCTTGCGCAGGCCCAGGTCCGCCATGAGCTGTCCGATGCGGGCATCGTCGTCGGCGATGAGCTTGCCGAAGTCCTGGGCGCCCAGGAACGCCGGCCGGAACGAGAGCTTCTTGCTGGCCTCCTTGAACTCGTCGCTGGTGACGACCTTCTGGATGGCGCCCTCGAGGACCTGGATGACCTCCTTCGGCGTGCCCGACGGTGCGGCCACGCCGCGCCACAGGTTCATGACCAGGTCGACGCCCTGCTCCTTCGCCGTGGGCACGTCGGGCAGTGCCGGGTCCCGCTCGGAGTCGGTCACCGCCAGGATCCGCACCTTCCCGGCCTGGTACTGCGACATGATCTCCGCCGGCAACTGGACGCTGGCCTCGATCTTGCCCCCCAGGAGGCTCGAGACCGCCAGCCCCTGGCCGAACGGAACGTGGATGACCTCGATCCCCGCGGCCTTGGCGAGGGCGGCCGCCGTCAGGTGGGTGTAGCTGCCGTTGCCGGAGTTGCCGATCCGCACCTTGCCGGGGTTCTGCCTGGCGTACTCGATGAGCTCCGGCAGGGTCTTCCACGGCGAGTCCGCCGCCACGGCGATGGTCGCCGTCTCCACGCTCACCTGCGCGACCGGGTCGAAGTCCTTGTACGTGAGCTTCATGTTGCCGGCGTAATACGCCGTCGAGATCGAGTTCGAGTTCCAGACGATGCTGTACCCGTCCGCCGGCTTGGTCTTGACGTAGTTGTAACCGACAGCGCCGCCCGCCCCGGTGCGGTTCACCACCGCCACGGGCTGCCCCAGGACCTTCTCGAGGCCCGACGCGAGCTGGCGGGCCACGAGGTCGGCGCTGCTACCGGCGCCGAAGAGCACGGTCATCTCGATCGGCTTCGTGGGATACTTGGGGGCGGCGGCCCTGCCGCCACACCCGGCGACGAGGATGGCCACGAACATCGGGACGAGAGCCAGAATGAGCCTGCGCCTCACTCGAACCACCTCCTGTCTTGCCGCTACGGGGTGACGACCACCTTGATCGCGTCCCCGATCCGCTTCTCGAACGTCTCGATGGCCTTCGGGAGCTCATCCAGCTTGAACCGGTGGGTGATGAAGGGCTTGCCGCTGAGTTTCCCCTGGGCGAAGAGCGCGACGGCCTTCCGGACCGCGCCGTTGCCCTCACCCCGGATGCCGTACATGTAGATGTTGTTGCGCACCATGTAGGCCGCGTCCAGCTGCACCGGCTCCTTGCTGAAGGCCGCCAGGCAGATGCGGCCGCCCCGCTTGGTGGCATGGAGCGCCTCGTTCACGGCGTTCGGTGCGCCGGAGCACTCCATGACGAGGTCGACCCCCAGCCCGCCCGTGATCTCCCTGACGGCCTCGACGGGATCTCGCTCGCGGACGTTGATGACGTGGTCGGCCCCCAGCTCTCTGCCCAGCGCCAGCCGGCTCTCCCGGGTGCCGGTCAGGATGACCTCGGCGCCCAGGGCCTTGCCGCAGGCGACCGCCATGAGCCCGATCGGCCCCGGGCCCGTCACCAGCATCGTCTGTCCGGCGATGAACCCGCCCAGCACGTCGATGCCGTACAGTGCCGTCCCGGCCGTGACGATCAGGGTGGCCTCGTCGAAGGGGATGTGGTCCGGGAGCTTGTACAGCGTGTTGATGTGGTTCACGGCGTACTCGGCGAACGCGCCGTCGGTGGTGAAGCCGTTCGCCCGGTGACCCTTCGCCTTGTACGAGTAGTTGAGGCACGACGTGTACATGCCGTGGCGGCAGCGCTCGCACCGGCCGCAGCCGGCGTGGATCTCGGCGACCACCCGGTCCCCGACCTGGAACTCGTCCACCGTCGGGCCAACCTCGACCACCGTTCCCACGTACTCGTGGCCGATCACGTGCTCGCGGCCCCAGGGCAACTCGCCCTCGATCATGGCCGGCAGGCCGTTGTAGAGGATCTCGAGGTCGGTGCCGCAGATCGCCACGGCCTCGATCTTCACCAGGACCTCGGCTGGCCCCGGGCGGGGCACCTTCTTGACCACCGGCCGCAGGTCGCCGGGCCCGAACAGCGCCCAAGCCTTCATGGTCTCTGGAATATTCGGTCGAACAGCGGATCCGACCGGCAAAGGCCGTCCCCTCCCTCTCGCTCTCGGTGTGTCCGCCTGTCACGGGGTCCCCGACGGGGTCACCGGGTGGGTGCAGAGCTCGAGGAACACCCGCACGACCTCATCGGCGAAGACGGGGTCGTTGATGGCGGCGTCGACCTCGACGTACCGCACCCGGTCGAGCCGGAGCGCCCGCCGGAGGGCCCGGCGCAGCGCCTCGTTCCCCTCGGGGTCCCAGAGCGGCCCGCCCGGGCTGCCCACCTGGGACCAGCCCCGGAGGGGGTCGAGAAACGCCACCGGCCCCCGGGACTCATTCAGCCGGCGGGCGAGTTCTTCGCCCAGCCGCGCGAGTTCCCCGGCGGTGGCGCGGACGTTGGTGTTGTACGGATTGTGGTAGTGGGTCGGCCGCCCACGGTAGCGCGGCGGGATGCTCTCCTCCGGCCCGAAGCAGAAGTACTCCAGCCCGCCCGGCGCCACCACCTGCGGGATGCCCATCCGGCCAGCCACAGTGAGACGGCCGGGCTGCACCGGGGCGTAGATGTCGTCGCCGAAGACCTCACCGATCAGCTCGTGGGTCGTGAGGTCGATCACGCCGCGGAAGACGCCCTCCGCCACGAGTGCCTCCATCGCCGACCCACCGGCCCCCGAGGCGTGGAACGGCACGACCTCGTAGCCGTGCCGGCGGAGTTCCTTCATGATGCGGCTCACGGCCGGGTGCGTGTTGCCGAAGGCGGTGATGGCCACGGCGGGGACGCTCCCGCCGTCCGCCGGGGCCTCCGCTGCCTCCATCATCCCGGCCAGCATCCCCGCCGCCCGGACGAGGACCCCACGGGTGACCCGGTTCAACCCGCCCAGGAGGTCGCCCACCGAGAACACGACGGCGATGTCGCTGCTGCCGATGTACGGGCGGAGGTTGCCGGAGGCGACGGTCGACAGCATCACCTTGGGCACCCCGATCGGCAGCGCCCGCATGGCAGTGCAGGCGATAGCTGTCCCCTGGTTCCCGCCGAGCCCGATCACCCCGGCGAGGACGCCGTCGTCGTGCCACCGGCGGAGGACCGCCGCGGCCCCGCGGCCCATCGCCGCCATGATCTCGTCCCGGCGCATCCCCGCGAACGCCTCGGGCGAGATGCCGGCGGCCGCCGCCACCCGGCGCCGGCTCACATCGGGTTCCCGGGCGGCAAGCGGAGCGTCGCCCAGGGTGCCGACGTCCACCAGGCGGGCGTCGTAGCCCCGGCGGCAGAACCAGTTCTGGAGGAAGACCGCCTCCTCGCCCTTCGTGTCCAGCGTGGCGACGATGGCCACCACACGCTCCGGGCGCATCCGTGCCCCTCCCGGGCGGTCAGTCTTGGGGTCCCCGAAGGATCCGCACCAGGAGGGCGGTACGCGCCGCGTCCTCCAGGTACTGACTTAGGTAGAAGGCCGAGTACAGGTCGGGGCCGACGGTGATGCTGCCGTGCTCGGCCAGGACCGCCGCCCGGATCTCGGGGTCCCGGAACGCCGCCTCGACCATGGCGGCGAGCTCCCGGGACCCCGAGGGAGCCGGCGGAACCAGCGCCACCTTCCCGCCCAGGAAGGCCCGGGCGGCGCCCGTCAGCGCCGGCGGGAGCTGATGCACCGCCGCGAACGCCGTCGTGTAGGGGGGGTGCAGGTGTACCACCGCGCCGACCTCGGGCCGCCGGCGGTAGATGGCGAGGTGGAAGAACATCTCCTTGGAGGGGCGCAGATCGGTGCCCTCGAGGACCCGCCCGTCCAGGTCGACGAGGAGCGTGTGCGCGGGGGTCATGTCACCCAGCGAGAAGCCCGTCGCCTTGATGAGGACCCGGTCCTCGCCCGGCACCCGGACGCTCAGGTTGCCGCTGACCCCGGGGACCAGCCCCAGGGCGTAGGCCCGGTGGGAAAGCTCGACCAGGGTGCGGCGGAGGTCGGCGATGGTATCCGTCTGCGCCGGCATCGGCCTCGTCTCCCTCGACTCAGGGGTGACTCAGGGATTCCACGCACGCTCGGGGTAGTCCCGGTTCCTGACCTCGACCGGGAACTTCCGGACCTCCTCGATGAAGTCGGCGAGGTGCCGGGCCATCCGCTTGAAGATCTCCTCGCCCTTCTCCGCCCGGGCCCGGAACGGGTTGCCGATCACGGCGGTGTCCGAGTATTCGTGGTGCTCCATCGGCACCCAGATGTTCTCGGAGCCCTGGAAGTTCACCGTGCCGGTGCCGTCGATCTTGGAGAAGTTCGGGCCCATCCAGTGCGGGGCATGCGCCCGGTCGGCGACGGCCCGGTTCATGTCGACCAGACCAGGGTGCACCGCCATGACGCAGGAGGTCTCGAGTTCGCTGGAGTGCCAGCCCGGCGTCTCCTCCGGCGGGTTCTCCAGGACGTCCTTCAGGACGTTGATCTCCCGCTCCGTCGGCGTCTTGTAGAAGGCGAAGAATCCACCGGTGCGGTAGCGCAGGTAGCGGAGGAGCTCGTCGATCGGCTTCGTGTTCGACCCGTGGTGGCTGACGAAGACGATCTTGTTGAAGCCGTGGAAGATGAGGCTCAGGGCGATGTCGTGCATGATCCGCCGGTACGTCTCGGCCCGCAGGGTGATCGTGCCCGCTCCCTCGTGGAGGCGCCCCATGTGGTGCGGCGAGTAACCGAAGGGCATGAGCGGCGTGTAGAGGCAGTCCGCCATCTCGGAGGCCATGACCACGGCCGTCATCGTGATGTAGCTGTCCGTGCCGAGGGGGATGTGCGCCCCGTGCTTCTCCGTGCTCCCCAGCGGCACCATGACCACGTCCTGGCCCGGCTCCTTCAGGCGCTCTGCGACCTCGGCGAAGGACAGCGCCAGGATGTTGCGCTTCCGACCCTTCTCCGGGACATCGTGCAGGTAGAAGCTCTCGTAGGCGTGACCCACAGCGGACCCTCCAGTCGGGATGAGTTGGGGGTTGCGGAAAAGCTTTTCCTTTACGATAGGAGGGCCAGCCTGGGGGTGTCAAACGCACAGACGGCGAATTGGCTGGATTCTTCCTCTCCTGGCTCGCCATATCGTTTCTTTTTGCGCATTTGGACCGAAGTTTCCCTCTTCTCCGGGGCCAAGAAGAGGGGGAACACCGCTGGGGCTCGGGGCCAGCGGCCCCCGTCAGGCCTGCAGGGTCCCTACAGGGCCACCGCTCGACTCCCGCACCACGAGCCGGGTCGTCAGCTGGCGGGAGGCCGGCGGCCTGCCGGTGTCGAGGAACTCGAACAGCATCTCCATCGCCTGCCGGCCGAGATCGGCCCCGGCGATGGCCACGGTCGTCAGTGCGGGGCGCAGGAACCGGGCGATCGGCACGTCATCGAAGCTCACCACGGCGACGTCCTCCGGCACCCGCAGGCCGAGCTCCTGGAAGGCCCGCAGCGCCCCGATCGCCATCTGGTCGTTGGCCACGAACAGCGCCGTCGGCCGTTCGCCGTGGCCGCTCCGGAAAATGCGCCGCACCGCCTCGTAGCCGCCCTCCGGCCGGAACCCGCCGGAGGTGACCCACTCGGGTCTCAGGGGCAGCCCAGCCTCCTGGAGCACCCGGCGGTACCCGACAAACCGCGCCCGGGAGCTGTTCGACTCCGGCGGCCCCGTGATACAGCCGATCGCCCGGTGGCCGAGCGCCACCAGGAGGCGCGTGGCTTCCATCGCCCCGCCCTCGTTGTCCGGGTGGATGGCCGGGATCCCCGGCGCGCCGTACCCGATCCAGATGATCTTCAGCCCCGACTCCGCCAACGAGCCGGGCTCCACGCCGTGCTCCGTGTCGCCGCCGGCCAGGATGACCCCGTCCACCCGCTTCTCCTGGAAGACGCGCAGGTAGCGGACCTGCCGCTCCCGATCCCGGTTCGTGTTGCCGAGGAGCACGACGAGCTGCCGCTCGCTCGCCACCGCCTCCACGCCGCTCAGGATGTCGGCGTAGTAGGTGTTCGAGATGTCGGGGACCAGGAGCCCGATCGTCGCCGTCCGTCCGCGCAGGAGGCTCTTGGCGAGGTCGTTCGGGGAGAAGTTGAGCTCGCGGGCCGCCTCGAGCACCCGCTGGCGCGTGCTCTCGCGGACCGGGTGGCCGACGTTGTTCAGGACCCGCGAGACGGTCGCGATCGACACGCCCGCCCGCTTCGCGACGTCGCGTATGGTCGCCATCGACGGTACTCCTTCGTAGCCGCTCCATGGCAAGAATACACCGAACCGCCGCGCATCCCTGCCTCGCAGGTACACGGAGCGGCGCCCGCGCGGGTCACCGCCCCAGTCCGCGGCCCCGGCCCGAGCGGGCCGGAGTCGGGGGGGCGGTCTTGGCCGCGCGGCCCCGGGTGGTGGGTCCCGCAGTGCAGAATGCCGGTGCGCGCTGCGGCACGAAACGCACCGATTGCGCGGCGAACAGGCCCGTCGACTCTCAACTTTTGCGCCACCACCCCCTATCACACGGGTCAGGAGGGAAAAGGTGACGCCATTTGGGGGCGTCAAGGCGACCCGCGTGTGTTGTTATGTCTACCATGGACTCCTCGCCGGGCGTTGCTCACGCAGAAGTTGCGCGGCAGGCGCACCCCTTGCCGCGCAACTTCTGCGCCTTGTGTCCAGAGTCTTCCAGGTCAGCCCTGCTTGCCTCCGAACACCCGGACCCCACCCCACCGCCTCCCCCTTCGCCACGACACCGGCCCCGCGGCGAGAAAGGCGCCCCCTCCCGCCGTCGGGGAGGGGGCAAGCGGCCGGCCCGTCGACCCGCCGGCCGCATTTCGCGAGACAGAGGCCAGGTGCCTCCCAGGTGCCTCCGGTGAACTTTGCCGGAGGATGACCCCTACGTCAGCCTTCGATGGGAACCCGGCGCCCGCGCCCCTCGTCCTTGACCTTGCGTACGCGCACCGTCAGCAGCCCTTCGTGGAACCGGGCCGTGGCGCTGTCGGGGTCGACCGGGACATGGAACGGGACCACGCGGTGGAAGTTACCGTAGCGCCGCTCACTCACGTAATACCCTGCCTGCTCGCGGGTGACCTCCTGCCGGACCTCACCCCGGATCTCGACGGAGTCGGGGTTGACCCGGACCTCCACCTGGTCCTTGCTGACGCCGGGAAGCTCCGCCCGGACCACGATCTCCTCGCCCTGCTCGTAGACCTCCACTGCCGGGGCGAATTCCCGACCTTCCCGCATGAACGGGAGTGGCACCAAGGTGAAAGGCCGCTCGAAGAACTGCCGCATCTCCCGGAACCACTGTTCGAACGGGTCCGGACGAATCAGGCTCATGGCTTGACCCCCCTGCATCAGAACGTACCGCGCGTCATCGCGGCAGGGATGAATTTGCCAGCAGGGCGGCCTCCTCCTGCCCGGGCCTCTCCCGACGGCGGGGCTGAAAAGCGGTACGTCAAACAGGCCGGGCGGCGGGGATCCGGTACAGGTCCTTCCACGGCCGCACCCGCTCGAGGGCGGCGCTGGCGGCGAGAACGTCCGCGTCGGCGTAGCGCCGGCCGATGATCTGCAGCCCTACCGGCAGGCCGTCGTCCGACAGCCCGGCCGGTGCCGAGGCGGCCGGATGCCCGGTGAAGTTCACGACGTAGGTGAGGCACCAGCCGATGAGCGGGTCCACCGCCTCGCCTTCGACCTCACGCGGCCCGACCGTGTTCCCGTCGGTGGCGTTGTCCACGGCCACGGTCGCCAGGGTGGGCGTGACGAGGAGGTCGTACCGGTTCAGCACGCCCTGGATCGCGTCGTACACCTCGGTGCGGATCTCCTGGTCCCGGATGAACTCGAGCATGGTCATCCGGTAACCCCGGTCGACCCACTCCAGGTACTCGGGCGGGAAGTCCTCCCGGTGCTCTCCGAGGAGGTCGATCCCCTGGCGCCGGAAGCTCTCCAGCGCGCCGATGTTGATCGGCATGATGAGCCGGCACCAGACGTCGCTGAGCTCCCGCTGGTGGTGGCGGATGCCCACCCGGACCGGTTCGACCCGAGCGCCCGCCTCCTCGAACGCCCGGACGGCCTCGTCGACGACCTTGCGTACCCGCCGGTCGACCGGAAAGACATCCAGGTCCGGGCTGTACGCGATCTTCATCCCCCGAATGGACCGGCGCACGGCGCCGGCGAAGTCCACGGTCTCGTCCAGGCTGAAGGGGTCGCGGGGATCGTAGCCGGCCAGCGCGCTCAGGACCAGGGCGGCGTCCTCCACTGTCCGGGTCAGGACGCCCTCGAAGATGAAGGGTGTGTCGAGGGAGAACGCGTTGGGCCGCGCCACCGCCGGCACCCGGCCGAACGACGCCTTGTACCCGTACACGCCGGACCAGGCCGCCGGGATGCGGATCGAGCCGCCGCCGTCGGTCCCCTCGGCGAACGGTACCAGCCCGTCCGCGACCGCCGCGGCGCTGCCGCCCGACGATCCGCCGGGGTTCTTGGCCAGGTTGAAGGGGTTGCGCGTGGGGCCGAAGAGGTAATTGTCCGTGGTGCCCCGGAAGCCCATGATAGGGCTGTTCGTCTTGCCCAGGATGATCGCTCCGGCCCGCTCGATGCGCTCAGCCCAGGCGCAGTAGGCGTCGATCACGTGGCCCTTCAGGGCCCGGATCCCGCCCAGGGTGCTCGGCCAGCCGGGATGGAAGTCGAACAGGTCCTTCATGGCGGTGGGCACCCCGTGCAGCGGGCCCAGTTCCTCGCCGCGCAGCACCGCCTGCTCGGCATCCTTCGCCCGGCGCCGGGCGTCGTCGAACGCGAGGTAGACGAACGCGTTGAGACTCGGGTTCCGGCGTTCGATGCGCTGGATGAAGGCGTCCGTCACCTCCACCGGCGACAGGTCCCGGCGCCGGACGCGTGCGGCCAACTCGGTCGCCGGGAGGTACGCGAGCTCGTCCGACAGCGCCATGCGTCCCGACCTCCTCTCCGATGGGGAAACCGGCCTGGCGCCTCCGACCACCGGCGGCGGATGGAAGGATCATCCAGCCGGTTTCCACTATTCCGAACTACGGCGCAGGACGGCAAAGTCCTGCCTCCCCCGGCATGGCCGGCCCGCCCGGAGTGGCCGGCGAAATTCCTCGAGGTGCTGGGAACCCGCATCGAGCCCTGACCGGTGGGACGCCGACCGGTCCGGGGCCAGCGCCGCAAAGTGAGGAAACCCCCGGCCGGGCCACGAGACGAGGCCGGAGGCTTCGGGCAACACCATGGCGTTACGCCCCGGGGCGGGGTATCCCCGTCCCCGCCGCACCGGGTCCAGACCGCACCCGAAAAGGCCTACCCGAAACGCGTGATACTGTACGGCTCCATCGGCACCGAGGGCTCCTCCCCGCACATGACCTCCGCCATGAGCGTCCCGACGAGGGGCGCCAGGGTGAAGCCGCTGTGAAGGGCCGCCACGAACACCCCGGGCTTCCCCGGCACCGGCCCGAGGATGGGCAGCCCGTCCTGGGGCATGGCCCTGAGCCCGCTGAAGCACCGAACGACGTGGGCGGCGGCCAGGGCGGGCACCATCCGCTGCGCCAGCCGCGCCCCCTCCAGCATGGGGGCCAGCGAATTGCCCTTGTCGTACCCCACCTCCTCGTAGGAGAAGCCGATCAGCATCTCCCCGTTCACCGCCTGCCGCATCCCCACCATCGTGTGGCGGATGAGGGGCGCCAGGGGCTCCGTCACCAGCACCTGGCCCCGCACCGGCCGGACGGGGATGCGGATGCCGAGCATCGCGCCGAGCTCCGGCGCCCACGGCCCGCCGCAGATCGCCACCTGCCGGGCCGTGACGCTCCCTCGCTCCGTGTGCACCTGCACGCCGCCGTCCGTCAGCTCCATCCCCGTCACGGCCGTGTAGGTCCAGTACGTCACGCCGCGGGCCTGGTTGGCCCGCATCACCGCAAAGACCAGGCGCAGCGAGTTCACGTTGCCGTCCGCGGGGCTGTAGGTGGCACCCAGGACGTCCGGGCTGACGGCGGGCTCGAGCGAGAGGATCTCTTCCCGCGTGAGCAGGCTCACGTCGATCCCCACGGCCCGCTGGCGCTCCACCAGCTCCCGGGCCTTCTCCACCTCTCCGGGCGTGAAGAGAAGGCTGATGCCGCCCGTGCGCTGGTACTCGATGTCCGCCCCGAGCCGCTTTTCGAAGTCCGGGTACATCATCGCGCTGAGGTGGTTGAACTCCCCGTAGAAGGGCGGGCTCTTCGTGTGCACCCAGACCCAGGACTGGGTCGCCCCGGAGGTGCCGCTGGCCGGGAAGGCCCGGTCGACGACGAGGATGGACCTGCCGGCTTCGGCCAGGTGGAAGGCGACGCTGCCGCCGACGATGCCGCCGCCCACGACCACGACGTCGTAATCGAACTTCACGGGTGCGGCTCCTCCCCCTCCGGATGAATGGCCCGCTCCAGCAGGGAGACGTCCCGCCCGGCGGCGGCCAGCTCGCCCAGCCGCACGGGGCGCACCGGGGGACGCAGCCGCATGGGCCGGAGTTCCACCGCCCCCGGCCGGTCCGGCCGCAGCGGACCGCCGGGCGCCGCGGCGCCAGAGCCCGCCTGCCCCCGGGTGGCGGCCCCGCGCAAGGCCAGCAGGTTCATCACGGTGCGCGTGCAGTTCTTGCCCTGGCAGAAGCCCATGCCGCACCGGGTCATGCGCTTGACGTCATCGACCGTCCGGGCCCCGGCACGGATGGCGTCCTCCACCTCGGTACGCGGGATCTCCTCGCAGCGGCAGACCAGGGCGAACTCGTCCACGGGAAGCGGCCGCTCCGGGGCCGAGAGCCGGGCCGGAGGCGGCAGTTGCCGGATCAGATCCCACCGGCGGGCCGCCGCCTCCGCTCGGGTCAGGGCTCCCACGTGCTCCGCCGCCGAGATCCCCGCGATCGCCCCTGACCCGATCGACATCGCCAGGTTCCCGGCACCGCCGGCGCTGCCAGCGACGAAGACCCCGACAAGCGGCGTCCGGCCCGTGCTGGGGTCGTGCTGCGGCACGCCATCGGCGCCGATCGGGCACCCGGCCGCGTTCAGCAGCTCCACCTGGGGCAGGCGGCCGACCGCCAGCACGACGAGGTCGGCGGGCCGGGTCTGGCCGCCGACCGTCACCTCCTCCACCCGCCCCTGCCCGCCGGCGCTCTCGATGTCCTGCACCTGCTCCACCGCGGCGCCGCAGAGCTCGAGGAGCCGGGCGACCCGCCCGGCCTCCGAGGTATCGCCAACCACCACGGCCTGCCGGCCGGGGAGGAATCCGTGGCGGTTGATCAGCCGCTCCACCGCCGGCGCCGTCATGACGCCGGGCAGGGTCCAGCCGGTGAAGGGATACGGCGCCGGCAGCGACCCGGTGGCGACCACCACGGCCCCCGCCTCGACGGCCTCCACCCGCCCGTCCCGCCGCACGGCGACGGTGCCGGGAGCGCCGGGAAAGAGGCCCCACGCCAGGGTGCCCGTCTCGATCGTCGCGCCGGCGGCCCCGGCGGCCGCCACGAGCTCCCGGGCTGCCTGGTCGGCCCGGCGGCCGGCGAGGGCCGGAGGGGAATCGAGGGTGTCGACCCGGCAGGCCAGCCGCCCACCGGCCCACGGCGCCTCCTCCACGACCACGACCTGCACTCCGGCGGCCGCCGCCGCCCGCGCGGCCGACAGGCCGGCCGGACCGCTGCCGATGACCACGACGTCCGCCCTCACCGCCGCTCCTCCCCCAGCAGGTCGAGCTCGCCCCGGGGCAGGCGGACCCGCATGCCCGCGACGACCGGCGCGACACAGGCGAGGACGCCCGGCCGGCCGTCCACCTCGACCCGGCACTCACCGCACGTCCCCTCGGCGCAGTAGAGCCCCCGCGGCCGGTCGAGCTTGCGGGTGTGCCCGAAGGCGTGAATCCCGGCCGCCAGCAGGGCGACGGCCAGCGGTTCGCCGGCGTGGGCCTCGACCGGCCGGCCTTCCACGTAGATCGTGACGGGCTCGCCCCGGGGCACGGGTCCGAGAACCGGATGACTCGCCAGACGCATACGTCAGCTCCCACGTTTTCGCGCGATCTCGTACCGGCCACCCACCCCGCTTCCGTGGGGTGGGTAGCCCGCTCGAATATCACTTCGAGAACGGCTCCCGCCACAGCACCAGATCGCTACCGATCCCTCGTTCCCTGGCCGTGCGCAGGACCCGGCTGGCGACGGCCACGTCCTCCAGGCCCATCCCGACCGAGGCGAAGAGGATGAACTCGCCGGCGCTCTGCCGGCCCGCCTTGCGGCCGATCACCACCTCGCCCAGTTCGGCGTGGATGCGATCGTCGGGCAGGAGGCCTTCCCGGTGCATGAAGCACAGCGTCTGGCTGCCCCGGTGCTTGATCTCCTCCCAGTTGTCGACGACGATCTTGCTCGCCCGGTCGGCCACCGCATACTCGAATTCATGGCCGCCCACGGCGGAGTAGAAGAGCCCGGGTTCGATCCACTCCGCCTTGACGACGGGCTCCTTCGAAGTGGTGGCCGTGACGAGTACCTGGCTGCCGCGGACAGCCTCCTCGGCGGAGTTCACCGGCCTCACCTCGATTCCGAGGTCCGCGGACATTTCCTCCGCGAACCGCTCGCGGCGGCCCCGGTCCACGTCGAAGGCCTTCACCTCCTTCAGCGCCGGGAGGACAACTTTGAGGGCCCTGAGCTGGGTCCGGCTCTGCACGCCCGTCCCGATGATCCCGGCGATCTCGCTGTCCGGGCGGGCCAGGTACTTGGCGGCCACGCCCGTCACGGCGCCGGTTCGCACGGCGCTGATCAGCGTCCCGTCCATGATGGCCAGGGGAACGCCCGTGTCCGGATCGTTGAGGATGGTGATGCCGACGGCCCTCGGCAACCCGTTCGTGAAGGGGTTCTTGGGGAAACCGGAGATCCACTTGATGCCGGCCATGTGCACGTCGCCGCCCACGTACGCCGGCATGGCGTTGATGCGCCCGTGCGAGTACTCGGACTCGATACCCCCCCAGCGCAACACGGTCTTGGAGGGAAGCACCACGTCACCCCGGGCATGGAGCGCGAACACGTTCTCGATGTCCTGCACGGCAGCGGCCATGTCGGCCCCGCCGCAAGCGATCACGTCGTCCTGGTTCAGGAAGCGAACGGTCAGCATGTCTACATGACCTGCCTTTTCGCGGGGTTAGACGCTGGGAAAGAAGCCAGCCTGCTGGTTCCGGGCGCCACGCAGCTCCTGGCGGAGGCGCGCGGTGGCTTCCAGGTCGAGACGCCCCTCGGCGTCCACGACGACGCCGTAGACCTCCCGCGCCGCCCGGACGCTGACTTTCCGCTCCAGCACGTCCTGCGCGACCCGCTCGGGTTCCCGCTCCAGCGGGTCGCCAAACCCGCCGCCGCCGGGCGTCTGGGCGCTGAGGACATCGCCCGGAGCGAGGCGGACGTGCGACACCTTCCCGGACGCCAGCCTGCGCTCCTGGGGGGTGCCAGGGTTGATCACGAAGCGACCCGCCTTCGCCGGCATCCCTCCCTCTAGCCCCCAGGGGGCGAACTTCTGGCGGTCGGCGTGGGACGAGAACTCGACGTCGCGGCCCAGGATCCGGATATCCCGGCGGATCCCGAGGCCGCCGCGCCACCGCCCCGGTCCGCCGGAGTCGGGGATGAGGCCGTAGTGCTCGATGAGAAGGGGGTACTCGAGCTCGAGCGCCTCGACGGGGAGGTTGGAGGAGTTCGTCACGTGGACCTGCACCCCATCCATGCCGTCCTTCGAGGGCCGGGCGCCGAACCCGCCGCCGATGGTCTCCGGGTACACAAAGTAGTTGGCCCCCTCCGCGTCGAACCCGGCGAACATGACCGCGGACATGGCGCTGTGGCAGGCGGCGGGAATCCGGTCGGGAATGGCCTGCGCGAGCGCGCCCAGGACCGTGTCCACGATCCGCTGGGCCGTATCGGTGCGGCCCGCGACCGCGGCCGGCGGCACCGCGTTGACGATGGTGCCCTCGGGCGCCGTGATCCGGATCGCCCGGTGGTAGCCTCCGTTCGCCGGGATGTCGGGGTCGAGGGCCGCCTTCAAGGCGAAGTACACCGTCGCCTCCAGGGCGGTCCGGACGATGTTGATGGCGCCTCCGGCGTGCCGGCCCGAGCCGGTGAAGTCCAGGTGGATGCTGTCACCCTGAACGCGGACGGTGACGGTGATTGGGATGGGCTCGTCGGTGATCCCGTCGTCGTCCATGTAGTCCGTGAACGTGTAGGTGCCGTCGGGCACCTTCTCGATGGCGAGACGGATCCGGCGCTCGGCGTAGTCGAGCAGGCCGACCATGGCCCCGGTGACCGTGGCCACCCCGTACCGCCGGCACGCCTCCTGGAGCCGTTCCACGCCCACGCGGTTGGCGGCGATCTGGGCCTGGATGTCGCCCTCCCGCTCCCGGGGCAACCGGGAGTTGAGCAGGATGAAGTCGAGGATCTCCGTCTGCAACCGGCCTTCGCTGACCAGGCGCACCAGCGGGATGCGCAGCCCCTCCTGGTAGATACTGGTGGAGTCGCCCGAGTTGCTACCCGGGACCCGGCCGCCGACGTCGGAGTGGTGTGCGATGTTGGCGGCGAAGCCAACCAGCTCGCCTTCGTAGAAGACCGGAGCGGCCACGGTGATGTCCGGGAGGTGGGTGCCGCCGCCGCTGTACGGGTCGTTCGTCACGAACATGTCGCCCGGCCTTACGCCGGACTCGCCGTAGCGCGCCTTGATGGCCCGCACGATGCCGAGCATGGAGCCCATGTGCATGGGGATGTGGTCGGCCTGGGCGATCACGTTCCCGTCCCGGTCGAAGAGGGCGGCCGAGCAGTCCGCCCGCTCTTTGATGTTCGAGGAGTACGAGGACCGGATCAGCCGGGCGCCCATCTCCTCGGCGATCGACATGAAGTAGTTGCCCAGCACCTGGACGGTTACCGGATCGAGTTGCGCACGAGCGGATGGACCTCCGTTCACGCCCGTCCCACCTCCACGACCAGGTTGCCGTATGCGTCCACGGTCACCGCGCAGCCGGGCGGAACGACCGTGGTGGTGTCGAGTTGCTCGACGATCGCAGGCCCTTCAAACCGGTCGCCGGCCCGCAGGTGATCGCGCGCGTAGACCGGGGTCTCGACGTAGTCCCCCGCGGCCGGGAAGAAGACCGGCCGGCGCTCGAGCACGGCGTCGGGCGGAGGCGTACCGGTGCCCTTCGCCAGCGCGGCGATCGGGAGCTTCGGCGCGTCGCCCATGGCCACCAAGCGGAAGTTCACGAAGTGGACGGGAGAGGACGGGTCGGCGAAGCCGTAGTTCTTCTCGTGGCCGAGGTGGAAATCACCGACGACCTGTTCGAGGACCTGCACGGTGAACTCGCCGTCCGGGACCGCCACGGGGAGCTCGTGGTTCTGCCGGCTGTACCGCATGTCCACGCTCCGGACGAACCGGCGCTTCTCCGGCGGAACCCCTTCCCGGTCGAGCCAGTCTCCGGCCAGCGCCTCCATCTCGGCGAAGACCCGGTTCACTTCGGGTACGGCCTCGGGCACCGCCGGCAGCACCCGCGAGCGGACGTAATCGCTCCGCAGGTCCGTAGCCAGGAGGCCCATGGCGCACAGGATGCCGGGCCTGGTAGGGACGAGTACCGTGCTCATGCCCAGCTCGGCCGCCAGCTCCGCCGCGTGGACGGGGCCGGCACCGCCAAAGGCGAGGAGCACGTAGGACCGGGGGTCCTCACCCTTGTCGACCGACACCGCCCGGATCGCCCGGGCCATGTTCGAATTGACCACCCGCAGCACGCCCATGGCGGCCTCCACCGCGGGGACGCCGAGCCCCTGGGCCAGCCGGCCGACCGCCCGCTCGGCGGCCGCATAGTCGATGGCCACACGTCCGCCCAGGAGGTACCGCGGGTTGAGGCGCCCCAGTACCACGTTGGCGTCCGTGACGGTCGCCCTGTCGCCACCCAGCCCGTACGCGGCCGGCCCCGGACGGGCGCCGGCGCTCTCCGGACCCACCCGCAGGGCACCCGCCGGATCGATCCAGGCAATGCTGCCACCCCCGGCCCCGATGGTGTGGATGTCCACCATGGGGACGCGGATCGGGTACCCGGAGATGCTGCGCTGGCTCGAGACGGTCGGGGTCCCGCTCTTGACCAGGCACACGTCGGTGCTCGTGCCGCCCATGTCGAAGGTGATGATGTCCTCGAAGCCGGCCGTGCGGGCCACGTACGAAGCCCCGACGACGCCGGCGCTGGGGCCGGAGAGGGCCGTGCGGACGGGGTTGTCCTGCACGGTGCGCAAGGAGATGATGCCGCCGTTGGACTGGGTGACGAAGGGCTCCACCGCAACGCCGAGGTCGCGCACCCGGTCGCCCAGGTTCTTGATGTACCGGCTCATCACCGGCCCCAGATAGGCGTTGATGACCGTCGTGCTGAAGCGCTCGTACTCGCGGAATTCCGGTGCGACCTCGTGGGACGCCGACACGTAGAGGTGCGGCGCCGTCCCCTCGGCGACGTCCCGGGCACGGGCCTCGTGCTCCGGGTTGCGGTACGCGTGGAGGAAGCAGATCGCCAGGGCCTCGATGCCGCGGCGCGCCAGCGATTCGACCGCCGCCTCCACCTCGTCGGGATCGAGCGGTACCAGCACGGTGCCGTCGCTGCGAAGCCGCTCCGCCACCTCCTCGCGGAGGTACCGGGGCACGATCGCCGGAGGCTTGTCCGCGAACAGGTCGTAGAGGCTGGGCCGTTTCTGCCGCCCGATGTCCAGCAGATCCGCGAATCCACGCGTCGTGATCAAGCCGACGCGCGCCCCCTTGTGTTCGAGGAGAGCGTTCGTCGCCACCGTGGTCCCGTGGGCGAGGTACACCACGTCGGCGGGGCTTGCGCCGGCCTGGTCGAGGATCGCCCGGATGCCGTCGACGATGGCGACGGACTGGTCGTGCGGGGTACTTAGCAGCTTGAACACGTGCACGGTGCCGGAGTCCGGATCGAACAAGCTGACGTCGGTGAACGTGCCGCCCACGTCCACACCGACCCGAACCTGCATGCCTCATCCCCTCGTTCTGACGAAACGGTCACTTTGCCGCCCGGACCTCAGCCTCGGCCCCGCCTTTCTCGCCAGCGCCCAGATTCCACCGGCGGGTCAGCCACAGCGAAACCCCGGCGAGGACCACGAAGCCAAGGAAGATCGGACGTTGCAGGAAGATGGCCGGCGAGATGGAGATCGCCTGGCGGAACGACGTCTCCGCCATGGGTCCCAGGATGAACCCCAGCACGAGGGGGGCCAGCGGCCAGGACCACTCGGCCAGCACCCACCCCACCAGGCCGAACGCGAGCGCGACCCACACGTCGAACATCGTGTTGCGGATGCTGTACGCCCCCGCCACGCAGACGCCGAGGATGACCGGCGCGAGGATGCGGTAAGGGATCCGCGCGATCCGGACCCACAGACCCACGAGCGGGAGGTTGAGGATCAGGAGGATCACGTTGGCGACCAGGAAGCTGGCGATCACCGTAGCCGTGAAGGCCGCATTCTCCGTGAAGAGGGTGGGCCCCGGGATGAGCCCGTAGACGATGAGCGCGGCCAGGATCAGCGCCATGGTGGGACTCGTGGGGATCCCCAGGCTCAGGAGCGGTACGAACCCGGCCATGGCGGCGGCGTTGTTGGCCGCCTCGGGAGCCGCCACGCCCTCGATGGCCCCCCGCCCGAAACGTTCCGGGTGCCGGGACCGCTGTTTCTCGTAAGAGTAGGCGAGGAACGAGGTGATCGAAGGCAGCATCCCCGGCAGCAGACCCAGCAGGAACCCGAGTACGGTGGCCCTTCCGCCGGCGGCCATCCCCTGTCGCAGTTCCTCCCCGCTCGGCAGCAGCCGGCCGAGACGCCCCTGAAAGATCCCCGGACTCCCCTCCTGGAGCTCCCGTAGCACCTCGCCGATACCGAACAGGCCGATCATCACGGGCACGATGTCGAACCCCTGCAGGAGCGCCTCGGACCCCAGCGTCAGGCGGGTGACGCTCGACCCGACGTCGATCCCGACCGCGGCGAGCACCATCCCCAGAACGGCCATGATCAGCCCCCGGATCACGGACCGACCCGAGAGCCCGGCGATCGCGGTGAGGCTGAAGACGGCCAGTCCGAAGTACTCCGCCGGACCGAACAGCAGGGCGAACCGGGCGAGCGGGGGGCCGACCAGGTACAGAACCACCGTGCCGAAGATGCCCGCCACGAACGAGACGATGGCGGCGATGGCCAGCGCCGGCCCCGCGCGGCCCTGCCGGGTCATGGCGAAGCCGTCCAGCGCGGTCGGCACGGACGAGACCTCTCCGGGGATGTTCATCAGGATGGCGGTCGTGGAACCCCCGTACATCGCCCCGTAGTAAATGGCCGCGAGGGCGATCACCATGCCGGTCGGGGGGAGGTACGTCGTCAGAGGGAACAGGATCGCGACGGCCGAGACCGGCCCCAGCCCGGGCAACACCCCGACCAGCGTCCCCAGGAGGCAGCCCAGGAACGCGAAGAGCAGGTTTCCCGGGGTCATGACGTTCGCGATGCCCTCGAGCAAGCCCACGAAGCTCAACCTGTGCGCCTCCCTCGTCTCACGGCCAGGCGATCATGCCCCGGGGCAGCACCATGCCCGCCTGGGCGAACACGACCGCCGACCCGACCCCAAAGAGAGCGGAAAGCGCGATCGCTGCGGCCCAGCGGTAGTTGCCCAACACTCGCAGGTAGGTCAGGAAGAACAGCACGGTGGAGACGAGGTACCCCAGCCGCGGGGTGAGGAACACGTAGCCGGCGAGGATGACCAGGCACACGGTCACCCGCCGGGCACCGCCGGCAGGACCGCCTCCGGTCGCCGGACCCGGGTCCCCAGCAAACTCTCCCCGATGCCGGCCCAGCAGCGTGAGGATCATCAGTGCCGCGCCCAGCAGCACCAGGTACCCACCGGCCTGACGCCCACCGAGCTGGCTCCCGTACCGGGAGATCAGCCGCCACCCCTCACCGGCGGTCACGAGGGCCAGGACGGTCAGCAGCGCGAAAAGCGCCTTGGTGCGGCGCATGGTGACGCCCCCTCTCCCGGCGTTCGTGATCGCGGGGCCGCGGCCGCCGGGCCGCCACATAGCCGCGGCCCCGCCCAGTGGCCGGCTTCCCGGCCTACTTGGTCGTACCGACCTTGGCTGCCAGCGTCTTGAACATGTCGGCTTCCTTCAGCACGTAGTTCCGGGTGTCTTCAGGCCCAAGGTAGGAGGGGTACGCGCCCACGGCCTCCAGTTCCTTGGCGACTTCGGGGTCCTGCGCGACCTTCTGCGCCGCGGCAGCCAACCTGTCGACGACGTCCTGCGGCAGCCCCTTCGGCCCCGAGATGCCGACCCACCAAGTCATGTCGGCGCCCGGGTAGCCGAGTTCCGCCGTGGTCGCCACGTCCTCCAGCGCCGGCAAGCGCTTGGCCCCGGTCACGGCCAGGACCTTCAGGTCGCCCGACTTCCGGAGCGAGAAAACCGCGCTGGCGCCGGCGGCTCCGAACTGCACGTGACCCCCCGCCACCGCCTGGACGCCGGGGCCGCTCCCCTGGAAGGGCACGCGCTTCGTCTTGGCGACGTCGATGCCGGCTACGTCGAAGAGCTGCAGCAGGGAGAAGTCCGTGGTCGTGTTTCCGCCCAGGTAGGTCCAGCTGAAGGACGCCGGATCCTTCTTTGCCGCCTCGATCGCCTCCTGGAGGGTGTTCCACGGCGACTTCCCGTTCACGAAGTAGGCGTGCGGGGCCACGGAGATGCGGGCGATGAAGGTCCGCTCCTCCAGCTTGTAGGGCAGGTCCTCCACCAGGGCGTGGAGCGAGCTGAACGCTGCGCCTTCGGCCAGCAGCGTGTAGCCGTCCGGCTTGGCCATCAGGACGGACATAACGCCCGGGATCTGGTTGCCGCCCGGCTTGTTCACCACGTTGACAGGTACGCCGAGTTCCTTGGACAGGGCCTTGGCGATGACCCGGGCGGCCACGTCCGTTCCGCCGCCGGCGGGTAGCGGAACCACGAATTCGATGGCCTTGTTCGGGTAGTCCGAGCCCTTCTTGGCGGAGCCGGACGCCTGGGCGGACGAACCGGCCGCGGCGGGGCCGGAACCCCCGGCAGGCGTCTCTGTCGCCTTGCCCCCGCAGCCGGCCGCCGTCACCACGAGAGCGGCGGCAGCAACGAGCGCCGGCGTGAGTCGGGACGACTTCAGCAGAGCCATGGTACGACCTCCGTTTCGCACAAGGTACGGTTTGCGGCAGAACAGCGAGCGCTGGTGGTTCTACGGAACACCGCCCACCTCCCCTGACCGGTCTGGCCTCCGGGGCCGACCCTACTTCAGCCGCGCGAACGTGTCGCTGGCGTCGAGGACGCGGTCCAGCTCCTGGAGCCGCTGCATGACGAGTTCGGGGTTCTGGAGAGCGACGAGACCGGCGATCCCGTTGAGCAGCGAGGCGGCTGCGACGTAGGTGTCCACAGGCCCCGAAGACGCACTCGCGACGCAGAACCAGCACTGGGCGAGGGAGACGAACGGCGAGAGCGGGCTGTCCGTCACGGCGATCAGGGGGATCCCTTTCTGGGCGGCCAGTCTGGCGAACTGTAGGGTCGACATCGTGTAACGCGGGAACGCCACGATGACGGCGACGTCCTCCGGACCGGCCCCAACCAGCGCGTCGAAGAGCATGCCGGGCTCCCGCCCGAGGATATGGACTTTTCCGAGCAGCGTGTCCATGATCCGGCCGAAGAACTCGGCCGGCCCCGCGGACAGGCGCTGCCCCAGCACCAGGATCCGCCGCGCGCGGACGAGGAGGCGCACGGCCCGTTCGACGTGGCCCGGATCCACCCGGCTCATCGTGGTCCGGATGGCGTCCACGTCGTCCTGCATCAGGGCCTGCAGCGACGGCGGCTGGCCTGGCGAGGCGTCGGGCTCGACTGCCGAGAGCCGCATCGTGTACCGGTTGGACCAGACGATCCGCTGCGCCTCGGCCTGGAGCTGGGCGTAGCCGGCGAACCCCAGGGCCTGCGCCGCCCGGATCACCGTGGCGGTGCTGACCCGGATTCGCTGCGCGACCTCCCGGACCGACAGGAACGCGAAGTCCTGCGGCCGCTCGAGGAGGTGGGTCGCTACCCGCTTCCCCCCCTGCGAGAGGCCCTCCGAAGCCTGACGAATCCGCTCCGACAAGCTGTCCACGCGCACCCCGCCCTGGATGTCACATTTGCTACTTCAAAGGGCGCATCTGTATCGTTCGTTACATTCTCCTCGGACAGACGAAGTCCTGCTGTCGACCGACAAGAATGCATGTGAACATGTGAACTCGATCTGACACTCACCGCGACCGATCGACTGTCCGCCCACGACGGCACCAGCCACGGGGGAATCCCCCGGGGCCTCCTGGACGCGATCCGGCGGGAGTCCTGTGGCGAAGGCCTCCCGGGCGGCATGCCGGCGGGCGGGGACGCTCGCCCGCAGGCCAGGGCTTGCCCCGCGGGTCCCGGGGTTGGTACAGTCGTGGTGATCCAGCGTCGAGCCGGGCTTCCCTCGTATCCGTCACGCTGCCGCGCTGCAGCAGCCTTCCGCTCCCACGGAGGTCGCCGATGCCCGCCAAGAGCTCCCTCAACCTCTCCGGCAACCGCTTCGCCGTGGCCTACCGCCTCAGCGATTCCCTGGAGGCCGCCTGGGCCCGGGCGCAGGACATCTGCTTCGAGCAGACGGTGGAATTCCCGGAGGAACTGCTACCGGCAGGGGAGATCCGGGACCACCTCGTGGGCCGCGTCGAGGCCCTGGAGGAACTGGAGCCCGGCCAGGTAGAGGTCGTGGTCAGCTACGCGGTGGAGATCGTGGGCGCGGACCTGACCCAGCTCCTCAACGTGGTGTTCGGCAACATCAGCCTGAAGCCCGGGGTCCGCCTCGAGCGGCTGGAGTTGCCGGAGAGCCTCCTCCAGCGCTACCGGGGGCCCCGCTTCGGCCGGGAGGGCCTGCGCGACTGGCTCGGAGCATCCGGACGGCCGCTCCTCGCCACTGCCCTCAAACCCGTGGGGCTCACCTCCCACGAGCTGGCGGAGCAGGCCTACCAGTTCGCGCTCGGGGGCATCGACATCATCAAGGACGACCACGGTCTCACGGATCAGCCCTTCGCCCCGTTCCGGGAGCGGGTGGAGCGGTGCGCGGAGGCAGTCCGCCGCGCCAACCGGGAGACCGGGGGTCGTTCGATCTACGTGGCCAACGTCACCGCCCCCGGGGAGGAAGCGCTCGAACGGGCGCTGCTGGCGAAGGCGGCCGGGGCGGGCGGGCTCCTGGTTTGCCCGGGGCTGACGGGGTTCGATACCATGCGGCGTCTGGCGGAAGACGACCGCATCGCCCTTCCTGTGATGAGCCACCCCGCCTTCCTGGGGAGCTGGGTGACGAGCCCGACCAGCGGCATCTCCCACCACGCCCTGTTCGGCCAGATCATGCGCCTGGCCGGTGCCGACGCGGTGATCTACCCGAACTGGGGCGGGCGGTTCTCGTTCAGCCGGGACGAGTGCCGCCAGATCGCCGAAGGCTGTGAGGCGCCGATGGGGCACCTGAAGCCGGCCTTTCCGACCCCGGCGGGCGGCATGACCCCGGAGCGGATCCCGGAGATGTCGGTGTTCTACGGTCAGGACGCGATCTTTCTCATCGGCGGTGGCCTCCACCGGGACGGCCCGGACCTGGCACAGAACAGCCGCCGGTTGGTGGATCTGCTGTTGCAGTACCGATGAAGGGCGGGAGGAGTTCGGGTCGATGGCGGTCATCAAGCGGTACACCGGCGACGGCGAGGCTCACTCCTGGGAGGGCGTGGAAGTCCAGCGCTACGGCGATGGCGCTTCCCTCGGCGCCTCCGTGCAGCGGCTCATTGGCCGGCAGGAGGAGGCGCCGACGTTCGCGCTCCGGTACTTCGAAATCCAGCCGGGCGGGTACAGCGTGCTCGAGTCCCACGCTTACGAACACGGCGTGGTCATCTTCCGGGGCTCCGGCACGGTGCTCCTGGGCGATGAGGAGCACCCGGTCCGCACCGGCGATGTGGTGTACATTCCGGGCTGGGAACGGCACCAGTTCCGGAACCCGGGTCCGGACGTGCTCGGGTTCCTCTGCATCGTCCCCGCGAACCGGCCGCGGTCGGCCCACTCGGTGGACTGAGACCGGCCGTACCAGGGCCCCGGGCGAACCGCCCGGGGCCCCCTTCGTTCGCGCCGGCGAACCGGCCAGCCCGGCGCAGGCCCACACAGGACATGGGTACTGCCTGCCGAACAGCGACGGGAACCGGCAGGAGTTCTGTAGAGGTCCGAGAATGTAATGAAGCACATCCTTCATCAGCAGCCATTTCTGGCGTAATTCCTTCACACCAACCCGCGCGGTGCGGCTCCGCCACCCCCCCGACCGCGCGGAGAACAAGGAGGCGATGCAGTGCCGGAAGGGGCATCCCTGCCCGAACGAATGCAGCAGGCCGGCCCGCGCCTGACGCCTCGGCAGCGCCAGGCGGCCGAGTGGATCGCGCGCACGTTCCCTCAGGTCGCATTCCTGACAGCCGCGCAGGTGGCACGCGAGGCGGGCGTCAGCGAGGCCACCGTGATCCGCCTGGCCGTGGCCCTGGGCTACGCCGGGTACCCGGAACTGCAGGCAGCCGCCAGAGAAGGTCTGGGGCGGACACTCCGGACCTTCAGCCGCCAGGCGGCCGACGCGCAGGGGCCGGGAGGGGTCCTGCACCGGGTTCTGGAACAGGAGGCCGCCAACATCCGCGGGCTCCGCAATCACATCACCGAGGCAGACTTCGAGCGGGCCGTGAACCTCCTCTGTGAGGCCGAGGCCATCCACGTCGTGGGCGCCCGGTCTTCCCGCTTCCTGGCGCAGTACCTCGGCTTCATCCTTCGTGCCATGCTCGGGCCGATGGTCCACATCCTGGACGGCGGGGTAGGCGACGCGGCGCCCCACGTCGCCGGGATGGGCCCCGGCCACGTGGCCGTCGTCTTCACCTTTCCCCGCTACACCCGCACAACGGTCGACATCGCCCGGGCCGCCCGACGCAGGGGGGCAGCGGTCGTGGGGATCACCGACAGCCCGCTCTCGCCCCTCGTCCCCCACTCGACCGTCGCCTTCACCTGTCCAATCGACTCGGGCTTCACCTGGGACTCGTACGCGGCGGCGTTCGGGCTGGCCGGAGCGCTCCTCGGGGCGGTGAGCCTCGGGCTGCGCGAGCGCGTGGTCCGGACCCTCGGGCGACTCGAGGAAGCCCTCAAGGACCTCGACCCGTTCCTCGGCCCCTGAATGCCACGGTCACCCGGGACCCGGCTCACACAACGAAGCATCCGACGAATCGTCTGACGAACCAAGGAGGTACAGCCCGCCCGTGCGCGTGGAACAAGTCCGGCTCCGCCAGGTCCGGATGCCGCTCAAGAGCTACTTCGAGACCAGCTTCGGGCGCCAGTACGACCGGGAGTTCCTCATCGTCGAGGTCCGCGGCGAGGGTCTTCGCGGGTACGGAGAAGTCTCCACCATGGCTGCCCCGCTGTACAACGAGGAGACGACGGCCTCCGCCTGGGTGATCCTGGAGCAGAACTTCATCCCCCAGGTCCTGGGCCGGGACTTCCCCCACCCCCACGACCTCGCCGCCGCCCTTCAGCACTTCCGGCGCAACCACATGGCGAAGGCCGGCCTCGAGAACGCGTTCTGGGACCTGTACGCACGGGCCCAGGGGCAGCCCCTCTGGGCGGTGCTGGGCGGCGACCCGGCACGCAAGGCGGTCCCCGTCGGCATCAGCCTCGGGATCCAGGAGCACCCGGAGACCCTGCTGGACCAGATCGCACAGGCACTGCAACGGGGTTACCGGCGGATCAAGGTCAAGATCCGCCCCGGGTGGGACGAGCCGATCATCGCCGCCATCCGGGAACGCTTCGGGGACATCCCCCTCATGGCCGACGCCAACTCGGCCTTCACGCTGGCCGACCTGGACCTCCTGCGTCGACTCGACCGGCATGGCCTCATGATGATCGAGCAGCCGCTGGCCCATGACGATATCGTCGATCACGCGCGGGTCCAGGCCGAACTCTCTACCCCGATCTGCCTCGACGAGTCCATCCACAGCCCCGAGGACGCCCGCCGGGCCCTCGACCTGGGGTCCTGCCGGATCATCAACGTCAAGGTCGGGCGCGTGGGCGGCCTGAGCGCGGTGCAGGCGCTCGACCGGCTCGCCCGCCAGCGGGGGGTACCGCTGTGGTGCGGCGGGATGTTGGAGTCGGGAATCGGCCGGGCCATCAACCTGCACCTCACCACGCTGCCGGGCTTCACGCTGCCCGGGGACACGTCGCCCAGCGACCGGTACTGGGAGCGGGACATCGTGAGCCCGCCCTTCACCCTGAACGCCGACGGCACCATCACGGTCCCGACGGGCACGGGCATCGGGGTGGATATCGATGAGGAGGCCCTGGACCACTACACGGTCACCGCAAAAGACTTTGCCGCCTGAGACACGCGATCGGGAGGTCAGCACCATGAAGCGCACGCGCGCGGCCATCGCCGCCATCCTGCTGATCGGCACGCTCGGTCTTGCCGCCTGCGCACGCCAGGGTTCCGGGACCGCGGGGAAACCGGGCGCCGCCGGGACAGGCACGGCCGCCCAGGGATCCGCTCCGGCCGGGGAACCCCGCACCGGGGGCGTGCTCAGGGTGGCGCTGAACTCGGAACCGCCCACCTTGGACTACCAGTACACCACGGCCGGACTGACCAAGAAGGTGGCCTGGCACATCTACGAAACACTGTTCACTCTCGGCAAGAACTACGAGGTCGTCTCCATGCTGGCGGAAAAGGCGGACGTCAGCAGCGACGGCAAGACCTACACCATCACCCTCCGCCGCGACGTCCCGTTCCACAACGGCAAGATCATGACCGCCGAAGACGTGGTGGCCTCGCTCGAGCGCTGGGCGCAACTGGCACCGAGCGGCCGGGCCCTTTTCGCCAACGTGGAGTCGCTCACCGCCCCCGACCCGCACACCGTGGTGTTCCGGCTGAAGGAGCCCTACAGCTCCCTCCTGCCCGCCCTGGCCTCGACGGATCAGGCGCCTGCCATCATGCCCAGGGAGATCGCCGAGGCCGCCGGCAAGGACCCCGTCAAGGAGATCGTCGGCACGGGTCCCTATCGGCTCGCGGAGTGGAAGAAGGACCAGTACATCCGGCTCGTCCGCTTCGACCGGTACGCCGCCCGCCCCGAACCCGCCGAGGGCCTCGGGGGTAAGAAGGTCGCCTACCTGGACGAAATCCGCTTCCTCCCGGTCAAGGATCCCACCGTCCGCGCCGACGGGGTGCAGACCGGCGAGTACGACGTGGCCGACATCATCCCGGCGGACCAGTACGAACGGCTCAAGGACAACCCTGAGCTGCAGGTCGTCATCGAGAAGCCCTTCCGATGGGTCGTCGGCGTATTCAACACGGTGAAGCCGCCCTTCAACGACGTCCGCGTCCGGCAGGCCGCCCTGGCCGCCGTCAACCCGGCCGAGGTGATGGCGGCGGCGATCGGCCCACAGGAGTTCTGGCGGCTCGACCCGGGCTTGCAGTTCCAGGAGCAGGTCTACCATTCTACCGCCGGGGCGGAGTATTACAACCAGAACAGCCCCGAGAAGGCGCGCCGCCTCCTGCAGGAGGCCGGGTACGCGGGGCAGCCGGTCATCCTCCTGACGACCAAGGACTACGACTACATGTACAAGGCCGCCCTGGTGACCAAGTCGCACCTCGAGGCCGCAGGCTTTAAGGTGGACCTGCAGGTGTACGACTGGCCGTCGCTGGTCGAGCGGCGCGCGCGGAAGGACGCCTGGGACATGTTCTTCACCGGCATCCTCTTTTCCGCGGACCCGAGCCAGATCCCGTTCATCGGCGCGCGAGGCGCCTGGCCGGGGTGGTGGACAAGCGAGCGGGTCCAGCACCTCATGAAGGAGTTCAACGCCGCCACCGACACCGCCCAGCGCAAGGCCGTGTTCGACCGGATCCAGCAGGCCTTCTACGAGGAAGCGCCCATGATCAAGTACGGCGACGCCTTCGAGCAGGTCGTACTGTCCCGGAAGGTGCAGGGCTACGTGAACCGGTTCGACATCGCTTTCTGGAACGTCTGGAAGACGGAGTAGCGCACTCCGGAGGGAGTGGGCTCGTGACCGCCTACGTCGTCAAGCGGCTCTTGTCGCTCATCCCGGTGCTCCTGGTGGTGGGCGTGGTGGCGTTCGGGCTGGTACACCTCACCCCGGGCGACCCCGCGGCGTACATGCTCGGCCCGGACGCCACCCCGGAGGACCTCGCCCGGGTCCGCCACCAGCTGGGCCTCGACCGCCCCCTGCACGTGCAGTTCCTTCAATTCGTGGTGCGGGGGCTCCAGGGAGACCTGGGCCGGTCGATCTTCCTGGACAAGCCCGTCACCACGGCCCTCGCCGAGCGCGCCGAGCCCACCCTTATGCTGGCGCTCCTCTCGGAGGCCGTGGCGCTGGCAATCGCCGTCCCCGCCGGGGTGCTGGCGGCCTGGCGCCGGAACACCTGGGTCGACCGCCTCGTCATGGCCCTGGCGCTCGCCGGCATCTCGATCCCCAGCTTCTGGCTGGGCCTGAACCTGATCCTGTGGCTGGCCGTGAAGTGGCGCCTCTTCCCGGTAGCGGGGTACGTGTCGCCGGCCCGGGACCTCCTCCGCTCCCTCCAGTACCTGGCGCTTCCCGCCGTCACGCTGGGGAGCGTCCACGCCGGGCTCATCGCCCGCATGACGCGCACCGCCATGATCGACGTCATCCGCGAGGACCACGTCCGCACCGCCAGGGCCAAGGGCCTGTCGGAAGCCCGGGTGCTCATCCGGCACGTGCTGCGCAACGCCCTGGTCCCCGTCCTGACCGTCGTGGGTATCAGCCTGAGCCTCCTGATCGGGGGCGCCGTCGTCGTGGAGACGGTGTTCAACATCCCGGGAATGGGCTCGCTGGTGGTCGCCTCGGTCCAGCGCCGGGACTACCCTGTGATCCAGGGCGCGGTCCTGGCCACCGCCACGGTGTACGTGCTGGTGAACCTCCTCGTCGACATCGCGTATGCGGCGCTGGACCCGCGGATCCGGTATGACTAGGCTTGGGGGGGTGGCAGGTGGTGATCTCGCGCCGGTTGTGGCGTGCTCTCCGGCGTTACCCGACCGTTTGGCTGGGGCTGGCCATCGTGGCCGTAGTCTGCCTGGGGGCCGCGCTGGCCCCGTGGGTGAGCCCGTACGACCCGACGGCACTCGACGTGCCCAACCGCCTGTCCGCCCCCTCCCCCCTCCACCGGCTCGGAACCGATGACTTCGGCCGGGACGTGTGGAGCCGCATCCTCTACGGGGCCCGGGTGTCGGTGCTGGTCGGCGGCGCCGTGACGCTGGTCACCTCCGTGGCTGGGGTCGTGCTGGGGCTCCTCGCCGGCTACTACCCCCGGGCCGACCATCTGATTATGCGGCTCATGGACGGCCTCATGGCATTCCCGGCCATTCTTCTGGCCATCGCCATCATGGCAGCGCTGGGCCCCCACGTCATCAACGTCATCGCGGCCCTTTCCGCCGTCTACACACCACGCACCGTGCGGGTGGTGCGGGCCGGCGCACTCTCCCTCCGGAACGCCGACTACGTCCAGGCCGCCCGGGCCTTGGGCTGCAGCGACGCCCGGATCCTTTTCCGGCACATCCTGCCCGGGGTCCTGTCGCCCCTGGTCGTCCAGGCGACGTTCACGTTCGCCAACGCCGTCCTGGCCGAGGCGTCCCTATCGTTCCTCGGGGCGGGGGTGCCCCCGGAGCAGCCCTCGTGGGGCGGCATGCTGGCCGAGGGGCGCTCTTACATCCGCCAGGCACCGTGGATGACGGTCTACCCGGGGCTGGCGATCGCCCTCACGGTGCTGGGCCTCAACATGCTCGGCGATGGCGTCCGGGACTTCCTGGACCCCCGGGCCCGGAAGGAACAGGTGATCTGACCGATGGACCCCGTACGGCTCCTGCGGCATCTGGAACAGCGCACCGAGGCCATGCTGGCCGACCTCCGCGTCCTGGTCGAGCACGAGTCACCCACCGGGGACGAAGGCGCCCTCACGGCGCTGGCCGGCATCCTCGCCGCCCGGTGGAGCGCCCTCGGGGCCGGGGTGCGCCGCCATCCCGTGCCCGGGGTGGGGCCTCATCTCGAGATCCGCTGGCCGGGCGCCCCGCCCGCCGGCCCCGGGGACACACCGCCCCGCCCCGCTCTCCTCCTCTGCCACATGGACACCGTCCACCCCGTGGGCACGCTCGCACGGAACCCGTTCCGGGTCGAGCAGGGGCGGGCCTACGGGCCCGGGTCGTACGACATGAAGGCGGGGATCGTCATGGCGCTCCACGCCGCCCGCTCGCTTCAAGAGCTGGGGCTCGCGCCGGCCCGGCCCGTCGTCCTCCTCGTCACGACCGACGAAGAGGTCGGCAGCCTGACCTCCCGCGCCCTGATCGAGGCCCGGGCACGAGAGGCCGCGTACGCGCTCGTGCTCGAACCGGCCGCGCCGGGAGGCGCCGTCAAGACGGCGCGCAAGGGGGTCGCCCGCTACGACCTCACCGTGCAGGGGAAGGCCGCCCACGCCGGCAACGACTTCGAGCGCGGGGTCAGCGCCAACGTCGAGCTGGCCCGGCTCATCCTCGCCCTCCACGCCCTGTCGGACCTGGAGCGCGGCACCACCGTGAACATCGGCGTGGTGCAGGGAGGGACCCGGGCGAACGTCGTCCCGGAGTTCGCCCGGGCAGAGGTCGACGTCCGCTTCTTCCACCTCGACGAGGCCACCCGGGTGGACCGGGCCGTCCGCAGCCTGACCACGGGCCCGGGGGCGTCGCTCCGGGTGGAGGGCGGCATCAACCGGCCCCCGCTCGAGCGGACGGCAGCGGTCGCGGAAATGTACGAGCATGCCCGCGCCCTGGCCGCACAGATGGACTATCCACTCCCGGAAGCAGCCGTGGGCGGGGCCAGCGACGGAAACTTCACGGCCGGAACGGGACTGCCGACCCTGGACGGCCTCGGCGCCGCCGGCGACGGCGCCCATACGACGTGGGAGTACGTGGAGGTCTCCAGCCTCGCACCTCGCACCGCGCTCCTCGCCGCCCTCCTGGCGACGCTCTGAGAACCCGCCCGCGCCGCCCGCCATGCCGGCGGCCCCACCGAAGCGAACGGCCGCGCCCCTCTCGGTCGCCCACGTGCGACCGGAGGGGCGCGGCCTGTTGAACAGGCCCTTCCCAGGTGCCACACCTCAGCGTCCGCGACCCGGGCGGCGCGGACCGAGGGGTTCCCGCACCGCCTTGGCCGGCTCCCGAGCCCGCGGCGGAACCGGCGCCACCCCGGCACCGGCCCACCCGATCCGCGGGTCTCGGTGACCCCATCGGGCCGGGTACACGCGCAGGAGACCCCACAAACCCATCTCCAGGTGCCAGCGCAGGACCCCAGAGCGGTACGCGTAGTCACCCCTGCGCCTGAGCCAGCCGCCCGCCCCCCCTTCCAGCCAGAGGCTCATCCCGTCGCCCACGCTGATCACACCGATGGTCGCCCCGCCGGTGGCAGCGCCCCACGCGAGCCAGCGGTGGCCGTGGACGAGGAAACTGTGGGTGCGGGGCTTGTCGGCCGCATGAAGCAGGTGAATGACGACGGGATCGCCCGCCCGCACCTTGGGCAGTGGCGTCGCCGGATCCCCGTGGACCTGCGAACGGAAGACGTGACGCACCCGGGGAACGCGCCGCAGCCGGCGCCACAACGGCTCGTTGCGGTAGTTGAATCCCCGCTGCCCGCGGTCTTCTTCGTCGACCGTCGAGCCCCCGAGGGGCGGTCCCCCGGTGGGGTTGCCACCGGGGTCCGGTACCGGGTTGCCACGCGCGTCCAGCAGGTATGCCCCATCGTGGAGCAACAGGGTCAGGGAGCGCGACGACGGGAGCAACGGGTGGTGGAGCACTACCCGCTCGCCGAAGGCCACACGGCGACCCGTGCGCGGGTCGACCGGTACCGTTCCCGGCGGGGTGACCACCACCGCCCCGAAGAGGCCATGGTGGCGGTGCGTACGGGGATCCGCCCCCGCAAAGAGCAGTCCGGCCCCCACCCCGGTTTCCGCCCGCCAGCGGTACACGATTTCCCCGCCGCGACCCGCAGTGGCGTCCGCGTTGAATCCCACGGCACCACCACTAGCGGTGAAGGGGTCGAAGGCCAGGTACTGGGGAAACACGCCCACCCGTTCGGACGGTGTCCAGGGTGCGTCCACGGGTACTGCGGGACGGACGGGAGGAGTGAGCGGCGGCACCTCGTTGCGCACGCGCACCTCCAGCCACTCGCCTTCGCTGGCGTACAGCACCAGCGGACGGGGTGCGCGCCGTCCCGCGCGCACGGCCGGGAGTTCCTCTTCGGGGATCAGCACCAGCCCCTCGGGATCGTGGTCGCCGAACCGGTTGTATTTCAGCCGCTGCCGGACAGCCACCAGTCGGATCTGGCGCACCGGGCCGCCGGGCTCCGGCGGCGCGGCCGGGGCCGGTGGGTGTCCCGTCGGAGCCGGCAGCGGACGGGTGCGGGGGCTGGGCGGAGGTCGATCGGGCAGTGCGGCAAGGTGCGGCACCGCCTGGCCGAAGACGCGCACCAGGCCCCAGCAACCCAGCCACAGGTCATCGATGGCGCCAAAGTACCACAGCACGTCGAAATCCCGGTCTCCGTGGCCTGCCAGGTTGAAGTCCAGTGTGAACGCCTCGGACACCCCGAACGCCTGCTGCTGCCGCCTGCGTGAGTCCGGGTTCCGCGGCTCCTCCAGCCAGCGATAGCGCTGGAGGTTGAAGGAGTGGATCTCCTCGTGAGCGCCGGAGAACAGCCGGAGGCGAACCGGGTCGCCGGCATAGCCTTCCAAGCGTGGGGTCACGGGATCGCCGTGGACCCAGGAACTGAACGCATAGGCGTTGTCACCCCGGTCCCGGCGCTCCCGGAGGGGCTCGCTGCGGTAGTTGACCGCCATGACGCCGTTGTCGTCCAAGAGCCCCGGGACCGGCGGCGGGTCAAGCGGGTTGCCGTCGCGGTCGAAGAGGGGTGCGAAGTCCTGCACCGCCAGGACCAGTTCACGGTAGTCTGGTTCGAGGGGATGCAGGATGGCGGCCCGGGTTCCGCTGTCCGCCGGAGCGAGGTCCGCGGGCCGGTGAAACGTGGAACCGGCAGGCTCGACGACCGCCGCACCGAACAGACCGTTCCGCTGGTGCGTCGTGGCAAACAGGTGATCGTGAAAGTAGACGACCCGTAATTCGGAGTCGGCATACCACACGTACCGGATGGTCTCTCCGGTGCCCGCGCTGCTGTCGTAGTTCCAGCCGACGTTGGATCCGTCCGCGACCAGCGGATCGAACTTGACCAGGTGCACATGCAGCCCACAGTCGGTGGTCTCGACCTCGGGTATGAACGCCGTGCCACCGAAGGTCGCCGGTAGCTTGTTCGTCAGTTCGATCTCCAGCACCTCACCCGCGTTGGCGCGGATCACCAGGGGCTCGGGCTCGAGTTCTCCGCGCCGCACGGCCTCCTCGTCCTCGGCGAGCACGAACAGTCGCCCCTGCGGATCGTGCCACCCGGCGCGGTTGTACACAATGGGTCGCTGGATGGCCACCAGGCGATAGCGGCGCACGGGAGCGCCGGCCGGCGCGGGATTGGCGAACACGGCCCCCGGCGTCGCCCGCGCGTCCATGTGGGCCGCCTCCAGCGGGGTGGGTGCCCGGCCGCCGGCGATGGCCAGGGGCGGCTTGGGCGCCTTTTGCCCGAACCTCCCCGGGATGAAGTGGGGAAACCCCGGTCGCGAAGGCGTCGGCCGGGGGGGCGCCGGGCGGTCGGCCAGCGGCAGCAGTGCCGGGATGGGAGACCCGTCCGGATAGCGGCGCGTCCCGTCCTCCTGCACGTCCAGAGTGCGCAGGATCCCCCACATCCCGTGGTGGAAGTGTGGGTAGAAGTGGCAGTGGAAGATGCTGTCACCGATGGCGCGCTGGAAGCTGCCCGCTCCGTAAAGCAGATCGATGCGGACGACCTGCTGGGGCGTGGCGGCGATCGAGTCGATCACGTTGGAGTCGGGTTCGTCCGGATCGCGGAGCCACTGGTGGACGTGCAGATGGAAGACGTGGCTCTCCTTGATCGCGGCCATCACCAGATGCAGCGTAACGGGGTCTCCGCGGTATGCCCGGAACACGATCGGAGGATCCCCGAAAGGCCACGAGTCGTGCGCCACGTCCTCACCCACGCAACCCGCGCACCGTCCCTGCATGATTGCCCGCATCCGGTTCCGCATCGGTTCCGCGCGATAGTTGATGGCATGCGTGGCGTCCGGCTGACCGGTCAGCGGATCGACCGGTGTGTTTCCGTCCCGGTCCACCACGGGGGCCTCGTCGTGGAAGCAGGCGACGAATTCGCGCCGGTCGGGGAGCAGGGGATGCTCGACGACCGCCTCCGTCCCCGCGGCGAGCGGGCGATGGGTTTCGGGGTCCAACCAGCGGGAGCCCGGGGGCTCAACGAGGACGACGCCCCACAGGCCGTGGACCTGGCTGCCGGCGTCGCCCGCGCGCGGATCGGCCAGGTCGTGGAACAGATAGGCTCCCAGACGGTCGGCATGCCACTCGTAGACCATGACCCCGCCCGGGACCACGGTGGTGTCCGGGTTGGCACCCACGCTCGCCCCGTCCGACGCGTACACGTCATATGTCAAGCCGTTCACGTGCAGGGAGGCAGGCTGGTCGAGGCGGTTCTCGAAGGCGACGCGTACCCGATCGCCGAGGCAGGCCCGCAGCACCAGCGGCTGCGCCAGGGGGACGGGCTCGGCGGGGCGCTCTGCTACCTGGCGGCGCAGTTCGTCCAGGTGCTCCGCCAGCACCAGCATCTTTCCGTTGGGGTCGTGATCACCATGGCGGTTGTAGGTGATGGGCACGGACACGGCCACCACGTGGTACCGGCGCAGCATTCGGCTCATCACACCCCTCACACCAGTGGAAACTGCACGTCCCTGGACAGCGGCGCGAAGGAGCCGATCTGGCCCAGAGGCACGGCCAGCGGGAGCGGAAAGACGAAGTCAGGTGCGCTGGGCAGGCGCAGGTTCGGCGCGTCGAGCCAGACGAGACCGGGCTGCACGGCACCGACGCGACCGACGAGGAGGGGACGGAAGACGGATCCCAGGAGGTGGAGTCGGTCGGGCCTCAGCACCAGGAGCACGTCTCGCCCGAGCAGGCCGTGAAGAGCCACCGCGACCGACCCCCGCGGCCCGCGCAAGAGCTCCCCGGCGTCCGCCGACGGGATGTCGCCGAGCGCCACGTAGCGTTTGCGGTGCGTGCTGCCGTCCAGGCGTGGAATCTCGCCGGGGGCACGCTCGACGTAGAATGCCGCGATGACGTCGGTCACCACGTGAAAGGGCCGCCCTCGCAGTTCCGAGGGCACGGCATCCTCTGCCCGCACGACGGTCAGGCCCGGCGCCACCCCTTCGACGGTCCCGATGAGGAGAAAGGGGAAACCCGTGAGCAGGAGAAGCGCCCGCTTGCCCTGTCCCGCCGCGAAGGCCTGCTCGACAGCAGACATGGCGTCCACCTCGGTTCGGCCGGTGATCCCTGGGTGACATAATGTACGCCGGTCCGCTCCGGATGGTGAACGCGGTGAAAGCCGGCGAGTGCCTCCGCGGGCGTCCGTGCACCCACTGCACACTCGCCGGCTTGTCGCTAGCCGGCCATGGGCGACCGTCGACCCCCAGCCGAGATGCACCCGCCGGGCCGGTGACGCGCCCTGTTACTTCAACAGCCCCTTCTCCTTGTACCACCTCTCCGCGCCGGGGTGGAGCGGCGCGCCGGTCCCCTTGGGTCCGACGGAGGGGTCGTAGGAGGCGAACTGGGGCTGAACGGCCTTCGCCTCTTTCAGGCCGTCCTCGTTGAGCGCCTTCGTGATGGCGTAGACCACGTCATCCGGCACGTTGGCGTTCACCAGGATCACGTTCCCCATGGCCACGACGGGGACGTCCTCCGTGTTCTCCACGTTCTTGTACGTCCCGGCCGGGATCTTCTGGGACAGCAGGGCCATCCCCTGGAGGTGCTGGACCAGTTCCGGCGGGAAAGGGATGAGCCGTCCCTTGCGGCCCTGCGTGCCCTCCTGCACGGCCGCGGCCGGCAGGGCGAGCTGGGTGAACCAGACGTCGGCGTTGCGGTCCCGGTAGGCGTTCGACTGCTCCTGGTAGGAGACGTTGAAGAACTTGTACCCCTTCTTCTGGAGATCCTCGTAGCTCGTGTTGTAGAACGCCATGATCCGCCGGAACACCCACTCGTCCGACGAGCCCACGGTCGGAAGGGCGATCTTGAGCGGCTTCTTGCCGCCGAAGATGTCCTCGAAGCTGCGGATGTCCGTATCCGCCCCGGCGATCATGTGGAAGTGGTTGATGCCCATGCCGGCGAGGATCGCCCGCACGTTCTTCACCGGGGCCTTGTAGGGGTCCTGGCCCTTCATCGCGGCGTCGACCAGGGGCGGCAGGCCCCAGGCGAGCTCCGCCTCCTGACCGGCGTCGACGGCCAGGACGTTCTGCACGCCGCCGCCCGGCACGACCTTGATGTTGATCCAGGGCACCTTCTGGTGGATGACGTCGGCAAGGCCACCCGCCTGCGTGTACCAGCCGCCGCCGACCGACCCGGCCGCCCACGTCAGCGTCACCGGCTGGCGTTGCGCGCCCCCGCCGGAGGACTGCGCCGCCGGCTGCTGCTGCGCCGGAGGGGCGCTGCCCTGGCCCTGGCCGCCGCCCTGCGGTTGCCCCGCACAGCCGGCCAGAAGCGCACCGACCAATACGGTGAAAAGTGCGACCCTCCACCCACTGCGCCTCTGCATCGCCTTGTCCCTCCCGTGCAAGTTCCGAGCCCTGCGTCGCTACGGCGTCCCGCACTCGTTCCGAAGACCCCTCACTCCACCTCCCGTGCGGACTCCAGAGCCGCGGCCTCCGTGCGACCGGCGTCGATGGCGGCCCCCACCGGGTGGCGGGGATCGACCCAGGCGCCGTCCCCCCGGACGAGCCACGTCCGCAGCCCGATCAGCGCGCCGAGCCCCAGCATCCCGATCAGGGAGGGGACGAACCGCGGGCTGATGGCCACCACGGCCACGAGGGCGAACAGGACCCGCCAGGGCAGGCTCAGCCGGCCGCGGAGGTGACCGACGACGGCGAGCGCCAGCCCGACGATACCCGCCACGGCGCTGGCCGTGACCCACAGGGTCGCCGGCCACGGTCCCTGCAGGATGAGCGCCGGCTCGAGCGCGAAGACGAAGGGCACGAGGAATCCGGCCGCGGCGATGACGGGCGCCGTGAGGCCGGTCCGGATGGGGTCGGCACCGGCGATCTGGGCCGCCGCGAAGGCGGTCACGGCGTCGGGCGGGGTGACGTCGGCCAGGACCGCGTAGTAGAACACGAAGAGGTGCGCTGCCAGGAGCGGCACGCCGAGATTCGTCAGCGTCCCGGCCGCGACCGTCACGGCGATCACGTAGGCCGCCGTCGTCGGGATCCCCGTGCCCAGGACCGAGACGAGCAGGAAGACCATGAGGAGCGCCAGCACCACGTTCCCGCGGGAGACCCCCATGATGAGGCTCGAGAAGGCGAGAGCCAGCCCGGTCTGGGTCAGGGCAGCGACGATCATCCCCGAGCACGCCAGCGCCGTGGCGATGCCGGCCATCGAGACGGCACCCCGGAACAGGGTGCCGGCCAGGCGGCGGGGGCCCAGGCGGGTCGTCGGGTCCGGCAGGCTGACCAGGACGCTCAGGAGGAGCCCGTAGAGCGCCGCCTTGGCCGGGGAGTAGCCCGCGAGCAGGAAGTAGAGCACGGCGGCGAAGGGCAGCAGCCGGTACGACCGGCGCAGGAGGCCGGCGGCACTCGGGAGCTCGTCCGCCGGCACCGGCTGCAGGCCCAGGCGCACCGCCTCCAGGTGGACCACCGCCATGACCCCGACGTAGTACAGGAGGGCCGGCAGGAGCGCCGCCACGACGATCTTCGAGTAGGGGATGCCGGTCATCTCGGCCATGATGAAGGCGCCGGCGCCCATCACGGGCGGCATGAGCGGCCCGCCGGCCGACGCCACCGCCTCGATCGCCGCCGCCATCCGGGCCGAGTACCCGGTGCGCTTCATGAGCGGGATCGTGAACGAGCCGGTGGCGTAGACGTCGGCGGAGCTCGACCCGCTCACCATGCCGTAGAGCGCCGACGACAGCACGGCCACCTTCGCCGGCCCGCCCCGGAACCGGCCGGCCAGGCTGGTGGCGAGCTCCATGAGGTACTGGCCGACGCCGGACTCGAGCAGGAAGACGGCGAACAGGATGAAGATCGCCAGGATCGTGGCGCTGATGCCCATCAGGAAGCCGAAGATCCCCTCGCTCCCGCGCAGGAACATCATCTCGACCACGCGGGCGTACGGGATCGGCTTGTAGTGCAGCACCCCCGGCAGGTACGGGGCCACGAAGAGGTAGGCGATGGCCACGAGCGTCGTCACCGGCAGCCACGGCGACACCGCCCGCCGGGCGGCCTCCAGCGCGGCCCCGATCATGACCGTGCCCAGGACGATCTCCGCCGGGGTGACCGGGCTCACCCCGTCGTAGCGCAGGTTCAGCTCCCGGTGGTTCAGCACGAGGTAGCCCGCCGCGGCCAGCACGGCCGCCACCCAGGCCCAGTCGGCCCACGTGGGCCGGTCCCGGGGCGACCGGCGGGTCGCCGGATAGAGGAAGAAGACGAGCGGGAGCAGGAGCAGCACGTGCAGCGGCCGGAGCAGCCGGGGCTCCAGGGCGCCGAACCACGTGGTGTAGATCGCCAGGAGCGATGCCAGCATGCCGTAGGCCTTCACCAGCTGTCCGAGCCATCCGCCGAGCTCCCGCACCGCCTCTCCCTCCCTTCCCGCTGCCGCCGGTGCTAGAACGTGGCCGCCTCGGCGTGGACCTCGCCCCCGTGGAACCGCTCCAGGCCGAGCGGGGTGACGTCGAGCGAGCGCGCCGCCCCGTCCAGGATGAGCTCGGCCGTGAGCCGGCCCGCCGCGGGCGCGTGCATGAAGCCGTGCCCGCTGAACCCGCACGCCAGGTAGAAGTTCGGCACCTCCGGCGCCGGCCCCAGGATGCAGTGGAAGTCGGGGGTGATCTCGCGCAGCCCGGCGTAGGCCCGCTGGATCTCGGCCTCCGCCAGCACCGGGAAGCGCCGCAAGCCGGCCTCCAGGACACGCTGGAGGTCGGCCCAGTCCACCTCGGTGGAGAAGCCGGGGTGCGTCACCTTGTCGGTGCCGCCCAGGAGGAGGTGGCCGGAGCCGTGCTGGCGGTGGATGTACCAGCCGGTGTCCATGTCGACCACCAGCGGCATGGTCCGGTCCAGCGCCGGCAGCGGCCGGGCGACGAAGACGGAGCGCCGGTACGGCTCCACGGGCACCTCCACCCCCGCCATCCGGCCGACCACCCCGGCATAGGGCCCCGCCGCGTTCACGACCACGCCGGCGGCGACGGGCCCGGCCGTGGTCTCGACGGTCGTGATCGCCGCCCCCTCCCGGCGGAAGCCGGTCACCTCCCACCCCGTCCGGACCTCGCCGCCCAGGTCCCGCACCCGCCGCCAGTAACCCTGCAGGGCGCTGTGCGGGTCGGCCGTCCCGTCCTGCCAGCAGACCGTCCCGCCGACGAGGTCGTCGTGCCGCATGGCGGGGAGGAGCCGGGCCAGGTCGGCCGGGGCGAGCACCTCCGCCGGCACCCCGAGGCTCCGCTGGAGCGCCGCCGCCTCCTTCAGGCCGCCGAGCACCGACTCCTGCGCCGTCACGAAGAGATAACCGTTCTTCACCAGTCCGATGTCGACGCCGAACTCCTGCTCGAAGTTCTCGTACTCCGGCAGCGACAAGAGCGTCAACTTCACGTTGACGGCCGTCGAGAACTGGTGCCGGATCCCGCCGGTCGCCTTGCTCGTCGCCCCGAGCCCGGGCGATTCCTCCTTTTCCAGCACCACGACCCGGGTCCGGGGCGCCCGCTTCAGCAGGTGGTAGGCGATGCTCATGCCGATGATGCCGCCGCCCACGATGACCACGTCTGCCCGGTCCACTCGCTCCACCTGCCTGTACACTCTGCACCCCGGAAGGCCCGCCGCCCGGCCTGCCCCGCCCCTACGCCTCCGGCATCCGCATCCCGGCCGGTGGCGGAGGGTACCCCGCCTGCGCCACCGCCGCGTGGACGAAGCGGATCAGCGTCTGGATGTCGAACACCGGCAGCCCCGTCGCCGCCTGGATGTCGCGGGCGTACGGCGGCATGTTCGTGCACTCCAGCACGATGGCGCCGATCGCCGGCTCCTCCTCCACCATCCGCCGGGCCACCCGGACGTGCTCCGCCCGGGCCTTCTCCACGTCCAGGACGGGCTCGTCCCCCAGGATCACCCGGGAGAACTCCTCTTCCGTCTCCAGGCCCCGGATCACCAGGGGGATCGCCGGCGACACCCCGGCTCCCTCGAGGTGCTCCCGGGTCAGGGACCGAGCGTCGATCGTCAGCACGCCGATCTTCCGGTCGGGGGGCAGCATGGCTGCCACCAGCGGGATCTGCATGAGGCTGGAGGAGAAGAAGGGCACGCGGAGGGCCGCCGCGATCTGCCGCTGGAACTTCGCCAGGAAGCCGCAGCCCGTGGTGATCGCCGCCACCCCGTCCCGCTCGAGCTCCCGGGCGGCCTCGATGAAGGGCTGCAGAAGCGCCGGGTCCCCCTCCTGCACGACCCGGGGGACCCACGCGCCCGGCACACGCCGGTAGAGGACGGGGAAGGGGAACGTCTCCGCGTTCCCGATGTCGCCGGGGACGCGGGGGAACCGGGTGTCGAGCATGAGGATGCCGATCGGGACCCCGTACACGTTCCGACCGCCCCGCACCCGCACCGCCGGGTCTCCCCCCTGCGCCGCCGAGCCGCGGCCGTCCGAATTGTCCTGTTATGTTCGCCCCGGCCCGCCAGCGTTCCTGCCGGGGGCGCCTGGCAGATCTCCTGGCGCCTGCTACGGCTCGGGCGGCGAGAGACCGAGGCGGTCGCGCGCTCGTGCCCGGGTCTTCTCAGCAGTCGCGCTCGGGGAAGAACGGCCAACCCGGAGTCGCCCCGAACCCGAGCAAACTTCGGGGGGCTGGCTGGCAGATCACGAAGACGGGCAGTCCGCGCCGGCATGTTGCCTCACCCCGGAGACTGGCGACTGGCGGGTCTGCGGCGCATACGGCTCCGAGCCTGCGTCGAAGCGCCCCCCGTCTGGCTCAGTCGTGTGGAACCGCGGGGGTCAGCTGATCAGGCCCTGTGGGTGCTCAGCCCGGAAGAGTGCCGCCAGATCGCCCAGCGGGCCGCCGGTCCGGAGCCGGCCCTGTCGCCCGGCGACCCTCAGGCCACCGGCACACAAATCGACCGATGTACCTCCCCGGGTACATAGGTCAAGCTTTGTCCCTGTTCGCCCTTCGCCCGCCTCTGACTTTACGGAATGACGATGTTATGTCACATACAACCCGTTATTCTGTCTACTTGGCCGGCATCCGACGGAGGCTGCCAACGGTCAAAAGCGCCCTGGTGGCCTCGCTGGCACAATTCTTGTGCCACATGCCCCCGCGCCGATCGGCACAGAAGTTGTGCAGGTACCCGCTGACCGGGCACTGCCGAAAAATAGGCGCCCGGGAGCTGTCGCTCCTGGGCGCAGGTGCGTTTCGAACGCCGCTACCCGTGGGCCGGACGAAGGGATCACACGAGGCGAACTGGGGATGCACCGCCCGGCCCGCGTGGGCCCGTCCCACGGCGTAATCCGTCGTTCGCGGCGACCACGGGGCGAGGGAGACCTCAGGCCCAGCCCGGCCCCTTCCGCCTCACCGCGTGCGCTGGCCGCGGCGGGGCACCGGCAGGTACTCCACGGACACGGTCTGCCGTACCGGCTGCGGGTACAGGGCCATGAGCTGGTAGATCTCCTGGGGCACGCCGCTGCGCACGTGCAGGCCCAGCGCCTGCGCCTCCTCGAAGGTGATGGGGTGGTCGTGCGTCCACGTGCCCTCGGAGAGGATGCGGGCGATCTCCCGCGCGGCCTCCGGCTCGTACCGGCCCTGCAGCAACTCCTCCACGTGGCGGCGCACCTGGGCGATGGCCTTCTGCGCCACGTCGGCCAGGATCAGGGTCCGGTCGTCGAGCTCGGCGGGCGGCTTGGTCTCGACGACCCGCACGAGCGAGGCGGCCGGGTACTCCCCGAGCTGGGGGTCCACGGGGCCGAGGACGGCGTGCTCGTCCATGACGATCTCGTCGGCGGCCAGGGCGATCAGGGTGCCGCCGGACATCGCGTGGTGCGGCACGAAGGCCGTCACCCGGGCCCGGTGCTTCCGGATGGCCCGGGCGATCTGGAGCGCCGCCAGCACGAGGCCGCCCGGCGTGTGCAGGATGATGTCCAGGGGCACGTCCGGGTCCGTCATGTGGATGGCCCGGATCACCGCCTCCGAGTCCTGGATGTCGATGTAGCGGTACACCGGGAAGCCCAGCAGGCTCATCCGCTCCTCCCGGTGGACCAGCACGATCACCCGCGAGCCCCGCTCGGCCTCGATCCGGGCGATCAGCCGCTGCCGCGCCGCCTCCAGCAGGCGCTGGCGGAGCACCGGCTGCAGGGCGGAGGCCAACAGGAAGAGCCAGAGGATTTCGCCGAGCACGTCGCCAACCTCCTCACGCCCACCCTCACCACGGGCGGTATTCGTCCGGGAAGAACGCGCGGTAGTACCGCCGCGGCTTCAGGAACAGGCGGTACAGGAGGAGCCCCGCCAGGAAGCCCCCGACGTGCGCCCACCAGGCCACCCCACCCCACTGGCCGGGGCCGAGCAGGGCGAACGCGCCGCTGACGAACTGGGAGGCGAACCAGCCCCCCAGGTAGACGGCTGCCGGCACCTCCACGAACCAGGGCAGCAGGAACACGGGCACCAGCGTGATGATCCGGGCCCCGGGGAAGAGGGCCATGTAGGCCCCCATCACGCCCGCAACGGCACCGGAGGCGCCGATGGCCGGCACCGCGGACCCCCAGTTGGTCACGACGTGGGTCACGCCGGCCGCCACCCCACTCAGGAGGTAGAAGGCGAGGAAGCGGAGGTGCCCCATGCGGTCCTCCACGTTGTCGCCGAAGAGGTAGAGCGCCCACATGTTGCTCAGAAGGTGCACCCAGCCGCCGTGGAGGAACAGCGACGTGAGAAACGGCCACCCGCCGTCCGGGGCGATGCCGCCCCCGCCCGGCGACGCCAGGCCGGCGTACCGGGCCGGCACCAGCCCGAGCCAGTGGATCAGGAGCTCTCGCAGGTCCGCAGGCAGGGCGGCTTCGAGGAGAAACACGAGGCCGTTCGCCAGGATGAGTCCCCACGTCGTGAGCGGGGGCGAGCGGTGGGGCACCGTGTCGAAGAGCGGTAGCAACGCCATGCCTCCCGGGCCGGCCCATGGCCGGGGCGGCGGACGGGGCCTGCCCGTCCTGTCCGCATTCGTGATTGATAGAAGGATTTGATCACGCCTGCCCGCAGCCCTTCTGCCCGGCCCGGGGCGCCGGGGGGCGGCGGCCGCGGTGCAGGCGGGACGGATCGTGACCGGGCCTGACGCACCGGACACGCGCGCAGTGCCCGGGCCCCCTCTTCGGCGGCGCCACCTGCAGTGCCTCCGCCTCGGGGTTCCAGTACGAGCGGCGTTCCGACAGGAAACTGTCCTGCTTTGTTGAAAATGACCGCGGCCTGAGTCAAACCCGTATCCGGAACCCCTGGTAAGGGGTACGCCGGCGAAGCACCCTGCGGCCTCCGTACAACCCGTGTCTGCACTCCAGGCCGCCACGCAGAGGAGGTGAGGGGGTATAGCGCTCGTACAGACGAGCGCCTGGGGCCTTCCCGACCACGGGTAGGTCGGGGCCTTCCACCCCAGACCCGATTTAGATGAATCTGTTCTGGTCCACTCGTTCCCTCACCAGCAACCGCGAAGACCACCTCACCGAGTTCTTTGCCGCCGCGCTGGAACTCTCCCCGATCTTCCGGGCCCGCTATGCGGCCCTGTTGCTGGGTGAGTACGCGTCGAGGCAAGGCTGGCCGGAACCCATCATCGCCAGGGTGGAGACCCAGGTATCCTACCCGGGTGCGTCGAGCCAGCCCGACCTACGGCTCACCCTTGATGACGGCCACGTGATCCTGGTGGAGCACAAGCTCGAGGCCCCCGAAACGGTAGAAAGGGAGACCGGCGAGCGGAACCAGTTGCAGCGTTACCTGGCGCTGCCGGTGGACGGAGTGGCGTACGTATGCTCCTCGTTCCGCTCCCTCCCGGACACCGTTCTGGCCGACCCCAGGTACATCCGCCCCTCCAATCGGGACCACTTCCTGTGGCGGGATTTCTATCCGCTGCTGGACGATCAGGACCGCTTCCTGGGCTGGCTCAAGGAGGGCTTCGAGCGGCTCGGCTTCACACCGCCGCTCCCCTGGCTCGGCGAATTCGCAGGGCCGAAAAGAGGGCCCCAAAGCGAAGAGATCAGGCGTAACAAGCGGAACTTCGCCAAGCTGTGGGAGAGCACCCGCCAGGGCGCCCGTAAGCTGGGCTGGCACAGGATCGAGGCGGGCGACATCGTAGAGCTCTACCTGCGTGAGGGGACATCCGACCTGGCCGCATCGGTCTTCGTGAGCCCGGCAAAGGCGGAGCGCTTTCTCATCCGGGTCACCCCGAAACCGGGCCGACTCGGGGCGGTGATCAAGGTCATGGAGGAGGCGGCCCGGAGCGCGTGGGTGCCCACCGAGGTGGCAAACCGCCAGGTGACCCGGAAGGGAAAGGTCAACGTGGTGGACGTCACCAGCTCGTTACACGCCCTCCTGAACCGCGAGGAACAGCCCGCCGAGATGGAGCGGAGGCTCGCCGATTACGTCCTGCACTTCCTCCGGAGGCTCTAGTCCACGGTGGTCCAACTACCCCGGCCAGTTCCTCACAGAGCCCGGCCGGGGCTTGTAGCTGCGTAAGTTACTTGCCCTGAATCCATGATCGGAAGGCATCGAGTTGATATGTCGGGCCAAAGGTGGCTGAAACGGGGCACTACGCCCCGACGGCCTGCAGAAGTCCTGGACGTGGAATGTGCGCCGATGAGGAAGTCCATGTGTGCACGTCGCGCCGCCGCGGGCTCACCGGCCAGGAAGTCGATCAGGACGTTCGTATCCACCGCAGTGCTCATTCGCTCTCGTGCCCCCGCAGCCGGCGCAGCCAGCTGTCCACCGCCTCAGGAGGCTCTCCCCCTGGCTCGCGCCAACGCCCCTCGAACTCGCGAAAGCGGCTACGCTCCCGTACTGGCGTCACCCACACGCCATCGGGATCGACCTGAAACGTGATCTCATCCCCCGCCCCCACGCCAAGCGCCCGGCGTACCTCACGCGGCACGGTGACCTGTCCTTTTCGGGTAAGTTTCGCACGATAGGTGGGCATCGCCGCCTCCCCCTCCGTCGAGGCTCTCGCATTACCACATCCCCTTACTCTGTTTCCTTACCACCCAGTATACCTCCGGTGACCGTGGCGAGGTGGTGGCACTGGTTCGCCCTGCGGCACAACGTATACCCCTCGAAATCCAGGAGGTCCCGTCCCAGCATCCCGACGTCATGCTGGCCGCCTGCATCGGTGTCCCGGATCCCGTGTTGGGCGTGATCAAAGGTGCTCGCGGCATCGCCTCGGGGCTGCAGCCCATTCGGCGACCGGGCGCTGCCCCACCTTCAACCCGACGGCTTGGCAGATCGCCCCCGGCGCCCAGGTGACAACGGCCCGGGTGCAGATATCGAAGGGAAGAAGCCCGCGACCATTCTTGTCGACCGCCACCAGGGCAAAGGCCTCTTGCGCCCTTACCTGGGACGGCAGCCCCGGTCACCGTGGCACTGCGCACAGACCCACGCATGCGATGATCATCCTGGGGGAGGGAAAGAACATGGGCGGACATGAGCTGCTCCACCTCGGTGAAAAGGTCCTTGCCGCACAACCATTCAGCAGACTCGTTGGAGCGAGACTCGTGCAGTTTCAGCCGGGGGAGGCAGTACTGGAGATCCCGGTGCGCCAGGAGTTGCTGCAACAGAACGGGTTCGTCCACGGCGGCGTTCTCAGCTACGCGGCCGACAACGCGCTGACGTTCGCTGGCGGCACCGTTCTCGGGCCAAACGTCCTGACGTCCGAGTACAAGATAAACTATTTGCGACCCGCTGTCGGGGAAAAGTTAATCGGGCGGGCCACCGTCGTTCACGCCGGTAAACGTCAGGCCGTGTGTCGCTGCGATGTCTTCGTTGCCAAGGGCAGTGCAGAAGAGGTGCTTTGCGCCACCGCTCAGGGCACCATCGTGATGACGTCACCGGAGTCAGAGACCGCTGGCGCTACCCGGCCTGGATAGAAGTTCAAAGGAACGCGCCGCGAGAACCCGGCCGGGTCCGCGGCGGTGCCGCCCTCGCCCGCCAGGCCCAGGCCCACATACCGGGCCGGGACCAGGCCCAGCCGGTCGATCCGCTGCCCCCGCAGATCGGGGGGCAGGGCGACCTCGCCAGGGAACACGAGACCGCACGCGGCCAGACCGTCCGCCGATCCCTCCCGTCGGGGCGCCGGGACCGGTCATCGCCGCGGTGCGGGCGGGAAGGACCGCGATCCGGGCCTGACCGACCGCAGGCCCCACGAACCGGCCACCCGCCCCGTGCCGGGGCACCCGGATCAGCGGCGCCGCGTGCCAGGCCCCGGCCCGGGCAGGGCGAACCTGGGCAGGGCAAGCCCGAATCCGTAGCCGCTCCCGCAGGCACCTGGCGGTGCACCGCCCCCGCCTCCGGGCCCGCCGCCTCCGGGGCCTGCGGTGCGTCACCTCACGTCACTTCAGCCGGTACCCCGCCGGGTTCACGTGCACCGCGACGAGGAAGGGCCCGTCCGCCCGGGCGGCCTCGGCGAAGGCCACCTCCGCCTCCTCCGGCGTGCGGACCGTCCTCGCCTCGACCCCGAACGCCCGGGCCACCGCGGCGAAGTCGGGGTTGCCGAACCGCGTCCCCGTGCTCGGGTAGCCCCGGCGCTCCTGGGCCATCTCGATGAGGCTCAGGGCACCGTCCACCAGGACGACCGCGGTCACCCCCAGCCCCACCCGCACCGCCGTCTCCAGCTCGGCCATGCTCATGGCGAAGGCGCCGTCGCCCGCCACCGCCACCACCTTCCGCTCCGGGTGCACGAGCTTCAGCGCCAGCGCCGCCGGGAAGGCGTAGCCCATCGACGAGAGCCCGTTCGACATGTAGAACGTCCCGGGCACCGTGCTCTGCCACACCTGACCCGTGGCCATCTTGTGCGCGCCCACGTCCACGGCGATGAGCGTGTCCCGGGGGAAGGCCGCCTGCAGGGCCCGGATCGCCTGCTGGGGGCTGAGGCCGGGCACCTCCACGTCGATGCGCGCCCGGAGACGCCGCCGCACCTCCGCGACCTCCTCCAGCGCCCACCGTGCCCCGGGCCGCACCGCCTCCGCCAGCGCGGCCAGGGTCGGGACGAGGGGCCCGGTGAGGTCGAAGTCGACCGGGTAGTAGGGGTCGGCCGGGACGGTGTCGACGTTCAGCACCGGCGCGTCGAACGTCCAGTCCCTGTCGAGCTCCACCGGGTCGAAGCCGGCGGCGATCACCCGGTCGCTCGAGGCGATCAGGTCGAAGAGGACGTCCGTGCCCAGCATCTCGATCGTGCCGGTGAAGAGCGGGTGGTCCTCCGGGAAGGTGCCCTTCGCCTTCGGCCCGACGATGACCGGCGCCCCGAGGCGCTCCGCGAGGGCCACCACCTGGCCGGAGGCGCCGGCCCGGGCCGCGCTCAGGCCCACGAGGAGAACCGGCCGGTGGGCGCGCTCGATGCGCTCCGCCGCCGCCCGGATCGCCTCCGGGGCGACCGTAGCAGCCGATCCGCCCCGCGCCGGCACCTCGGGCGCCGGGTAGGGGCGGTCGTCAACCTCCGCCGCGGCGTGGCTCGACGGCAGCATGAGGTAGACCGGGCCGGGGCGCTCCTGCGTCGCCACCCGGAGCGCCCGCTCGACCACGGCCTTCACGTTCCCGGGGTCGATCCGGGCCTGCCACTTCGTGATCGGCCGGTAGAGCGCCATCAGGTCCAGGGCCTGGTGGGTGGCGATGGTGTACTTGGCGTCCGGGAGCTGCGCCGTGATGGCGATGACCGGGGCCCGGTCCAGGTACGCGTGCGCCACCCCGGTCACGAGGTTCGTCGCCCCGGGCCCGAGGGTGGCGATGCAGACGCCCGGCCGGCCCGTCGCCTGACCGTAGGCGTTGGCCATGAATGCCGCCGCCGCCTCGTGGCGGGTGACGATGAACTCCACGCCCTCCTGCCGGAGCCCCTCGATGAGCTCGACCACCTCGCCGCCCGGTAGCCCGAACGCGTGCCGGATGCCAGCTTCCCTGAGCCGGCGACCGATCCAGCGTGCGACGGTTGTCATTCGCTTCGGCCTCCGTTCGATGCCCACTCAGCACTTCAGTGCGTAACTGTGATGGAGGATTCGCCCCGGATGCGAGAGTGCCTGGCAGGTACGAACGATGGGGCAGGAGGTTAGGCCACTGAACGCGATTCGTGCGAACCCTGGAACAAACGCCGGGTAGCGTAACGGTGAACAGCCCGGGCCGCTGCAGTGGCGCAGTGGGCGGGATCCCGGTCGGCTGACGCATGAGACAATAGAGGTCCGGAACACCCACTGGCGCCAAGGTCCAGGTCAAGCGTACGGTGCGCCGGCAATCGGATGCGGCGGAGCGAAGAGCCGCCGCGCGAACAGTGTAATCCGATTGGGACGGGGCTGAGTACGAGACGGCGTACGGTGCGAGTGATCCCGACCGATGCCCATCGACGAGAGCCCGTTCGGCTCTTAGATCTCCCGAACACAGTCCTATGCCACACCTGACCCGTGGCCATCTTGTACGCGCCCACGGCCACGGCGATGAGCTTCGCGGGGAAAGGCCGCGTGTAGCGCCCGGATCACCTGCTCGGGGCCGAGGTGGGGGACTCCATGTCGATGCGCGCCCGGTAGTCCTGTGGCACCTCCGCGACCCCGGGGCGCCCACCGGAGTCCGGGCAGCACCGCCTTCGCCGGCGCGGCGAGTAGTGGAACGAGCGGACCGGTGAGCAGGTTAAATTACACCTTGTCTCTGGAGCGAGGGGGGACGAGACGTCATCGCCGCCCACCCATAGACCTCCGGTAGGCCTGTCCCCTACGGGCCGCGATACTAATGGGGTATTCCGTGGTAAACTGGAAGTGGTTAGCCGAAATGTGAACGAATACAGTGATCCCCCGAGGCGAGATGTAGAGGAGCGGGACTCGTCCGCGCGGCGAAAGAGGTTCACATTCGACGAGGTTTTTAGCCAGCGCTGTTTTTTGGCGTATTTGTTTGACGTGTAGACCACGCGGAGTGATGGAGTTGAAGCTGATGTCGATGAGTAAGGCTCCCATTATTGGTCCTAGAGTATTCGCGCCTACGCTTACGGAAGAACACACGGAACGCCTACAGCGCACGGTGATGGAATTTATCGCCAGTAACAACCCAGAGATCGTTCGCTCCGAGATCGCCCGCGTGCGACTTGATATACGGGAACTGGAGAGTCGCGGAACAACCGAGTTGGAGTTGTTGCCTACGCGTAAATACTTAGCCGCTTTGCTGCTGGTGCGCGACCTAACGGCGCAGGGCTGGGAGTTTACGTTGAAGGAAGGGCAACTCGAGGTCGCACCTCCTGTCTCACATACCGACAAGAGCGATGCGGCCAAAGCGAAACATGCAGTTCGACGGTCTTATCAATTCGCTCGCGAACTGCAACTCAATGAACCCGCGACATCGGAGTTTATCCGCGCTATGGAACGCCGGGGGGTACTAAAACTTCTTGCCAACGGGGCAGAGTTGGCACGCCGGTTGGGGGACGTTCTGGCGATCCCGATCCAGGAGCGGCCTGCAACTTTGGTCGAGCGGCAAATCATCCGCCCGTCTCTGCAATTGGTTGAGGCAGCAGCCCGCGATGACGTTACCGGACTCCGCTTACAGGACATCTGGCGCTATTTCCGCCACTACTGGTCGATTCCGTACCAGAGCCAGCCAGGGAGAAACATGTTTTACCTCGTTCGTGATCTAGCTACTCCCAACAAAGCGATTATCGGTATAGCCGCCCTCGGGAACGCCCCCATGCAACTCACACCCCGCGACAAGAGGCTGCTATGGAGCGTAGAGGAACTGAGACAGTTCATACTCAGGCAGGAGCAAGCAGCGAAAGAGGCTGCGAAGTTCAACCCAGCCAAGGGGGTGCAGATCAGGCAAGACTTGGAAAACCGCCTGATTCGCTTAGCGATGGCGATGGAGCGAGTAATCACTCAGGCCATTGATGGCATCCGACTCGACGGATTATTGGACGATGCTAAAGAGGTTGCTGCGCTTGATGATCCTACCGACGAGATAATCAATAAGTTACGCGCCATCGCTGAACAGAGTGCGAACCAACGGCGGCTTGACCTAAAGCAAGGCAATCACGAAGAAATCACTCTTTTAAAGCAGGCCTTCCAGGATGCGACCGAAGGACGTCTCGAGAAAGTCGACTGGCGCCGGCTAAGCGATACCCAGCTGTACCGCTATAAAAGAGCAAGGACTCTTGCTGATGCCTTATTTGCCCGCAAGTTGTTTCGTCAGACCAGTCTGTTGCAAAATCCTTCATCGGCCATACGTCAACTACTACAAAACGAGTCAGGGCGGCGGGCCATTGCCCTAGCGATAGCGGCGATGAAGAGGGAACGGGTCGGCACTAATATGATGGAATTGACGGTGTGTGGGGCAATCCCACCGTATACTTACCTGCTTGGAGGCAAGTTGGTCAGCATGTTAATGCTCTCCCCAGAAGTCTGGGCCGACTACCGCGATCGTTATTCCGGGCAAGTCAGTTACATCGCCTCAGCCATGAAAGGTGAACCCGTGGTGCGACCCGCTGATCTGGCCTTCATCGGTACCACCAGCCTTTATGCCGTAGGCTCCAGCCAATATAACCGTCTGAGAATCCCAGTTCGGTATGTCGGCGGAACCGGAGACGCTCTATTGACCTTAGAGCAGTTGGGCTATACGAACAGTTACGGAACGGTCCACTTCTCAACGGAGGCGGCAGAAGCCTTGTACCGAGTGGACCAAGCGGCTAAAGGGATGAGAAATGTAAACCACATCTTTGGTGAAGGCCATAGTCCTAAGTTACGCAAACTACGTGCGGGCCTCGACGCGCTGGGTCTTAATTCTGACCTCTTCCTACAGCATGCTGACCAACGAATCATCTATGGTGCGTTCTTGGCTAGTAATAGCGAGGCCGTCCTACGGTGTGAAGAAGATCACTTGAATTACCTCCTGCCGATGGACCAACCGAAGGAGCGAACTCGTCAAATAGCTAACTATTGGCTACAGCGTTGGCTCGCAAGTCGCATTTCCCACGAAAAGGGCCAGGAGGTGCTTTCGAAAGTTGCTTCCTTCCGGCCGGAGCAGTTTGCCTTGAGTCAAGAACTAGTGGCAGAGCCCAATCAACGCACTTTCTTGGCAGAACTTGAGACTGAGGCGAAGGCACTGGCGAGCCAGCAGGAACCGTCAGGGCGGCCTCAAGGAAGCGAATTTGTCCGCCACCTGTACCGTAGCATCGGCAGTTACTCTGATCACCTAACTGAAGATGAGCGGAACTGGATCCATGTACCCTTTGATACCATCGACAACTGCGTGCTTGAGGCCTGCGGTCGGAATAAGCACATCATCGTGACGGGTAACCCAGGAGACGGGAAAACCCACTTAATCGAACGGTTGCGGCCATCGCTGGAAGCCGAAGGCGCCATCGTGATTACCGACGCTAACGCAGTGCCCGATGAGGAGATCCTTAGGCAGTGGAAACTCGCACGTTCAGAAGGGCGACCGTTCTGTCTGGCGATTAACGAATTTCCACTGTACAAACTCCTCGGGGTAGCCCCCGACTTCCCTCCACTGAGAGAGGCGTGGCGGCAGGTCAAAGAGGCGTTATATTACTTTGACGATGAACGTCCTGCGCCCCCCCAGGAGAACGTTCAGGTTATCGATCTGAATCACCGCAACCTCCTGGCGCCAGCAGTGGTAAAGGCAGTCATCGCCCGGTTGACTAATGACCGTTTCTATCAGGGCCTTTCACACTTGGACCCGATGCTGAAGAACCGGCAGCGCCTCATGGAACTACGGGTACAGGAGCGGCTTTGTGACCTCCTCGAGGCCCTTGGTCGACAGGGACTGCATGTGACGATGCGGCAACTAGTGGGTTTCGTCGCCTATCTGCTCACCGGTGGACAGGATCGCCTGACCCGTGAGCGCTCCCAAGGTAACTGTGATCTTCATTACTACAACTTGGCCTTCTCAGGGGATGGGCCTTTGTTTGAAGCCCTCCGATCGTTCTTTGACCCCGCAGTAGTGACCCACCCTCGGCTCGACGAAGCTCTCTGGACAGGGCAGACTAGGTCCGAGGATTGGTTGCAAAACGGAAGCCCACCGATTCCACAGAGTGCTCCCTCCGACCACCAGGAAACCCTTTTTCGATCACTCAAACGGCGGTTTTACTTCGAACATGTAAACGGCGACTCGCTGCTTAAGATGATGCCCCAGGATTTCGTGCGGTTTCACAGACTCTTGACCCAGGGCGACACCAACGTGGCCGGCCTGCTCCGTAGCATCGTCCTGGCGCTCAATCGGTTCTTCGTCCCGAATTGGGACGAGCATAAGGATGATATTCTCTACCTCTGGACCAGTCACCGCTACGATGCCAAGGCGCCAGACGTTTTCGTTGCTACCAGTTACGTTTCCCTCGATCGCCTACAAATCGCTATTCCCAAGCCGGCTCCCTGGTTGCAGGCATGGATGGGAGAAGGCCTTCCATTCTTACCCCAGCACTTTATAGTAGCGTCCAAGGAGCGAGATAGCCTCGGAAAGCGCGCCACGCTTTTGGTGGATGTGGAACTTTACCTGACCCTCCAGGATGCCACCCGGGGGTTTATCGAGCCAACTTGGAACCGTTCATCCACCAGGCGGATCACTCGATTTATCGACGACCTACGCCGTGTCGTGTCCACGAGTGAGCCAATCCACACTGTTACGGCTCAGAGCATAAAACACGGCCTCAGTACAGTCTTTAAGGTCCAGCGGTCCTCACACTCCTCGTATCAGTTCTAGAAGCGGAGCAAGGGGTAAGCAAGTATGGCTCGTCAGGATGGGATCGAGCAGATTTTTAAAGACATATACCAAACACTCGGCTACACACCGACAAATAACTCTATTAAGCCAGTCCACATCGTGAACGGCCTATGCCGGGCCTGTTTAGGCGGCTACTATGACACGAGACCGTTGAACCGGACGGCAGTGTGGTGGGTGCGCAAGCAAAAGGCCGGATTTGACGAGGAGCGAAACCCATCGAATGCCCTGCTGGAAGAATACTCCACACTATGGCCTAACGTAGCCACTTCCCAACAACAGGCCCGCTTCGAGGACTTCCGCAGACTACTGAAAGCCACCTATGGGGCGGACGGAGCAGTGTATGAGCAGGGCGATCAATCCTCGTTTACCCTCGCCAACGAGCGGGCGGTGACCGGCGACCGGTCCCACAACGGGGTCGGTAGATTTCTATACCGATTGCTAACCGCTGGGCGGGGGGCAGCGGGGAGTCCTACCGTCGCGTGGCTGCTAGAGGTATTACAGGACAACACTGACCCCTGGTCCACGCTAGCATGGCCGCTGCTGGAGCGCAGCCAGTGGAGACCCGATTCAACGTCTGAGGAAGCAGTAGAATCCCTTGATTCCCCAATTATGCGCGGCCTCCGAGCTGCCTTTGACCGCTTAGCTCAATTCGAACGGCGCCGTCGGAGCAAACTAAGTGGCCTGCGGCGACTGGGGCTTCTGAGTTCTTTTGCCACTTTCCTTCACCTTATCACCCGATGGGTCGAAACAGCTAAGAGCGACGAGCAAGCAGCCCGACCTCCGATACTCTTCGATGTAAGTGAAGGCACGTTACGAAGCGTAGCCATCGCTAGCCACGCTTCATTCCGCGCTGCTGGCCAAGCTGTTGAGCAATTCCTCCGCTATCGAGTGAAAGTGGCTTTTGAATCGGAAGGGAGTCTTCCCACTAGTGATGACGACGCCCGAGCATTTCTCACGCAGTTAGCAGGAGAGGAAAAAAACCGGGAACGCCTGCTTCAGCGGTTCATAGCCCTACGCCAGTCCGAAGGTTATTCCGTCGCCGATGCCGTAGTACGTAGCGTCGTCGATCAAGGACTCGAGAGTAGAACGGGTAGTCCTATGGGCTTTTTGAAAGAACTCGGCCGTCGGGCAGGTTTTGTCGGTCCCTGGGGCAACCGGTCCGAGCGGAAACGCTATCAGGTGACCAGTGATTTCCTAGAGGTACTGGTCATCGCCACGGTCGACCAGGGCGAACCGGTTGAATTCCCTGCACTCCTCGATCAATGGCGGTCACAGTTCGGGGTTGTCGTGGGGCAGGAAAAAGACGACGATGTCATCCGACGTAACAATCTCCTGCCATACGTCTTTGGGTTACCCACACCGGTCGACGAAGATGAGTTGCGCCAAAACGTGAAGTTGCTTAAGCGGCATCTAGAAGACATAGGCTACGCCCATACTTACGCTGATGGTACGACAATAGTTCTTGTGGAGTGAGGGGTAGCGGTTTGAGTACGAAAGAAGCCCAGGCGATAATTTCCGAATTGGTAGCTGCCGTTATCAAGCGTAGCGCTCCTCCAATACGCCTACTGGTCAAAGATATCCCGAGAATCAACTACCATTCCGTCATCGATACGTTGGGTGGCCTCCTGCAACAGGGGCTACCCCTGCACGTGGCAGTCATCCCCGACTGTCCCACGCCGGAGGAGTTGCGAACCGAGCGAGAGCGCCTATGTCAGCATGCCCGGACTGCCGGTTTTGCGCTAGGCGACAACTTTGTATGTTCCGTGGAGGAAGCAGAACACTGGCGGAATACGCTTCCCCTATCAGCTGCTATTGTCGTCTTTGCCCCTTCCGAACATGCCAAGCTAACTTCGTTTGATGACTTTTACCAGCTGACTTCGTCGAAGTTGAAGGGACAACTCTGCGAACACGAGATCCAGCGACTTCAGAACGAACCTGGTGGTAACGAGGTTCAACCCCGGTGGTGGAAAATACTGAAGGAGAGCCCTCGCGTTTCCTTAGGTAATCTGCTCGACTATTACGTGAACCTCCGGTCACTACCGTATCAGGAGTACGTGAAAGAAGCTGCGAAACAGATTCACAGACTCGGGCTATTGCCGGATCCCCATCTCTTTGATTATCCGAAGGAGAAGGACATCCTCCGCCGTTTAGAGCTCAATTGGGAGTTTGTGGGGAAGATCACCGAGTTGACTGAGAGCGACCGTAAGAAAATTGCTGAGACACTGCGCCTCGTCGACAACCCGGAGGCCAGGGCGCGGCTCCAGCGCACCTTTCGGCTAATTCGTGGACTCTACGAGTCCAACGGACAGGGCTTCGCGCAGCTTACTCTTGATGACGTGATAGAACTCTGGCGATGGCGCCCCGCCGCCGCGCGGCTGGCTCGCACAAGCCAATCGCAACTAGATCAACGCGTCCTGCGTGCGCTATTGTCAGGAACTGACGAGTCGGACTTCTTACAAGACCTGCTGGCCGAAGCGCAGAAAAAACTCACAGGCGTCAACATATCTCTGCCGTTGGACGATCCCAGACCCAAGGAATTCAGACTCCAGGATCAGGACTCGACCGCAAAAGTCGTGTTTACGGTCGATCCGGCGATCGTGGCGGTTTGCTCCGCCCTCTTTACCGAGACACGTCTCGGGGGCTTGATTGAAAGCGACGTACCCCATCTCGCAGAAGCCTTGCGTAAACTGACCCCTGACTCGTTGCGACTTGAGTGGACGCGAACCGAGGTCGAGGAGTACCTGGAGTACATGCACGAGGTTGAAGCAGGTGCTCATCTGCACCACGCTTATCGGGACTACATGGACAAGCGCGCTGCGCTCGTGCCGTCTATCCCGCTTCTCTGCTCCTCTCCCTTGCTGCTCCTTGCACAGGACGAGTACCTTCACCAGGTGAATAACTACATTGAATCCTTTGCCACTTTCCTCTCCCTACTCAATCGGGCATACGGTGTGCTGTTTGAAGAGTATGGAGAGGACGTGCGGGAACTCTTCGCCCGCGTTTTAGAAATTGATACTATTGTCGTCAAGCATCCGCGAGGCTTCTCAGGTTTGCTCGGCCCTCTCCATCCCCTCTACCTTTGGCATTACGCCGAACTCTGCAGATTAGTGAAAACACAAGTCGACCGGTTGGATGATATGGAGAAGGAACTGATCCTAAACACTTCATTGCGATTGCCGAATTTCCTCAGTAATCTCTGTATCACCAACCGGATAACTGGGAGTGGCACGAGGGTGTTAACAGCCCAAGGGAGAATCGGGCCGTTGCCCCATTATGAAGAGTCGGCCGGCAGACTCCATAGTTCTGACGGTATGGAGACTGTGGCCGAGTGGTTGCGCCAGTTTGTACAGTTGTATCGACACGCCCGGTATGGGCTCAGGGTCGCACTGGTAGGCCCTCGCTCCCTTGGTCAGGAGTTGCTCAAGTGTATCTGTGATCTAGCGGACGAGGGGACAATCCAAGGCGCGCACGTGACCGTGCTTACCACCGAGGGCAAGGGGCAAGAGCTCTTTACGGCGGAACTATCCCACGACGATGAAGAACGAATTGGCGAACGCTTCCGTGGTGTGGGTCGGGAACGAGCCTTCACCTTGGAAGTGCTAACAGCAGCCGAGGACTGGGTTGCGCAGGTGCGGGAATTGGATCTCCCCATGCACGTCCTGTTGGTCTTTGATCGAACTCCAGGCGCAACGCAGCGCAGCCGGACCAGTGAGCAGGCAATCCAGCCCCTCTACCAGCCGCGAAAGTTCCAGTACCGAATGAACACAAAACAGGTTGAGCTCGTGCCAGCTCCAGGCGGACTGTTTAAGGCCTACTACGACGTGGCCGTTCAATTGGACCAAAACGCGCATCCTTCCTATGTAGCTACTCATCAAGACCAGGCATTTCGCGAACAATTGGGGCATTTAGCGGGAGTAGCGCCGTGGGTGATTATCGCCGATCGCCATGTTGATCGTGACCTGAAGTTTGGCATGCTCCGCGTTGCCACAGCAAGGGAAGGGGCACGGCAACTCGCAGCCTTCACCGACCAGGCAGGCCGCTTCCGGCGCATTCTCCGGGACGTGGTCACCCGCTATAATACGGCTGTCACGGACGGCGAGTTAGACGGTTTGCTTGAGGAACTAAGTAACCTTCTAGACCAAGGTCTGATTCACCTGGGGTCCAATGACGAATCGGCCCGGGTGAAAGGGTTGCTGGGCACACTTATTGTTGCTCGCTGGTACAAGAAACAGGCCGAAAACGCGATGGTAGTCAGTCTTGACAGCGAGGAATCTCGTCGCTGGCTTCGCCTACGCTCGGATGGGCACCGGGCTGATTTGCTCGGTGTGGTTTTGGCGGAGGATTCGGTCCGCCTTGATGTGATAGAAGTCAAGACGATAGACAATGGAAACGCCGAATTTCAGATTGATGGCGATTGGATCTCTGGACCCGCCATCGACCAGTTGCTGGCCACTGAGTCGACCCTGCGAGAGGTTTTCGCATCGGCTTCGGAGCGAGAAAATGAACTCTTGGTAACTCCCGCCCGCCGGGAGGTACTGCGTGAGCACTTTTACCGCGAAATCTCCAAGGCCATCTATTCCTCAGACCAACGAAAGACGTGGTCTAAGATTCTCGATCGCTTGTTCGATGGGGAGTTGGCGGTCGATATTAGACTAAATTTAGCGATGGTCCTTATTGGTCAGACGGTGGATCAGCCCATCCGACAGTTTAAGACCGTAGGCCAACCTCAAACGCCCGTTCGTCTAGTCCAGTTAAACGAGCAACTCGTGGAGGTCCTGGCCCCTCACCCTTCAGAGCAAAGCGTGACGTATGGACAGGAAGGCGAAGCAACGCCCCTTTCTCCCCGTACAGATGACTCGGAAAAAGAAAGCCAAGGTAAAGGACCGGGTAAAGGAGAGGGGACGTCTGACGGAGAGAATCAGTTGAGTGTAACGCCTGGAAAAGGTACCGATGACTCAACCGAACCTATCCAGAGTACGGGGCAACACTCGTCAAGCCATCTCGGTCCCACTGAGCTTCCACGGGTCTTTATTGGTAAGGGGATGCGGGGAGCGACAGCGGTTCAGGCTTGGTTCGAACCACACCGGCCGGACAATCCGCTTCCTAATCCGCACATCATCATCACTGGAGCTACTGGTACTGGCAAGACACAGGCGATTAAAAGCATTCTGCTACAGCTCCGCCGCGCCGGTTTTCCGACGCTGATCCTAGACTTCAAGGACGACTATTCGGGTCGCGACTATGCTAAGGTAGAACATCTAGAGGTGTACGACGTAGCAGCCAACGGGCTGCCGTTCAATCCCCTTGCCCTCCCTCCGGACCCCCATAGTGGTACTGTCAACGCCATAAGCCACATCTACAAGATCGCGGGGATCCTGCAGCGGGTCTTCGGGCTCGGTGTGCAGCAGGAAAACAGGTTGCGAGAGGCTATGAAACAGGTATACCTAAGCAAGGGTATACCGCTTCACCCCGTTGTTCCGAGTGGGCCCATCGCTATTCCACCGTTCCGGGACGTTTTGAAAGCACTGCAGGAGATGAAGGGGACCGACGAACTGGTCGGCCGGATTTCACCCCTCTTCGATCTGCAACTATTCCGGGCAGAGGCGGGTAGCCTCGAGGACCTGTTCGAAAGTGCTGCCACGGTTCGCCTCAGTCAGTTGCCATCCGACGAGGTGAAGAACGTCGTCGCCGAGTTCCTGCTCATGGGGTTGTATAACCACCTGATCCAGAGGCCTCAACCCCATCGGTTGTCCCGCACCCTCGTCCTAGATGAAGCCTGGCGTATCGCCAATTCCCCGTATCTAGAGCCCTTGATGCGAGAGGGCAGGGCCTTCGGCCTAGGGGTGATCATCGCCACCCAGTTTGCGAGCGACCTACGGGACGTGATCCTGGGTTCAGCGGCAACTAAGCTCTACTTCGCAACCACGGAAAACGACCACATTCGGCACATTGTGAAGGCACTCCTCGGCCGCACCACCGGGACTGAGGCTGAGCGGCTAGCTGCGCTAATCAAAGATCTGCCACCGTTCCACTGTCTCTTGCAAAGCCTACACTTCAGTCCGTTCCTGAGAGTGCGTGTCCAGCCTTACATAGAGCACCAGGACAACTAGACAGCAGCAAGGGCCACCTTGAGGAGGTGTGCTGTTGCCCGCGCCAGCCGGAAAATAGCAGTTGCTCCCATCTGGCTCAAACAGCTCGTAGGCACACAAAGGGCGCGCAAAGCGCGCCAGAAGCCGTCTACCGGGTTGCACCGTCGAGAGGCGCGTGTACTATTCGGTCCACCTCCGCCGGCGTAGCCGTTACTGCAAGAAGCGGGGCGGTTCGCCGATCCCCAGCGCGGTCAGGATCTGCTTCTGCTCCGCCGTTGTCTCCGTCCGCTGCCACACCTCCCCGTTCGCACCGACGAACCGCCCCAGGTGCATCCGCTGCATCGCCGACCGGATCTCCCGCCACGTCTTTCCCGTCTTGACCTCCGCCACCCGGATCAAGAGCAGCGCCAGCCAGCACAGGAGCACATGCGCCCGGATGCGCTGCTCCAGCCGGTGGTACACCGGTCCCAACTCCAGGCGCTGCTTCAGCGTCCGGAAGGCGGCCTCCACCTCGGCAAGCTGGCGGTAGCCCAACGCCACGTCCTCCGCCGAGAGGGTGTCGTCCGAGGTCCGCACCAGGTACTTCCCGTCGAGCCGTTCCTCCTCCTGGATCTTCGCCCGGTTGATCCGCACCCGACCCTTGGCGTCGGTGACAAGGTAGCGGCCATACACCGGGTGCACCACCAACTCGCAGGCCGCCTTGGTGTGGCCCTCACCGGATAGCTCCCCGATCGCCTTCAGCTCCTCCTCGACGTGCTGCAGCATCGCCTCCCGCTTCGCCTTGTCCCGGGCCGCCTCCTACGGGTTGCGGACCACCACGTAGCGCTTGCGGGCTTCCCCGTCCCCCACCACGACCTCCTTCACCTCGATGTTCTCCCGCACCCGCTGGTACCGCCCCGGCCGCGAAAGCGCCGCCTCCACGCTCGCCTTCCCGCTTTGCATCTTCTCGCCGGCGATGTAGTGCCCACCGGCCGGCTGCAGTTCCCGCAGGTTCTCCTCCGAGACGAACCCCCGGTCCACCACCGTGATCACCCGGCCGAGCTTCCACCCGCTCAGGTCCCGCTTGACCTCGTGGAGGACCGACATGTCCGCGGTGTTACCCGGCCACACCCAACACCGCACCGGGATGCCGTCCCGGGTCACCGCCAGGCCGATCACCACTTGGGGCAGGTCGGGCCGGTGGTCCTTGGAGTACCCCCGGCGCCGGATGCCCTCGCCTTCCTCGTCCTCCGCCTCGATCTCGAAGTAGGTCGTGGTGGTGTCGGGTGTGTGATGGTCCAGGGGGAGGGGGACAGGACAGGACCCTCCCCGGGGTCAGACTTCTCGGGTTGGTGCCCCGGACCATAGGCCAAGGGCATCAGGGACGGTCTGACGAACAAGTTTGCGGGGGTGAGGGCCAAGGCTCGTGACTGTCGAGCTAGCCCTCCGGGCTAAGGCTCTTTCCTTGCGGGCCCCCTCACCTTCGCGCCCTTCGCGGTGACCAGAGAGCGCTGCGACCAACGCTGACACCTGAGCGCATCCGGAAGGGCGAATCGACGTCGGGAGGCGAGAGACGACCTTGCAGTCACGTACCTTGGCGGTCGGCATTGATCCGGCGAAACGGGCCCACCAGGCTGTAGCGGTGCTCTACCCCGACCACGTGATGCTCACCCGCACGCTGCGAAACCGGATCGAGGACATCGAGCGTCTCGACGACGACGTCCAGGCTCTGGCCGCGGAGCACCAGGCCGAGGTGGTCTACGGTCTCGAGGACCACCGGCGGTATGGCGAGGCGCTGCTCCAGGTGCTTCAGGCCCGCGGTCGGCGGGTCACCGTGGTCAACCCCCTGTGGACCCACCGGCAGAAGGACTTCTACGGGCAGGACAAGGACGACGTCATCGACGCACGGGCTATTGCCGCCGTGGTGCTTCGGCGTGGCCAACGCCTCCCGGACGCCACGGACGCCCACGAGGAAACCGCTGCCCTGCGCGAAGCGGAGCGCACGCTCCAGGACCTGTCTGAACGCTTCACGCGGGCGATGAACCGGCTGCACCTGCAGCTCAGCATGGTCTACCTGGACACCTACGAAACCTTCTTCTCCGACATCAAGGGGCCGTGGGCCTGGCGGTTCTTTGCTCGCTTCCCCTACCCCCAGACGCTGAACGGGCTCACGGCACCGGAACTGGCCGAGGTGCTGCGCGAGTTGGCCGGAGGGCGCGTGGGGCCCCGCTCCCGGGAAGCCAGCCGCCAGGCCCTGGAGCAGCAAGCCAGCCGCATCCTGGAGGCCACGTGCCGCCTTCGCGAGCAGCCGGCCACGGTGGTGCACCGCCTGCGGGCGGAGTTGATCGGGCAGCTGTGCGGGGAACTGCTGCAGATCCACGAAAGCAAGGGGCGACTGAAGCATCTGCTCGACGACGAGCTGCTTCCCGCACCCGGCCGATCCCTCATGGCCATGTGCGGAGTTGGGATCACCCTGGCGGCCACCGTCGTCAGTCAGATCGGTGACATCCGCCGCTTCCCCAGCCGGCATGCCTTCGCCAAGTACAACGGCACCGCACCGGCTGCACGCAGCAGCGGGGGGCGGGTCCGGCACGCAGCCCGTAAGAGCTCCAACCACCGTCTCAAGCGCGCGATGTGGCTCATGGCCCTGGCCGCCGTGCGCCACGATCCCCTGGCCAGGGCTTTCTACGACCGTTGCCGGGCTCGCGGCCTCTCGAAGCTGGAGAGCCTCAAGCGTGTCGCTCGTCGCATGTCCGACATCGTGTACACCGTCCTCCGCAGTGGCCAGCCGTACGACCGTGCCCGCGTGGAGGCGAGCATTCGCCGGAGGGCCGAACAGACAGCCCAGGAGCCGGGTCGCGGCCGCACGCCCGTCGTCGACGAGGCATCCAAGCGTTACCGCGCCCCGGCTCCTACACCCTGACTATATCTCAGGCGGCCTGCGGGAGGCTTGTCGTTCGACCTTGACAGAGAGCGCCAAGGAAGACGATGTCGACCTCGAGGTTCAGGAGGTTCGCCGTTGAGAAGAACACCCGTTCCTCCAGCCGGTCTTGCATCGCCAGCAGGGCGTCCATGGCCCGGTAGAGCGGGTGCACCGGGATCTCAGGGAGCCCGGGGATGAAGACCTCACTCCCAAGCCAGGCTTCGACGGTCAGCTTGCTGGAGGGGGCGAGGCAGCGGTTGGCGACCATGGCGAAGATGGCCTTCTCCACGTCGGTGCGGAAGGCACGGTCGGCCAGGCACTTCTGGATGGCGGCAGGGACCCCAGCTGCTCCCAGAGCAGCAGGAGGAGCTAGGCCCAGCCCATGCGTGGTCGGTTCTTTCCCGACCGGGTGATCAGGACTCGTCGGATCAGGTGATCGCGTAGGTCCGGAATCCACAGCTGGCCACAGAGACTCCTGCCGCCAAGCCGAGCGAGATGTTCCACCAGGCTTCTGAAGTACCAGCACTACACGGAGGCGACGGCGGAGCAGTTCCCAACTGGACGTACAACCAAGCTCAACACAGCACTCCCGCGTAGGCTGCCAGGCGCTCTGTTTCGGCGTCGCCAACAACGAGCCGCCCGGCCGTTCCTTGGACAGGAGCTGCGCCCCGCCGGCACCGCCGCTGCGCGTGACGCAGGTGGAGAGGAGCCAAGTGCACCGGGACCGGTCCTTGGTCTCAAGTGGGGACCGCCTGCAGCGGCTGACGACCGAAGCTTACGTCCTGACCGTGATCCCCTCCGTACCGAATCCCAGCCCTCCAGGACCTGTTTAGCGACGCGATTGAGCACTGTCAGGCCGAACACCTGCCCCCTGTCGCCCACGCGGAACCAAGCGAAATTCTCAAAAAGGAACCTCGTCGTCAAGCGACAAGTTCTCTTCTGCGACCTCCGCCTCTCCTACCCCCCGCTCCGTTAGGATTTGGGAGCCCCACTGTTCCAGGGCGGCGTTCTTGAATTCCTCATAATCCCAGAACTTGACCAGCAGCGGCTGCTGGAGGTTAAAGCCGGGGCCATAGACAATCCCATGATGCTGCTCCAGGGTAGGGAGGACTCTGACGAAATGGGGGCCTAGGTATGGCTCCAGGAATTCCTGCGCCCTGAGATCAAAGTTCCGTAGGGCCACAACCGTGTGACACTGGTTAAGAACACTCTTTGATACGTTAGCCGTACGTTGCGTTACGACCAGGAAACCAAGCCCGTATTTGCGACCCTGCATAACTACGCGGGCCGTCCCAACCGCGGCTTCCTGATCCTGTTTGCTGGCAGCCGAATTGAACTCCGGGACGAGACTATGCGCCTCCTCCAACACGATGCACAGTCTAGCACTCTCCGAGAGGCCATCCGCTTGTACCTTTGTGAGAGCCGCTTCCGCAACGTGTTTTGTTATCTCTACCATACTCAGATGGCGGAAAGCGGCAGCACTACCGGAAGGTCGTCCCTCCTGCATCGTAACATCAAAATGCTGGGGGTTTACGATCCACAGACGGTCTTCGCCATCCATGAAACTATTCATTTCCTCGGCCAGCGCCCGCCTGAAATCCACTATGTTTCCTCCGCGCTCAGGGCTCTGGTCCACACGGTTGACTGTGGGGGCAATTGCCATCTGAATCTTCGTTGTCCTGCTTCTGTTTTCGTCCTCGCGGAACAGATGGCTAAGCGAAATCGAGTATTGGTCGGTAATATCAATCACGAGTACGTTTATACCCTCGCGAATCATCCGATGAATGATCTGGTATGCAATCGTAGACTTTCCAGCACCAAGAACCCCAATGATCGCGGTGTTGTGATGTACCATTCTATTTATATCCGGGCGGACGTAAACGCTGCTACGAGGTACGACTCCGACTGTGGAAAGGTCAAAAGCCGCACCCTTGGGTGGTACGAGGAAGACAGGTGTATTAGGTCTTGGAACCCACTTCACCGGCTCAGGGCCAGCATCAGTCCACTTTCCGAGTTTCACTGCTTCAACTGATAGTACTCCACGAACACTTTGTGCATCGAGACCCCTCTCCTTAACTGTAGCATTTACAATTTGGTAGACTACACGGTCGTTATTGATTTCTGTTGTTACAAGAGATCCCTCCGCCAGTTCTGGATGAGGGGTTAGCAGATCAAAGACAAGGTGAAGGATATCGGTTTGGTCGCTTACCAACCCCAGAAATGAGTCGGCTCTTATACTGATTGGGTGCTCGCCCAACCTCTCTCGGACATCCTCCGGCAACTGAGCGGGGTTAACCTTGAAGATGCCCACGTCACTCTCTCCCGGAGAGACACTGTATCGAAGGTCCGTTTTGGACAGTTGAACCCCCGTGAGAATGGTCCTCCCCCACTTCCTGTCCGACAACACGAAAAGGTCCACGACTATTCCTAGTTCAGCTTCCTGACCGGGTGCACAGATAACCACAACATCCCGGGGGGCCACAGCAGCGCTCGCGTCAAGCTCGAACTCTACTATGCCAGGATGGTTCCAAGCCAGTGGCTTCCCAACCTTTCTCAACAGGGCCGGTCCCCTCCCGAATGCTTCCGAAAGGAACCCCCACCCACGTTCCAGAGGCCTGCCAAACAGAAGTACCGCCAAGACGATGGTCATCAGAATTAACGTGTCCACCTGATTATAAAATGACCATATTAGTGAAGAAAGCATGATAGGCCCAAACATGATACTCGGGGCTCCGAGTTGAGCGCATATTTTTGTCCCCATAAACGCTAGGTAACGTAGGCGCATGCTTTCCGAGTCTTTATACCATATTGCCGTCAGAGCTATGATTATTCCGACACTAGACAGTGCAATGCCCAGAATCTGGAACTTCTGGGCGAACGCGCCCGCCGCAACTGATGTGTCTGGGTTTAGCCCTAACGCGGCGATCAAAGACCCAATCGCGTTCGTTAACGCGTCTATTGGCTTTGTGTACCAAGGGGCGTCCAAGAGCGTCCCAACGACTATGACAACGTAGCCAGACCAAAACCACACGTCGTAACTTCCCAGACCCGGAAATCGCCCTAGCTTGACCCACGCCAATAGGGACCCAGCGGTAAGATAGATAAGGGCGATGATTAGTCGGCTCCGCTGAGACAGTCGGGGTTTCAACTTTACCACCTCATCGGTCATGTGAGCTTGATCTCCGGTTGACGAAACGTCCGTAGGCTAGACTTACTTTGCTCAGAACCAAACGGTCAGCCCATCGGGGTACTCGACTTGAACGGCGCCTATCGTTCTTCCTCAGAGAGATCTATCAGCTAACGAGATCATCGTACAACGGCACCAGACCGGTGCCGCGCGGTCGGAATGTGACGTTGGCTGACCTTGCAGTGGGACAGGGAGGAACTCAACCCACACACATACGAGGACCGATGGCAAGTGAAGAACTGTGACCCCGATGCCGGTCCACCCCACCTCCCAATAGGCAAAGTAGAGCCCTACCAGAAGGGCGACGATCGGGACGCCGGGTAACACACGGGAAGGGCACGCGCCGCCAAGACGAGGTCGACGAAGGGTCGCGGCCCTAGGGCTTGGCTCTCCTCCACCTCCTTGGGCGAGAGGTCCGACGGTAGGAGAGGAGGGTTCCGTCGCGGCGGCTCTGGATGGCTCGAGTCTGGAACTCCGTGAATGCCTTCGCCGTGCTCAGGGCTGCGAGCGGGAAGGTGGGGTAACGCTCCGTCCCGTCCTCAGGTATGTCGACCTGGTCGATCTGATTCAGGCGGCGGCGCAGCTCCTCGCGCTTCGCCGGATCCGTGAACGGCGGACGGTCCTTGAGAGTCCCGAAGGGGATCTGGATGGTGGCGCTATTGGGTGCCGCCCAGCAATAGAACAGGGCGCACCGACGGCCATCGTCCAGCATGAGCGTGGGAGACCACTGGGGGTAAACCTTTCCCCGCCCCCAGGCGATGAAGGAGACCAAGGGGGCGATCCAGTCGAGGAGGCGGCCGGCGATGGGCGCGAGCTCCGGGTGATACTGCTCCAGAACCGACAGGAAACTGGCTCGGTCCCACCGGCGCCCAGCGACGGACATGGCTCCCGCACCCGGCTTTGCGGTGACGCCCAACACCGTCGGCACGAGGGCCCGGACGCCCTGACCCACGAACTGACGGATCTCGACGGCCAGCACCTCGACGTCGGCCATCTGTTCGTTCAGGAATTCGACGATCCGCCGGACTTCGATGGGGATGACGTCGGCCACGAACACCAGTCGAAGCCGTCCGGCTCTCAGATTCGTGTGTACCGTATGCCAGAACGCTTCGGGGTCACGGTCAGGCAGGGCGTCCAGGAACACCAGCAGTACCTCCGCCGGTTCTCTCCCCCGGCTCCTGACGGTCTCCTCGAAGCCCGCCTTGATCTGGTCGATGGACCAGAAGACCGCCGCGTTCACCGCGTAGTCCAGCATCTGGCCGACGACCTCCCGCCGGATGCGGGTGTCGGTGCTGCGTTTCACCTCGACCAGCGTGGGGATTCCGTCCTGGTCGATGAAGAGGTGGTCGACGGCCCAGCGCCCGCCGCTCGATTCGCTGTCGGGTACGGGCAACTCGCGGGAGATGAGTAGCCACTGCCGGGGTGCGATCGGGTTCATCTGATCGCCCGCCAGCAGGTCAGGGTACGTCTTGAGAAACCTCTGCAGCATGTCCTCACTGGAGAACGGCTCCTCGGCCATCGACTGCAGGGTGTTGTCCGCCTGGACCACATAGACCCGCCCGCTCATGCGATCATCCTCCCGTGGACCCGGGGTGTTCCGGCAAGACCGGGTCGGCGGTGCGGGCCGGCGGGGGCCAGCTACGACCCCGGCACCGCCCACCCCACCTGCCAGTACGCAGGATCGAGCTCCGCCACGAACGGCGACGGGCGGGACACCGGATAGCACACGAGCAGGGCCCGCATCGCCCGGGTGAGGCCGACGAAGAGGAGCCGCCGGAAGGCCTGCGTCTCCTCTTCCACCTCCTCCGCGGACAGGTCCGGGGGCACGCGGGGGATCGTCCCGTCCCGGAGCCCCAGAACGGCCACGATGGGGAACTCCAGCCCCTTAGCGGAGTGCAGGGTCATCACTTTGACCTCCGGCGCCTCCAGGTCCAGGTCGTTCCCCGTCATGTAGCGGGCTGCCTCCCGCAGGCCGGTCGGCAGCGGCACGCCCCGGCAGGTGCGGTCAGCCCGGAGCCGGTCGAGCGCGGCCTTCCGGGCCGCCTGCTCGAAGCGGCCGGGTGCAGGCGGGACGAACCGGGACCGGACCTCGCCGAGGATGTGGAGGAGGCTCTGGCGGTCGGCCGGTTCGGGTACGTTCTCGACGTGACTCAGCACGGTCCGGGCCACGTGGTCGGCGGTGCTGACGGTGACCAGCTGCGCCCGCTCGCCCAGGAGCTGGCGCAGGAGCTGCTCGCTGAAGCGGGTCAGCGCGTTCGTGAAGGTGTTGAAGAGAATGCGCGGGGCGGGGCCGCCCCCGGCCGCCGCACGGTCCAGGATGCGCCGGACCCGGTAGAGGGCGACCGTGCTCTTGCCGCTGCCGGGCCCGCCTTTGATGCCGGCGGGGCCCCGGGCGGACCCGTCGATCCGGCGGGCTTGCTCGGGGTCGAGCCGGAGGAGGAAGCCGAGGAGGTCGCCCTCCCGGTAGCGCTGCAGGTCCTCGGCCTCGGGGACGACGAGGTCGGGCTGTGCGAGGCGCTCGCCGAGGGTGCGCGGGTACAGGTTGTCCAGGACCCGCTCCTGCACCCAGGCAGGGACTCGGGCGTCGAGCAGGTCGTCCTCGTGCCTGCAGCGGCACAGCTCGGGGTGGAACTCGGGCGGGATGAGGAGGTCGCGGAGCCACTCTGGCGTGATGGCCCGGGGGAGCGGGCGGGGCGCGGCCGGCTGTGCGAGGGCGGCGGCCGTCTGCTCGGCAACCGTCCGGGAGGCGGCGGGAAGACCGGTGCCGTCCTCGTCGGGGAGGTCGTCGGGGACGGCGGGGAGGTCGGGCGATGGGCCGGAGGCGACCGCCGCCGGTACCTCGTGCGCCGCGTACGTTGCCTCCTGGCGCCGGCGGATGGCCAGCAGGTAGACGGCCCCATCGTCGAAGGTGTAGAAGATCCGGAAGTCGCCGGCCCGCAGGCGGTACAGGTTGGGGTGCTGGACGACCTTCTTCTTGACGTGGCCGTCGGGCCGGGGGTCCTCCTGAAGCCGCTTCACCTTCTCGAGCACCATTGGGTAGACGTCGCGGGGCAGGCTGAAGAGGTCGTTCAGGCCACTCGGCTTGATGGTCAGCTCGCGCACGGCGCTCCCTCCCCGTCAGCGGTCCGCCGCGGGGCGGGTCTCACCCGCGCTTCGGCCGGCCGTCGAGGTCCGTGAAGAGCTCGTCGAGCGCGTCGGTGTACAAGGTCAGCGGGCGCCGCCGGATGCCGAAGTCCTTCTCGATCATGAGGTCGACGATCGCCTCGCCGTTGAGCAGGACGATGGGCACCGCGCCCTTCTTGATGGAGGCCTCCCGGGCCTCCGTCGTGAAATCGGAGGTCGTGAAGAAGATGCCCTGCTCGAACTCGCCCTGGATGGCGCCGCGGAACTTGTCGATCTCCGGCCGCCCGACGGGTCCCTGCCACCGCTTGCACTGGAAGGCGACGTTCATCATGGCGAGGCCGACCTTGAGCCGGCCATGCCCGTCGATTCCCCCGTCTCGGGACACCTGCGTGACCACCGTCTCCGTGAAGCCGTACGCTTCGAGGAGCTTGCGGGCAAAGTTCTCGAACTGCGCCGGTTCCAGGTCATGAAGACGGGACAGAATGGCGCGCTTGAAGGCTGCCTCGTACTGGTCGTACAGCTCCAGAAGGTCGACCGGGGTAGGCGGTGACCCGTTCGACACCGCCTGCCCCCCGTCTGTGTCGGCGGAGCCCCCCGCCTCTGTCCAGGGTTCGCCTCGATCCGCAGCCAGGACTCGTTGGCGACCCCTGTCCGTGATCGCCCAGACTCCCCATGACGGATTTGCCATCTCGCCGCGGTCCACGAGATCTTGCCGGGTCCAGTGGATTCGGTTCTTCCACTTGTTTCCACCCGACGGGAGTTGTTGCGCCAGGTCCGCTTCGGTGAGGTGGGGGAACGCTTTCGTCACCAGGGGGTAGACGTCTTGAGGTCGGGCCTGACCACCCAGCTGGATCAAGGCCCGGAGCAGCGGCAGTTCGATGGCACGCTTGCCGGGAAGCCTCGACATGTGGCTCACCTCGACTGGGAAGTGCGGCCGTCGATGAGGTTCGGGACCTTCCCTGGTCCGACTGGCCCCGGCGCGGGCGTTTGGCCGATCGGTTGGCGAAATTGTCCTTCTCCCTGCTTCGTAGCGATCCCTCTCGCGTCGGTCCGACGGGGCTCCACTCAAGATGCCGGCGCCGTGGGGAAAAACCCCGCCCGATAGGCGGGAAGTGCGGCCGGGCTGCCGTTCATGCCTGCGGGAAAGGATTCCGGGTCGCCCGCGCCAAAACTGTGCAGGCAGTAGAAACCACCACACGCACTGGCAGGAACCCTGCATGGACGTCCTCTACTACTGGCGCCCGGACAACTACCGGGCGGACCGGCAGTTCGGGTTCGGCTACCACCTGAACCAGAACAGCCCGCTGCTCAAGGAGCTCCAGGCCGGCGACCACGTGTGGGCCTTCACCCGCCGGCGTTCCGACGGGGCCTACGTGCTGGCCGCCGACCTGGTCGTGGTCGCGGTCACCGAGAACCGCCCCGGCTTCCGCTACGGGCGGTACCGCGTGTGGGGCGACCTGCAGCGGTCCCGGTACTTCGACGTCGACCTTGGTCCGGACTTCGAACCCGTCGTCCGCGCCCTCTCCGTTGCCGCGGCGGCGCGGCACCTCGGCCAGTCCTTCCAGGGGCACGCCGCCGTCCGCAGGCTTTCCCCGGCCGACGGCGCCTGGCTCGCCCAGCTGGCGGCGCAGCTGCCGACCCTCACGGCCGCCGCCATCTACCCCGAGGACCGGTTCGAGGCCGCGCTCCTGCACGGCATCGAGGACGTGGAAGGGCTCCTCCGCGCCGAAAGCGGCGACGAGGCCGCGCTCCGGCGCCGGTACCTGTACGAGGCGGTCGACCGCACCCGCTCCCGGGCGATCATCAAGCAGCTGTACGACGAGTACGAGGGCCGCTGCCAGGTCTGCGGGGTGAACCCGGGCAGCCGGTACCGGGTCGACCTCGCCGAGGGGCACCACCTGATCTGGCTCTCCAGGGGCGGGGAGGACACCCGGGACAACGTGGCCATCCTCTGCCCGAACCACCACGCGGCCGTCCACCGCGCCCCGGCGGTCTTCGACTTCCGCACGCTGTCCTTCCTCTTCCCCAACGGCGTCGTCGAGCCGCTGACGCTCAACCACCACCTGCGCGCCGGCTGAGCGGCCGGGCTCCCGCTTCTGCGCCGTGACGGGGTCGGCGGCGTTCCCGGGTCACACCCCCTGGGGGGACCCGGCGGTGACGGCATGCGCAGTCCCCGCGGCCCCCGGAAGGTTAGCAGGAAAGGTGGCTAACCCGGCCGAAGCCGTGAGCATCACCAAAGAGGGGGCGACGGGGTGGGCGAAACGAAGGATCTGCTCCAGACCATCCTGGAACGTCTCGACGAGGTCAACGCCCGGATGGCAGGGCTCGAGAAGGGCCAGGCCGAGCTCGCACAGCAAGTCGCTTCGCTTGAGAAGGGCCAGGCCCAACTTGCGGAGCGAATCAGTTCGGTCGAGAGGGGCCTGGCCGAAGTCCGGATCGACCTCTTCGCCTTCCGTTCTGAGACCAGGGAGCGTCTGGACCAGCTGGAGAAGCGGTTCGACTACTTCCTCGACAAGCTGGCACGGCTCGACGAGGCCGTCTGGCACCTGAAGCACGCCTGATCCGCATCGCGTTTCCCCTTCCCGCCCCCCGTCGAGCGCGTCGGTGTACAGGGTCAGCGGCCACCGCCGGATGCCGAAGTCCTTCTCGATCGGGAGGTTGACGATCGCCTCGCCGCCCAGCAGCACGATGGGCATCTCGCCCTTCTTGACCGATGCCCCTGGGGCCTCGTCGGTCCGGATTTCGAACCCGCCGTCCGCGCCCTCTCTGTGCATGCGGTCGCGCGACACCCAGGCCAGTCCTTCCAGGGGCACGCCGTCATCTACCCCGAGGACCGCTTCGAGGCTGCGCCGCTGCACGGTATCCACCACCCGGCAGCGCTCCCTGGCGGTCTTCGACTTCCGCGCCCTATCCTCCCTCGCCGAAGATCAAGCTTGCCGGCCACTACGGCCCGGGTAACGTGCTGCAACGGCACCTGAAGTGGATGGTCGCCCGCCCGCGTACATGCAACGTTGCCATCGATGAACACGCGGCTCACCGCGGAGCATCCTGCAGCCGGGCCGTCTCGATCTCGCGCTTCATGACCTCCCAGTCGGGAGCCGGGGCTTCGACCGGGAAGAGCGCCCCTGGCGCCTTGAGGCGCGCCTGCCGCTCCTCGTGAAGGAACCAGTCGATCGCCTGCCGGAGGAGCTGCCCCATGGAAATGCCCCGGCGACGAGCCTCTTCCCGCAAGAGACGCATCGTGGTCGGGTCCAGCCGGATTTCCAGCCGCTCCGTCAGGACATTGCTCCCCCGTGGCTGAGTACCGGTTACGGTCATCATATCCGTAACCTACCTTCGGCTGCTGCACTCGCCTCTGTCAAGCGGAGCGCTCGCCTGTGCTCGCCTGTTCACGGCGCTGGACCGAACACGGGCTGCGGACGCCGGCCTGCTGGGTCGGACGAGCCGCGGGTCAACGGCCGGTGCGGCAGGGCAACACCATGCGGGCCGGGGTCGGCTCACTCCCGCTTCAACGGCGTCTTCAGCCAGGCCACGGCCCTCGGCTCCCCGAACCACCACCGGGCTGCCAGCATCGCGTAGGATGCGGCTTCATCTTCCCCTCCGAGCGTGATGTAGTCGGGCAGGTCCACCGGAGGCTCGGCCTGTCCCAGGAAGTAGGGGAGCACGTGGGGGTTGGCCTCCGTCGCCTCGCGGGCAAGGCTTCACCGTCACCCCGGACACCACTCCTGACTCCCGATGCGGCCACGGGCCTCCCGGGGTCCGTGCCGGTGCACCCGGGCCGGCTTCCGCGTCCCGGTAGCCAACGGCACTCCGGATTCCCGTTCGCTCCCAGAAAGGTTCTCGACCGGGAAGACCTTTCCTGCCGGTGTCACAGCTTTCCACCGACGACGGCCGGCGGCATGCGGGCCGGCGCAGGAACGCCGGTCCGGTCCACCGAAACGGGAAGGAGCAAGGACGCCTGCGGCTTCCGGAGCGTGATCCCTTTCGGTGTTCGTCTTCCACGGCACGTGGGCCCCCTTTGCGGCTGGGGGCCGGTTCTTCGTCTGGGCCGAGGATGCGACGCGTCTGCCCGGCAAACGCCGGCGGCCGGCGCACAAGACCATTCCCGTCCACCCGTTCCAGGCGCCTCCGGGCGGGCTCGTTCAGTTCCTGCCGGGTGCTACCGAGATGACCTGTGTCCTGCGGCTGCCGGGAGCCGAGGGTACGGGGCCGTTGCCTTCTCCAGACCTCGCGGCGCAAGGGGTCGCGGATTTCGAGAGGGGTACGGGCGCGCAACCGCGCCTGATGGCCTGGAACGTGGCCGGGCTGGCCCTGGAGCCGGCCCGCGCGGTCACCTGGCTGGCGGCGCTCCCGGACCGGCCCGGGCAGCCCTACTACCGGTTTGGCGCCGACCTGCGCTGCTGGACCCTGGCGGCCCGACTGGCGCTGGAACTCCTCGCGCGTGGGCGGTTCGTGCCGGCCGTGCACCCTGACGCCCCCGCTGCCGTCTGGCAGCCGGTCCTGAGCGCTGGGGCCGACCAGGAACGGGTGCAGGCCCTGGCGGGGGCTCTGCCGCCGGTCTGCCGGGCCCTGGCGCCAGCCGGTGCGGACCCGGCGACGTACCCGGCGCCGGACGCCCTGGCGCTCGTGACGGGCTTCCTGCAGGCGGGGGCGGATGCGCTCATCCGCCGCTGGCTGGGCGAAACGCCGGCCGCGGAGCGCGCGGGCCGGGCGCCGCGGCCGGTACCGGGCGTGGCCGGCCGGTGGCTTGAAGCCCTGGCGGCGCCCACCGCCGCGATCCCGGGAACGCCGGCTGAGGTGGACACGCTCCGCACGCGGCTATCCGCCTGGTCCGCCCCGGTCGTCCAGGGGCAGGCGCCTGCCGCCTTTCGCACGTGCTTCCGGCTGGAGCCGCCGGACGGCGATGACGCCGGCGACGGGGCGTCCTGGGCGCTGCACGTGCTCCTCCAGGCCGCCGACGACCCCAGCCTGCTGGTGCCGGCGGCCGAGGTCTGGCGGGCCCGGGGCAGCACGCTGCGGTACCTGAACCGCCGCCTGGACCACCCGCAGGAGCGCCTGCTGGCGGACCTCGGGGTGGCGGCCCGCCTCTTCCCCCCGCTAGAACGCGCGCTCGACGAGGCCCGCCCGGAATCCTGCCCGCTCACCCCGACCGAGGCGTACCTCTTTCTCAAGGAGGGGGCCCTGCTCCTCCAGGAAAGCGGACTGGGGGTCCTCCTCCCGGCCAGCCTGGCCGGCGGGGCCCGGCTGGGTGCCCGCCTGCGGGTGCGGTCGTCGTCCGCGTCGCCGCGGGCTGGTGCGGGGGGCGGCCTGGGCCTGTCAGACCTCCTCGATGTGGACTGGGAGATCGTGCTGGGTGACCAGCCCCTCAGCCGCGAGGAGCTGCACCGCCTCGCCCGGCTGAAGGTGCCCCTGGTCCGCATGCGCGGCCAGTGGGTCGAGGTGAACCCGGAGCGGCTCGCCGACGCCCTCCGGCGGCTCGAGCGCCAGGGCCGGACCCTCACGGTCGGCGATGCCCTGCGCCTGGCGGCGGGCGCCGGCGAGGCCGCGCCGGGGCTGCCGGTGGTGGGCGTCGATGCCGAAGGTGCGGCCGCCGACCTGCTCCGCCGGCTGAGCGGCGACGGGACCCTGGAGGAGCTCCCCACCCCGGCGGGGCTGCGGGGGCAGCTGCGGCCCTACCAGGTGCGCGGCTTCTCCTGGCTGGCCTTCCTGCGGGAGCGGGGCATCGGCGCCTGCCTGGCGGACGACATGGGCCTCGGCAAGACGGTCCAGGTGATCGCCCTCTGGCTGCACGAACGGGCAGCCGGGCTCGCCGCCGGCCCCACGCTCCTCGTGTGCCCCACCTCCGTCGTGGGGAACTGGCAGCGGGAGCTGGCGCGGTTCGCCCCCTCGCTGCGCGTGCTCGTGCACCACGGTGCAGACCGCCTGCGGGGCGAGGACTTCCGCGCCGAGGCGGAGGCCCACGACGTGGTGATCACGACTTACGCCCTGGCTCAGCGGGATGCCGCCGACCTGGCCGCCATGACGTGGAACGGCATCGTGCTGGACGAAGCCCAGAACATCAAGAACCCGGCGACCCGCCAGAGCCAGAGCCTGCGGGCGCTGCGGGCGGGGTACCGGATCGCGCTCACCGGCACCCCGGTGGAGAACCGGCTGGGCGACCTGTGGTCAATCATGGAGTTCCTGAACCCCGGGTACCTCGGCTCCGCCCAGGCGTTCCACCGGCAGTTCGCCGTCCCCATCGAGCGGTACCGGGACGCGGAGGCGGCTGCCCGCCTGCAGCGGCTGGTCCGGCCCTTCATCCTGCGGCGGGTCAAGACGGACCCGGCCATCATCCAGGACCTGCCGGAGAAGCAGGAACTGCCGGTGTACGTCAACCTCACGCCGGAACAGGCCACCCTCTACGCGGCCGTCGCCGAGGAGATGCTGGAGCGCATCGCCGCGGCCGACGGCATCGAGCGGCGGGGGCTGGTGCTGAGCGCCCTCACGAAGCTCAAGCAGGTGTGCAACCACCCGGCGCACCTCCTGGGGGACGGCAGCGCGCTCCCGGGCCGCTCCGGCAAGCTCGACCGGCTCGCCGAGATGCTGGAGGAGGTCCTGGAGGAGGGCGACGCCGCCCTCGTGTTCACCCAGTTCACGGAGATGGGCACGCTCCTGCAGCGGTTCCTGCGCGAGACCTTCGGCCAGGAGGTGCTCTTCCTGCACGGGGGCGTCCCCAGGGCAGCCCGCAGCCGCATGGTGGAGCGCTTCCAGGCCGCGGACGGCCCCCAGATCATGGTCCTCTCGCTGAAGGCCGGCGGCGTGGGTCTGAACTTGACCCGGGCCAGCCACGTCTTCCACTTCGACCGCTGGTGGAACCCGGCGGTGGAGAACCAGGCAACCGACCGGGCGTACCGGATCGGGCAGCACAGGCGCGTCATGGTCCACAAGCTCATCAGCGCCGGCACCGTGGAGGAGAAGATCGACGCCCTGATCGCCAGCAAGCGGGAACTGGCCGAGCGGGTGGTCGGAACGGGCGAGGCCTGGCTGACGGAGCTCTCCGACGACGAGCTCCGCGGCCTCCTGAGCCTGGACCGGGAGTGATCGACATGGGACGGAAGCCGGAGTTCGGCTCGAACTGGTGGGCCCAGCGCTGGACCGGAGTGCTGGAGTCGTTCGGCTGGGCCAGCCGGCTGCGGCGGGGGCGCGCCTACGCCCGCGCCGGCAACGTGCTGGCGATCGTCATCACGCCCGGTACCGTCGAGGCTCGGGTTCAGGGCTCGCGTCCCCAGCCGTACCGGGTGACCATCGCCCTGAACCCGCTGTCGGACCGGGAGTGGGAGCAGGTGACCCGCGCCATGGCCGGCCGGGCGGTCTTCGCCGCCCGGCTGCTGGCCGGGGAGATGCCGGAGAACATCGAGGAGGCCTTCGCCGCAGCGGGAGTGACCCTCTTCCCCCGCTCGGCCCGCGACCTCCGCACCGCCTGTTCCTGCCCGGACTGGGCCAACCCCTGCAAGCACATCGCCGCAGTGTTCTATCGCCTCGGCCAGGAGTTCGACGCGGACCCGTTCGTGCTGTTCCGGCTGCGCGGGCGCGACCGGGACCAGGTCCTGGACGCCCTGCGCGCCCACCGGGCCGCTGCCGCCGGTGGACCCGGCGTGCCGGCGGCAAGAGGGGATGCGTCCGGCGATCCGGACGAGGGGTCGCCCGACCTGGCCGGGACCCTCGACCGGTTCTGGACCTTGGGACCCGAAATCGAGCGCATCGCCATCCGGCTCGACCCGCCGGACGTGGTCGGGGCCGTGCTCCGGCGCCTGGGACCGCCCGCGGGCCTGCCGGACGCCGGGGCGGTCCTCGCCCACCTCTCGGGCTACTACGAGGTGGTCACGCGCCGGGCGCGCGAGCAGAGGCTCGGGGGCGACCCAGCGGAGGAGTCCTGACGGATCGGCCGCCCTTGCCTGGCGGAGTCCTCTCGTGCTACGTTGGCGGCAGAAAGCCGCAGATGAGCTCCCCGAGACAGTGGACCCGGGAGGGGGGTATTCATGGCGATCACGCTGCGCCTAGCCCACCGCGTGACCGACGAAGAGATCCTGAAGCTTTCCGAGCGCAACCCTGGCTACCAGTTCGAACGCACGGCGGAAGGGAGGCTCGTCGTGACACCTACCGGCGGCAAGAGTGGGCAGCGCAGCGGCGAGGTGTTCGGACAGCTATACGCTTGGAACCTCAGAACACGGCTGGGTATCGTCTTCGACTCCTCCACGGGCTTTCGACTTCGCGACGGTTCGCTTTTCTGCCCCGACGCCTCTTGGGTCCGGCGCGAGCGTTGGGAGGCGCTCACACCTGAGGAGCAGGAGGGTTTCGTCCCCCTCTGCCCGGACTGCGTCTTCGAGGTACGCTCAAAGTCGGACACACTTGACGAGCTGCGAGAGAAGATGGAGGCCTACCTGGCCAACGGAGCGCGACTGGCCGTCCTCATCGACCCGGACTCGCAAACGGTTGAAGTGTACCGGCCCGGTCGGAAAGCCGACCGCCACGAGAAGCCTGATCGCGTCGCGCTTGAGCCCGAACTCCCTCAGTTTTCGCTTGACCTTGGGCCTGTGTTCAGTGCTTGACCCTGCCTTGGTGTGAACGGGGCGGTAATCTTGCCCCGCACATCACCCGCCGGGCAGCACCGTGCGGGCGGAGGGCCGGCCCTGAGCGCCGGCCCTCCTTCTACGACAGCTTCACTTCCCTGTACCCGTAGTACTCCACCTTCGCCGGCGCCGGATTCGGCGCCATGCGGCGGACCAGTCGCCCGGCCCCGGGCAGGCCCCGGTGCTCCAGCCACAGCAGGGCGGCGGCCGGCAAGGCGGCGAAGAGTCGCAGCAGGAACCGTCGGCGCATCGATTGTGCCTCCTTCCTCAAAACCAGGGCCGTCCGGTCAGGTAGAACAGCGACCGCCCGGCGAACTCCCCCGCGATCGCCAGCACCGTGATGCCGATGATCGCACGGCCCGCGGTGCGGAGGCTCCCGCCGCGGCGGTGCCACGCCCACAGGCCAACGGCGAAGAGAGCCGGAGCCGCCACGGAGAGGGTCCACTGCACCGGGAGGAGCCACTCGTACTCGCCCTGAAGGACGTGGGCACCGATGGCCAGGGCGGTGCGGATCGTTTCCTTCCCGACCATCGCCTTCCCCAGGAGGGCGACGGGCTGCGGGCCGTCGAGGGCTGACGCCAGGTAGTGGGTGCGCCAGGCGATGGCAACCGCCTCCAGGGCGGCAACCACCAGCAACGTCATGCCCAGCCGCTGGTGGGAGCGCCGGTAGACCGGCTCCCCCTTCTCCGCCGGGACGGCGCTGCCCCGGGCGAGGCTGAAGACGACGCCCACCACCAGGGGCCCCAGGAGGAAGGCGGTGCTGTAGAAGAGGAGTTCGGTGGAGAGGTGGTTCCACATCGGCCGGCCGGGGATCCGGTAGACCTGGGCCTGGATGTAGATCGCCACCAGGCCGGCCACGCCGGTGAGGACCCCGACCAGGCGGCGGAGCTCCGCGTCCTCCCCCTGAGCCACCCGGCATGCGGGACCGCACCGGGCGTTTCGCCGAGCTGAGCCGGGCATATCAGGAGGACCCGCCCCCTCCGGCGGGTCCGCAGTTGTCAACACGGCCAAGATCATATCAGCGATGACGGGTACGATGTCTACCAGCTGGTCCTGAGCCCCGGGGCCGACCAGGAGCGGGCGCAGGCCCTGGCGGAGTCCCTGCCGGCCCCGCGGCGCCGTCCCCCCAGCGGCAGGAACCGGGGCCTGGCCGGGCGAAGCCGTATTCATTACCCGGGGAGGGGGGAAGTCGGGTGGACGAGACGAACGACCTGCTCAGAGCTGCCCTGCAGCGGCTCGACGAGGTCCACGCGCGGACGGCCGCGCTCGTGAAGGGTCAGGCCGAACTCACGGAGCGGATCTCCGGCCTCGAGAAGGGCCAGGCCGAACTCGCCACGCGAATCACCGCGCTCGAAAAGGGCCAGGCCGAGCTCGCCACGCGAATCAGCGCGCTCGAGAAGGGCCAGGCGGAACTCCGGATCGACCTCTTCGCGTTCCGATCCGAGACCAAGGAGCGTCTTGACCAGCTGGAGAAACGGTTCGATTACTTCCTCGACAAGCTGGCACGGCTCGACGAGGCCGTCTGGCACCTGAAGCACGCCTGAGCGGCCCGCGGGGGTGGTGGCCTGCGTCCTGGAACTGTGATGCCCGGCGCGCTGGCGGGGCTCCGCGTCCTCGACCTCTCCCGGGTGCTGGCGGGGCCGTTCTGCTGCATGATGCTCGGCGACCACGGGGCCGACGTGATCAAGGTGGAGCCCCCCGCAGGCGACGAGACGCGCGCGTACGGCCCGCCGTTCGCCGGCGGGGAGTCGGCGTACTACCTGGCCCTGAACCGCAACAAACGGGGCATCGTCCTCGACCTCGCCCGACCCGAAGCCCGCGAGGTTGTCCGTCGCCTGGTCCGGACCTCGGACGTGGTGGTGGAGAACTTCAAGGCCGGCACGCTCGAGCGGTGGGGGCTCGGCTACGACACCCTGCGTGAGCTGAACCCCCGGGTCATCCTGTGCAGCATCTCGGGCTTCGGGAGGAGCGGCCCGTACGCCAACCTGCCCGGGTATGATGCGGCCGTCCAGGCGATGGCGGGCCTCATGAGCCTCAACGGCGAGCCGGGGGGCCAGCCGCTGAAGATCGGCATCCCCGTCGCCGACCTCGCCACGGGCCTGTTCGCGTTCTCGGCCATCCTCCTGGCCCTGTACCACCGCGCGCAGACCGGCCTCGGGCAGCACGTGGAGGCGTCTCTCCTGGAGACCGCCGTCGCCCTGGCGCACCCGGGGCACACGAACTACCTGCACTCCGGCAAGGTGCCGGAGCGGGTGGGCAACAGCCACCCGAGCATCTCGCCCTACGACCTCCTGCCCACCGCCGACCGCCCGATCTACCTGGCGATCGGCAACGACCGCATGTTCCGGAAGTTCGCCGAGCTCATCGGCCGCCCCGACCTGGCCGACGACCCCCGCTTCCGCACGAACCCGGACCGCGTGGCGAACCGCCGGGAGCTCCTGCCGATCCTCGGTGAGGCCCTGCGCGGGCGGCCGGCGATGGACTGGTGCCGGGCCTTCTGGGAGGCGGGGATCCCCGCCGGCCCGGTCAACACGCTCGACGAGGTCTTCCGGGACCCGCAGGTCCTCCACCGGGAAATGCTCCAGGAGGTCCCCCACCCCACGGCGGGAACGTACCGGGCCGTCGGCATCCCGGTGAAGCTCCACGGCACGCCGGGCCAGATCCGCCGGCCTCCGCCGCTCCTGGGCGAACATACTGTGGAGGTCCTGGCCGAGCTCGGCTACCGGCAGGGCGAGATCGACGAGCTGCTGGCCTCGGGCGCCGCCGTGCAGCGGCCGGCCGCAGTTGGGTGATCCCCGCCGGCGGCCGGTGGTCCGGGCCGGCGGCGGGCTCAGCCGCCCCGGGGTCGCCCCAGGTTCAGCCGGCCCGGTGCGCCCCCTCGGTCATGTCGACCACCTGCGCCCCGAGGTCCCGTGCCACCTCGACGTGCGCCCGGTGGCAGGTGAGCAGGACGACCTGGTGCCCCCGGGCCAGGTCGGCGAGGTACCGGATGGCGCCGGCGGCCCGGTCGTCGTCGTACTGCACCAGCGAGTCGTCGCAGATCACCGGGGGCGTCTCGCCGCCGGCGGTGAGCTCGAGGGCGGCGCCCAGCCGCAGGGCGAAGTAGAACTGGTCGAGGGTACCGGAGCTGAGGTCGCCCGCGGGCCTCAGCTCCCCCGTCTCCGGCACCTCGGTCGTGAGCGCCAGCCCCTCGCCCACCCGCACGTCCCGGTAGCGGCCGCCGGTCACGACCTCGATGATCGGCCCGACCCGAGCGGCGAGGCGGGGGGCGAAGTCCCGGTGCATCCGCCCGGCCACCTCGGAGAGGATGTCCCGGGCGCGGGCGACCGCGCGGCGGTGGCGCTCCAGCGACTCTACCTGCCCGGCCAGTTCCTCCTGGCGGCGCTCGAGCTCGGCGAGGTCGGGCAGGTCCTCGTACGCCTTGCGGATCATCCCCTGCAGCTCGCTGAGGGAGGCGGTCAGGGAGCGGACCCGCTCCTGGAGCGCCGCCCGCCGCGCCTCGAGGTCGGGTAGGGCGCGGGGGTCGGGCGCCGGCTCCCCGCCGCCGTCGCCGGGGGCGGCCGGCGGCAGGGCCGCTCGGGCGGCGGCCACCGCCTCGCGCAGCCGGGCAGGGTCGCGCGCCGAGCAGGCCCCGGCGAGGGCAGCCGCCCACTCGTGGCCGGCAGCGGCAAGGTCGGCGGCTTCGGCCTCCGCCCGCTCCCAGGCCCGCTCGAGCGCGGATTCGGCGTCCGCCAGGCGCCGGTCTGCCTCCCGGTAGGCCGTCCAGAGCCGGACGAAGGCGTCGACCGCGGCGCGGGTCGGCGGGCCGGCGCGGACGGCGCCGGCCAGGGCGGGGCTGCACTCGGCGGCGATGCGGAGCGGGGCGAGGAGGCGGTCGAGCGGGTCGGGGGTGACGGGGCCGGCCGGGGCCGGGCGGAGGCGGTCGAGGGCCGCCCGGGCGGCGTCGAGCTGCGCCCGCAGGGCGGCCGCCTGGCGCAGGCGGCCCTTCAGCTCGCCGGCGCTGGCACACCCGTGCTGCCGGAGGAGGTCCTGCAGCTCCCGGCGGCGGGTCTCGAGCTCGTCCCGCAGGCCGGGCAGATCGGGGGCGGGGGGCGGCGACGGTGCGCGGAGGGCCAGCCAGGCGAGGGCCGCCGGGACCAGCAGCAGGGCAAGCGCCCAGGGGGAGAACCGGAGGGCGAGGACCACGGCGGCGACGGCCGTGACGGCAGCGAGGATCCAGAAAAGAGCGCGGGAAGGGGCGGCCGCACCGGGGCGGGCCGCGGCGGCAGCCTCCCGGGCGGCGACCTGGGCCTGGAGTCGGTCGACGTCGGCCTGGAGGCCGTCGAGCCGGGCCTCCAGGCCGGCGGCGTCGTCGGGCAGTCCGAGGTTCCGGAGTTCCCCCTCCAGGCGGGCGACCTCCTCGGTCTGGCGGCGCAACGTCGCGGCCACCTCGGCCTCACGGGCCCGGGCGGCCACGTACGCCTCGAAGTAGGCGGGGACGCGCTCGGCCTCGCCGGGGTCGACCTGCGCCAGGGGGGCAAGGGGTGCCAGCTCCTCCCGGAGGCGGGCGGCCTCGGCGGCGGCGGCCTCGGCCTGGCCGGCGGCGGCGAGGAGGCGCCCGAGGCGCTCCTCCAGGGCGCGCGCCCGCGCGGCAGCGATGGCGGCGCCGACGCGGGCCTCCTCGGCCTGCACCTTCGCCAGGTCGGCCTGGAGCCGGCGGAGCTCCGCCTCCCGCCCCAGGTTCTCAGTCCGGGCGCGGCGGACGCGGTCGACCTCCGCCCGCACGGCCTCGAGCTCGGCCAGGGCGGCGCCGAGGGGGCTCTTGCGCGCCCGCTCCGACCCGATCTCGCGCTCCCGGGCCTCCAGGTGCGCCAGGGCCCGGGCGGCGGACTCGTCCTCCCGCCCGGTCGCCTGGAGGGCGGCCATGCGGGCGGCGAGCGCCTCGGCGTCGGCCGGGTCGATCCGGGCGGTCTGGAGCTGGCCGATGCACACCGTGCTGGTGAACTCGGCCCGGGAGAGGCCGAGGAGGGTCTCGCCGATCAGGGGCTCGCCCCGGGTGTCGGTGGGGAACGGGAGCGCCTCGCCGGTCACGTTGTCGTACACCCGGGCCTGGTGGCGGGCGAAGTCGCGCTCGACGCGCAGCTGCCGGCCGCCGTCCAGGGTGAGGACGAGGGCGCCCCGGTAGCCGCCGGCGGCCCAGGGGCGGTAGCGCGCGTGCTCGGGGAGAAGGCGGCGGACCTTGAGGTCCGGCCGGGCGAAGCCGTAGAGCATCGCCTGGATGAAGTGGACGAGGGTCGACTTGCCGGCCTCGTTGGGGCCGTAGACGACGTTCAGGCCGGGCCCCAGGCGCAGGACCCGGTCCCGGAAGCGGCCGAAGGCGATGAGGCGGAGCTCGTCCAGGCGCACCGGGCCTACCTCCTCTCCGCGAGCGCCTGCAGGCCGTAGCGGAGGGCCAGGCGGAGCTCCTCCGCCTCGCCGGCCGCGGCGCCCTCCAGCCGGGCGAGGACCTCCCGGACGAAGTGGCCGCGCAGCGAGTTCTCGGCGGCCAGGGCCTGGAGGTCGAGGGCCGGGGCGGTGCGGTCGCGGACAGTGAGGGAGTAGAAGCGATCCGCCAGCCGGGCCTCGATGACCGCCGGGTCGGCGTCCAGGTCGGGGTCGACCTCGCCGGTGAGGGTGACCCGGTACAGGTGCCGGGCGCGGTCCGCGGCCGGGATGGCGGCCTCGACGCGGGCCAGGACGTCCTCGAGGGTGGCGGCGCCGGTGACGTCGACCTCGGCGGTGAGGTGCTCCCGCTGTCCCACGGCGACGAGCCGCAGGTCGTTGCCTTCCCTGCCGACCGTCCCCACCAGGACGCCGTGCGGCCGGCTCTGGCCGAAGGACAGGCTCTCCGGGCTGCCCGGGTAGGCGGCGAGGGGGCCGGCGGCCCCCGGCCGCGTGGCGACGACGTGGTGGCCGTGGAAGTGGCCCAGGGCGATGTAGTCGGCGCCCGTGGCCTGGCACTCCGCCGCGCTCAGGGGCAGGTACACGTCCTCCTCGGCGGGGACGCGCTCGTCGGAGCCGTGGAGGACCACGATCTGGATCGCCCGCGCGGCTTCCTCCGGGTCGATGCGGAGCTCGGCCAGCCGGCGCTCGGCCACGTGCTCCCGGTCGAAGCCCCAGCCGTGGACGGTGACGCCGAGCTGCGGCAGGTGCACCCGCTCCCAGCGGGGGCCGAAGATCGTCACGTTGGGGGGCCAGGTGAGGGTGGCGTAGTAGGAGTCGGGCCGGTAGGGGTCATGGTTGCCCGGGGCGATGAAGACCGGGACGTCCGGGATCTGCCGGGCGATGCGGTCGATCACGAACTGCACGGTGGACTTGCGCACGTACTCGTGCTCGAAGAGATCCCCGGCGATGAGGAAGAGGCCGGCCTCCTCGGACCGGACGAGGCCGACGATGCGGGCGAAGGCGTCCTTGAGCTCCTCCGCCCGGAGCTTCGCCGCCGTGTTCGTGAGCCCGGCGCCGGCGAAGCTCGCGTCGAGGTGCACGTCCGCGCAGTGGACGATCTTGACGGGACGCATCGGCTGGCGGCACCCCCCCGGAAGCGTTTTCTCTGCGCGCCGCCCCTACGCCTTCCGGGCCGGGCGGTGCGTCGCGCGGCCGCGCCGCCGCCCGGGTCGCCGGCTTCGCTCTCCGGCCGGTTCGACGCGGCGCAGGTGCCGTCCGGGCCGACTGGAAATGGCCCCCTCCAAGAGTCAAGATGTGCGAGTCAACGAAACCGGTTGTGTGTCACGGATTGCCTCACCGGGCCCCAGCAGGTGGCCGGTCGGGTGTCCGGGGCGGTTTCGGTTTGACATAACATCGGTTTGTGGTCGACCGGAGACTTGCTGTTCCGGCATGCCGGACGGCGCGAAGGGGTGGTGAGACAATCGGTGCCACACAACGCAGATGCTTGACCCCACACCGATTGTCTCATCACCCAAATGGCAGAACGCCGTCACGCCGGGCGGAACCCTGCGCCTCCAAAAGCACCGGCTCGGCCCCGGCGGCGCGGGCCGCGTCAGTGCGCTCCGGCCGGCACGCGCCCGGCCGGCCGCGCGGCCGGGGCAAGCTCCGGCTTCAGGGCGATCACGGCCCCCGCCGTGATCAGCGTGCCGGCGAGGATGCTGAGGGCGTAGAGCCCGAGGTTCCCGACCACGCCGGGGATCGGCAGGACGAAGATCCCGCCGTGGGGCGCACGGAGGGTCGCCCCGAACGCCATGGAGAGCGCCGCGGTGACGGCGGAGCCGGCCATGATCGACGGGATGACCCGCAGGGGGTCGGCTGCCGCGAACGGGATGGCGCCCTCGGTGATGAACGAGATCCCGAGCACCGCGGCCGCCTTGCCGGCCTCCCGCTCCTCCTGGGTGAACTTCCGGGGCGCCAGCCAGGTCGCCAGGGCGAGGCCCAGCGGGGGCGTCATGCGACCTTGGCGTCGGCGGCCACGATCACGGCGTCCGCCGCCTCGATCTCCTCGGGCGTCAGGGGGTTCTCCACGCCGACGGACCCACGGGTCTCGACCCGGATCTCGATCCCCCTCTCCCGGGCCGCCTTCTCAAGGGCCTCGGCGGCCATGTACGTGTGGGCGATGCCCGTCGGGCACGCCGTCACGGCCACCACCTTGCGTGGCATGTCGTCCACCTCCTGCGTGAGGGGCTTCCAACCGCTACGAGACCGGGGACCTTACGCCTGCGCGAGCACCCGCACCACCTCGTGCGCGGAACCCGCCTGCCGCAGCGCCTCGCGGACCTCGTCGTGCACCAGGCGCCGTGCCAGGTGCGCGAGGGCCTTCAGGTGCAGGTCGTGTGCGCCCTCGGGCGCGGCGATCAGGAACACCAGGTCGGCGGGCCGGCCGTCCGGCGCCGCGAAGTCGACCCCTGTCCGGGAACGCCCGAAGGCCACGGCCGCCTCCCGGACGGCGGGGCTCTTGCCGTGCGGGATGGCCACGCCGTGGCCCACGCCGGTGCTGCCGAGCGCCTCGCGCGCCAGCACGGCGTTCACGTACTCGTCCCGGTCGGCCAGCTTCCCGGCCCGGTCGATGAGCCCGGCCAGCTCCCGGATCGCGCCCTCCCGTTCGGTGGCCTGCAGGTCGAGCGTGATGAGACGCTCGTCCAGCAGCTCGCCCAGCGCCAACTCCATCTCAGTCGTCCTCCCCGACGCGCTCCGGCTCACACGGATGGACCGTGATCGCCCGTGCCATCTCGTCGACCGCCTCCGCCGTGCACAGCTCGGTGCCCGGCAGGGTCGCCGTCGCCACCCCGGCGGCCAGGGCCCGGCGCAGGATCCCGGGCGGGTCCATGCCGTGAAGGAGGCCGTGCACGAGCGCGGCCACCATCGAGTCGCCGGCGCCCACCGTGCTGCGGATGGGCACGTCCGGGACCGTGCCCCGCCACGCTCCCTCCGGGGTCACGAGCACGGCGCCCTCGGCCCCCAGCGAGACCAGAACCCACCCGGGCCCGCTCGTGAGCAGGTCCGAAGCTGCCCGGTAGACGGCGCCGAGATCGGACAGCGGCCGGCCGGCGGCCTCTTCCAGCTCGGCCCGGTTCGGCTTGACCGCGTCCGGGGCGGCCCGGAGCCCCTGTCGCAGGGCGTCACCGGAAGCGTCCAGGACGGTGAGGACGCCCGCCGCCCGTGCTAGCCGGATGTGGCGGGCGTACGTGTCCGCCGGGGCGCCGGGCGGGAGGCTGCCGGTCACCACCAGCGCGCCGGTCCGGTCCAGGACCTGTTCGAGCACCTCCCGGAGCCGCTCGAGGTGCTCCGGCGTGACCGTGAACCCGACCTCGTTGATCTCGGTCTCGAGCCCGGAGAGGCGGTCGACGATCTTGAGGTTGGTCCGGGTTTCCCCCGGCACCTCGATCAGACGGTCTTCGACGCCCTCCCAGGCCAGCACGCGGTGGAAGAGGTGGCTGTTCTCCTCACCCAGGAGCCCGAGGGCGATGGCCTCCAGCCCCAGGCGGCGGGCCACGCGAGCCACGTTCAGGCCCTTCCCGCCGGGGTCGACCCGCACGGCGGCGACCCGGTTCGTGCCGCCGAGACGCAACCCCTCCACCTCGACCGTCCGGTCGAGGGCGGGGTTGAGGGTCACGGTCGCCACGGCCTTCGCCACCGGTTCACCTCCCGGCGCCCGGGCGGGTCCCCGGGCCATCAGGCCTCATCGTCCGGCTCTTCATACCTCGATACCTCGCCGCCGGGGCCGGCCGGGGCCACGAGCACGTCCAGCCCGGCTTCGCGTATATGATCGGTCAAGCGCGCGGCGCAGCCGGGCAGTGCGGCAGCCCCCGGCATGAGTCCTGCAAAATGCGCGGTTGGGGGCACGAAGGACCCGCCGGACGCCCTCGCCGGGCACCGGTGTGTTCTCCGGGCAAACACCGGATGCGGGCGACGGCGGAACCCCGTCGTGGTTGTGCCACAGGGCCGGGCGCACCGGACCGCCGGCCCCCGGGTGGCCGCCGGGACCCACCCTACCCCAGCACCTGTCGGTAGAACGCCTCGTACCGCGGGACGATCCGGTCGGCGCAGAACTGCTCCCGCACCCGCACGACGGCGCTGGCGGCGAGGCGGTCGTGCTCGGCGGCGTCGGTCAGGATGCGCAGGGCGGCGGCGACCATGCCGTCGACGTCGTCCGGCGGCAGCAGGTACCCCGTCTCCCCCACCACTTCCGGCAGGCCGCCGATGCGGCTGGCCACGACCGGCGTGCCGCAGGCCATCGCCTCCAGGGCGGCGAGGCCGAAGCTCTCCTGGATCGACGGGAGCAGGAAGACGTCGGCGATGCTGAGAAGCGGCACGACCTCGTCCTGGTTGCCCAGGAAGTACACCCGCTCCGTGAGCCCCTTCTCCCGCACGAGCTGCCAGGCCTTCGGGCACTCGGGCCCGTCGCCGATGAGGAGGAGGCGCGCCGGCACCTCCCGGGCGATGCGCGCGAAGATCTCCACGACCCGGTCGACCCGCTTCACCGGCCGCATGTTCGACAGGTGGGCGACGATCCGCTCCCCCGGCCGGGCGTACTGCTCCCGCAGGCCGGGCGGGGCGGCCGGGCGGAACTCGTCGCAGTCGAGGAAGTTCGGGATGTGGACGATCGGCCGGCGAACCCCCAGCGTCTCGACCGTCAGGCGGCGCAGGTGCTCGGAGACGGCCGTCACCCCGTCCGACTTCTCGATGGCGAAGGCGATGCTGCCGGCGTACGAGGGCTCCTGCCCCATGAGGGTGATGTCGGTGCCGTGGAGGGTGGTGACGACCCGGGGACCGTCGGGTGCCGTCATCTCCCGGGCGAGATAGGCCGCCGTGGCGTGGGGGATGGCGTAATGCGCGTGCACCACGTCGAGGTGGACGTGGCGGTGGACCTCCGCGATCTTGTTGGCCAGGCTGAGGAGGTAGGGTGCGTCCTTGAACAGGTAGTAGCTCGGGGTGTCGACCTGGTGGAACGCGACGTTCGGCCGGAACCCCCGCAGCCGGAACGGCGGCTCGGAGCTGATGAAGTGCACCTCGTGGCCCCGGCGGGCGAGGTGCTTGCCCAGCTCGGTCGCCACGACGCCGCTGCCGCCGACGGTGGGGTAGCAGACGATCGCGATCTTCACGGGGGCTGACCTTCTTTCGGGGGAGTCCTGCGGCGCGCCGTCCGGCCGCGCCGGGCCGTGCGGGCGCACCGGGCCGTGTGCTCACGCAGCCCCCGGGGCCGCTAGCCCTGGCCGGACGGCCCGTGCAGGCCGGGCAGGCCGTCCAGCACCGGCGGCTGCCGCAGCCGGAAACCCTCGGCGTACCCGACCCCGATGAGGCTGCCGTAGTACCGGTCCCGGGACTCGATCCGGTACAGGAGGCCGTGCGGCGCGTTGAGGGGCGTTTCGGGCCCGCCTGGGGTCCTCTCGAACTGCGACCGGTATGCGAACAGGCTTTCGCTTTTTTTCTGCCAGAACACGCTTATGTCAACCAGGAAGGAGGGTTCGGGGGCGTCGTTGAGGAAGTAGAAAACCATTTGCTGGGGGCGATGCGGCGGCTCGGCCGTCTCGTACTTGGCGAGCGCCGCGGTGAAGACCGCCTCCCGCAGCAGGTGGTGGGCGGCCACGTGGTCGGGGTGGCGGTCGTCGCCCCACGGCAGCGCCACCACCCGGGGCCGCAGGCGCCGGATCACCTCCACCGCCCGGCGCACCTGCTCCCCGCCGGCCCCTCGTCCGCCGGCGCCGTAGACGAGGCCCCGGTCGGGCAGGCCGAGGTTCACCCGCAGCCCGACCCCCAGGATGCGGGCGGCCTCCTCCGCCTCCCGGGCCCGCGTGCGGCGGTCGCCCCCCGTGCCGAACTCCCCGGCTGTGAGGTCGCAGATCGCCACCCGGTGACCCCGGGCGGCGTGCAGGGCGATGGTGCCGCCCATGCCGAGTTCCACGTCGTCGGGGTGGGGGCCGAAGGCGAGGAGGTCGAATCCGTACCCGTCCCGCTCTCCCATGGTTCTCACCCCCGCGCGTCGTCCGTCGAAGCTTCCAGCGCTCCGAGTACCAATTGTACCGCACGGGGTGAAGGTGCGCTCATGAACCTGCCCCAGCTCCTGGACCGCCTCCGGACCGACCCCGGCTTCATGGCGAACGTGAGCCGCTGGGAGGTGCTGCCCGCCCAGCCGGCGCGGTACGCGCCCTTCCCGGAGGGACTCGACCCGCGCCTGGTGGCGGCGCTGCGGGCCCGGGGGATGGAGCGCCTGTACAGCCACCAGGCCGAGGCGGCCGCCGCCGCCCTGGCGGGCCGCAGCGTGGTGGTGGTCACGCCCACGGCCTCCGGCAAGACCCTCTGCTACAACCTGCCGGTGGTCCAGCGCATCCTGGAGCGGCCGGCGTCCCGCGCCCTCTACCTCTTCCCGACCAAGGCGCTGGCGCAGGATCAGTTCGCCGGGCTGCGGGAACTCGTCGAGGCCGCGGGGGCCCCGATCGAGCCCTACGTCTACGACGGCGACACCCCGGACACCCTCCGCCCGCGCATCCGGCAGGCCGGCCACGTCGTCATGACCAACCCGGACATGCTCCACACGGGGATTCTCCCCCACCACACCCGCTGGGTGCGGCTCTTCGAGAACCTCCAGTTCGTGGTGATCGACGAGCTGCATACCTACCGTGGCGTCTTCGGCTCCCACCTCGCCAACGTGCTGCGGCGGCTGGAGCGGATCTGCCGCTTCTACGGGTCGAACCCCGTGTACATCTGCACCTCGGCCACCATCGCCAACCCGAAGGAACTCGCCGAGCGGCTCACCGGGCGGCCGGTGGAGCTGGTCGACCAGAGCGGCGCCCCCCGGGGCGAGAAGCACTTCATCCTCTACAACCCGCCCGTCGTCACCCGGGACGGGCTCCGGGAGCCCGTGCTGAAGGCGGCCCGGCGGGTGGCCGGCACGTTCCTGCAGAACGGCATCCAGACCATCGTCTTCGCCCGCACCCGGCTGGCCACGGAGGTGCTCGTGACGTACCTGAAGGAGGACCTGGCCCGGGGCAAGGCGGGGCTCACCACCCGGCGGGCCGAGCGCATCCGTGGGTACCGAGGCGGGTACCTGCCGGCCCAGCGCCGGGCGATCGAGCAGGGGCTGCGGTCCGGCGAGGTGCTGGGCGTCGTGTCGACCAACGCGCTCGAGCTCGGGATCGACATCGGCCAGCTCGAGGTGGCCGTGATGGCCGGCTACCCCGGGGCCATCGCCTCCGCCTGGCAGCAGGCGGGGCGGGCGGGGCGGCGGCAGGGGACGTCGGCGGCGATCCTGATCGCCTCGTCCTCGCCCCTGGACCAGTACATGGTCACCCACCCCGACTACTTCTTCGGACGGGCGCCCGAGCACGGGCTCGTCAACCCGGACAACCTCTTCATCCTGACGAGCCACCTGAAGTGCGCCGCCTTCGAGCTGCCCTTCGCCGACGGCGAGGCCTTCGGACTCGACCCGGCCGGCACCGCGGAGATCCTCGCCTACCTGGAGGAGGAGAAGATCCTCCACCACGCCGGCGGCAAGTGGCACTGGATGAACGAGAACTTCCCGGCCGAGGACATCTCCCTGCGCAGCGCGGCCAGCGAGAACTTCGTGATCGTCGACACGACCAGCCCGGAGCCCCGGGTGATCGGCGAGATGGACCGGCTGGCGGCCATGACGATGCTGCACGAGAACGCCATCTACATCCACGAGGGGCAGCAGTACCACGTCGACCGCCTGGCCTGGGAGGAGCGCAAGGCATACGTCCACGCGGTGGACGTCGACTACTACACCGACGCCCACCTGGCCGTCACGGTGCGGCCGCTCGACGTGCTGAAGGAGCGGGAGGAGCTCGGCCTCACCAAGGCGTTCGGCGAGGTCATGACGGCGGCGAAGGCCACCATATTCAAGAAGATCAAGCTGCACACCCACGAGAACGTCGGCTGGGGTGAGATCCACCTGCCCGAGGACGAGATGCACACGACCGCCTACTGGCTCACCCTGCCGGAAGCGGTGACGGCCCGGTTCGAGCCGGACGAGCTGCAGTCGGCCCTGGTGGGGCTGGCCCACCTCCTCGAGGGCCTGGCGCCGGCCTACCTGCTGTGCGACGCCCGGGACCTGCGGGCGGCGCCGCAGATCAAGTCGCCGTACACGGACCGGCCCACGCTCTTCCTGTACGACGCGTACCCGGGCGGCATCGGCCTGGCGGAGAAGGCGTACGACCTGCACGCGCTCCTGCTCGGCGCCGCCCTCGACCGGGTCCAGGCCTGCCCGTGCGAGAGCGGCTGCCCGTCGTGCGTCGGGCCCGAGAGCCACGGGAAGCAGGCGACGCGGCGCCTGCTGGAACTCGCCCTGTCCCACCCGGAGGTCCCGGCGTCGTGATCCGGGGGCGGCCGGCCCCGGGGAGGTGGGGGCAGCGGTGGACCTGAGGCAGCGGCTCCGGCTCATGCGGCCGGCGGGTGCCAAGCCTGCGGGTGCGACACCGGCGGAGGCGGCGCCGGTGGATGCTCGGCCGTCTCAGGCCTCACCGGCCGGCCGGGGTTCTCACCCCCGGCGGGATGCGGCCGCTCACCTCTTCCGCGCCCGCCCCTTCCCCACCCCGGCCGGGACGGCCCTCTGCGTCGAGGTCACGTTCCCGCCCGACCACCGGCGGGGGGCGGTGCCGGTCGGCGCCCTGCTCCGGGTCCCGGGCAGGGGCTGGGCGAGGCTCGGCCGGCAGCCGGCGTGGGAAAGCCTCGACCCGGAGCAGGTCGTGTTCCTCGACACGGAGACGACGAGCCTCGAACGCGGCACGGGCACCCACGTCTTCCTCGTGGGCGTGGGGCGGTTCGCCGGCGGGCGGTTCCGGGTCCGCCAGTTCTTCCTCCCGGACTACGACGAGGAGCCGGCGCTCCTGCACGCCGTGCTGGCCGAGCTGGAGGGCGCCCGCGCGGTCGTCACCTTCAACGGCAAGAGCTTCGACTGGCCCCTCCTCACCACGCGGCTGACCCTGGGGCGGCTGCCGGTGCCCGAGGTCCCGCACCTCGACCTCCTCTACCCCGCCCGGCGGCTGTGGCGGGACCAGGCGGAAAGCTGCCGGCTGGTCGACCTGGAGCGCCACGCCCTCGGCGAGACCCGCCACGGCGACGTCCCCGGGCTCCTCATCCCCTCCCTCTACTTCCACTACCTCCGCACCGGCGAGGCCGAGCCCCTGGCGCCCGTCCTGGAGCACAACCGGCTCGACGTCCTCAGCCTGGCGTCCCTCGCCGGCTACCTCGGCCTGGCGGCGGCCGACCCGCTCCGTGCCGCTCCCGCCGGCTCCCCGCTCACGGGGTCCGAGCTCCATGCGCTCGGCCGCCTCCTGCTCGATCAGGGCGAACTGGCCGCCGGGTTGGCCTGCCTCGAGGAGGCGCTCCAGCGCGGCCTGGAAGGCCCGGCCCGGGCCCGCTGCCAGCGGGAGCTCGCCGCAGCCTACCGGCGGGCCGGCAGCCACGCCGAGGCCCGCCGCATCTGGGAGGCGATGATCGCCGAGGGGGCCCGCAGCGTCACGCCGTACGTCGAGCTCGCCAAGTATCATGAGCACAGGGAGCGCAACCTGGAGGCGGCCCGGGAAATGACCCTCCGGGCGATGGCCGTGCTGGAGCAGCGGCAGGCCCTGCTCGGCACGGGCGCGGTCCGGGCGGAGGTTGCCGAGCTCCGGCACCGGCTCGAGCGGATCGAGACCAAGCTGCAGCGCACGCGGAGCAGGAGGCACGTTCGATGGATCGAGATCTGAGCCTCTACCGGCTTCTCCGTTACCTGGCAGAGCAGGGTACCGGGTTCCGCTACGAAGACGGCGAGTACCGGGCGTACTGCGAGGACCCGATCCTCGGCGAGACGAACCGCTTCGAGATCCGGCACCGGCCCGGAGAGGGGTACCGGTACTTCGTCAACTGGCAGGAGGTCGACCGGGACCGCTTCCTCGCTTCGGCCGTCCGCCTGCCGGTCGATCGCCTCCGGGCGATGGAGGAGGCGCTGCGGGTGGCCGAGGAGCGGCAGCACATGCGCCTCCTGGAGCTCCTCCACCGCGGCTGGCGGTTCCCCGACGACGGCCGGGTCTCCTTCTCGTGGGTCCGCTCCTACCCGGGCGGCGGGAAGTGGGCGGCCGTCGTGTACCTCGACCGGCGGGATCAGGTCGCGTACGAGCTGAACGGGCGGAAGGCCTCCCGCGAGCAGTTCCTCGCCGAGACCGGCCGCCCGGAGGAGGAACTGGCGGAACTCGAGGACGTGCTGCGGGACACGGCCGACGCCGGCTAGCCGCCTCTGCAGGGCGCCGGCAAGACGGTATGTTTGCGGCGTCCTTCCCGGACACCCGCATGATCGGCCAACCCGGGCATACGCCTTCTCGGGGGTGTCCCGGGGATGGTGTTCCTGGCACGTCGTGGCGTCCTCCTCCGGACGGGGGTCGTCCTGGGGTTCGCCGCGCTGGTGTTGGCCGCGAGGCTCTGGCTGGCCAACGCGTATCCGGCCCTGACCGGGACAGGGCCTCTGCGCCGGGCCGAGAACGCCGGCAACCGGGTGGCCCTGACCTTCGACGTGACCTGGAGCGACGCCGAACTGCTCGAGGTCCTGGAGGTCCTGGCCGCGGAGAAGGTGCACGCCACCTTCTTCGTCAGCCACCACTGGGCCGCCAACTACCCCGACCTCCTGCGCCGCCTGGACGCCGCCGGCCACGAGGTCGGCACGCTGGGGTTCCGCATGGCCGACCCCACGGCGCTCAAACCAGAGGAACTGGAGACCGAGCTGCGGTTCGCGCAGGGCCTGCTGGCCCGGACCCTCGGGCGACCGGCCCGGCTCTACCGCCCGTACGGCGGGCGCTGGAACCCGGCCGTGCTGGAGGCGGCGGCAAGGAGCGGCCTGCAGACCGTCGTGTGGAGCGTCGACGCCGGCGAGATGACGGCACCCCCGCCGCCTCCACGGGAGATCGCCCGGCGCGTGACGGCCCGCCTGCAGGCGGGAGACGTCATCCGGATCCAGGCGAGCGGCTTCGCCACCACGTCGGCCGAGGCGCTGCCGGCGATCCTGCGGGCGCTGCGGGACCGCGGCCTGCAGCCGGGCACCGTGTCCGAACTGGTGACGGCGCCGTGACGGAAGGGACTGGTACGAACCTCCAGTCGCCGGCCGCCCAGGCGGGGCCATACCCGCAAAGCCGTGCGGCGGCCCTGTCGCCGTGCTACACTGGAACCGAGGAGCGAAGGGGGGCTGGCCGATGGGTACCGCCACGAGGAAGCCCTGGACCGCAGAGGAGCTGGACCGGCTCCCGGAAGGGTGGCGCTACGAGATCGACGAGGGGGAGCTGGTCATCATGGCTCCGGCGGGGTTCGAACATGGGCGGCTCCAGGTGCGGATTGGACGCATCGTGGGGAACTTCGTCGCGGAGCACGGGCTGGGCGAAGTGGCCGGCGGCGAAATCGGGTTTTTCGTCCGGCGCGACCCGGACGTTCTTCGGGCTCCCGACGTGGCCTTCTACTCCAACGAGCGGCTCGCCCGGATCCGCGACCGGAAGGGATTCCCGGAGGTGCCGCCGGACCTCGCCGTGGAGGTCCATGACCCTTCGGAGCCGGACCTGAGCCGCAAGATCCGGCAGTACCTCGAAGGCGGCGTGCGCGCCGTGTGGGTCGTGGACCCGGACACCGGGACCCTGACCCGCCACGCGCCGGGCGAGGAGCCGCGCGTCTGGTCGGCGCCCGAGGCTGTGGTGGAGGAGCCTGTCCTGCCGGGATTCGCCTGCCGGCTGGCGGAACTCTTCGGAGAGAAGTGATGCGCCGAGCGGGGACGGGGCAGGCAAGCACCCTGTCCGAGTTCCCGGCGGCGCCTGAGGGACAGAGTGTGGGCGGAGCCCCCGGTCGCTGACCGGGGGCTCCGTGTGTCTGACGCCCCCGGCGGCGGACGTGGCCGTGGCGGGCAGGTCGGGGCGCGAAATCGACCGAACGGTGGCAAGAAATACACCCAAACGGTCCCACCCGCTTCCGATACAATTTGTACCGGTATCTGTTGGTTGTCAATTCATTACAATACGGAGTCCGAGGGGAGGTCGCACATGATTCCGGCCGCATTCGAGTACGTCGCCCCGCGCTCGCTGGCCGAGGCGATCGGTCTCCTCGAGCGCCACGGCCCCGACGCCAAGGTGATCGCCGGGGGGCAGAGCCTCATCCCGGCGATGCGGTTCCGCCTGTCGACGCCGGGGCTTCTCGTCGACATCGGCCGGATCCCCGGCCTCGACATCCTCGCCGAGGAGGACGGCGTGCTCCGGATCGGCGCCCTCGTCCGGCACGCCGACCTCGAGCACTCGCCGCTCATCCGGCGGCGCTACCCTCTCCTGGCGGGCGCCGCCCGGGTCGTCGCCGATCCCCTGGTGCGCAACCTGGGCACCGTCGCCGGGTCCCTCGCCCACGCCGACCCGGCGGGCGACTGGGGGGCCGCGCTCCTCGCCGCCCGGGCGGAGGTCGTCCTGACGGGACCGCGGGGGCAGCGCACGCTGGCACTCGACGACTTCCTCGTCGACACCTTCACCACGGCCCTGGAACCGGCCGAGCTCCTCACCGAAGTCCGGGTGCCGGCCCCCGGCCCCCGCAGTGGCGGCAGCTACCAGAAGATCGAGCGCAAGGTGGGCGACTTCGCGACGGCGGCGGTGGGCGTTCAGGTCGCCGTGGGCGAAGACGGCCGGTGCACGGCGGCAGGGATCGGCCTCTGCGCCGTGGGGCCCACGTCGCTGCGGGCCCGTGAGGCGGAGGCGTTCCTCGTGGGACAGCCGCTCACGGAGGCCGTCTTCGCCCGGGCCGGCGAGCTGGCCGCCGCGGCCTGCTCGCCGGTGGCCGACACGCGCGGCTCCGAGGAGTTCAAGCGCGACATGGTCCGGGTGCTGACCGTCCGGGCGCTCCGGGCGGCGGCGGCGCAGGCCCTGGCGGCCTGAGCACCCGAAGCGGGAGGGACCCCGATGCTCTACCACGTGACGCTCACCATCAATGGTCACAGGTACGAGGGGGACGTGGAGGCACGGAAGCTCCTCGTCCACTTCATCCGCGAGGTGGCCGGGCTGACCGGCACCCACGTGGGCTGCGACACGACGAGCTGCGGCGCGTGCACGGTGCTCCTGGACGGCCGCCCGGTCAAGTCCTGCACCCTGTTCGCCGTGCAGGCGGACGGGCGCGCCGTCACCACGGTCGAGGGGCTGGCGCCAAGCGGCGAGCTGCACCCCCTCCAGCAGGCCTTCTGGGACCAGCACGGCCTGCAGTGCGGCTACTGCACGCCCGGCATGCTCATGACCGGCGTGGCGCTCCTGGAGCGCAATCCGAGCCCCACCGAGGACGAGATCCGCCGGGCGATCTCCGGCAACCTGTGCCGCTGCACCGGCTACCAGAACATCGTCAAGGCGATCCAGCAGGCCGCCACGGCCCTGGCCGGCGCGGCAGGGGACCGCAGAGGAGGGAGCGAGGCATGAGCGCCGTGGAAACCGTCGCTGTGGTCGGCAAGCCGGTCAAACGCAAGGAAGACCCGCGCTTCATCCAGGGGCTCGGCCGCTACCTGGACGACATCGTGCTCCCCCGCATGGCGTATCTGGCGCTGGTCCGGAGCCCGTACGCGCACGCCCGGGTCCGGGCGATCCGGACCGACGCCGCCCTCGCCATCCCCGGGGTCCTCGCCGTGATCACCGGGGAAGACCTGGAGAAGGCAGGGCTGGCGTGGATGCCCACGCTGGCGGGCGACCGGCAGATGGTGCTCGCCACGGGCAAGGTGCTCTTCCAGTACCAGGAGGTCGCGGCCGTGGTGGCCGAGACCCGGGAGGCAGCCTACGACGGGGCCCACGCCGTGGAGGTGGAGTACGAACCGCTCCCCGTCGTCGTGGACCCGTTTGCGGCCCTGCGGCCCGACGCCCCGGTCCTGCGCGAGGACCGCGAGCAGAAGACGAACCACATCTGGCACTGGGAGGTCGGCGACCGGGAAGGCACCGAAGCCGCCCTCCGCTCCGCCGAGGTGGTCGTGAAGCAGGACGTGCGGTTCCAGCGCGTGCACCCGGCGCCGCTGGAGCCCTGCGGGTGCATCGCCGACTACAACCGCGGCACGGGCCGGCTCACGCTGTACGTCACCTCGCAGGCGCCCCACGCCCACCGGACGCTCCTGTCCATGGTGGCCGGGATCCCGGAGCACCTCATCCGCGTCGTGTCGCCGGACGTGGGGGGCGGGTTCGGCAACAAGGTCCCGGTCTACCCGGGCTACGTCTGCGCCGTGGTGGCGTCCCTCAAGCTCGGGCGGCCGGTGAAGTGGGTCGAGACCCGCACGGAGAACCTGACCACCACCCACTTCGCCCGGGACTACCACATGACGGCGGAGATCGCCGCCACACGGGACGGGCGGGTCAGGGCGCTGCGGGTGAAGACCATCGCCGACCACGGCGCCTTCGACGCCCAGGCCAACCCCAGCCGCTACCCGGCCGGCCTCTTCAGCATCTGCACCGGGTCGTACGACTTTCCCGTCGCCTTCGCGGAGGTCGACGCCGTCTACACGAACAAGGCCCCGGGCGGCGTGGCGTACCGGTGCTCGTTCCGCGTGACCGAGGCGTCGTACCTCATCGAGCGGACGATGGACGTGCTGGCGGCCGAGCTCGGGATGGACCCGGCGGAACTCCGGCGCAAGAATTTCGTCCGGCCCGAGCAGTTCCCGTACCGGTCGGCGCTCGGGTGGACCTACGACAGCGGGAACTACGCGGCGGCCCTGGACCTCGCCCTCGAGATGATCGGCTACGCCGACCTGCGCCGGGAGCAGGCCGAGAAGCGCCGCCGGGGCGAGCTCATGGGGATCGGCATCTCGAGCTTCACGGAGATCGTGGGCGCCGGGCCCAGCCACTCCTTCGACATCGCCGGGATCAAGATGTTCGACAGCTGCGAGATCCGGGTGCACCCGACGGGCAAGGTGCTGGCCCGCCTCGGCACCCGCCACCAGGGCCAGGGCCACGAGACGACCTTCGCCCAGGTGATCGCGCACGAGCTGGGGGTGCCGGTGGAAGACGTGATCGTGGAGGAAGGCGACACCGACACCGCTCCGTACGGCCTCGGGACTTACGCCAGCCGCAGCACGCCCACAGCCGGGGGCGCCGCGGCCCTGGCCGGCCGGCGCGTGCGGGAGAAGGCCCGCAAGATCGCGGCGCACCTCCTGGAGTGCGGCGAGGACGATCTGGAGTGGGTGGACGGGCGCTTCCAAGTGCGCGGGGCCCCGGGGCGGAGCGTCGGCATGAAGGAGGTGGCCTTCGCCGCCTACACGAACCCGCCGCCCGGCGTGGAGCCGGGGCTGGAGGCGGTGTTCTACTACGACCCGCCCAACCTCACGTTCCCGTTCGGGACGTACGTCTGCGTGGTGGACATCGACAAGGGCACGAGCGAGGTCAAAGTGCGCCGGTTCGTGGCCGTGGACGACTGCGGCACGGTCATCAACCCCATGATCGTGGAAGGCCAGATCCACGGCGGGCTCACTGAAGGTTACGGCATCGCCTTCATGCAGGAGATCGCCTACGACGAGAACGGGAACTGCCTGTCCGGCAACTTCACGGAGTATCTGGTCCCCACCGCCGTCGAGGCCCCGCGCTGGGAGACGGCCCGCACCGTCACGCCGTCGCCCCACCACCCCATCGGGGCGAAGGGCGTCGGCGAGTCGCCCAACGTGGGGTCGCCGGCCGCCTTCGTGAACGCCGTGGTGGACGCGCTGTCTCCCCTCGGCGTCCGGCACATCGACATGCCGATCACCCGGGAAAAGGTCTGGCGGATCCTGCGCGCCCACGGGATCACGGGGTGACTGCACGCCCACGGCGAGCTGCCGGTCTGGACAGGAGGGCCCCGGCGCCGGAGCCGGCCGGGACCCCGATCCCACGATCTGGGGTGATCTGTGGTGAACCTGAACTTCCAGGGAGTCGAGCCGATCCGTACCGACCCGGCCACCGCGCGCGCGTTCGTCCTGGACCCGCAGCAGGTGGGCCGCTGCCTCCCGGACCTCCAGGAACTGCAGGTGGCCGACTCGCGGCACTTCGTGGCCTACGTGAAGGTGGGCGTCGGACCCGTCCGCGGGCGGTTCAGGCTGGACGTGGCGCTGGACCCCGGCGAGGGCTCCGACGGCGCAGGCCTTTCCCTGACGGGTTCCGGGATGGGCAGCGGCCTGAGCCTGACGAGCCGCCTGCGGTTCGAGCCGTCCGGGGAGGGCACGAACCTCGTGTGGGAGGCGCGCGCCGCGGTGAGCGGCCCGCTGGCGACGGTCGGCGGACGGCTTCTGGAGGGCCAGGCCCGGAAGGTCATCGAACAGCTTTTCCGCTCGATCCGCCAGGAACTCGAGGTGGCCCGCGACAGGGCGGGGGGGTGAGCGGGGGATGAACAGCTCGGCCTCCCTTCTCGGCGACCCGCTGCTGCGCCTGGCACGCGAGCTGGAGGCCGCGGGCGAGCCGTACGCCGTGGCGACGGTCGTCTCCCGCCGACCTCCCGTCTCGGCACACGTGGGGGACAAGGCGATCGTCACCGCGGACGGCCGGCTGGTCGGGTGGATCGGCGGCAGCTGCTCCCAGCCGGTCGTCCGCCGGGAGGCGCTTGCGGCGATCCACTCGGGAAGGCCACGGCTCGTGCGCCTGAGCACGGACGTGCCGGCTCAGGCGCCCGGTGACGAGGACGCCACGACGGTCGTGATGACCTGTCCGAGCGGCGGCGAGGTGGCGATCTACATCGAGCCCCGGGTGGCGCAACCCCAGCTCGTGGCGGTCGGCGACACGCCGCTGGTGCAGGCGCTGGCACAGATGGCGCCGGTGGCCGGCTTCGGGGTCGTCCTCGTCTCTGGCACGTCCCCGCCTGCCGCCGGCCCGGCTCCGGCCGAGGACGGCCCGCGCCGCCTGGACCTGGCTGGACTGGCCGCGGCCCGGTTCGGGCCCCGGACCTTCTTCGTGGTGGCGTCAGCCGGCCACTACGACGAGGACGCGCTGGCGGCGGCGCTCGGAACCCCGGCCCGCTACATCGGGCTGGTGGCCAGTCGCCGGCGCGCCCGGGCGGTACTCGAGGTGCTGCGGGCCCGTGGCCTCCCGGAGGCCGAGCTCGCCCGCATCCGCAACCCGGCCGGGCTCGACATCGGGGCCGCCACCCAGGAAGAGATCGCCGTGTCGATCCTCGCCGAGGTCGTCGCGGAGTACCGGCGGGGCCTGTGGGAGGAAGCGGCCGGGGCGGTCCGCGCCGCCGGGCCACCGCAGTTCGCCCGCGACCCGGTGTGCGGCATGGACGTGGAGGTCACCACCGCCCGCCACGTGGCCGAGCACGCCGGCCGCACGTTCTACTTCTGCTGCCCGCACTGCCGGCACCGCTTCCTGCAGGACCCGGAGCGGTACCTGGCCGGGGAGGACGGTCCCGGGTCGGCGTAATTTCGTTTGAACCGTCGCACATGGGTAGGAGAACCGAAATCCTCCGGCGAATCCATCCGAGCGCATGCGGGACGCTCTGCGGGGGATTCGGGATGGGATCGGACACGAAGATGCAGCGGCTCTCCAGCCTTCTCGAACTCAGCTCGATGCTCGCCTCCCAGCTCGAGCTCGGCACCCTCCTGCAGACCGTCGTGGACAGCGCCCGGGGCCTCTGCCGGGCGGACGTGAGCGGGCTGCTCATGCTGGCCGAGGAAGACCCCACCCGCTACGGCGGCTTCTGGGTGTCCGGCTGGGACACCCCGCCCGCCCACTATCCGACCGGCGCCGGGGTGTTCAACCTGCCGATCACTACCGGCCGGCCGGTCCGTGTCGACCACGTGCCGAGTCACCCCCGGTCGGTGGGGACACCGCCCGGTCATCCTCCGGTCGGCCCCTTCCTCGGCGTGCCCCTCCGGTTCCAGGATCAGATCCTGGGCACGCTGTTCGTGGCGAACTTCGCCGGCCGGCCGTTTTTCACGGAGGAAGACGAGGAGCTCCTCCTGGCGTTCGCCGCGCACGCCTCGGTGGCCATCCACAACGCCCGGCTGTACCGGCAGGTGGAGGAACTGGCGATCCTGCGCGAGCGCGAGCGGCTGGCCATGGACCTGCACGACACCGTGGCCCAGATCTTCTTCTCCATCGGGATGGAGGCCGAGCGGCTCCGGGAGGTGGTGCCGGCCTCCCACCGGGATCGGCTCGAGTACCTGCGTGAGCTCGCCTCACGGGGTGCCGCCCGGGTGCGCGCCGCGATCGCCGAGCTCCACGATCGCGGCGGGCTGCCTGGTGATGCGAACATCTACCGGCAGCTGGCGGCCCTCATCGAGGAGTTCAAGACCCGTTCGGGCCTCGAGATCGGGCTGGTCGTCACCGGTCACGTGCACCGGGTGCCCGACCCGGTGCGGGACCTGATGTGCCGGGCGGCCCGGGAAGCGCTGACCAACGTGGCCAAGCATGCGCACGCCGACATGGCCGTGGTCAACCTGGCCATCGACTCGGACACCGTCACCCTGACCGTCCAGGACAACGGCGTCGGGCTGCGGCCGGGAGCCGTGGACCCTTCACCGGGCGCGCGCCGGTTCGGGATCGCGACCCTGCGGCGCCTGGCCGAACGGCTGGGCGGGGGCGCCGAGATCCGCAGTGGCGTCGAGGGCGGTTGCCTGCTGCGCGTGTGGGCGCCCCTGAGCCCGTCAGACGGCCGGACGGGGGGGAACGGCGTTGTCCCGGATCCGGGTCCTCATCGTGGATGACCACCAGATCGTCCGGCAGGGCCTCCGGGCCATCCTCTCCGCCGAGCCGGACTTCGAGGTCACGGGTGACGTGGCGTCGGCCGAGGAGGCGCTCGAACACGTGGTCCGGGCCCCGCCGGACGTCGCCCTCGTCGACATCCGCATGCAGGGAATGAGCGGCATCGACCTCTGCCGGCGCATCCGTGAGCTGGCCCCGGGGACCGCCGTCCTGATCCTGACCAGCTTTCTCAACGAAGCCCTCGTGCGGGAGTGCGTGCAGGCAGGGGCCCGGGGGTACCTGCTCAAGGACGTCGAGGGATTCGACCTGGTGCGGAGCGTACGGGCCGTGGTGCGCGGGGAGGCCGCCCTGGCCCCCCGTGCCGCAGCACTCCTCATGGACTGCATGAAGGAGCTCGACCACCCCGATCACATCTCCGCGGAGGAACTGGAACTCCTCCGTTACATCGCCCGGGGCCTCACGAACCGCGAGATCGCCACGAAGCTGTACCTGAGCGAGAGTGCGGTCAAGGACCGGGTCCTGGAGCTCTTCCGGAAACTGAGGGTGAAAGGACGCGTGGAAGCGGTCATGGAGGGCGTACGCAGAGGGCTGCTCTAGCGCCGCCAGGTTGAGGTCAGAAAAGAAATTCTCTGCCTGAGAGAGCGATTGGGAGAAACTCACGTGTGTGAAGGACCTAATCCGAAGCGAAGGCGAATTGGCATGACTTGACCGCGGCGCGTTGAAACGATTAGTTTGGTCTAAACGATTCATTCGCACGGTGCCCGCCGCCGGTCGCCGAGGAGGTCGCCATGGTCACGATCGCCGACGTCGCCCGCCTCGCCGGAGTCTCCGTGGCCACGGTGTCCTACGTCCTGAACGGTACCCGCCCGGTCAGCCCGGAGAGGCGGCAGCGGGTGCTGGAGGCGATCGAGGCGCTCGGCTACCGGCCCAACCGGGTGGCGCGAAGCCTCCGGGCCCGGCGGACGAACACGATCGGCCTCATCGTGTCGAACATCGTCAGCCCGTTCTACACCGAGATCGCTCGCGCCGTGGAGGACGTCGCCCGCCGCCACGGGTACAGCGTGATCCTCTGCAACAGTGACGACGACCCCGCCAAGGAGCGGGAGTACGTCGACCTCCTCCTCGGCCGTCAGGTCGACGGCCTCCTCGTGGCCCCGGCGCCGAACGACCAGGCCGTCCTGGCCGAGGTCGTGGGCATCGGGGCCCCGCTCGTCCTGGTGAACCGCCGGCCCGCCGGCATCGACGCCCCCTCCGTCACCATGGCCTCCGGGCCGGCGACGTACGAACTCATCCGCCACCTGATCGAGCACGGGCACCGGCGCATCGGCGTCATCTCGGGCGTGCCGGGCTCGCCCTCGAGCCAGGACCGCCTGGAGGCGTACGAGCGCGCGCTGCGCGAGGCGGGGATCGAACCCGACCCCCGGCTGGTGCGCCACGGCCACGCCCAGTACGAGGGGGGCATGGCCGCCGCCCGGGAACTCCTGCAGCAGCCCGGCCCCCCCACCGCCATCTGCTCCCTCGGCACGTCCATGACCCTCGGGGCGCTGGTCGCCATCCGCGAGATGGGCCTGCGGGTCCCGGAGGACGTCGCCCTGGTGGGCTACACCGACACACCGTGGTACCAGGTCACCGACCCGCCGCTGACGGCGGTTGCCCAGCCTGTCCGGCGTCTGGGGGAGCTGGCGATCGACCTGCTCCTCCGCTCCATCGGGGGCGAGGTGCAGGAGCCCCAGCACATCGCCCTCCCGTGCGAGGTCGTGATCCGCCGCTCGTGCGGGTGCCCGCTCAGGAGGTGATCCTTTGTCGCCCTCGAACGAACCTTTCAACCCAGCCCCACGAGGGGGATCGCTCGACCCGGCAAGGGGGCCCCTCCAGGGGATCCGGGTGGTGGACGTCACCCACGTGATCGCCGGCCCCTTCGCCACCGGCCTCCTGGCCGACTTCGGCGCCGAGGTCATCAAGATCGAGCAGCCCGGGACAGGCGACCCCGGCCGCAACATGGGCCCGTTCGCCGGCGGGGAGTCCCTGCGCTTCCCCAGCCTCAACCGTAACAAGAAGGGGATCACGCTCGACCTCCGTCACCCCCGGGGCGCCGAGCTGTTCCGCCGGCTGTGCGCCACGGCGGACGTGCTGGTGGAGAACTTCCGCCCCGGCACCCTCGAGCGGTGGGGGCTCGGGCCGGAGGTCCTGCGGCAGGACAACCCCGACCTCATCGTGGTCCGCATCTCCGGCTACGGGCAGACCGGGCCGGACCGGGACAAGGCAGGCTTCGGTACCCCGGCGACGGCCTTCGCCGGCCTCACGTACATCCTTGGTTACCCAGACCGCCCGCCGATGAACCCTCCGATCCCCCTCGCCGACCTCCTCGCCGGCACCTTCGCCGCCATGGCGACCCTCCTTTCCCTCTACTGGCGCGACGCCCGCGGCGGCCGGGGCCAGGATGCCGACATCTCGCTCTACGAGTCGGTCTTCCGCCTCTTGGAGGACCTCCCCGCCCAGTACAGCGTCACCGGTACCATCCCGGAGCGCCGGGGCGGATCGCCGGGCGGGGCCAGCCCGGCCGGCACCTACCGTACCGCCGACGGCAAGTGGGTCGTCCTCGTCTGCAGCACGGACAGCACGTTCAACCGGCTGGCCGAGGCCATCGGGCGGCCCGACATGATCACGGACCCGCGCTTTTCCACCAACGCCCGCCGGGTGGAGCACCGGGAGGAGGTCGACGCGATCGTCTCCGACTGGCTCGGACGCCGCACCTGGGAGGAGGTGAAGCGGACCCTCGACGCCGCGGGGGTCCCCGTGAGCCTGGTCTACTCCATCGCCGACATCTTCGACGACCCGCAGTACCGGGCCCGCGAGAGCATCGTCACGGTGGACCACCCCCGCTTCGGCCGGATCGCCATGCCGGGCGTGGTGCCCCGCCTGAGCGCGACCCCCGGCCGGGTCGTCCGGGCGGCGCCCGACCCGGGCGAGCACAACCGGATGGTCTACCGGGACCTGCTGGGACTGACCGACGGAGAGCTCGAGGAACTGGAGCGCCTCAAGGTGATCTGAAGGAGGGGCTGGCGTGCAGCATCTGCCCAAACGGGTCACGGTGACGGAGGTGGGGCCGCGGGACGGCCTCCAGATCGAGGACCAGTGGATCCCCACGGAGATCAAGGTGGAACTCGTCAACCGGCTCTCCCGGGTCGGCTTCAAGACCATCCAGGTGACGTCGTTCGTGCACCCCAAGGCGGTTCCGCAGCTCCGGGACGCCGAGGAGGTCATGGCGAAGATCGACCGCGTCCCCGGCGTGACCTACGAGGCCCTCGTCCCGAACCTCCGGGGGATGGAGCGCGCACTGGCGGCGAAGGTCGACAAGGTGAACCTGATGCTCTCCGTCACGGACTCTCACAGCCTGTCCAACGCCAACGCCACGACGGCCGAGGCGCTCAAGAACCTCGAGCCGGTCGCGCGCATGGCGCTGGACCACGGCATCGGGGTCGTGGGCGGGATGGCGACGGCCCTCGGCTGCCCCTTCGAGGGCTTCCCCCCGCCCGAGCGGCTCTTCATGGTGGTCGACGCCTACCTGGCGATGGGCGTGCGGGAGATCGGCGTGGCGGACACGGCCGGCATGGCCAACCCGGCCCTCGTCTACGACCGGCTGAGCCGCCTCCGCGACCGCTACCCGGACGTGCACTTCTCGCTGCACCTGCACGACACCCGGCGCATGGCGACGGCGAACATCATCGCCGCGCTCGAGGCCGGGGTCACCGACTTCGACGGTGCCGCCGGCGGCATGGGCGGCTGCCCGTACGCGCCGGGCGCCACCGGCAACATCGCCACCGAGGACATGGTTCACATGTTCCACGAGATGGGCATCGAGACCGGTGTCGACCTGGATGCGTTGCTCGACGTCGTCCGCTGGATGTCCACCTGGGTGCCTCATCCGCTGGAGTCGACCCTGCTGCGGGCCGGCAAGAGCCGGGACGTGCTGGGCCGCCGCACCAGCGGTCAGGTCAAGAAGATCTCGTGAGGCAGTCATCCATTCCATGGGGAGGTTGCGTCGGATGAAGACGTCCCGGATCTCGAGGCTCGGACTCGGACTGCTCGCCACTGCCGCGATGCTGGTCCTCTCCGCCTGCGGCGGCGCCGGGCAGAGCGGGCAGTCGGGCGCCGGCTCCGCCGCCCAGGGCGGCTCGGGCCAGCAGGCCCAACAGTCCCAGCCCGCGACAGGCTCGCAGGGCGGCCAGGCCGCCGCCAGCGCCTGGGAGCCCAAGGGCGCGGTGACCTTCCTGGCCGGCGCCGGCCCGGGGAGCGGCTGGGACACCACGGCCCGGGCGGCCCAGCAGGCGCTGACCACGGACAAGATCGTGAGCGTCCCGATCAACGTGGTGAACCGGGTCGGCGGCTCCGGCAGCGTGGCCGTGGCCGAGATGGTCAACCAGCACAAGGGCAAGGACGACACGCTGCTGGTCAGCTCGATGCCGCTCCTGTCCAACAAGATCATGGGCACCTCGCCCTACGGGTACAAGGACCTGACCCCCATCGCCGCGATCGCCGGGACCCATTACGGCGTGATCGTCAAGGCCGACAGTGACATCAAGGACCTGAAGGACCTGATCGACCGGATCAAGAAGGATCCCCAGTCCGTCTCGATCGCCGGGTCCGACCCGCCCGCCGACGACTGGGTCGCCGCCATGGGCTTCCTGAGCGCGGCGGGAATCGACATCACGAAGGTGAAGTTCATCGGCTTCGACGGCGGCCAGGTGGTCACCAACGTCCTGGGCGGCCAGGTGAACGCCGGCGTCACCACCGTGGGCGAGCTGCTGCAGCACGTCAAGGCCGGCCAGCTGCGGGTCCTGGCCACGACGGGCGAACAGAGGGAGAAGGCCCTGCCCGACGTTCCGACGATGAAGGAGGCCGGCGTCGACTTCTCGATCCGGAACTGGCGCGGCTTCTTCGGCCCGCCCGGGATGCCGCCCGAAGCGGTCAAGTACTGGCAGGAGAAGTTCGGCGCCATGGTCAAGGGTAAGACCTGGAGCGACATCCTCGACAAGTACGGCTGGTCGGACGCCTTCATGACGGACAAGTTCCCGTCCTACCTCGACGAGTTCAACAGCATGCTCGAGAACCTGCTCCGCACGGCCGGCGCACTGAAGAAGTAACGCGGGAGCGGGCCTAGGGCCGGCGCGGGGAGCCGGCGCCGCGGGCCGGTGCCGGCTCCCCGGCTCTCCTGGGAAGGGAGCTTGGGTATGGTCGACCGGATCGTCGGGATCGTCATCGCTCTACTGGGTGCAGGGTACTGGTACCTCGCCGACAACCTGCCGGAGCCGCTGCTCCGGCAGCCCGTCGGGCCCGAGGTTTTCCCCAAGCTCCTGGCGATCGGCCTGGTGGTGCTCGGGGTGGCCCTCCTGGCCAGCACGTTCGTCAAGGCCGGCACAGCCGCCCCGCGGAAGGCAGAGGAGGCCGCGCCGGACGAGGATGCGGTCGCGGCTGCCGCCCGGGCCGTGGCCGAGGTGCTGGAACAGGACGCCGGGACGCAACTGGACTACCGGACGGTCCTTCTCGCCGCGTCCGGCCTGGTCCTGTATGCCCTCGCCTACGAGCGGCTGGGCTTCCTCCTGTCCACGTTCGTCTTCATGGTCTACGAGACGGCGGTGATGGAAACCCGCCGCGGCCACTGGCTCCGCACGGTCCTGGCGGCGGCGGTCCTGTCCGCCGGCATCTACTTCCTGTTTGTGAAGCTGCTCGACGTCGTGCTCCCGAAGGGGCTGCTGGGCTGAAGGAGGGCGATCCCCACCGGTGTCGTTCCTCGCGAACCTGAGCACGGGCTTCAGCATCGCGCTGAGCCCCATCAACCTCGTGTTCGCCCTGATCGGCGTCCTGGTCGGCACCGTCATCGGGGTCCTGCCCGGCATCGGGTCGGTGGCGACGGTCGCCCTGCTCATCCCGGTCACCTACGGCATGAACCCGAGCACCGCCCTGATCATGATGGCCGGCGTCTACTACGGGGCGATGTACGGGGGCTCGACCACCTCGATCCTCATCAACACGCCGGGCGAGCCGTCCTCCGTGGTGACGACGCTCGACGGCTACCCGATGGCGAAGCAGGGCCGGGCGGGGGCCGCGCTGGCCACGGCCGCGATCGGCTCGTTCGTGGCCGGCACGTTGAGCACGGTCCTCCTGATGCTGATCGGTCCGACGATCGCGTCGGTGGCGATCCGCTTCGGCCCCGCCGAGTACTTCGCGCTGATGCTGCTGGGGCTCACCACCGTGTCGTCCCTGGCGGGCCGTTCGGTGATCCGGGCCCTCATCTCGATGGTCCTCGGCCTCGTGATCGCCACCATCGGCATCGACATCGCCGGCTTCCCCCGCTTCAGCTTCGGGTTCCCCGAGCTGTACGAGGGGATCGACTTCCTCATCCCGGCGATCGGCCTCTTCGCCATCACGGAGGTCCTGGAGATGGCCGGGACCATCCGGCAGACGCCTCCGACCCACCTGACCTTCCAGGGCCGCGCGTGGCTCACCCGGGAGGAGTTCCGCCGCTCGGCCGGCCCCTGGCTCCGGGGCTCCCTCCTCGGATTCATCGTGGGGGTGCTGCCCGGGGCCGGGGCCACGATCGCGTCGTTCCTCTCCTACGCGCTGGAGAAGCGGCTCTCCCGCCACCCGGAGGAGTTCGGCAAGGGAGCGATCGAAGGGGTAGCTGGGCCCGAGGCGGCGAACAACGGCTCGGTCGGTGGCGCCATGGTCCCGCTCCTCACGCTCGGGATCCCGGGCTCGGGCACGACCGCCATCCTGCTCGGCGCCTTCATGATGTTCGGGCTGCAGCCGGGACCGCTCCTCTTCCAGCAGAACCCCGACGTCATCTGGGCCGTCATCGCCAGCATGTACGTCGGCAACGTGATGCTGCTGGTCCTGAACCTGCCCCTCATCCGGGTCTGGATCCAGCTTTTCCGCATCCCGCCGGCCGTCCTGGCGGCAATGGTGCTGGTGCTGAGCACGATCGGCGTGTACGCCGTGAACGGCCGCGTCTTCGACCTCTGGCTCCTCCTCCTGTTCGGCGCCCTCGGCTGGTTCATGCGCCGGTACGACTTCCCGCCGGCCCCCATGATCCTCGCCCTGGTGCTGGGGAAGAGCCTCGAGGACAACTTCCGCCGCGCCGTCGCCCTGTCCGACGGCAGCCTGCGCATCTTCGTCAGCCAGCCCCTGGCTGCGGCGATCCTGGCCCTCTGCGTGCTGTCCCTGTTCAGCCCGTACCTGCAGGCCCGACTCCTGCGCCGCGGCCGGCTGCGGCACCGCACCGCGGCGGCGTGAAGGTCGATTGATAGGTGCCGCCGAGCCCCCGCCCGAGGAAGGCCGGGGGCTCGGCGCGCGTGGCGGGCCCGGAGGGCGGGGCGCGGCCGGACCGTCACCTGGTCGGCCGCCCTGCCGCCGCTCTCCGGGGGATTGCACGCCCGCCGCCGTCACGCCGGCGGGGGGCCGGCGGCGGAGGGGCGATACTGTCGCCCATGGTACCGTGGGACGTCTGCGGTTCCGCAGTGCGTGACGGTGTTCCGAGTGACAGTCCATGGGTCAGTTTGTGTGAGTCGGGCGGTGGCGTTGTGTCCCACGAACTGACTCATTGCCACCGTACAAGCCGTCGGAGTCGTTGCAGAGGGCCAGGAGTCGACCCGGAACAGGTCTTACGTCGACCTCGTGGGATCACCACGTCCCTGCCAGTGGGGTTATGTAACTTCGTATCCGGCAGCGAGTCAGAAAGTGTGACTCTACGGTCGCACTCGACTCTCGTTAGCTGACTCTTGCAGGGTGTTGGGTCCATATGAAACAATAAATGGTATCTGATCCAGGCATAGGGGCGGACGAACGTGCAGGGGAACCTGTGGTGGACCGTACCGGTTCCCGTGGCGATCCTGGAGGACCCGGCGCTCACCCATGCGTCGCGGTGCCTGTACATGGCACTCCTGACGCGAGGCAGCCCCGGTGCATGGCAGGCCCGCGCGACCTGCCGTGAACTGGCCGGACTGTGCGGACTTCGCAGCCCGAACCCGATCCCGGCACATGCCGCAGCACTGGAAAGGGCGGGCTGGGTGCTCGTCCAGAAGCGCCGCGGGCGGCAGGCGGCCACGTACGAACTGCGCACCCCCAGCGGCCCCCTGTCGGCCGCCCACACCCGTGCGGTGCCGGCCAGCCTCGCCACGCATCCGACGCTCTCGCCCACGGCCAGGTGCCTCTACGTCGCCCTGCTCATCCACTCCGACCCGCGCACACGAGCCTGCAGCGAGGCCGTGCCCACGGTCATGCGGTGGACTGCGGTCGACAGCCCGACCACGCTTCGCCTGCACGCCAGAAGTCTGCAGGCGGCGGGCTGGTTGCGGGTCTACCCTGGCCACGGACCGCACACCAACACCTACGTGGTCCTCGACCCGCACCGGGCCGCCCGGGAGGCCGAACTCGAGCGGGTCAGGCTGCGGCTCGAGCGGGAGAGATACATCGGCGAAGCCATCCTGAAGGAGTTGCTGAACGTCCTGGTGGCCACCGATCAGTTCCAGGACAACGCCCGCCCGGGATTCCTTGTCAACCCGCTCACGGGAGAGCGGCTGGAGTTCGACCGCTGGTACTACAAGCACGGCGTGGCCATCGAGTTCAACGGACCCCAGCACTACCAGACCACCGGCGCCTTCCCCGACCCGGAGCAGGTGCGGACCCAGCAGCTGCGAGACCTCGTCAAGCACGCCCTCGCCCGCGACCACGGGGTGACGATCGTCGTGGTCCGACCGCAGGATCTCACGTTCGAAGGCGTGCGCGCCCGGCTGGAGGGCTTCCTTCCGCTGAGGGAGGTGCGGAGGGAGGACCCGGTGGTCCGGTACCTGACCGCCGTCAGCCAGCGGTATATCCGCAAGGCAGCCGGGGCGTAGCCCGGCGGTTCACGCCTTCCGGTGCTGCGCGATCAGGTGCCGGATCTCCGGCAGGATGAGCCTCTCCACCGCCAGCCGCACCGCCGCTTTCGACCCCGGGAGGCAGAAGAGGACGGCCCGCCCGAGCGTGCCCGCGGTGGCCCGCGAGAGCAGCGCGGCGGTGCCGACCTCCTGGAAGCTCAGGAGGCGGAACAGCTCGCCGAAGCCCTCGAGTTCCTTCTGGAAGAGCGGTCGCAGCGCCTCGATGGTCTGGTCCCGCGGCGAGACCCCGGTGCCGCCACTCGTGATGATGAAGTCGACCCGGCCCTCGGCGACGAGGCGCAGCACCTCGGTCCGGACCTCCAGCGGCTCGTTGCGCACGATGGCGTAGTGGCCCACCTCGTGACCGGCCTGCCGGATCAGCTCCATGGCGATCCGGCCGGACTCGTCGGTGTCGGCGGTCCGGGTATCGCTCACGGTGAGCATGGCGGCGACCAGCGTGCCGACATCCCGCGCGGCCTTCTTGTGGTCCTCGACGCCCATGCCGTCCCACCTCCCGGATCATGTCACGCGAGCTGCGGGCGAACCGGGGCGCCCCCAGGCGACCCCGGTTCGCCCGCTTCGTGCCCGGCGGACGCACAGCCGCCGCTCAGCGGATGATCGCGTCCAGCCCCGCCAGGCCGAACATCACCAGCAGCCCGCCCAGGATCAGCACGGCCTTGCTGATCGCGCCGTGGACCCGCCCGATCGCCTTGCGCCCGCCCTCGCTCGCCACGCCGAGCACCCCGACCACGAGCAGGACGCTGAACGTGGCGATCCCGAGGAAGCGGTGGATGATGAGCACCGTGGGCGCCCGGGAGCCGAGGCTCGCCTGCAGGCCCATCCACAGGGCGACGCCCCCCAGCACCACGCTCAGGGTGCCCACGATCCGGTGCGCTGCCCCGCGGGTCTCACGCTCCGAGTCCAGGCGGAAGGCCACGTAGGCCAGGAGGATCGACAGGAGCCCCACGAGCGGATGAACGAGCAGCGGGTTCATGGCAGCATGCGCACCGCCAGGTCGAGGATCAGGGACGGGAACACGCCGGTCACGAGCACGCCCAGGACGGACGCCACCAGCACGAGCCCGGTCACCCAGCGGACCACGCCCGGAGGCAGGGCCAGCGGGCCCGTGTCCGGCGCCAGGCCGCCCGCTGCCGGCACGCCTGCCGTGACCCGCCGCGGGGCGGTCTCGACCTGCCGCATCATGCTCGCCACGATGCGGAAGTAGGCGTACGCGCTGATACCGGTCGTGACCATGAGCATCACCAGGAGGCTCCACGCCTGGGCCCGGGCGGCAGCCACGGCGAGGAACAGCTTGCCGGGCAGGCCGCCCGTCGGCGGGATGCCGGCCAGGCCGGCGAGGGCGAGGGTCATCGCCGCCGCCAGGGCGGGCCGGCGGTGGAAGAGGCCGGCGTATGCGGCCAGGTCGTCGCCGTCCTCGCCGAGGCGCTCGAGGTACAGCATCGCCGCAAAGCCCGCCGTGTTGGCGGCGAGGTAGGCGACCAGGTAGAAGATGCCTGCCGCGACGCCGTACGGCTCCAGCCCGGCCAGGCCCATGAAGAGGTAGCCGGCGTGCGAGATGCCGGAGTAGGCCATGAGCCGCTTCATGTGGGTCTGGCGGATCGCGCCCAGGGCCCCGACCAGCATCGAGAGCAGGGCCAGCACCGTGAGCGGCAGCAGGTACGCCGGCGCAGCCCCGGGCGGCACGGCGGCGATCAGGAACCGGGTCAGGGCGGCGAAGGCGGCCGCCTTCGTGCCCACGCTCATGAACGCCGTCACCGGGGTCGGCGCGCCCTGGTACGCGTCAGGCGCCCAGGTGTGGAACGGGGCCAGCGCCAGCTTGAAGGCGTAGCCCACCACGGCCAGGCCGATGCCGACCCGGTAGAGGACGGTGATGTTGCCCGTGCGGGCGTACTGCCCGATCGCCGCCAGATCCAGCGACCCGCTGGCCCCGTACATCAGGGCAAAGCCGAACAGGAGGAAGCCGGCGGCGGCAGAGCCCAGGAAGAAGTACTTCAGCGCCGCCTCCCAGGCCACCCGGCTGCCCGGCTTGAAGGCGACCAGGACGTACAGGGCCAGCGACAGGAGCTCGAGCCCCAGGAAGACGGTGATCAGGTTCCCGGCGGCGGCCAGCACGGCCATCCCCATGGCGGCCCACAGCACGAGGGCCAGGTACCCGGACACGTCCTCCTCGCCCCGGTGCACGCTGAGGAGCACCGTGGCCAGCGCCGCCACGAGGATCACCGCGGCCGTCGCCAGGGCCAGCCGGTCCAGGACCAGGGCCCCGCCGAAGGCGGGCGCCGGGCGGAGCCGCCACAGCCCCGGCAGGTAACCGCCGGCAACGACCACTGCCGCGGCCGCGACCAGGAACCACCACGGGTAGGCCTGCCGGGCCGGGAGCAGGAGGTCCAGGAGCAGGACCACCAGCGCACCCAGCGCCAGCGCCAGGAGGGGCGAGAGGACCGGCAGGGCCTCGGCAACGTTCGGCACGGAGAGAGACCCCCTCTGCCGTCTACAGGTACAGGGCGAAGTAGGCGGCGATGAGCACCACGCCGGTGACCAGCGTCAGGGCGTAGCGGCGGACGATCCCGCCGTGAAGGCGGCCCAGGAAGGCGCCACCCGCCTGCGCCAGGCCGGCCAGCGCGTGCAGCACGCCGTCGATCCGCCGGAGGTCGAAGTTCCGGGCCCAATCGGACAGGGCGAACGCCGGCTGGACGGCCACCAGATCGTAGAGTTCGTCGAAGTAGAAGGCACGCCCCAGCACACCGGCCGGCTCGCCCAGGGTGCGCTGCTCGGCCTCCCGGCGGACGCCGTTCGGCCCCCAGAGCCACCAGCCGGCCGCCAGGCCGGCCGCGATCACCGCGAGGGTGACGAGGACGGACCACAGGGCGGCGTGGGTGCTGACCTCGAACACCCGGTTGCGCACGAACACGGGCTCCAGGTACGGCTCGACGAACGGCGCCAGGGCGGCGCCGCCCACCACCGACAGCACGGCGAGGACCCCCACGACCCCGTTCATGCTGAGCGGGATCGGGTGGAGGGCCCCGTGGCCGGCGTGCGCGTCGTGGCCGGCCCCCGCGGTCTTGCGGCCCCGGGACCGCGCCGCCGTGGCCGGCACGTCGTAGGGCCGGCCCAGGAAGACCAGGCCCAGGAGCCGCATGTTGTACAGGGCCGTGAAGCCTGCGGCCAGGAGGCCGACCGCCCAGAGGACGTAGTGGCCGGAGTTCCAGGCGGCCGCCAGGATCTCGTCCTTCGAGAAGAAGCCCGCGAACGGCGGGATGCCGACGAGGGCCAGCTGCCCCGCCAGGAAGGTCGCGAAGGCGAAGGGCATGCGCCGGCTCAGTCCGCCCATGCGGCGGATGTCCTGCTCGCCGTGGAGCGCGTGGATGATGATGCCCGCGCCGAGGAAGAGGGCCGCCTTGAAGAAGGCGTGGGTGGCGAAGTGGAAGGCCGCCGCGGCGTGCGCGCCCACGCCGTTGGCGAGGAACATGTACCCGATCTGCGACAGCGTGGAATACGCCAGGACCTTCTTGATGTCGTACTGCCGGGTCGCGAAGATGGCCCCCAGGAGGGCCGACGCCGCCCCCACCACGGCCACCGCCGCCAGGGCGACCGGTGCGGCCTGGAACATCGGGAACAGCCGCGCCACGATGTAGACGCCCGCCGTCACCATCGTGGCGGCGTGGAGCATGGCCGACACCGGCGTGGGACCCTGCATCGCGTCCGGAAGCCAGACGTGGAGCGGCATCTGAGCCGACTTGGCCACGGCGCCGACGAGTACGAGCAGGGCGATCACCGTGGCCCCGGGCGGGTCGAACCGGGCCGCCTGCGCCACGTCCCAGAAGTCGACCGTGGCGTAGCGGGCCACCGCGGCCCCGATGCCGGTGAGCATGAACACCTCGCCGATCAGGTTGACGACGTACGCCTTGATCTGCGCGGCGTTCGCCGCCGGCCGGGTGCGGTAGAACCCGATCAGGAGGTAGGACGCCAGGCCGACGTTCGTCCAGCCGATGACCAGGGTCAGGAAGTTGTTCGCCATCACCAGCAGGGACATGGCGAACACGAAGTAGTTCAGCTTGGCGAAGTAGCGGCCGTAGTCGGGGTCTCCGTGCATGTAGCCCGTGGAGTACGCGTGGATGAGGAAGCCCACGCCGGTGACCACCAGGAGCCACCACATCGACAGCTGGTCGATCATGAGGCCCATCTGGTACCGGTGGCCGCCGATCTCCCAGGACGTCAGCGTGGTCCGGAGGATCGCGTCCGGCCCCACCCGCTGGAGCTCGACGAAGGCGCCCAGGGTGAAGCCGAAGGCCACCAGGACCATCGCCGACGCCAGCACCCCGATCGCCGCGGCGCTCCGCCAGTACCGCGTCCGTCCGGCGATCACGGCGGCGCCCAGGAGCGGCGGGATGAGGATCAGGACAGGCAGGAGCGAGTCGTGCACCGTGATCTCGTCCCCTTCGTGGGCGGGCAGGATCGGGGCCTGTCCGCCACAGATGCGCGTTCGGTCCGGCAGCGGCTAGCCGGACAGGGTGTGGACATCGTCGAGGTCGACCCGCTCGCGGCGCCGGAACACCAGCACCACCAGCGCCAGGCCGATGGCCACCTCGGCCGCCGCCACCACCATGACGAGGAAGGCGAAGACCTGGCCGTCGTGGGACCCGAACTGCCGCGAGAACGCCACGAGGAGCAGGTTGGCGCTGTTCCACATGAGCTCGATCGACATGAGGGTCACGAGCGGGCTCCGCCGCAGGAGCACCCCGGCCCCGCCCAGGATGAAGAGGACGGACGCCAGGGCCACGTAGGCCGAGATGGGAACCATGACGTGACTGCCTCCTCGGGCCGGCCCCCGGCGGCTACGCGTGCCGCCGGCCGACCAGGATGAGGACGCCCACGACGGCGACCATCAGTACGAACGCCGTCAGCTCGAACGGAAACACGTGGGTGACCAGGAGCTCGTGGCCGAACGCCCGGACCCCGCCGAAGCCCGCCGCCGGCGCGGGGTCGGCCGGGGCGTACGCCGCCCGCAGGCCGGCGCCCGCCAGGAGGAGGCCCAGCACGGCCATGGCCGCCGCGGCCGCCGGCACCTGCCCCCGGAGCGGCTCGGGGCCCTTCTCGGCGGGGTCGAGCCGGGCGGTCAGGAGCCCGATGACGAACAGGAACAGGACCATGATCGCGCCGGCGTAGATGATGAGCTGGACCACGGCCATGAACTCGCCGGCCAGGCTGAGGTACAGCACCGCCAGGGCGCCGAAGCTGAGGATGAGGGCGAGGACGCTGTGGACCGGCTGGCGGGCCCGCAGCACTCCCACCGCGCCCGCCAGCGCCACCAGCGCCGCCACGACGAACACCGCCATCATGCGTGTACCGCCGCCTTCCGGCCCGTGTAGGGCGGGTAGACGTTCTCCGGCACCCGGTAGCCGGAGGGCCTTCTGGCCAGCAGCCGGTCCTTCTGGTAGACCTCGGCTTCCCGGGTGAACGCCGCCAGCTCGAACTCCTGGGTCAGGTGCAGGCAGTCGGTCGGGCACGCCTCCTCGCACAGGCCGCAGAAGATGCAGCGGAGGAGGTCCACCTGGTACTTGTACCCGTACCGCTCGCCCGGGCTGTGCGGGGCGGCCGGGTCGTTCTCCGCCGCCACCACCGTGATGGCGTTGGCCGGGCAGGCCACCTGGCACAGTTCGCACCCGACGCACATCTCCAGCCCGTTCTCGTAGATCCGCAGCTCGTGCCGGCCGCGGAAGCGGGCCGCGCGGGGCTTCTTCTTCTCCGGGTACTCGTACGTGCTCGGCGGCTTGAACAGGACCCTGAGCGTCGTGCCCAGGCCCTTGGCGATCGCCTTCAGCACGCCCTCCACCCCCTCACCTCAGGGCCACCCAGGCGGCGTAAGCCACCAGGTTGGCGGCGGAAGCCGGCAGGAGCACCTTCCAGCCGAAGTGCATCAACCGGTCGTAGCGCAGGCGGGGCAGGGTCGCCCGCACCCAGATGAAGACGAAGAGGAGGAAGACCACCTTGAGCAGGAACCACACGACCGGGGGCAGCCACGGGCCCCGCCAGCCGCCAAGGAAGAGGAGCGTGATGAGGCTGGCGGCCGTGATCATGTTGACGTACTCGGCCATGTAGAACATGGCGAAGCGCATGCCGCTGTACTCGGTGTTGTAGCCGGAGACCAGCTCCGCCTCGGCCTCGGGCAGGTCGAACGGCGTGCGGTTCGTCTCGGCGAACATGGCGATGAAGAAGACGAGGAAGGCGACCGGCATCCGGACGATGTTCCACAGCCCCGCCTGGGCGTCGACGATGTCCGCGAACCGCACCGACCCGGCCACCACCATCACGCTGAGGGCCGCCATGCCCATGGCCAGCTCGTAGGAGACCATCTGGGCGGTCGACCGCAGCGACCCCAGGAGGGCGTACTTCGACTGGGACGCCCAGCCCCCCAGGGCGATGCCGTACACCCCCAGGCTCGTGATGGCCAGGAGGGTGAGCATGCCGGCGTCGGGAGAGGCGATCGCCCACCCCGGCGCCACCGGGATCAGCGCGTAGGCCAGGAGCGCCACGGCCAGGGCGATCATCGGGGCCGTGTGGAACACGATCGGGTCGGCGTCCCGGGGCATGAGGTCTTCCTTGAAGAACATCTTCACGCCGTCGGCGATGGGCTGCAGGAGCCCCCACGGTCCCACCCGGTTGGGCCCCAGCCGGTACTGCATCCAGCCCAGGAGCTTTCGCTCGAACACCATGATGTACGCGAAGCCGCCCAGGAGGACGAGGATCAGGATCAGCGACTTGAGGGCGATCCACGCCAGCGCCGCCGCCATCACGCCGTCACCTCCACGGCCGCCCGGCTGACGGTGACCCGGGCACCCGGGCCGAGGCGGTTCACGGGCGCCTCGGGCAGGTGGCGCGGCACCTGGACCGTGCCGGGGATCACCCGGTCGTCGGCCACCGCGGTGAGCTCGATCGCCTCGCCGCCGGCCTCCAGCCGCACCGGGGCGCCCTCGGCCAGGCCGAGGCGGGCCAGGTCGTCCGGGTGCAGGAGCGCCTGCGCCCGGTTGGCGACCCGGGCCACCCCCTCGTCGAAGGCGACGGTCCCGCCCCCGGCGAAGAGGCGGTCGACGGGAACCACGGCGAGGGTGTGGCCGGCCTCCCCGGCGCCGGCCTCCGGCGCCTCGTAGAAGGGCCGGTCGAGGATCTCCGCCGGCGCGCCGGGCAGCACCGCCCCGGGCCGGATGCCGCCCAGGAGCTGCTCGAGCTCGGCGGCCACCTCCCGCGGGCCCGCCTTGAAGGCCACGCCCATCTCCCGGGCCAGCGCCGCGAGGATGGCGCCGTCCGGCTGCGCCTGCCCGCCGGCCTGCTGGGCGGCGGGCGCCTGGGGGCGCACCTCCCCGTCGAGGGCGGCGTAGTGGCCGGCCTTCGCCGTGAAGGGCGCGGCCGGGAAGACGATGTGCGCCATCCGGGCGGTCTCGGTCAGGAAGAGCTCGTGCACGATCACCAGGTCCGCCCGCTCCAGCGCCTCGCGGGCCAGGCGGCCGTCAGGCCAGGTGAGGGCGGGGTTGGCGCCCACGAGGTAGAGCGCCTTCAGCTCGCCCCGGGCGGCGGCAGCCAGCATGGCGCCGGTGTCGAGGCCGGCGGCCTGCGGCACCGGACGGCCCCACAGGCGCTGGACGGCGTCGCGGGTCGGGCCGGCCTGCACGGAGCGGAAGCCCGGCAGGTAGCCGGGCAGGACGCCGGCGGCGGCCGCGGCCCTGCTCTGGTTCTGCTCGCCCGGGATCAGGAGGTGGACCGTGCGCCCGTCCTTGGGGCTGTGCAGGGCCTGCAGGAGCCCCAGCAGGGCCTTGCCGGCCGCGGCGCCCTCGCCGCCCCATACGGCGGCGATCTTGCGGGCACCCGTCAGGAGCTTCGCCGTCTCCTCCACGGCCTCCGGCGCCACGCCCTCGGGCACGCCGGCGGGCACCTGGCCACGGACCGCCCGGGCCAGCGCCTCCAGCACGGCGGCCGTCTGCCCCGGCCGCACCGCGATGCGCCCGTGGCGGTACCGGTACTTCGGGGTGGCGGGGCCGATCGAGACGAGCCGCGCCCGCCGGCGGCGGAGCGCCTGGCGGATCGGCAGGTCCATCACCGGGGCCTTCTCGGCCGGGAGGACATCGACCAGGAGGTACACGTCCGCGTCCCTGAGGTCGGCGAGGCGGCCCGGGAAGGCGGCGAGCCCGGCCGTGACCTGGCCCGTGACCCGGTGGTCGACGTTGTTCGTGCCGACCACGGCCCGGGCGAACTTCTGCAGCAGGTAGGCCTCCTCGATGGTGAGCCGGCCGCCGCCGATGAAGCCGATGGCCCCGGCGCCGTGGGCCGCCTGGATCTCGCCCAGGCGACGGGCCGCCTCGGCCAGGGCCTCGCCCCAGGTGACGGGCACGAGCCGGCCGTCCCGGCGCACGAGCGGCTGGGTGACGCGCTCGCCGGAGTGCACGTACTGGTAGCCAAAGCGGCCGCGGTCGCAGATCCACTGGCCCTCGTTCGTCGCGTCCACCGTGACGACCCGCAGGAGCCGCCCGTGGCGGAAGTCGAGGCGCACCCGGCACGCCAGCGAGCAGCCCGTGCAGACGCTCTCCACCTTGGAGAGGTCCCACGGCCGGGACTTGAACCGGTAGAGGTCGCTCGTGAGCGCGCCCACCGGGCACATGTCGATCACGTTGCCCGTGAAGGGGTGCTCGTACGGCAGCCCCGCCGCGGTCGTGATGAGGTTGTCGTGGCCCCGCTCCTCGATGACCAGCTGGTTCTCCACCGCGATCTCGTCATCGTAGCGGACGCAGCGCCGGCAGAGGATGCAGCGCTCCTCGTCGAGGACGATGAACGGCCCCAGGTTCACGGCCTTGGGCTTGTGCTGCTTGGGGTCCAGCAGGCGGCTGGTGCCCTTGCCGTAGGCGAAGGTCAGGTCCTGGAGCTGGCACTCGCCGCCCTTGTCGCAGACCGGGCAGTCGAGCGGGTGGTGCAGCAGCAGGAACTCCAGCACGCCCTCCTGGTAGCCCTTCACGTTGTCGTTCTGCGTGTACACGACCATCCCGTCCGCCACCGGCGTGTTGCAGGCGGTGACGGGCTTGGGCATCTTCTCGACCTGCACCAGGCACATGCGGCAGACGCCGGCCGGCTCCATCTGCGGGTGGTAGCAGAAGAAGGGGATCTCGACGCCCGCCTGCCTGGCCGCGTGGATGATGAGCGTGCCCTTCGGGACCTGGACGGTGCGCCCGTCGATGGTGACGGTGACCCGTTCCTGGCTCACGCGGTTCGCACCTCCTCCCGGCCGGCGGCCACGGACATGCGGGCCGTGAAGTCCTCCGGGAAGTACTTGAGGGCCGACTGGATGAAGCCCTGAGAGGCGTCGCTGAAGGGGCAGATCGTGGTGCCCATCATGCTGAAGCCGAAGCTGCGGAGGACGTCCAGGTCCTCCGGCCGCCCGCCGCCCGCCTCGATGCGGTCCACGATCACGTTCATCCAGCGGGTGCCCTCCCGGCAGGGGGTGCACTGGCCGCAGGACTCGTTCGCGTAGAAGCGGGCCAGGTAGGCGGCGACGGTGGCCATGCTCACGGTGTCATCGTAGACCATCACGCCGGCGGTGCCGAGCATCGACCCGGCCTGGCGCACGGAGTCGAAGTCCATCGGCGTGTCCAGGTGCTGCTCCACCAGGAGCGGGGTGGAGCCGCCGCCGGGCTGGACGGCCTTGAACTTGCGCCCCGGCAGCATGCCGCCGGCGTGCTCGAAGAGGAGCTCCCGGAGGGGCACGCCCATCGGCAGCTCGTAGTTGCCGGGCCGGCGCACGAGGCCGCTCACCGTGAAGATCTTCGGCCCCGGGCTGCCCGCCGGGCCGATCGACAGGAACCAGTCCGCCCCCCGCTCGATGATGTGCGGGACGCAGGAGAGGGTCTCGACATTGTTGATGATGGTAGGCATTCCGTACAGGCCGACCACGGCCGGGAACGGGGGCTTGACCCGGGGCTCGCCCCGCTTCCCCTCGAGGGAGTTCAAGAGGGCCGACTCCTCGCCGCAGATGTACGCGCCGGCGCCCCGGTGCACCACGATCTCCTGGCTGAAGTCGGTGCCCAGGATCCGCTCGCCCACGTACCCCTTCGCCCGGGCCTGGGCGAGCGCCTCCACGAGGGCCCGGTAGCCGCGGTAGAACTCGCCGCGGATGTAGATGAAGCTCTTCGCCGCCCCGATGGCGTAGGCGGAGATCAGGATCCCCTCGATGAGCTGGTGCGGGTGCCACTGGAGGAGGATGCGGTTGTTGGCGGTGCCGGGCTCGGACTCGTCCGCGTTGCAGACGAGGTAGCGGGGCCGGCCGTCCTTGGGCAGGAACCCCCACTTGCGGCCGGTGGGGAAGCCCGCGCCGCCGCGGCCCCGCAGGTTCGACTTCGTGACCTCGGCGGTCACCTCGTCCGGGGTCATCTTCAGGGCCTTGCGCAGCGCCTGGTAGCCGCCCTGCTTCTCGTACACCTCGATGTCGTTGAGGTCGAGCTGTCCGATGCCCCGGGTGAGGACCGGCTCGAAGCTCATGCCTGTCCCTCCCCGGCCCCGCCCTCGCGGGCGGGCTCGCCTTCGCCGGCGGCCGCGACCTCGGCCTCGGCCCGGCCGGGCTTGCCCCAGTAGCCGGGCGGTGCGGCCTCCGGCTCGGCGAAGTAGCCCGTCTCGGGCCTGCGCTCGATCCAGGCGTCGGGACCCCTGCCGGCCCGCAGGTCGGCCAGGAGCCCGTCGATCTTCTTCTCGTCGAGCTTCACCACGTACTCGCCGTTGACGGTGAGCACGGGCGCCGCGTCGCAGTTCGCGAGGCACTCGTGGGTGACCTCGAGCGTGATGAGCCCGTCCGGGGTGGTGCCGCCGCTCTCGACCCCGAGCTTCTGCTTCAGGAGCTCGGCGATGCGGCCGCTGCCCCGCAGGGCGCAGGAGACGTTGTTGCACACGAGCAGCACGTACTTGCCCACCGGGTGGCGGTGGTACAGGGAGTAGAAGGAGCAGACGGACTCCACGTAGGCCGGGGTGAGGTTCAGGATCCCGGCCACGGCCTCGATGTCCTCCTGGCTGATGTAGCCCCGCTCCTCCTGGGCCAGGTGCAGGAGCGGCATGAGGGCCGACCGGCTGTCGGGGTAGCGCGAGAGGATCTCGCGGATCTCCGCATCCCGCTCCTTCACCCAGGCCGGGGCCTCGAACACGGGCATCAGCGGTCCACCTCCCCGAAGACCGGATCGGCTGCGGCGATGATCATGACCATGTCCGCGAGCATGGCGCCCTGGAGCATCGTGGGCAGGGCGTGGACGGCGTAGAAGCTCGGGGGACGGACCCGGACCCGCCAGGGCTTGTTGCCGCCATCGGACACCACGTAGACCGCGAACTCCCCCCGCGGCGACTCGATGGCCTGGTACACCTCGCCGGCCGGCACCTTGAAGCCCTCGGAGACCAGCTTGAAGTGGTGGATGAGCGCTTCCATCGAATGCCGGACCTCTTCCTTCGGCGGCAGGGCCACCTTGCGGTTCGAGGTCATGTGCGGGCCCTCCGGCATGCCGTCGAGGGCCTGCTGGACGATCTTGTACGACTCCTCGATCTCCCGGATGCGGAGGACGAAGCGGTCGTAAGCGTCGCCGTTCTTCCCTACGGGCACGTCGAACTGGAAGTTCTCGTAGCCGCAGTAGGGGAAGGCCTTGCGCACGTCGTAGGCGACCCCGCTGGCCCGCAGGTTCGGGCCGGTGAGGCCCAGGGCGATGGCCTGCTCGGCCGTCAGCACCCCGATGCCCTTCGTGCGGTCCAGGAAGATCGGGTTCTCCTCCAGGAGGTCCTTCAGCTCCTGCAGGCGGCCCGGGAACTTCTTCAGGTAGTCCCGGACGATGCGGTCGAAGTGCTCCGGCAGATCCTTCGCCAGCCCGCCGACCCGGAAGTACGACGGGTTCATGCGGGCGCCCGTGGTCTCCTCGAAGATGTCGAGGATTCCCTCGCGCATGTCGAAGGCGTAGAAGTACGGCGACTGCGCCCCCACGTCCAGCCCGCCGGTGCCCAGGAACACCAGGTGGCTGGCGATGCGCTGGAGCTCGGTGAGGAGCACCCGGGCCCAGACGGCCTTGGGCGGCACCTCCACGCCAAGGAGCTTCTCCACCGCCAGGACGTAGCCGAGGTTGTTCGAAAGGGGCGACAGGTAGTCCATCCGGTCGAGTACCGTGATGGCCTGGGTCCAGGTCAGGTTCTCGGCGCTCTTCTCGATCCCGGTGTGCAGGAACCCGTGCTCGGGCTGGGCCTTGACGATGGTCTCGCCCTCGAGCTCGAGCACGAGGCGGAGCACGCCGTGGGTCGACGGGTGGTGGGGGCCGACGGAGATCGTCATCCGGTCCTGCTTCTCGTCCAGGACCTCGACGTCCTCCCGGTCGAGCGTGCTCATGGCGAGTTCGTCACCCCTCATCCGGTGGTTCGTCCTTGAAGGGGTGGAATCGGTTCAGGTCGGCAGGGAGATAGGGCCCCATGGCCCGGGGGCCGCGCAGCGGGTAGTCCTTGCGGAGCGGGTGCCCCTCCCAGTCGTCCGGGTTCAGGATGCGGGTCAGATTCGGGTGGCCCCGGAACCGGATCCCGAACTGATCCCACACCTCCCGCTCCGCCGGGTTGGCGTTGGGCCACAGGTCGGAGAGGCTCGGCACCTCGGGCTTCTGCCCCCCGACCGGCACCCGGACCCGCAGCTTCCAGAGCTGCGGCAGGGCGAAGAAGTGGTACACGACCTCGAAGCGGTCCTCTCCCTGCCGGTGCGGGTGGTAGTCCACACCGCCCAGGTCCAGGAGCATGTTGAAGCCCCGGGCCTTCAGCCACTCGGCGACGCCCCGGATCGCCTCCGGGCTCACCCGGACCTGGGGGATCTCGAAGGGCGTCGGCAGCTCCTCGGCGACACCGGGGAAGGCGGCGAGCAGTTCGGGCACGATGGTGGTGCGTACGTGTTCCAGCGCGGCGGGGCCGGGTGCGGCGGTGGTCATCCGGCCATCACCCCACCCTTCACCCGGCCCTCGATGATCCCCTTCTGCAGCTTCAGCACCGCGTCCATCACCGCGTCGGGGGTGGGCGGGCAGCCGGGCACGTACACGTCGACGGGGATCACCTGGTCGACCCCCTGGACGATGGCGTAGTTGTCGAAGATCCCGCCCGAGCTCGCACAGGCGCCCATGGCGACGACCCACTTGGGCTCCGGCATCTGCTGGTAGATCTGCTTGATGACCGGCACCATCTTGTTCGACAGGCGGCCGGAGACGATCATCAGGTCGGCCTGCCGGGGCGATGCCCGGAACACCTCCGCGCCGAACCGCGCCATATCGTAACGGGGCGTGACCAGGGCCATCATCTCGATGGCGCAGCACGCCAGACCGAACGTCAGCGGCCAGATGCTCGACTTCTGCGCCCAGCGCACGAACTGGTCGACCGTGGTGACCAGGAACTGGTCCTGCTCGAGGCCGGTCACCGCCACGAGAATCCCCCCTTCTTCCACACGTAGGCGTAACCCACCGCCAGCACCACGAGGAAGGCCAGCATCTCCCACAAGCCGAAAGCCCCCAGGTCCCGCAGGTTCACGGCCCAGGGGTAGAAGGAGGCGGCCTCGACGTCGAAGATGACGAACAGCATCGCCACCAGGTAGAACTTGACCGGGATGCGCCCCAGAAGCGGCGCCGTGGGGTGACCGGACTCGTACGGGAGGTACTTGGCCGGCTCCGGCCGTCTCGGGGCGACCCGGTGGAACAGCCACGAGATGACCAGGGGCACGGCCACCGCCAAAACCCCATAAACGAGGAGCGGCAGGTACGGGTGCACGGCAGGTGGCCTCCTTTGGGTGGGCGGGGATCAACGGGAAGGGCCCGCTTCGAGGGCCCGGGAGCACGGAACTGGAAGCGACCGCCTATTTTGTTACAACTCTCACGAACTGGCGCGCAGAAAACCTGCGGATTCTCAGGCGGAATAAGGTTCATGCGAATTACTCATACACAGTATAGCAAGCGGCTCCCCGATATGCCACCCCGAAGAAGTGCAAATCTCGGCGGCGTACACCTCTCAGATTGCCACAGCGGCGGGCGCGCGTCCAGAGTCTCCCGTTCGCTGGGCCGTCCGTCCGTGTGAAACGCCTCTATACCCGCTTCCGGCACCTCGGCGTTGCCACGTGGTCCACGGCTCCCGCGGTCACCGCCGCCCGCCAGACGCGGGGACCGGCACCGTCTGCCACGGGACCTGCTGCACACGGCCAGCACCCTCCAACTGGCGTACATGGCTCTGGGTGTTGTATCTGGGAAATATTCCCTCAGAGAGGCAATCGGTGACAGTTGACCGGGACCGTAGAGTCGCATTTCTTGCCTCACCGGCGGACTGCACTTGACATGACGGCCCGGTCGGAGAGTTGGTGGCCCGGAGTTGTCGACATAAGGATCGATTCCGGTCGACCTCACGCCCCTGGCCGGCGCTCCCGGCGGGGCGGACGGGGGTGGTCAGGCAATCGGTGCTACACAACCTCGCCTCTCGACGCGCACCGATTGCCTGTCGGGCCACCCGGCGGAACACCGTCATGCACCGCAGAACGGCACACGTCCCGGGCCACCGGGAACGGCGGCAGCGCCACGGCCCCGGCTGCCGGCCCGCTCCGCAGGGCCGGACGGCCCCGGGGCACCATCGCCCCCGGGGATCCGTGCCGGGGCCGGAGGGGGCGAAGCACACGGCGCCCCCTCCGCCCGTCCGGGCCACGGCGATCGCCCCGGGTTACACCCGCGCGCGCACCGTCTCCAGGCGGCCGAGTTTCTGGTGCGCGTGCGGGTCCACCGGCACCGCCACGACGGCGGCCCGATCGGAATCGAGCGCCTCCCGCAGGGCCCGGGGCAGGTGGTCCGAATCGTGGACCTCGATCCCCAGGGCCCCCAGCGCCTGCGCCATGCGCGCCACCTGGCCGGGCTCGAAGGGCCCGAACCGGGTGGCCCACGGTCCGGCACCGGCGTTCACGGCCTGCTGGTCCGTGAGGCCGTACCGCGCGTCGTGTGCCACGACCACCACGAGCGGCAGCCCCAGCCGGGCCGCCGTCTGCACCTCCGTACCGTGGCGGAGGAAGCCGCCGTCGCCGCACAGGGCGACGACCCGGTTGCCCTCGCCCCGGGCCATCGCCAGCGCCAGGCCGAGGGCGAACGGGACGGCGAACCCCACCGCCTTGAAGACCCCGGATGTCCAGTAGGTGCCGGGGTGGCGGACGGGGAAGAGGCGCCCCGCCCAGGCGGCGTGTGCCCCCACGTCGACGGCCAGGAGGTCGCTCCGGCGCATCGCCTGTGCCAGTTCCAGCACCAGGCGGCCCGGCTCGATCGGGAACGAGTGGTCGCGCCGCAGGCGCTCCATCTCGTCCTCGAGCCCCCGCTTGACCTGACCGGCGATGCCGTCCGGCCCCGCCCAGCCGGGCCGGACCCGGGGCTCCAGAAGCGAGGTCAGCCGGCTGAGGGCGGCGTTCAGGTCGCCGACGATCTCGACCACCGGGTTGTAGTGCACCTGCACGTGCGCCGGCGCCTCGCCCACGTGGATGACCCGAAGCGTCAGGTGCGGGTTCCAGCGCTGCGGGTCCCACTCGGCGGGCTCGTAGCCGGCGCAGAGGACCACGTCGGCCCGGTGCAGGAGGCTGTCCGGGTGGTCGTCCACCTGGAGCCCGGCGTACGCCGCGAGCATCGGGTGGTCGAAGGCGATGGCCGCCTTGCCGGCGAACGTGGCCACCACCGGGATCCCCGCCTTCTCGGCCAGGGCCATCAGTTCCTCGTGGGCGCCGCTGCGCGCCACGCCCTGCCCGGCGATGATCACCGGCCGCTCGGCGCCGTCCAGGTGCCGGGCCGCCTCCTCCACCGCCTCCGGCTCGGGGAAGGGCCTCCCCTGGCGGTACCGCGTCACGGGCTGCAGGGATTCGTCCACCGGCGCCGCGGCGATGTCCTCCGGCAGCACCAGCGCCACCGCCCCCGCCTTGTCCCGGTAAGCCTGGCGGAACGCCTCCCGCACCTCGTCCCGGATCACGGGCCCGCTGGCGACGCCGGCCACGTGCTTGCAGTACGGGGCGAGCGCGCCCGTGAGGTCCAGGTGCCCCCGGTCGGTCGAGAGGTGGCGGTCCCGCCGGGTGGTGCCGATGATCGCCACGACGGGGTAGCCGTCCCGGGTGCAGGAAGCCAGGGCGGGCGCCATCTGCAGGGCGGCCGGCCCCGGCGCGCCGAAGGCGACCCCCGGCCGGCGGGTGATGCTCCCGTAGCCCGCGGCGGCCCACACCGCCGACGCCGCGGAGTGGGTCGCGATCGGCCGGATGCCGCCGCGGCCCATCGCCTGCAGGCAGTCGAGCATCTCCTCGCCGGGAACGCCGAAGGCGGTGTCCACGCCCTCGTTCTTCAAGCAGTTGACGAGAAACTCCGCGCCGTTCATGTGCCAGCCCCCCATGCGCGTCGTCGCGGGTAGGCTGCGCCCGCGCGTGGCGCTCCATGCGCGCTCGGACTCGCGCTAGCGCGCCGCCGACCACCGGAGCCACGGCAGGAGGGCCCTGGCCAGGTACGTGGCCCACGTGGCCCGGCCCACCGGCTGCCCCGCCACGAGGTCCACCGGACGCCCCGCGCTCGGGCCCGGCGGGAGGACCGTCGCCCGGCCGAGCACCTGGCCGGCGGCCACGGGGGCGCGGATCCGGGGCGGGAGGTCGACCCGGACGCTGAGACGGCCGCGCTCGGCCCTGGGCACGGCCGCCGCCAGGTCGCGCCGCGGCACGATCGGGACCCAGGGGTCGAGCCCGCCCGCCACCGGCAGGTAGCCGATCACCTCCCCCGCCCGGGCCACCCGGGCGAGCCGGAAGTTCGTGAACCCCCACTCCAGGAGGCGGATCGAGTCCCGCCAGCGGCCGTCCGCGTCGAGGACGACGGTCACGAGCTTCTGCGGCAGGAAGCTGTCCGGATCGGACTGGGTCGCCGAGGCGATGAGGCACGCCCCGGCAGCGCTCGTGGTGCCCGTCTTGACGCCGTCGGCCCCCTCGTACATCCACAGCAGCCGGTTCGTGTTGCGGAGGGCGCGCGTCTCCTCTCCCACCAGGATCTCCGCATGGCGCTGCCGCACGATCTCGGCGAAGACCGGGTTCTCCAGGGCGTACCGGGTGATGAGGGCCAGGTCGTAGGCGGTGCTGTAGTGGCCCGGCTGGTGCAGGCCGTGCGGGTTCAGGAAGTGGCTCGAACGTGCGCCGATCGCCCGCGCCTTCTCGTTCATCAGCTGCGCGAAGGCCTCCACCGACCCGGCCACGTGCTCGGCGATCGCCACCGCCGCGTCGTTGCCCGAGTGCAGGAGGAGGCCGTACAGGAGCTCCTGAAGGGTATATGTTTCGCCCGCGCGGACGTACATGCTCGACCCCGGGACCCGGGCGGCCCGGCTCGAGATCGTCACCACGTCGTCGAGCCGCGCCCGCTCCAGGGCGAGGATCGCCGTCAGCACCTTCGTCGTGCTCGCCGGCGGCCGCTTCTGCGTCGCGTTCTTCTCGTAGAGGACCTGCCCCGTCTCCCAGTCCATCAGGATCGCGGCCGCCGCCGTCAACCGGGGCGGAGGCGGCACCGGCGCCGGCTCCCCGGCGCCGGCCCGCGCGCCCGTGGCGCTGCCGACCTCCGCCCACGGCGGCAGACCGTGCACGCCTGCGGGGATCTCCGGCGCCGGCCCCGGGCGCAGCGCGAAGAGCCAGGCGAGGCCGAGGGCGACCCACCCCCCGACTGCCGCCCCGCGCCGCCTCGCCGGCAAGGGCACCACCCCCCGGCAACATGTACGAGGCCGCCCCCGGCCGCTATGCCGGGGGCGGGGGTGGTACGCCCGTTCAGCGGCCCGCCACGGCGATCCGTACCCGGGCCGGGCCCCCCGTGCCGAGGGGGCCGAAGGCCTTGCCGTTGACCGTCACGTCGACGGGGTCGAGCCACCCGATCACCAGGTCGATCCTCTCGCTGGCCGTGAAGCGCCGGGTGTCCCCGGCCGAGAGCATGCCCTCGAACACCCCCTGGCCGTCGGCCACGACGGAGACCCACGACCGGTCCCGGGCAGCCAGCTCGAGCTCGACGGGGCCCGGGCTGACGGTGAAGGGGATCACCCCGCCCGGCCCGCGCTCGCCCCGCTCGACCCGGACCTCCGGCTCCGGCGGGGGTGGCGGGGTGACCGGGGGCGGGGTCGCCGGTTCCGGGGACGGTGCGGCCGGCGCGGGACCACCGGCAGCCGGCCCCGGCACCGCGGGCGGCCCCGGCGCGACGGGGGGCGGTGCGGGCGGCACGTACAGCAGCCACAGGAGGACAAGCCCGGCGGCAGCCACGAGGAGCCCGACCAGCCACCGCCCGAAGGCCGCGCGGCCCCCCCGCCGGGCCCCCGCGCGGGGCCGGGTAGCCCGGGCTGCCCCCGACCGGACCGGCGCGCGCGGGCGCGCCCCACGGGCCGCCGGCTGCGGCGCGCCTGCCGCCCACGGCGTCAGGGAGGTCCCGGTCTCCTCGGCGTCCTCCCGGGGGCGTCCCTCGCCCGTCTTCTGGGACTGGCGCTCGGCCGCGACGAGACGCTTGTACTCTTCGACGAGCGCCGCGCCGTCGAGGCCGAGAAAGTTCCCGTACGTGCGGATGAACCCCTTGATGTAGACCTCGCCCGGGAGGATCGTGTCCGCGCCCGCTTCGATGGCTTCGAGGTACCGCTTGCGGATCTTCGTCTGCTCCTCGACCTCGGCGAGACTGATGCCCCTTGCCTGGCGCGCCTCCCGCAGGCGCCGGCCGATCTCCCCGAGTCCCGCGGTCAAGGGCCTGCCTCCTCCCCCCCGGTCCGGGCTTTTCCTTCAATATTTGCCGGTTCTGGATATTCTCCGCCCTGTCACGGACCTCCTGCACGGCGCCGGATCCGGGCCGGTGGCGCGCCCGGATGCCACTATGGATATAGACGGTTGAGAAGGCGCGGAAACGGGATGGTCTCCCGCACGTGCTCCAGACCGCAGATCCAGGCCACCAGGCGCTCGATGCCCAGGCCGAACCCGGAGTGCGGCACCGAGCCGAAACGGCGCAGGTCGATGTACCACTGGTACGCGTCCTCCGGCAGGTTGTGCTCCCGGATCCGCTGCTTCAGCACCTCGAGGTCGTGGATGCGCTGGCTGCCCCCGATGATCTCCCCGTACCCCTCCGGGGCGAGCAGGTCGTCGTTGAGCACGAGTTCCGGCCGGTCGGGGTCGGGCTGCATGTAGAAGGCCTTGACCTTGGCCGGGTACCGCTCGATGAACACGGGCCGGTCGAAGCGCCGGCTGAGCGTGGCCTCGTGCGGCGCACCGAAGTCCTCGCCCCACGGGACGGGCTCCCACTCCGCGTCAGGCGTGCGGGCATGCTCCTCCCGCAGCACCTCCAGCGCCTCCTCGTAAGTGAGGCGGTAGAAGGGCGGCTGCACCCGCTTGAGCGGCTCCAGGTCCCGGCCGATCGTCTCCAGTTCCCGCTGCCGGTTCCGAAGCACGGACTCGACGACGTGCGTGACCAGTTCCTCCTGCAGCTTCATGTTCTCTTCGTGCGTGCAGAAGGCCATCTCCGGCTCCACCATCCAGAACTCGATCAGGTGGCGCCGGGTCTTCGACTTCTCCGCCCGGAAGGTCGGGCCGAAGGTGTACACCTTGCCCAGGGCGGCGGCCGTCGCCTCCACGTAGAGCTGGCCGGACTGGCTCAGGAAGGCGGGCTCACCGCTCACGTACTGGGTCTGGAAGAGGGTCGTCGTCCCCTCCGCCGCCGTGCCCATGAGGATCGGAGACTCCGTGCAGACGAAGCCGCGGCCGTCGAGGAACTCCCGGATCGCCCGCGTGATCTCGTGCCGGATGCGGAGGATCGCCACCTGGCGCGGGGTTCGGAGCCACAGGTGCCGGTGGTCCAGGAGGAACTCCACCCCGTGTTCCTTCAGCGTGATGGGGTAGTCCTGCTCGGCCAGGTGGATCACGGTCAGGTCCCGGGCGGCCAGCTCGAACCCGCCCGGCGCCCGGGCGTCGGCCCGGACGGTCCCCGTGACCTCGACCGCTGACTCCTGGGTGAGCCGGCGGGCCGACTCGAACACGCCGTCCGGCACCTGCCCCTTCACCAGCACGACCTGACAGAGCCCGGTCCCGTCCCGGAGGATCACGAACTGGATCTTCCCGCTGGAGCGGTAGTTGTACACCCAGCCACGGAGGGTGACCTCCTGCCCCTCGTGGGCGGCAAGCGCCTCGATCCGCACCTCGGCCATGACCTCGCCTCCAACCTCTCGCTGCGCCGGCACCGCCGCCGGCCTGCCGGTGAACCCCGTGTGCACGCCCGCCCAGGCGACCACGCGCGGGGGGCGCGCCGGCCGCATCGCGCGGCGGCGCGCCGGGGGCGGCCGGTGCACGAGCGCTACACGGGCGGCACGCCGTGCTTGCGCTCGACGGGACGGGCCCGCTTGGTCGAGTAGAACTCGAACCGCCGGATCAGCTCTTCACGCAGGCGATCGAACGGCACGATCTCGTCGACGATCAGCTCCGAGGCGAGCCGGTAGATGTCGATGTCCCGCCGGTACTCCGCCCGCTTCTCCATCACGAAGCGGCGGCGCTCCTCCTCCGTCGGCAGCTCGGCGATCTTGTTCGCGTAGACCGCGTTCACCGCCGCCTCCGGACCCATGACCGCGATCGAGGCGGTCGGCAGGGCGAGGGTGCAGTCCGCGTCGTAGGCCGGGCCGGACATCGCGTAGAGCCCCGCGCCGTACGCCTTGCGCACGATCACGCTGATCTTGGGCACCGTCGCCTCGGCGACGGCGAAGATCATCTTCGCCCCGTGGCGAATGATGCCCTGCCGCTCGACGGCCGACCCGATCATGAAGCCGGGGACGTCGGCCAGGAACAGCAGCGGGATGTTGAAGGCGTCGCAGAGCCAGATGAAGCGGGCGGCCTTGTCGGCGCTGTCCACGAAGAGGACCCCGCCCTTGACCCGGGGCTGGTTGGCCACGACGCCGATGACCCGGCCGCCGAGGCGGGCGAAGCCGACGATGACCTCCGGCGCGAAGAGGCGCTTGATCTCGAAGAAGGACCCCTCGTCGACCAGCCGCTCGATGAACTGGTACATGTCGAAGGGGACGTTCTGGTTCTCCGGGACGATCTCGGCCAGGTCGCGCCCCGGCGCCGGCGGCGCCGCAGCGTAGACCGGGGGCGACTCCCGGAAGTTCTGCGGCATGTAGGCCAGGTAGGCCCGGGCCAGGGCAATGGCCTCGTTCTCCGTCTGCACCAGGATGTCGCCGCACCCGGAGACGGTGGCGTGCATGCGGGCCCCGCCCATCTCCTCCAGGGTCACCTTCTCGCCGATCACCATCTCGGCCATGCGGGGCGACCCGAGGTACATGGAGGCGTTGCCCTCGACCATGATCACGACGTCCGTAAAGGCGGGGATGTAGGCGCCCCCTGCCGCCGACGGGCCGAAGAGCAGGCAGATCTGCGGCACCACGCCGGAGAGCCGCACCTCGTTGGCGAAGATGCGGCCGGCGTGGCGACGGCCGGGGAACATCTCGACCTGGTCGGTGATGCGGGCGCCGGCGGAGTCGACCAGGTACAGCATCGGGATCTGCAGCCGCTCGGCGGTCTCCTGGATGCGGAGGATCTTCTCGACCGTCCGGGCGCCCCAGGACCCCGCCTTGACCGTGGAGTCGTTGGCCATGAAGGCCACCGGCCGCCCGTGGATCTTGCCGAGGCCGGTCACCACGCCGTCGGCGGGGAGGTCCTCCGCCAGCGCGTTCGCGAAGAGGCCGTCCTCGACCCACTCGCCGCCGTCCAGCAGCCGGCGCAGCCGCTCGCGGACGAAGAGCTTCCCCTTCTCCGCGTTGGCCCGGTGGTACTTCTCCGCCCCGCCGGCCTCGATCCGGGCCCGGCGGGCCCTGAGTTCCTCGTCCAGGCTCATGGACTCTCCTCTCTCGTCCAGCAGGGTGTCCCGGCCCCGGGGCTACCGCCCGCGGTACTCGGGCTTTCGCTTCTCCGCGAAGGCCCGGAGTCCCTCCCGGCGGTCCTCCGTCGGGATGATGGCCTGGTAGGCCTCCCACTCGTGGGCCAGGCCGTCGCCGAGCTCGAGGCCGGCGCCTATCGCCCGCTTGGCGAGGCGCGCCGCCAGGGGCGCCATCTCGGCGATGCGGCCGGCGAGGGCCCGCGCCTCCTCCAGGAGCCGGCCCTTGGGCACCACCCGGTTCACCAGGCCAATGCGCTCCGCCTCCGCCGCGTCCAGGCGGGCGGCGGTGAAGATCATCTCCTTCGCCCGGGCGACCCCGACCACCCGGGGCAGCCGCTGGGTGCCGCCCGCCCCGGGGATGACGGCCCACTGCAGCTCGGTGAGGCCCAGGCGGGCGTCGTCGGCGGCGATGCGGATGTCGCAGGCCAGCGCCAGCTCCAGCCCGCCGCCGAAGCAGGCGCCGTGGATGGCGGCGATCACGGGCATGGGCAGCCGCTCGAACGCGTTCACTGCTTCCCGGAGGCGGTGAACGGTGGCGAACACCTCCGGGTCGGTCATGGCGGCGCGCTCCTTGAGGTCGGCGCCGGAGCAGAACGCCGGGGACTCCCCGCCGTGGACGATCACCACCCGGACGTCCTGCGCCAGCGCCAGGTGGGCGGCGGCCCGGTGCAGGCCCTCGACGACCGGCGCGCTCAGGGCGTTGTGCCGCTCCGGGTTGTTGAGGATCACCTCGGCGATGGGCCCGCCGGCCCGGACGAGCACGGCGTCAGACACGGGGGCTCCCTCCTCACGGCAGGTCGAGCTCCATCCGCAGGAGCGCCGCCGCCATCGTCTTGCCCAGGTTGTCGCTGCGCAGCGACCGGGGGGCGCCGCCGCCCAGGGCCCCGTGCACGATGAACTTCAGCGCCCGCACGTTCGGCACCTCGTACCGCTCGACCGGGCCGGTGGCGATCGGCCGGAAGTACTCGGCCACCCGCTCGGCCGTGACGTGCTCGCGCAGGATCTGCCACGCCTCCTCGTTGTAGGCGAAGAGGGAGATGTCGCTGGCGTCCCCCTTGTCGCCGGCGCGGCCGTGGGCAAGGTCGATGAGCCGGACCCGGCCCTTCGTCGGGACCGGCTTGCCGGCCGGCCACGGGGGCCGGTCCGGCGCGCCGGCGCCCGGGCGCCCGGCCGGGGGACGGTCCGCGGCGGGGGCCGCCGCGGCGGGGGCCGGGCGGGGCGGCGCGCCCTCCACCTGGACCTCGGTCACGTCGATCCGGATGTACGGCTCGATCTCCTCCCGCGGGATGAGGGTCGACCAGAGCCCCATCAGCTCCCGCGGCGCCGGGGTGCCGTGGATCGCGGCGGCGTTCATCGGCCCGGAGAGGTACAGGGGCGGGAACTCCCGGGAGAGCTTCTCGCAGTCCTCCCGGTCGCGGCAGCGGATGGCGATCCGCAGGCGCACCTCGTTGAGCTCGCCCTGCGGCTCGGGGGCCAGGGCGCCCCAGAGGGAATTGTAGCCGATGTACTCGACGTGGATCTCCTCCGGCCGCACGCCCTGCATCTCCAGCCGGCGGCGGACGATCTCCTCGGCGGCGCGGGCCTTGTCCAGGGCGTCCGGCCAGCTGAAGCTCACGTAGCCCTCGCCGGCCCAGCCGTCGCTGTACCCCAGGAGGGCCTTCAGCGTGTGGGGCGCCGGGCGGCCCCGGGTGCCCCAGACCCGGACGCGGTCGGGGCCCACCTGCTCGATCCGGGTCGTGGTGAGGTCGCAGATCACGTCCGGGGTGATGTACTCCCGGGGGTCGTGGATCTCGTAGAGGAACTGTTCCTTCACCGTGGCCTCGGTGACGGCGCCGCCGGTGCCCTCCGGCTTCGTGAGGATGAAGGAGCCGTCCTCGTAGACCTCCGCCACCGGGAAGCCGATCCGCCACAGGTCCGGCACCTCGCGCCAGCCGGTGAAGTTCCCGCCGGTGACCTGCCCGGAGCACTCCATGAGGTGCCCGAGCACGATGCCCTGCGCCAGGCGGTCCCAGTCGTCGGGCGCCCAGCCGAACTCGTGCAGGACCGGCCCCAGGAACTGGGCGGTGTCGGTCGTCCGGCCGGTGATGACGACGTCGGCGCCGCGGGCCAGCGCCTCGGCGATCGGCCGGGCGCCGAGGTACACCGAGGCGAAGAGGACCCGCTCCCGGATGTCGCCCAGCGCCTCGCCGGTCTCCTTGTTCTCGAAGCGGTAGCCCTTCTCGGCCAGCTCGTCCAGCCGGTCCACGATGTTGTCGCCGGTCACGGTGGCGATCCGGATGGGGATGCCGAGCTCCCTCGCCACCTGGGCCACGGCCCGGGCGGCCCCGGGCGGGTTCATGCCGCCGGCGTTGGTGATGAGCTTGATCCCCCGCTCGTAGCAGATCGGGAGGAGGTTGCGCATCATCGGGACGACGTCCCGGGTGTAGCCGGCGTCCGGGTCCTTCTTGCGGCCCTTCTGCAGGATCGCCAGGGTGAGTTCGGCCAGGGTGTCGAAGGCGATGTACTTCACGTTGCCGTAGCGGGCCACGTCCAGGACAGGGAGCAGGGAGTCCCCGTAGAACCCCTGCCCGGCGCCGATCCGGACCGATCGCACGGCGCCCGCCCCCTCTCTACTCCAGTTCGACGAGGACGTCGCCGTCGTTGACGAAGTCGCCCTCGCGCACCTTCACGTCCTGCACCACTCCGCCACCGTCGGCGGCGACGGGGATCTCCATCTTCATCGACTCGAGGATCACGACGTCCTGCCCCGGCGCCAGCCGGTCGCCCGGTTTCACGAGCACCTTCCACACCGTCCCGGCCATGCTCGCCACGACCTGCCGCATCGGGACCTCACCCCTCCTGTTCGCCGAGGATGTGCCGGGCGATCACCAGGCGCTGGATCTCCGACGTGCCCTCGCCGATCTCGCCCAGCTTCACGTCGCGGTAGTACCGCTCCACGGGGTAGTCCCGGACGTAGCCGTAGCCCCCGTGGATCTGCACGGCCTGGCTGGCCGCCCGCGTCGCCATCTCCGAGGCGAAGAGCTTCGCCATCGCCGCCTCGCGGGTGTAGGGGCGGCCCTGGTCCTTGAGCCAGGCCGCCTTGAGCACCTGGGTGCGGGCCAGTTCGATCTCCATGGCCATGTCGGCCAGCTTGAACTGGATGGCCTGGAACTCGCCGATCCGCCGCCCGAACTGCTCGCGCTCCTTCGCATAGCGCAGGGCGGCCTCGTACGCCGCCCGGGCGATCCCGACGCAGAAGGCGCCGATCGAGATCCGGCCGCCGTCGAGGGTCGCCATGAACTGCTTGAACCCCTCGCCCGGGCGGCCGAGGAGGTTCTCTGCCGGGACCCGGCAGTCGTCGAAGTAGAGCGGCCGGGTGTCCGACGAGTGGAGGCCGAGCTTCTTGAGGGGAGGGCCGACGCGGAAGCCGGGCGCGTCCGTCGGCACGATGAAGTTCGAGATCCCGCGGTGGCCCTTCCCCTTCTCCGTCACCGCCGTGCACACCACGTACCCGGCATAGCCGGCGTTGGTGATGAACTGCTTCTGGCCGTTCAGGACCCAGTGGTCGCCGTCGCGCTCGGCCGTGGTGCGGGTGGCGGCCGCATCCGACCCCGCCTGGGGCTCCGTGAGCCCGAAGGAGGCGAGGTACTCCCCCCGGATGCCGCCGGGCAGCCACCGCTGCTTCTGCTCCTCCGTGCCGAAGGAGTACACCGGGCCCAGCCCGATCGACACGTGCGCCGCGTAGGTGAGCCCGAGGCCCGCGTCCGCCCGGGCGATCTCCTCCACCGCCAGCGCGTAGGAGACGTAGTCGCCCCCCAGGCCGCCGTACGCCTCGGCGAAGGGGATGCCGAAGAACCCGAGTTCCCCCATCCGCCGGACGAGGTCCAGCGGGAAGAGGTGCTTCTCGTCCCGCTCCGCCGCCCCGGGGGCCACCTCCGCCTCCGCGAACTCGCGTGCCATGCGCCGGATCGCGGCCTGCTCCTCGGTCAGGTCGAAGTTCACGTCCCGGCACGCCTCCCTTCCGACCAGTCGTTTGGTCAAGGAACCGGCGTCTCTCTCCTGACAAAACTCCCACATCGTATTCGGATTCGCCGCTCCGAAATCCTGCTATCCGTGCCTGGACCACGCCGGCCGTGCGCTTCCCGGCTGGCATGGTCCGGCGCCGCGCGGCGTATCCATCCCCGGGAGGGATGTCCGTGAGCGAAGCGCGCGCAAGCGTCCCCGCGCTGGCCCCGCTCGTCGAGGAGGCCGGCGCGCAGCCGTTCCGGATCGACCCGGAGGTGCCCGCCCGGGGGTGGGCCATCCTCAGCGGGGACCAGGTGTGGCTGTGGGCGGTGGGCCTGAAGCCCCTTCAGCCGCGGTCGCCGGACGCGCCGTACACGTACGAGGCGTGGGTCGCCGCCCGCGAGGGCCATGCCACGCCCCTGGGCGCGGTGGGCCCCGCGCCGGGGGGTACCGTCATGGCGACATTCCAGACGGAGGACCCGGGCCCGGCCGCCGTCCTTCTCACGGTCCGGACGCGCCAGGAGGAGCGGCCCATCGCGGTGGTCCTCACCGGCCGCCTGCTGGCCGAACCCGCCAGGACCGCCGAGGGGGCGCCCGCGCCGCCCGGGGACCACGGGGGCGCCGCCGCTGCGCCGGACGAACCCGGCGAGTCACCCGAGCCCGCTGCCGCGCCCGGCCCCGCCTTCGCCGGCGCGGAGGAGGCGAGGGTCCAGCAACCCGGTGCGGCGGGCGCGCCGGACCCCGCCCACGACCCGATGTCCGAGAAGGCCTACCGCGGGGTCGCCCCGCTGCCGCCCCTCGGCGGAGCCGGCGCGCCGGGGATGCCGCCGGGACCCGCGCTGCCGCTGGCGGCGCAGCCGCCGGAGCCGCCGCCCATGGTACCCCCACCTCCGGAGGCCGGTCCCTCCCTGGCACAGGAGGCCCCCCCGGCGCCGCCGGCCGCCCCGTTCGCCCCGGAACCGGCCGGCGGAGCCCCTCCCGCCCCTCCCGCAGCGGTGAACGGGCCGGGCCCGGCCGCGGCGGTGACCCGGCCGGCCCCGGAGCCCGCGGAGGAGTCCGCCGAACTGCCCCCAGCGGGGCTGCCTGAGGCCGGCGCCCCCGTGGCGGAGGGCGCGCCGGAGGCCCCCGGCGCGGTGGCCCAGCCCGTGCCGGAAGCGGCCGGTCCGCCGCCGCCCGGCCCCTCCGTACCGGGCCCCTTCGCCGGTTCCCGCCCGGTCGAGGCCGACGCCCCCGCGCTGCCGTCCGGCACCGTGCCGCTGGACAGCGTCACCGTGGCGCTCGATCCCCAGGGCACGGTGGCCACGACCGGACGGGGCAGCGCGCAGCTCGACTTCCGGGCGGGTGCCATGCTCGTCACCCTGCGGGGGGTGCCGCGGCCCGAGGAACTCGGGCGCTCCCCGCAGACCGGCCGGCCCTACAACGCCTACCGGGTCTGGCTCCACTCCAGCGGTACCCGGGAGCTCTCCAGCCCCGGCGTGGCGGTCCGGGTGTGGTCAGACACGTACCGGCTCCAGGTGAAGGAAGGGGTGCCGCTGCGCCGGTTCGACACGATCTACGTCACGGCGGAAGATCGTGCCGGCTCGGCCGGCCGCCCGTCGGGCCCGATGGTGCTGGCCGGCCGCTACCGCTGGTACAAGATCACGGGCTGAGGGCATCGCCGTGCGGGCCGCTTCCGAACCCGGCGGCCCGCCCGGGTCACTTGCCGGCTTCCGGGCGCTCGGCCGAGGCGGCGGACTGCTCCCGCGCCCCGAACAGCGCCTCCCACTGGGCCATGGAGATGAGGACGTCCCGGGGCTTGGGGCCCTGGTGGGGCCCGATGAAGCCCCGCTCCTCCATCATGTCGATGAGGCGTACGGCCTTCGTGTAGTTGCAGCGCAGGCGGCGCTGGAGGATCGACACCGACGCCTGGCCGTGCTCGATGACCACCCGCACGGCCTGAGGGAAGATGGCCTCCACCGCCGACTCCTTCTCTCGCTCCGCCTCCGCCGCCGGCCGGGCCCGGCCCGTCCCCTCGACCTCCATCGCCTCTGCCTGGTAGACGGGCTGGCCCTGGCTCTTCACGTAGGCGACCAGGGCCTCGACTTCCCGGTCGGACACGTAGGCGCCCTGGGCCCGGATCGGCCGGGAAACGCCCTGCGGGTGATAGAGCATGTCCCCCTTGCCCAGGAGCCGCTCGGCGCCCGCCTGGTCGAGGATCGTGCGGCTGTCGACCTGCGAGGACACCGCGAAGGCGATCCGGCTCGGGATGTTCGCCTTGATGAGGCCGGTGATGACGTCGACCGACGGCCGCTGGGTGGCCACCACCAGGTGGATGCCGCAGGCCCGGGCCATCTGCGCCAGGCGGATGATGGCGTCCTCGACCTCGACGGGCGCGACCATCATGAGGTCGGAGAGCTCGTCGATGAAGATGACGATGTACGGGAGCGGCTCGGGCGGCGGCTCCCCGCCGGCCGCGGCGCCCTTCTCCCGCTGCTCGCGCACCCAGCGGTTGTAGCCGGTGATGTTGCGCGTGCCGGAACTGGCGAGGAGGTCGTAACGCCGCTCCATCTCCTTGACGGCCCACTTCAGGTAACCGGCCGCCTTCCGGGCGTCCGTGCACACGGGTGCCACGAGGTGCGGGATCCCGTCGTAGACGGAGAGCTCGACCCGCTTGGGGTCGATCATTAGCATCTTGACCTCGTCGGGCCGGGCGCGCATGAGGAGGCTGCAGATGATCCCGTTCATGCAGACGCTCTTGCCCGAGCCCGTCGCCCCGGCGATCAGGAGGTGCGGCATCCGCTCGAGGTCCCCGACCACCGGCTTGCCGGCGATGTCCTTGCCGAACCCCACCACGAGGCGCGAGGCGCTCTGCTGGAACTCCGGGGACTCCAGCACGTCCCGGAGGTGGACCGTGACGACCTCGGCGTTCGGCACCTCGATGCCGATGGCCCGCTTGCCCGGGATCGGCGCCTCGATGCGGATGTCCCGCGCGGCCAGGTTGTACGCCAGGTCGTCGGCCAGGCTCGCCACCTTGCTGATGCGGACCCCCGGCTCCACCGTCAGCTCGAACCGGGTGATGGTGGGGCCGGGGTGGACCTCCACCACCTTGGCGGGCACGCCGTAGCTCGCCAGGGTCTCCTCCAGCAGGCGGGCGCGGTCGAGGATCGCCCGGTGGCTGTCGGCCGCGGCCGTCTGCCCGCGGCGCAGGAGGTCCAGTCCGGGCAGCCGGTACTCGCCGGGGGCGTCGGTCCGCAAGGCGAGCTGCCAGGCGTCTCCCTGGCGCGTGATCCGGACCGGCAACGCTTTCTGGCGCTCTGCCTCCGGCGGCCGGGACACCGGCGCGCCGGGCGCCTCGCCGGGGGGCGGAGTCGCCCCGACCGGCCCCGCGCCGGACGTGTCGCCGCCCGGCAGGCCAGCCGTCGTCTCCGCCCCCGGACTGGCGCCGGTCGGAAAGCGGATGACGGGTCCCTCCGCCCCGGTCGCCGTTCCCGCCGGACCCTGGCGGGCAGGGCCGGCGGCGTCCGCCGCGCCGGGGAGGTCGGACCCCGCCGGCCCGCCCCGGCCACGCCGGCGGGTGCGCCCGCCCGGACCGCCCTCCACGTCGCGGGCCGGACCGAGTACCGCAGCTGCCCCCGCCCCGGAACCACCCACCCGCGCCGCAGCCCCCGCGTTCGCCACGGTCGCCACCGCGTCCGGCCGGAGCCCGGACGGCCGCGGCGGGGCCGCCCGGGCCCGGTGGCGGACCACCAGGCGGCCGGCGCCGGCAGCGGCGGTGCTTCCGATCCGCCGGGCCCCGTGCCAGGTGCCCGTGATCACGTCGCCCAGGGACAGCGGGAAGGTCAGCAGCAGGCCGACGAGGAAGCCCGCCGCCAGGAGTGCCCACCGGCCGGCGGTCCCCAGGAGGCGCGTCGCACCGTACGCCAGGACGTACCCGACCACGCCGCCCCCCCGGCCCTGACCCTCGCTCAACCAGTCCGTCACCGAAAAGGAAGGACTCGCCCGGGTGCCCGCGTCGGGGAATTGCCACACCTGCACGCCCGCGGTGAGAACGATCAGAATGAGCGCCAGTCCCCACGCCGGGCGCACCGACCCCGGCTCCCCGCGCCGGTACAGGGTGTACCCGCCCAGGACGGCCAGGAGCCCCGGCATCCCCCAGGCGACCGTCTGTCCGACCACCGCGCGCAGGCCCGCCGCGGTGTACCCGCCGAGGAGGCCGCCGCCGCCGGCGAGGCTCAGGTAGAGCCAGACGGCCACCGCCCCCAGGACAACGCCGGCGACCTCCCGCTCGAGCCGGTCGCCGTCCCGACCTGCCCGTCGCGCGGAGACGGCTTCGCCGGCGCCGCCCCGGCTGCCGGATGGCCGGCCCGCCCCCCGGCGGGTCCGGAACTCGGTCGAACCTCCTGCCGTTCCCGATGCCATCGCAGGCCTCCGCGTCAACCAGTTTCATCCATGGCAGGACACCTACTTCCATGATAGCACATCCTGGCGCGGAAGGCGCGCGGTGCCTGGAATGAACAGGCCCCGGCGCTAGGCCGGGGCGAGCGACGCACCGCAGGGGAACGGGCTGCCAGGCTGCAGCGCCGGGTCGAGGTAGTCCCGGGGCAGCGGCGAGATCAGCCGTCGGACCACGAAGCCGTGCCGCCCGGCCTCCACCTCGACGAAGCGGGCGCCGCCCAGCGCCACCACCTGCGTCCGGCCTGTTCCCGCCGCCGGGAGGCCGGCCGGCACGGGTCCGGTCCCTGACGGGAGGTCGAGCCCGGCCAGGACCACGTCGAGCGGCATCACGGTGTGCAGGATGCACATGGCTAGGCGTCCCCCTGGGGAATGTCCGCCGGGTACTCGTCGAAGTCGCCCGCTCCGGGCGGCGGGTCCGGCGGGACCCCGGGTCCGGCCGGCTCCGCCCAGCCGCCTCCCGGCGCCGGTCCGGGTGCAGCTGCCGCACCCGGGATGCCGGTCGGCCCCGCGCCGGCGAGCGGAGGAGGGGCTGCCGCGGGCGGGCGGTCGTGCGGGACTCTGGCGCGGCGCTCGCGGATGAGTTCCTCCAGCTTCGCCATCGCCTCCTTCAGGCCGCCCACCTCGTCGATCAGCCCGTACCGCACCGCGTCCCTCCCCACCACGACGGTGCCGATGTCCCGGGCCAGTTCGCCGGTCCGGAACATGAGCTCCCGCAGCTTCTCCTCGCTGCACCGGGAGTTGGCGACCACGAAGCGGATCACCCGGTCCTGCATCTTGTCCAGGTACTCGTAGGTCTGGGGCACGCCGATGACCAGACCCGTGAGCCGGATCGGGTGGATGGTCATGGTCGCCGTGGAGGCGATGAAGCTGTAGGTGGTCGAGACCGCGATCGGCAGGCCGATGCTGTGCCCGCCCCCCAGCACGACGCTCACGGAAGGCTTGGACATACTGGAGATCATCTCGGCGATCGCCAGGCCCGCCTCCACGTCGCCCCCCACCGTGTTGAGGATGACCAGGAGGCCTTCCACCTGCGGGTTCTGCTCGACCGCCACCAGCTGCGGGATCACGTGCTCGTACTTGGTGGTCTTGTTCTGAGGCGGCAGGGCCAGGTGGCCCTCGATCTGACCGATGACCGTCAGCAGGTGGATGTTCTGCGCCGGCGCCGGCGGCGGAGCGCTGCTTCCCAGGGACTCGATGGCCTCGATCCGCGCCGAGGTCCGCCCGGGCGCAGGCTGTCCGGCAGGCGCCGACGGCGCGCCGTGCCTCCCCGGTTCGCCCGGGTGCGTGACCGGTGGAGGGGGCGGGGCCGGCGTTGGTCCCGGCGGCGGCGAGGGGCTCACCCGCAGCGGGGGTTCGTATCCTTCCATGCGGAACGGACGGTCACGGTCCACCCCTTCACGCTCCTCACGGGGTCCCGGCCTGCTCGCGGAGCCGGCAACCCGACCTCGGCTTAGTATGCGCGGCCTCACGGGGAACCCGCCCTCAGCGGTTCACATAAGCTGCTGACGGGTACCCCGCCAACCGTCACGTGGAGGGAGAACCATGGGCCGAACGCGCCTCGTCATCTATTCCATGCCCGTGCCCCCGCGGCGCGCGCCCGAGCCCCGGAGCGAACCGCCCGCGACGCCTCCGGCCCCGCTGCCGGACAACGCCCGGGCCGGGAAGGCCGGGACCGCGCGCCCGCAGGTCGTGAGCACCCCCCTCGGGTCGACCCACCCCACGCCCCTGCCCACCGCATCGCTGCACGCCCCGGGGCAGCCGAGCATCCCGATCTCGGCCACGATCGCCCAGCCGGCGACCGCCCCGACGCCGCCGTCGCCCGCGGGACCCTCGCCGGCGGCCGCCGAACCGCCCGTCGCGGGAGACATGGTCCCGGAGGGGACGACCGAGACGGAGGACGGGGAGGCCGACGCATCCGAGCCGACGGGGGAATCCGGCATCGGGCCCGGCCCGGAAGCGGAACCTGCCCCGGCGCCGCCGGCCGCGGAGAGCCGGGTCCCGTCACTGCCGCCATTGCCGCCCATGCCTTCTCCGGCGCCGCTGGCCCGGATGAGCCGGCTGCTCGCCACGCTCAACCTGCCACCGGCCGCGCGGGAAGTCCTCCGCGACCTCGGTTCCCTGAACCCGGCGTCGGCGCAGGACTGGGACCGGCTGATGGAACGGACGCTCGAGCTGCTGGCGCAGCGGCTGGCCCCGCCCCCGAAACCCGACCCCGATCCGGCGACGCCCCCCGTTCGCCCCGGGAAGCGGGTCCGGTTGAAGCGGATGCGGGTGCGCCGCGTCCTCGTGTACCGGGTGCCGGAGGACACCCGGGCGTGAGAGGAGGGCCGCGACCGGTGGAGCGCACGACCGACCCTGCCCCCCCTGGGCGCGGCAACGTGACCCAGACGAACGCCCAGACCCTGCACGTCCACGTGCACAACATCCTTCCGCAACCGGCGCACTCGGGGCAGCTCGCCGGGCGTGTCCTCGCCGAGGAGGACGAGAGCGCCCTGGGCGGTTCCGAGGTCGAGGTCTACTTCGGCACGGCAGCCGGCTACCCCGTCACCACCACCCGAACGAACCCGCAGGGCGAATTCGGCGTCGAGGACCTGCCCGCGGGCTTCTACAGCCTCCGGATCCGCACACCCGGCCGCCCCGTGGCGATGGTCTACAACCTGCGCGTGCGTCCGGGCGAGACGGCGCGCCATACCGTCCGGGTTCCCCTGTCCGCCGGCCGGTCCATCCCCGGCGGGCGCACGGCGCGGGAGATCCCCGATCTCCGGATGGACCTCGGGCGCCCCACCGGAGATCGGGGGGCGAACTGACCGGGCGCGCGGTCACGGCCGGCGGCAGAGTGGGCCCGTCCAGGTCACCCGTCCCCGTGCCAGGCGCACCTGGACCGTGGTCCACATAACATGTTGACCGGGAGCATCCGACGGGTCTCCCCACTCCGAGTCAAGGGGGTTTCCCCATGCCGGAACAGATCCGGGTCAGCACCGCCCGTGGATCCGGAGCCGGCCCCGGGAGCGACGGCAACGGCAACGGCAACGGCGACGGCCGGGCCACCACGAAGGGATACCCGCACGAGGTCATCGTGCCCACCAGCGACGACTACGCCGGGGTCGTCCAGGTGAACATCCAGACCCAGGCGGAGTCCGAGTCGCAGGTGATGGCCCAGGCCCAGACCCAGGCCCAGGCGCAGCTCCAGGCCCAGCTCCAGCAGCAGTGGCAGCAGCAGGCGCAGTGGCAGGCGCAGCTGCAGGCCCAGCTGCAGAAGCAGTGGCAGGAACAGTGGCAGGCCCAGTGGCAGTGGCAGGCCCAGTGGCAGGCGCAGCTCCAGGCGCAGTGGCAGGCCCAGCAGCAGTGGCAGTTCCAGTTCATCATCCTGGTCGTGGTCATCGTCGTGGGATGCCTCGGCGGGTCCAACGAGGACGGCGATCGGACGGGCGTGCTGCGCGAGCTCATGGACGTGCTGCGCGAGATGCGTAGCCTGTCCGCCGGCCAGGAGCCGTGAGGCCGGTGCCCGGCGCACGCAGAGGCCCCACCCCGTGGGGGTGGGGCCTCTGCGTCACCGGCACGGCGCCGGCCCGGTGCTGCACCGCTCAGACCTCCATGATGATCGGAAGGATCATCGGCCGGCGGCGGGTCTTCTCGAAGAGGTACTTGCTCAGCACGTCCCGGACCGCGCTCTTGAGGACGGCCCACTCGGGCACGCGCCGGCTGAGCGTCTCGTAGAGCGTCCCCTTCACCCGGTCCCGGGCTTCTTCGAGGAGCCCCTCCGACTCGCGCACGTAGACGAAGCCGCGGCTCACGATGTCCGGTCCGCCGACGATCACCCCGGTCTCGCGGTCGATGGCCACCACGACGATGAGGATCCCGTCCTGACTGAGCTGGCGGCGGTCGCGCAGGACGATGTTGCCCACGTCCCCGACCCCCAGCCCGTCGACCAGGACCTGTCCCGACGCCACCTTGCCGGCGATCGCCGCGGTCTGCGGGGTGAACTCGAACACCGTGCCGTTCTCGCCCAGGAGGATGCTGTCCGCCGGGATGCCGCACGCCTGGGCCAGCCGGGCGTGGTGGACAAGCATGCGGTACTCGCCGTGGATGGGCATGAAGAAGCGGGGCCGCAGGAGGTTGATCATCATCTTCTGCTCCTCCTGGGACCCGTGACCCGAGACGTGCACGCCTGCCTCCCGCCCGTAGATCACCTCGGCTCCGCGGCGGTACAGGTTGTTGATCGTCCGGGCGACGTCCTTCTCGTTGCCCGGGATCGGCGTGGCGGCGAACACCACGGTGTCGCCGGGCATGATCTCGACCGACTTGTGATCGTTCACCGACATCCGGGTGAGCGCGGACATCGGCTCGCCCTGGCTGCCGGTCGTCAGGATCACCTGGTTCTGGGCGGGGAAGCGGCGCAGTTCCTCCACGTCGACCAGGATCCCGTCGGGCACGTGCAGGTACCCGAGCTTCAGGGCGACCTCCACCGTGTTCTCCATGCTGCGGCCCACCACGGCGACCTTCCTGTCCCAGCGGGCGGCCGAGTCGATGGCCTGCTGGATGCGGTGCACGTTCGAGGCGAAGGTGGCCAGGAGGATGCGGCCGCGGGCCAGCCGGAAGATCTCGTCGAGGTTCTTCCCGACCACCCGCTCGGAGGGGGTGTAGCCCGGGCGCTCGGCGTTGGTAGAATCGGCCAGGAGGGCCAGAACGCCCTCCCGCCCCAGTTCGGCCAGGCGCTGGTAGTCGGCGAACTCCCCGTCGACCGGGGTCTGGTCGAACTTGAAGTCACCCGTGTGGACGATGACGCCGGCGCCGGTGCGAATGGCCAGCGCGCAGGAGTCGGGGATGGAGTGGGTCACCCGGATGAACTCGACCGCGAACGGCCCGACCTTCACCGTGTCCCCGGCCTTCACCGCCCGCGATCCGGGCGGGAGCTTGAGCCCTGCTTCCGCGAGCTTCCCCTCCACCAGGCCGAGGGTCAGGCGGGTGGCATAGACCGGCACCTCGAGCTGCCGCACCAGGTAGGGCACCGCCCCGATGTGGTCCTCGTGCCCGTGTGTCAGCACCAGGCCCCGCACCTTGTCCCGGTTCTCCAGCAAGTACGTGAAGTCCGGGATCACGATGTCGATGCCGAGCATCTCCTCTTCCGGGAAGGAGAGCCCGCAGTCGACGACGAGGATGTGGTCGCCTTCCTGGATGGCCATGCAATTCTTTCCTATTTCTCCCAATCCGCCCAGCGGGATCGCCTGCACCCGCTGTCCGCGTTCACGCTGCTGGCGCGCCAAGAACTTGCCTCCTTTGTCCCGTTCCGAGCACGACTCCCCTGGCCCCAGGCCGAACCGGGGGAGGTAGCAGGTAGCACCCCGCAGCCGCGCGACAAAAGCCAGGCCCAGGCCGGAGTGATCCACGGAAGGACGCGCACACGCTCCGCGCCCCGCCTGGCCGGACCAGACCTGCCGGCGCCGGGGTATGTGCCTGCTCGTCCGGGTGCGCCCCTGGCCGAAGCCGTGCGGGAGGTCCTGCGCCCAACCTCCCGGCGGGAGCGCCCCGCCAGTGCCGAACCACGTAACTCGAAGTAATTATAGCATGCGCTGCCAGCGTCCACAAGCGATGTCCCCACGGAACCCGCAACGTCCGGAAAACGGGCGAGGCCGGAAAGGTCCCTCCGCCTTTCCGGCCTCGCCTCCGGGTCCCGGCTCACCAGCCGCCACCGATCGTGAACGGGCCCTGCGGGCGGCTTACCTTGCCCTTGGCCCCGGCGGCTGCGGTGGTGGACAGGGCCACCAGGGTCAGGACGACCAGGAGCGCTGCCCAGATGCGCCGCATCTCTTTCTACCTCCATTCTCCCCCCGTGCTGGAGAACCGGTGGAGTCCCAGGAAGAGATCCACCAGATCGGGATCGAGCTCGCGCCCGGCCATCTCTTCCATGAGGCGCAGCGCCTCTTCGTGCCGGTGGGCGGGCCGGTAGGCGCGGTCCGAGGTGAGGGCGTCGTAGACGTCTGCCACGGCCAGGATCCGGGCCAGGAGCGGGATGGCCTCGCCCCGGAGGCCGGCCGGGTAGCCGCTCCCGTCCCAGTGCTCGTGGTGGTGGCGGATCGCCTCGAGGCCGGCCGGGTCGAGGTCGTACGCCCGGAGCATCTCCGCGCCGATCGCCGGGTGGAGGCGGACCCGTTCCCACTCCTGCTCGGTGAGGGGGCCAGCCTTGCGCAAGATCTCCACGTCGATGGCCACCTTGCCCACGTCGTGGAGCCGGGCGGCGAGGAGCAGGGTGCGCAGGGCGTCGGGCGCCAGCCCGGCCGCCCGGCCCACGACGCCCGCCAGCTGCGCCACCCGCTCGGAGTGGCCGCGCAGGTGGGGGTCGACGCACTCGATGTCGTCGGTGAGGTCCAGAACGGCGGTCAGGAGGCTCAGGGGCTGGACCACGTGGGCGGGGAGGGGCGCCACCAGGGCGCGTCCCCGGAGCGGCAGCACCTCGCCGATCCGGGTCATCACCCGCTGCCAGCCGGCGGAATGGCCGAGCTGCGAGTAGTACGCGGCGCTCCGGTTCAGGTACTTGAGCGCCAGGTTCCGGTCGCCCGACGCCGCGAAGAGGTCGCCGAACAGCTCGGACACCCGCGCGACCTCTGCCTTGTCGACCACCGCGACGTCTTCGAGGAAGTGAGCAAGTGCCCGGGAGCCGCTGGCCAGCGCTTCGGCGTAGTCACCGCGCAGGCGGGCCAGACGGCCGAGCTCAGTGTGCACGTAACCCGTGCGCGCGGTGATGCGCTGGGTGCGCCGGAGCGACGCCCGCAAGTCTCGTTCGGCCAGGCGAAGGGCCCCCAGCTCGAGGTGCGCGATTCCAAGGTTCAGGTAGGCCAGGAGAAGCGCTTCGTCGTCTTGGGGATCGAGGTGGGTCAGAGCGGTCCTCGCCTCGTGCCGCATGCGGATCCAGTCGCCGGTCAGAGCCCGGAAGCTGCTCAGGTTGAGCAGCGCACGGCCGGCCAGGTAGGGTACGCCTGCCCTCTCCGCCGCCGCCAGCGCCTCCTGTCCCTCGGCCTCCACCTCGTCGTCCCGGGCGCACCACACCAGTGCGGCCAGACGATTCACGCGCATCTTCGCCACGTGAAGCGGGTCGGCCCGGGGGTCGTCCGCGTACGGCAGGGCCCGGTCCAGCCAGGCGAGCACCCGCTCGTACTCGTTGCGCTGCAGGGCCACGCTGGCCAGGGCGTTCAGAGGCGGCAGGATCAGGTTCGGGTGGCCGCTGGGCTCGACGATCTCCAGCCATTCCTCGAAGGCGGCGGCGGCCGCGACGTAGAGGCCGCGCGCGAACAGCGCTGCGCCCTGGGACCGTCTCGCCTCCGCCTTCTCGGGCAACCCGGGCATCCCGTCACCCCCACGGCCCCGGCCGCATCCCCCGCTCCTGCGGTCCCGCTGAAACGAGACGCACCTGCCGCCCGCTCCGGGCGGCAGGTGCCCACGTGCACCTGCTCAGAGGCGACCCGGCAACCGGACGACCCTGGCCGGGGGCGAGAACGCCCCCGGCTGTAGGCTCCTGGCTTTGCGCCCCCAGCTTTCGCTGGGTTTGCCCTGAAGCGGGTTAGCCCTGGCAAGTCTTCCAAGTCCGAATCCACTACTGCCATTGAAGAGGCAGTGTGTACTTGCTGCAACAGCGGACGGGCCGTCTGGCGGCACCTACGAGCGCATCGCGGCCGCTGGCATCGTCCTCGCGTCGCCTGCGGCTGTCTATCGCCGCCTCAGCCCTCCTAGCTTCCGGACACCAACACCCCCGCCCCGGCCAGTGCCTCACGCAGCAGCTCCCGCTCCTTCTCCGTGGCCTCGACGAGCGGCAGGCGCAGGCCCCCGACCGGGAAGCCCACCATCTCCAGGGCGGCCTTGACCAGGATCGGGTTCGTGGTGGCGAAGAGCGCCTTGAACACCGGCAGGAGCTCCTGGTGGATCCGGGCGGCCCGGGCCACGTCACCGGCCACGTAGGCGTCGATCATCTCCCGCATCCGGGGTCCCACCACGTGGCTGGCGACGCTCACGACCCCCACGCCCCCCTGGGCCATGATCGGCAAGGTGGCCGCGTCGTCACCGGAGTACACGGCGAATCCCTCCGGCGCTTCCCGCAGCACGGCGCCCGCCTGCTCGGGCACGCACTCCTTCAGGGCGACGATGTTGGGGAAGGCGCGCACGAGGCGCGCCACGGTCGCCGGGAGCAGGTTGACCGAGGTCCGGCTGGGCACGTTGTACAGCATGATCGGCAGCCGGGTCGCCTCGGCGATCGCGCCGAAGTGGCGGAACAGGCCCTCCTGCGGCGGCTTGTTGTAGTAGGGCGTCACGAGCAGGAGGCCGTGGACGCCGGTCCCCTCCGCCTGGCGGGAGAGCTGGACCGACTCCGCCGTGTTGTACGAGCCCGTTCCGGCCAGGACCTTCACCCGGGCGCCCACGGCACGGGCCACGGTCTCGAACAGGCGAAGCTTCTCGTCCCTGGACAGCGTCGGCGACTCGCCCGTGGTACCCGCGACCACGATCGCGTCGCTCCCCTCGTCCGCCAGCCGGCGGGCGAGAAGCGCCGCCCGTTCGTAGTCCACCGAGCCGTCGGCCTGCATGGGGGTCACCATGGCGGTGACCAGCCGGCCAAAGGGGGGCATGCGCGGTTTCCCTCCTCAGGGAGCGTGTGGCGGTGCGGGCCGGAGCGGCAGCCGGGGCAGCGGTCAGTTCCCGCTCCCGAGCCCGAACGCACGGTGCAAGGCCCGCACGGCCCGCTCCAGGTCTTCCTGCTGGATGAGGCACGAGATGGTCACGTGGGAGTCGGCGGTCTGGAGGATCTCTACCCCCGCCCCCGCCAGGGCCTCCGCGATCGTGGCCATGACCCCCGGCCGGCCCCGCATGCCGGCTCCGACCACCGACACCTTCACGAGCCCGGTGCGGACCCGGGGCGCCAGGCCCAGGCCGGTCAGGACCGCCCGTGCCCGGGGGGCCCGCCGCTCGTCGATGCAGAAGACCTTGCGGTCCGGGTACAGGTTGATCAGGTCGATGGAGATCCCGGCATCGGCGAGGTGCCGGAGCATCTCCAGGCCCCGGGGATCCCCGGGCTCCACCTCGACGGCCACCTGCGCCAGCCCCGAGACGTGGGTGACGGCGGTCACTGCCCCCATGGGGCGCAGCGGCGAGACCGCCGTGCCCGCGGCCTCCACGGAGAACGTCACGAGGGTACCCGGGCTGTCGGAGAAGGTCGACCGCACCCGCAGCGGCACGTTGGACTGCATGGCGATCTCCACGGCCCGCGGATGGATCACCTTGGCGCCGTGGTGCGCCATCTGGGCGACCTCGTCGTACGTGGTGACCGGCAGGGTGCGGGCATCGGGCACGAGGCGCGGGTCCGCCGTCTTCACCCCGTCGACGTCGGTGTAGATCTCCACCACCTCGGCCCGCAGGGCTCCACCCAGGGCGGCCGCCGTGGTGTCGGACCCGCCGCGCCCCAGGGTGGTCACCTCGCCGTCCTCCGTGACGCCCTGGAAGCCGCAGACGACCGGCACCTCGCCGCGGCGCAGGTGCTCGAGGAGCCGCTGCGTCCGTACCTGCACGATGGCGGCGTCCCCGTGGTGGCCGTCCGTGACGATGCCCGCCTGGGCGCCGGTGAGCGGCACGGCCGGCACCCCCCGGGCGCGCAGGGTGCCGGACAGCACCACGGCGGCGATGATCTCGCCGCAGGAAAGAAGCAGATCCTGGTCCCGGGGCGGGACCTCGGGGTTCTCCGCCGTGGCCACGGAGAGGAGCGTGTCGGTGGCGTACGGATCGCCGCTGCGCCCCATGGCCGACACGACGACCACGGGGCACAGCCCCTCGCGGCGCGCCTCCTCGACGTGGCTGCACGCACGCTGGCGGCCCTCCCGCGAGGCAACGGAGGTGCCGCCGAACTTCTGCACGATGATGCGCAAGCCGAAGGCCTCCCTACGCGAGGCCCTCCTGCACCAGGAACTCGGCGATCTGCACGGCGTTCAGCGCCGCCCCCTTGCGGAGGTTGTCGCTGACCACCCACATCCACAGGCTCCCGGGTGCCGAGAGGTCTTCCCGGATCCGGCCGACGAACACCTCGTCCCGCCCGGCGGCGGAGAGCGCGTCGGGGTACTCGAGACGCTCCGGGTCGTCGACCACCACCACGCCGGGCTGCCGGCGGAGCGCCTCCCGGGCCTCCTCCACGCTGAGGGGCCGCCCGGTCTCCACCAGCACGGACTCCGAGTGGCCAACGAACACCGGCACGCGGACCGCCGTGGCCGAGATCGGGAGGTCCGGCATCTCGAGGATCTTGCGCGTCTCCCGGGTGAGCTTCATCTCTTCCTTCGTGTAGCCGTTGGCCTCGAACGCGTCGCACCGGGCGAGCACGTTGAAGGCGATGGGCTTCTCGTAGACGCGGCCGGGGCCCACCCCGTCGCCCTGCAGGACCCGGGGGGCCTGCTGCCGCAGTTCCTCCACGGCGTCCTTGCCGGTGCCGGAGACGGACTGGTACGTCGACACCACGACGCGCCTGAGGCCGGCAGCCGCCTTCAGGGGGTGGAGGGCCATGACGAGTTGGATCGTCGAGCAGTTGGGGCTCGCCAGGATCCCCTTGTGGCGCCGGATGGCCTCCGGGTTCACCTCGGGCACGGCCAGCGGCACCTCGGGGTCCATGCGCCAGTAGCTGGACTTGTCGATCACCACGCAGCCCCGCCGGACTGCCTCCGGGGCCAGCTCCCGGCTGGCGTCGTTGGAGGCGGCGAAGAAGGCGATGTCGACCCCCTCGAAGGCCTCCGGGCGGGCTTCCTCGATGGTCAGTTCCTCTCCCATGTACTCGATGGTCTGCCCGGCGCTTCGGGAGGTGGCCAGCACCTTCAGCTGTCGGACGGGAAACCGGCGTTCGGCCAGGATGCGCAGCAGCTCCTGGCCGACGAGCCCGGAGGCGCCGAGGATGGCAACGTTCTTCACGGGTTCGGACTTCCTCCTTCTCTGCACACGTGGCGCCGCCCGGGCCCGGGGTCGGGCTAACCGGCCGGCCCGAGCAGGAGGGGCTGCAGCTGCCTCCCCTCCAGGGCGGCGGCGATCGTGGGCACCAGGAACTCCTCGATCCGGGCGTCCACGGAGGTGGGCTTGGCGTGCGGGTTGTCCTGGCCGAACGGCACGAAGTAGAATCCCTTCGCGGCCAGGAGGAAGCCCAGGTTGCGGGCGTTGATGCCCAGGATGTCGTTCGAGGTGATGGCCAGCACGACAGGACGCTGGTTGCGGAGGGTGGCCTTCACGGCCATGCACACCGGCGTGTCGTTGATGGCGTTCGCCAGCTTGGCCAGCGTGTTGCCCGTGCACGGGCACACGACCGTGCAGTCCACTTCCTTGCGGGGGCCGAAGGGCTCGACCTCCGGAATCGTGGTCAGGGGCCGGCGGCCGGTGATGCGCTCGACCTCGCGCAGCCAGTCCTCGGGCGCACCGAAGCGGGTCTCGGTGGTCTGGACGTTGTGGGAGAAGATCGGGATCACCTCGGCGCCCTCGGCCACCACCTGCTCCATCGCCTTCACGGCGCGGGCGAGGTTGCAGTGCGAGGCCGCCATCGCGAAGCCGATTCGCCTCCCCGCCAGGATGCCCATCGTGATCGCTCCCCCGTGCGGGTGGTCACCCCGCTCCCTGCGGCGGCGAGCCGGCGGGGTCAGGGTGCTCTTCGGCGAGGTCGGCGGTCACGAGGTCGGCGATGATCCGCCCGGCGGTCACCGGCGCCACCCTGCCGGGCAGGCCCGGCGCCAGGAAGGCCCGCAGGCCCAGCTCCTCGGCAGCGGCGAAGTCCGTTCCCCCCGGCGCGGAGGCCAGGTCCACGATCACGGCGTGCCCGGGCATCCGGGCGAGCACGTCCCGGGTCAGCACGCAGGCAGGAACCGTGTTGAACACGAAGTCCGCGTGCTCGGCTGCGTCCGGCAGCGCCCCGAAGTCGACGGCCCGGTGCCCCAGGGCGTGGGCGCGGAGGCGGTCCATCCGGCCCCGGGCCACCACGGTGACCCGGGCGCCGAGGCCCCTCAGCATGTGGGCCAGGGTCATGCCCGTGCGCCCGTAGCCGAGGACCAGCGCCTCGCTGCCCGAGAGGCACAGCGGCGAGGCTTCCATGGCCATCTGGATCGCGCCCTCGGCCGACGGCACGGAGTTCGCCACCGCGAAGTCGTCCCGGTCCCGGTACTCGACCAGGCGCAGGCCCCGCTCCCGGGCGGCCTGCCGCAGGAAATCCGGCGCCACCCCGACCAGGATCACGGCGCCCGGCGCCAGGCGGTCCAGCGCGGCAGGGCGGATGTACAGCGGGCGTGCGGGCGACTCCGTGTAGATGCGGCCGTCCTCCCCCACCGGCTGGACCGGCAGGAGCACGACCTCGCAGCCCCTCAGCGCCTCGTCGGGGCCGCTCGTGCGGGTCGTGCCCGGCGGCGCCGCGTCCCCCGGCAGATGCGTCACCCGCACCCAGGCCCCCCGGGCGGCGAGCTCGGCCGCCGCGGCCGCCATGCGCCGGTCGCCACCCAGCACCGCCACCGACCGTCCGGCCACGCTCATCGCCGACCCTCCTCTGGGTCCGACCTCACCCCCAGTGTATGAGGGGGCGGAGGCCATGCCCCGGACGGACGGGCGGCGCCGGACGTTTACACCATCTCTTCCAGGTCGAAGGCAACCTCGCCAGGGTGCGCCAGCACCCAGCGGCAGGCGAGGAGGACGCCGGGGACGTACGACTCGCGCGAGGTGGCGTCGTGGCGGATGGTGAGGGTCTGGCCGGGGCCCCCGAAGATGACCTCCTGGTGGGCCACCAGCCCGGGGAGACGCACCGAGTGGACCGGGACCGAGGGCCCCTGCAGGTCGCCCCGGGCCGCCTCGAGCCGCTCCCGGGTGCGGATGGCGGTGCCCGACGGGGCGTCGAGCTTCGTGTGGTGGTGCATCTCGATGATCTCCACGTGGGGGAAGAAGCGCCGCGCCTCCGCGGCGAAGCGCATCATCAACATGGCGCCGATGGCGAAGTTCGCCACGAAGGCCCCGCCCACGCCGGCCTCGCGGCAGGCCGCCGCCAGCGCCGCGAGCTCGGCGCGGGACAGGCCGGTGGTGCCGACCACCGGCGCCATCTGTTTTCGGATCGCGGCCGGGAGCGTCTCCCGTGCGGCCTCGGCCGTCGTGAAATCGACCAGGACCTGGGGGGGGTCCCCCGTACAGCGGGCCAGGGCTTCGTCGAGCGACCGGCTCACCGGCACGCCGACGGGCTCGCTCCCCAGCAGCTCGCCGACGTCCCGCCCCGCGCCCGAGCGGGCCACGGCCCCGGCGAGCCGGAAGCCGGGCTCCCGCAGGAGAGCCCGACAGACTTCCCGCCCCACCTTGCCCGTGGCACCCGCCACCACGACCCGAATCGGCTCCAACACTGCGACACCTCGGCTGCGGACCGGTTGGCACTAGAATACGCACAGTCCGGCACGGCTTGTCAACGGCCCGCCGGCGCCGGCGGGTGGGCCTCACTCGTCGGGGTCCTCCGCCGCCAGCCCGAGCTCCCGGGCCCGGGCCAGCGCGGCGTCCTCGGCCGCGTAGTCCGGGGCCGGCCCGCCCCCCGGCGGCGGATGCTCGAGATGCCAGCGCACCGTCTCGGCCAGCGACTCCTCCGGGGGCCGGCCTTCCCGGTAGCCGAGGTGCGCCCGGATGCGCTCGCTCGAGCTGAGCATGTGCTGGGGCCGGTAGGCGAACAGCTGGAGGTGCGGCGGCAGGAGGCGGTCCGGGATGCGGACGAGGCGGATCTCCCGCCCCATGGCGCGGGCGACGGCCCGGGCCCAGGCCGCCAGGGTGAGCGCCCGCGGCTCGCCCACGTTGTACACCTCGCCGGCCGCCCGCGACGATGCGGCCGCCAGGGCCACCGCCCGCGCCACGTCGGCCACGTGGGCCCGGGTCCACAGCCAGGCCGCCCCGCCGCCGACGGGCAGGATCGTCCGGCCGTCGAGGAGCCGCCGGATGACGAGCCACTCCCGGCCATGGTGGTCGCCGGGGCCGTACACGGGCGGCAGGCGGAGCACCGTCGCCGGAAAGCCCGGCTGGCCGCGCACCGCCTGCTCCGTCAGGAGCGGCTCGTAACCGTCCTCGCCGAGCCCCGGCCGGCTCCGCAGGGGCGAGTCCTCGGTCAGGGGCACCGGGTCGGGGTTGCCGCGCCCCGTCCACGCCACCTGCCAGGCCCGGTAGACGGCCTGGCTGGAGATGTGCACCGACGCCCGGATGCGGTCCCGGAAGAGCGCGACCACCGGGGCCGAGTCCGGGCCTCGCGGCGCCGCGTCGACCACCGCGTCCGGCCTGAGCGCCAGGAGGCGATCCCGCAGGTCTCCCAGCCGGGTGCGGTCGCCCCGCACGTACTCCACGCCCGGGATGGGCTCCCACGGCGTCACCCCCCGGTGCAGGACGGCGACGCGGTGGCCCCGCCGGACGAGTTCCGCCACCACGGCCCGGCCGATGAACCCGGTCCCGCCCAGGACGAGACAGCGCACGGGCACACCCCCCGCTCCCCATTGGATGCTACGGGGCAGGGCAGCCCGCGCGCGCCGGAGACCGGGGCGCGTCAGGAGAGGGCGTGGTTGGACTCCCGCAGCGCGACGTGCACCGTGATGTCCCCGAGCGGGGTCTCGAGCGGGATGACGAGGCGGCGCAGGCTCAGGGTGGAGATCGCCGTCCCCTTCCCCACCACCACCGAAGGCGGAGCGATCTTGACCGGGTAGCCGGCCTTCTCGAGCTCGCCGCTGGCCAGGCCCGTGATCACGTTGCCCATCTCGGCGACGGCGCTCTCCACCATGCTGTCGAAGACAGGCATGATCTCGCCCGTCATGGCGCTCACGAGGTTCTTCGCCGTCTTCTCCGACATGGCGTAGAGAACGAGCCCCTGCGCCCGCCCCACGACCCCGATCAGGACCGTGACCTCGTCGGAGATCAGCGGAGAGTCCTCGATGGTCACGGTGCCCCGCTTGACCTCGCACCGGGCCTCCGTCTGAAGGACCCGGTAGGCGGCGCTGACGAACGGGTTGATGAACTCGGCTTTCACGGGTGATCCGTCCCCTGCCTTCCTTGGCGTGTCTCGGCCTCCGGCCGGGAGGCCGGAAGCGTGGTGTAGAAGAACGGCAAGAGTGGGGTGAATCCGAGCTCTCTGGCCCGGAGAAGGCTCTCCGTCCCCCCCACGAAGAGGACCCCGCCGGGGCGCAGCGAGCGCCGGAACCGCTCGTACAGGGCCGTCTTCGCTTCCTCGGCGAAGTAGATCACGACGTTCCGGCACACGATCAGGTCCAGGTCTCCCGGGAACGGGTCGGACAGGAGGTTGTGCTGGACGAACCGGACGGCGCTGCGGATGTGGGGCACCACCTGCCAGCCGGACGGCGTCTCCGTGAAGTAGCGGCGCCGCCGCGCGGGGGAGACCTCCTTCATCTCCCGCTCCTGGTACACGGCTTCCCGGGCCTGTGCCAGGGCGGTGGCGTCGACGTCGGTGGCCAGGATGTCGTGCCGCCCGCCCGGGTCGATCTCGTCGAGGATGATGGCGATCGAGTAGGGCTCCGCCCCCGTCGAGCACCCGGCGCTCCAGATCCGGAGCGGGCGCCGCTCCCGCAGGAGAGCCGGCAGCACCTTGTGCTTGAGGTCCTCGAAGCGGTCCGGGTTGCGGAAGAACTCCGTCACGTTGATGGTGAGGAAATCGCGGAACTCCTGCAGGCGCCTGGAGTCGCTCTGGAGGAGGCGGCTGTACTGGATCAGGTCGGGAACGCCGACCCGGCGGAGGATCCCCTGCAGGCGCCGCTCCAGCTGGTTCCCCTTGTACGCGTCCAGGTCGATCCCGGTCAGGGTCTTCACCGTGCGCCGGAAGACCGGATAGCCCTCCAGGTTCATGGCGCCGCCCCGCCTGCCTCCGCGACCGCGCCGCCGCCGGGCGGCGCTGCCACCAGGCGGGCGATCGCGCCCGCGATCTCGTGGACCGGCAGCACCTCGTCGGCCAGCCCCATCTCCACCACGGCCCGGGGCATGCCATAGACCACGCAGGTCGACTCGTGCTCCGCCACGCACCGCCCGCCGGCCCGCTTCACGGCGTACGCGCCCCGGGCCCCGTCGTAGCCCATGCCGGTAAGCACCACTGCCAGCACCCGGGAACCGAACACCTGGGCCGCGCTCTCCAGAAGGGGGTCCGCCGCCGGCCGCACCCCGTGCACGGGCGGGTCGTCCGTGAGGTGCACCCGGCGCCCGGGGGTCACCGTCATGTGCAGGCCGCCGGGGGCGATCAGGACCTGACCCGGCAGCACGGGGTCGCCCTCCTCGGCCTCCCGCACGGCGATCGGTGAGATCTCGTCGAGCCGGTTCGCCAGGGAACGGGTGAATCCGGGGGGCATGTGCTGGACCACCAGCACGCCGGCGCCCAGGTCCGCCGGCAGACGGGGCACGACCTGATGCAGGGCGCCGGGGCCGCCCGTCGAGCAGGCGATCACCACGACCTGCCCGGCCGCCTCCGCGACCGGTGCCAGCCCCGGCGCCGGGGGGTCCTTGGGCCGGGCCAGCCTCGGCAGCTCCGCCAGGGCACGCCGGTACCTCACCTTTGCGCCGGCAGCGGCCCGGACCTTGCGGACGAGGTCGGCGCGGACCGTGGCCATGTCGAGCGAGATCGGCCCGGAGGGCTTGGCGAGGACGTCCACGGCCCCCATGGCCAGGGCCCGGATCGTGGCCTCCGCCCCCTCCCGGGTGTGACTGGACACCATGACCACGGGGGTGGGCCTCTGCCGCATGATCTCGCGCAGGGCGCCGTAGCCGTCCAGCCGCGGCATCTCGATGTCCAGGGTGATCACGTCGGGTGCGAGCGCCAGCGCCTTCTCCACGCCATCGAGGCCGTCGCGGGCCGTGCCCACCACCTCGATATCCGGTTCGGAACCGAGGAGCTGGGAGATGATCCGGCGCATGAAGGCAGAGTCGTCCACGACGAGGACGCGGATGGGGCGCGTCTCCATGTGCCGGCCTCCTAGCCGACGAACTTGCGCACGGTCGCCAGGATCTTCTCGGGCTCGAAGGGCTTGACCACGAAGTCGCGCGCCCCCGCCTTGATCGCCTCGATCACCATGGTCTGCTGCCCCAGGGCGCTGACCATGACCACCTTCGCGTCGGGATCGATGCTCTTGATCTGCCGGGTGGCCGTGATGCCGTCCATGACCGGCATGGTGATGTCCATGAGCACCAGATCGGGGTTCCAGGACTGGTACTTGGCCACCGCCTCCTGACCGTTCTCCGCCTCCGCGACCTCGTAGCCGTGCTCCGTCAGGAGCTTGGCGGAGCGCATGCGCATGAAGGCGGCGTCATCCACCAGGAGGATCTTCGGCAACGGGTCTCCCTCCCTAGAGAACTTTCTCGCCCCGACCGACCGTGGACACCCGTACCTGGCCGGTGGCGACGACGAGCTGCACGGTCCGTCCGTAGTTGCCCCCGGTATCCTCGGCCGTCAGGGGGATCCGGGCCGCCGCCAGGACCTGGCGGACCGCCTCCACGTTCCGGGTGCCGATGTCCAGCCGGGAACCCGGCGCGATCGCGTCCAGGACCCGGGCGCCGCCCGCGATCTTGGCCACGAGCCGCCCGCGGCTGCCCCCGAGGGCGAGGATCGAATCGATGAGAGCAGGGATCGCGGTGTCGGCGAAGCGGCCGGGCTGAACCGGGCCCCGGGCGAGCTCCGACGACGGCAGCACCACGTGGGCCATCCCTCCCACCCCGGCGACGGGATCGATCAGGGCCACGCCCATGCAGGAGCCCAGTCCGTAACACACGAGCACCTCTTCGGGATCGCGACTCGCCGCCATCTCGCCCAGCCCCAGGGGCGTGATTCGCGTCATGCAAGATCCTCGAGCGCCGCGACCAGCCGGCTCATGGAGTCCTGGTCGGGCAGGAGCAGGAAGTACCCTTGCACGGTCCCGTTGATGGCGGTCTCGACGAGGAGCACCTCGTCCGCCTGCAGGAGGAGGTCCAGCACCACCTGCTGCAGGATCGCGCCCGCCATGTCGGTCACGACCGCGGGTGCGCTGGGCACGATGGCGAGCCCCGTACGGTTGGCGAGGACGTTGAGGAGGTGCGAGCCGGCGACGTTCCCGGCCTCCGCCAGGGCGGAGAGCTCGAGCTCGCCCAGTTCGGCCGTGGTCCCGGGCGGGGCCCCGAAAAGGAAGTCGGCCGCCCGCCGGGCACCCGCCTCCGTGAACAGGAGCACCAGGTGCCCGCGGAGGTCACCGCCGATCGCCAGGTAGACCGCCACGACCACCGCCGCCGGTCCCCCCGCCACCTCGGGAACCTCGGTGAGAGGGATCATCCGCACGACGGGCGACTCGAGGCGAAGTTGCCCGCCGGACATGGCGGACAGCCCTGCCGAGGCGTTCGCCAGGCCGTCCCGGACGATGGCCTCGAGGCTACTGAACTGGCGGGCGGTGAGGGAGACCATCGGCTAGGCGCTCCTCGGACGGGCCAGGAGACCGGAGCTGATGGAGATCAGGCCGGCGACGTCGAGGATGATGGCGACGCTGCCGTCGCCGAGGAGGGTGGCGCCGGAGATGCCCGGCACCTCGCCGATGTACTGCCCCAGCGACTTGATGACCACGTCGCCCTCGCCCACCAGCCCGTGGACGACGATGCCCACCTGGCGCCCGAACACGTTGACGATGACGGCGAAGAGCTCCCCGGGCTCCTCCCCGGCCGGGAGGTCGACCTCGAAGGCGCGCTCCAGCCGGACGAGGGGCACGACCGTCCCCCGGCTGACGATGACCTCCCGCCCCTTCACGGTCTGGATCTCGGCGGGCGTGAGGTGGACGGTCTCGGTCACGGCGCCCAGGGGGATCGCGTAGACGGTGCCGGCGTGCTCGACCAGGAGGGCCCGGATGATGGCGAGGGTGAGCGGCAGCTTGATGCGGAACTCGGTGCCCCGCCCGACCTCGGACTGGATCTCCACGGTCCCGCTCAGCTTCTCGATGTTCTTGTGCACCACGTCGAGGCCCACGCCCCGGCCCGAGACCTCGCTGACCTTCTCGGCCGTCGAGAACCCGGGGGCGAAGATCAGCCGGACGGCCTCCTCGTCCGAGAGCCGGCGGGCCGCCTCCTCGCTCAGGAGGCCCTTGCGGACGGCGGCAGCCCGGACCCTCGCCGGGTCGATGCCGCGCCCGTCGTCCTTCACCGTGATGATGATGTGGTTCTCCTCGTGCCTGGCCTCCAGGATCACCGTGCCGGCCCGCGGCTTGCCGAGGCGCACCCGCTCGTCGGGCGGCTCGATGCCGTGGTCGATGGCGTTGCGGAGGATGTGCATGAGCGGGTCGCCGATCTCCTCGATGACCGACCGGTCCAGCTCGGTCTCCTCGCCCCGCACGATGAACTGGATCTCCTTGCCGGCGGCGTGCGCCAGGTCGCGGACCATGCGGGGGAACTTGCGGAACAGGCTCTGCACCGGCAGCATCCGGGCCCGCATGATCAGCTCCTGCAGGTCGGCGGTCACCCGTCCGATGTGGCTCACCGCGCCGAGGAGGTCCCGCACGTGCTCGTCCTCTCCCCGCTGCACCTCCATGGTGGTCAACACCTGGACGAGGCGCGTGCGGTCGATCACGAGCTCGCCGACGAGGTTCATCAAGTTGTCGAGGACCTCGACGTCGACCCGGACCGTGCGGGCCCCCTTGATCCGGAGGCTCCCGGGGCTCCCTGCCGGCGGTGAACCGTCGCCGGCCGGACGGACCGGCTCGGCCTCGCCCTCCTCGTCCTGCTCCTCCAGGGTCACCGCAGCGAGGTCGTCCGCGGCCACCGGCGGGAGGCTCACTTGTCGCACCGACGTGACGCGCAGTTCCGGCACGGACGCCAGGGCGGCGCGCAGATCGGCCTCGCTCTGCGCGGAGGCGTAGAGCACCCGCAGGTTCTCGCCGACCCGGTCCTGCTCGATCTCGTCCTGGGTCGGCCAGGAGCGCACGACCTCGCCTCGCTCGCCCAGGGCCAGCAGGGCCTGGAAGTAACGTACGGACGGCATGGGCGCGTCCGGGCTGACGGTCACCTCGATCCACCAGGGGGTGAGGCCGCGCGCCTGCGCCTGCCGCAGGTACTGGGCGTCGGCGGGATCCGGAGCCGGGCCGGGCCCGCCGGGCGCGTCCGGGGCGCCCGGGGGCGCCGCCGGCGCCTCCACCGCTGCCTCCCGCTCGACGAGGGCCAGCCGGGCCAGGACCTCCTCCGTCTCGATGCCGGCCTCCTCCCCGGAGGCGATCTCCTCCTTGAATGTCTTGAGCACGTCGAGGCAGGCGAAGAGCGTGTCCACCACGCGCGGGGTGGGCCGCACGGCCCCCTTGCGGAGGCGGTCCAGCAGGCCCTCCATGGCGTGGGTCACCTCGGCCATCTTGCGGTGCCCGAGGGTGGCCGACGAGCCCTTGAGGGTGTGGGCGGCCCGGAAGATCTCCTGGAGAGCCTCGGCGCCCCCCTGCCCGCCCTCGAGTGCGAGGACGTTCTCCTCCATCACCTGGAGGAGCTCCTCCGCCTCGTCGAGGAAGACCTTGATGTCCTCCTCGGTCGCGTCAAACTGCAGCACCGTGCCGTCCCCCCTCGATCGCGGGCCGCCGGTCCTCACGCGTGAGGACCCGGTGCAGGTCCAGGAGTGCGACCAGCCGGTCGCCCAGGCGGGCCACGCCCTGGACGAAGGCGAGGCTGCCGTCCGTCCGGTCCTCGGGCGGGGGCTCGATCGTCCGCACGGGCAGGCGGACGACCTCGGAGACGCCGTCGACGATCATGCCCACGGTCCCGCTCGCCTCGGTCTCCACGACGGCGATGCGGGTCTTGCGGGTGACCGGCCCGGGCGTGAACCCCAGCCGCATCCGCAGGTCCATCACCGGGATGACCCGGCCCCGGAGGTTCGTCACCCCCCGGATGTAGCGCGGGATGCGGGGGATGGGGGTGATGCGGTAGCTCTCGGCCGGCACCACCTCCCGCACGTCCCGGATCGGGGCTCCGTAGAGTTCGTGCCCGACCTGGAGCACCACGATCTGGATCTCCCCGCCGGCGGCGGTCGGGTCAGGCAACGGGATCACCTCCCGCCTCGGACGCGGTGGCCACGGCCTCCGCCGCCCGGTGGACCACCTTGTGCAGGTCGAGGATCAGCACGAGCCGCTCGCCGACCCGGGCGATCCCCGAGACCACGCGCTCCACCGGGTCCACGGCGATGGGTGCCGGCGGGCTCACCTGGTCCGGGGCGAGCTGCATCACCTCGGTCACCTCGTCGACGATGAGCCCCGCGACCTGGCCGTCCCACTCGACGACGAGGATCCGCGCCTCCGCGTCCGGCCGAACCCGGCCGGTGCCGAAGCGGCGCCCCAGGTCGACGACCGGGATCACCTCGTCACGTAGGCGTACCACTCCCTCCACCAGCGGGGGGGCACCCGGCAGCGGCGTGGGGGAAGACCACGCCACCACTTCCCGCACGTGGTCGATGGGCAGCGCGTACGACTTCCCTGCCACCCCGAAGACGACCACCTGTTCCGCCAACGCCCGCTCACACCTCCGCCGCCGCCAGAAGTGAACCATCCATTCTAGAGAAAATCTGCCAGTATCGTTCCACGGCCGGTTCCAGAAGTCCTTCTGCCAGAACACGCACCCGGTGAAGGATTTCCGACCCGGCGTGCCGGCGGGCGTCACGCGCCGGTGCTGCCGAACCCGCCGCGGCGGGGTCCGCCCGGCCGGTCGTCGTCCGTGACCTGGTAGGGGTGGAAGATGCCCTGGGCGACCCGCTCCCCGCGCGCGATGCGCACCGGCCGGTCCGTCCGGTTGTAGACGGCGATGAGGATGTGCCCCTCGTTCTCGGGGTTGTCCGCGTAGTCGGCGTCGATCACGGCCACCCCGTTGGCCAGCATCAGCCCGCGGCTCACCGCCAGGCTGCTGCGGATGTAGAGGGCCAGGAACTCGCCCGGCGGCATGTAGGCCTTGAGCCCGGTGGGCACCAGCGCCACCCCGCCCGGGGGCACCTCGACGTCCTCCGCGGCGGCCAGGTCGTACCCGGCCGAAGCGGCGGTCTTCCGCTGCGGGATCTCGATCCCCTTTCCCCGGTACGCCCGCACCACCTCGAAGCGGCGCAACGGCGATCACCTCCTCCGGCGCCTGCACGCGAAACGGCCGCCGGCTACCGTGCCGCGGCCTCGCTGTCCGACGGGATTCACCCTAGCGCCGCCCCCTGTCCGGCCTTCGGTCCCCGTGCCTTCCGGGCGGCCGGTCGCCCCGGGCCGGCGGCGGGGGCGCTGCGGGCCGGCCCGGCCGGCCGTCCCGGTCCCGGCGCACGGCGCCGGCGGGCAGCGGTTCGCCGCGCTTCTCCCGCTCGGCCCGGAGCACCGCCTTCCGGGAGAGGTTGATGCGCCCGAGCTTGTCGATCTCCGTCACCATGACGGTGAGCTCGTCGCCGATGTTCACCACGTCCTCGACCCGCTCGACGCGCCCCTCGGCCAGCTCGCTGATGTGCACGAGCCCTTCCTTCCCCGGGAGGATCTCCACGAAGGCGCCGAAGTTCATGAGCCGGACCACCTTGCCGGTGTAGATGCTCCCGGGTTCGGGGTCCTTGACGAGCGCCTCGATCATGCGGCGGGCCTTCTCGCCGGCCTCGACGTTCACGGCGGCGATGTGCACGGTGCCGTCGTCCTCGATGTCGATCTCCGGCTTGCGCCCGTTCACCGCGCACTCGGCGATGATCTTGTTGATCATCTTCCCGCCGGGGCCGATCACCTCGCGGATCTTGTCCGGGTGCACCTTCATCGTGATGATCCGCGGGGCCCACGGGGAGAGTTCCGGCCGCGGGGCGGGGAGGACCTTGAGCATCTCGTCCAGGATGAACAGGCGGGCCTGGCGGGCTTGCGTGAGGGCCTTCTCGAAGACCTCCCGGGTGGTGCCGGAGATCTTCATGTCCATCTGCAGGGCGGTCACGCCCTTGCGGGTGCCCGCCACCTTGAAGTCCATGTCCCCCAGGGCGTCCTCGATGCCCTGGATGTCCGTCAGCACGGCGAACTCCCCCGGCTCGCCCTCCACGAGGCCCATGGCGATGCCGGCCACCGGCGCCTTGATGGGCACCCCGGCGTCCATCAGGGCGAGCGTCGACCCGCACGTGGACGCCATGGAGGTCGAGCCGTTCGACTCGAGCACCTCGGAGACGACCCGGATCGTGTACGGGAACTCGTCCTCCGACGGCAGCACCGGCTCCAGCGCCCGCTCGGCCAGCGCCCCGTGGCCGATCTCCCGGCGCCCCGGGCCGCGCATCGGCCGGGTCTCGCCGACCGAGAACGGGGGGAAGTTGTAGTGGTGCATGTACCGCTTGAACTCCTCGAGGGTGAGGTCGTCCAGGCGCTGCACGTCGGAGACCGTGCCCAGGGTGCACACGCTCAGGACCTGGGTCTGGCCGCGCTGGAACAGCCCGGAGCCGTGGGTGCGGGGCAGCACCCCGACCTCGATGTGCAGGGGCCGGATCTCGTCCAGCCGCCGGCCGTCGGGGCGGATGCCGTGCCGGAGGATCGCCCGGCGGACCTCCTCTTTCAGGATCGTCTTGAGCAGCGCCGAGATGTCCTTCTCCTGGTCCGGGAACCGCTCCGCCAGGGCGGCGTGCACGTCCGCGCCGACCTGGGCGATGGCCTCCTCCCGGGCCTGCTTGCCCGGGTTCTCCACCAGCGCCCGGCGCAGGGGCTCCGTGGCCAGCTCACGCACGGCCTGCTCCAGCTCGGCCGGCGGCCGGTACAGGGGCACGTCGCGCTTGGGCTTGCCGACGGCCTGGCGCATCTCCTCGATCAGCCGGATGACCTGGCGGGACACCTCGTGGCCGAAGAGGATGCCCTCGAGCATGATCTCCTCGGGCACTTCCCTGGCGCCGGCCTCCACCATGAGCACGGCCTTGTCGGTCGCCGCCACGACGAGGTGCATCTCGCTGCGCTCGGCCTGTTCGGCGGTGGGGTTCACCACGAACTCGCCGTCCACCCGCCCCACGATGCACGCGCCGATCGGGCCCTCCCACGGGATGTCCGAGATGTGGAGGGCCGCGGAGGCGCCGACCATCGCGCAGAACTCCGGCGCGCAGTCGGGGTCGACGCTCAGCACCGTGCAGATCACCTGGACGTCGTTCCGGAAGCCGTCCGGGAACAGCGGGCGGATCGGGCGGTCGGTGAGCCGGGCGTTCAGGATCGCCTTGGTGGTGGGCTTGCCCTCCCGCCGGAACCAGTTGCCGGGGATCTTGCCCACCGCGTACAGGCGTTCCTCGTAGTCGACGGTGAGCGGGAAGAAGTCGACCCCTTCCCGGGGCTGGGCGGACGCGGTGGCCGTGACCAGCACGACGGTGTCGCCGTAGCGCACGAGCACCGATCCCCCCGCCTGTTTCGCCAGACGGCCGGTCTCGAGGACCAGTTCCCGGCCGCCCAGCGTCATGCGAAACTCTCGGGGCTCCACGGAATTCCTCCCTTGGTGCGCGTCCGGGCGGGCCGGGCCCGCCCGCCTCATCTGGGCTTCGTCGAGGACCCGATCGAGGGCCAGAAAGGATTCCACATCTGGTGTAGTATTTCCTTTGCGGCCACTTCCTGAACAGAAGAAAGACCAGGCCCTCCGGGCCTGGTCCTCGCCTACTTCCGCAGGTTGAGCGCTTCGATGAGCTGCTTGTACCGCTCCACGTCCACCCGCTGCAGGTAGTTCAGCAGGCGCCGGCGCTGGCCGATCATCTTGAACAGCCCCCGCCGGCTGTGGTGGTCCTTGTGGTGGACGCGCAGGTGCTCGGTCAGCTGGTTGATCCGCTCGGTCAGGATGGCCACCTGCACCTCGGGGGAACCGGTGTCGGTGTCGTGGATGCGGTACTTCTCGATGATGCCTTTCTTGGCTTCCTGCGTCAGCGCCACGGGCTCCTTCCTCCTGACTCACAACTCACGGCTCACGACTCGCAACGACCTCCGCGGTCCCAGCCTGCCGCCGGAAGGAGGCGTGCCGGCCGAGATCCGGGCCAGAGCGAGTGTAACACACCCGTGGTCCCGTGTAAATGGCCGCGGGGGCCGCCGGGGCTCAGGCGGGCTCGGCCGCGCCGGGGCGCTGCCGGCGGCGCGCGGCGGCCGGCGGCACCGTCCCGCCGGTATCCAGCGTCACCCGCGCCCCGGCCGCCACCCAGCGGCCGGACGAATCGGTGCGGAGAGGCAGCTCCACCTCGTCGACCCACGGCTGGTCCTCGATGAGGGCCGACAGGCGCAGGAGGAGATCGGCCAGCCCTTCCCGGACCGGCTCCTCGCCGGCGCCGCCCGGGGCGAGGGGGCCCAGGTGGCCGACCAGCTCCGCGGCGTCGGCGTCCGTGAGCGGCGTGATCCGGAAGACGGGCGGCGCGGGGCGCCCGCATCCGTCCGCCCCCTGCACCCCGATCACCGGCCCGAACACCGGGTCCTGCACCACCCGCGCGGTGAGGGCGGGCGGCCGCCGGCCCCGCCGGCCGCCCGCGCAGGGGATACCGTAGGCGTCCAGCAGGCGCGCCGCCTCCGCCGGCCGCAGGGTCACCCGGGGCGCCCTTGCCGCGCCCTGCACCACCGCGTGGGCCTCCTCCCGCCGGATGCCGGGCGGGTCGACGTAGCGCCCGGCCGGCCGGGACCGCCAGCGGGCGTAGGCGCACACACGCCCCAGGGCGATGGCCGCCGACTCCGGAAACCGGTACGAGGGGATGGTCGGGCCGTCCGGGCCCGTGAGGGGCGCCACGCCGCTCGTCCCCATGAAGCAGGCGGCCACCGGTTTCTCCTGCCCCGCCGCCGCCACGGCCCGGCGGATGGCGGCGGCGACCGAGCCGGTCTCCGCGGTGAGCACGGGCACGTAGATGACGATCGCCGCGTCGATCCCCGGGTCGGCGAGCACGGCCCGCAGCCCCCGCTCGTATTCCTCCGGGCCGGCCGCCGGGCCGAGGTCGAGCGGGTTGCGGGGCTCGGAGCCCGCGGGCACCACGGGCATGAGCTCGTCCCGCACGTGGGGCGAGAGTTCCGGGATCTCCAGTCCCGTGCCGGCGCAGGCGTCGGCGCACAGGATGGCCGGACCTCCGGAGTTCGTCACCACGCCGACGCGGCTGCCGCGCGGGAGCGGCTGGTACGCCAGGAGCAGCGCCGCGTCGAACATCTCCTCGAGCGTGTTGGCCCGGATCACCCCTGCCTGCTCGAAGAGCGCCTCCACGTACCGCTCGCCGGCCTCCCGCGCCGCCGTGTGAAACAGCGCCGCCCGGGATCCCTGGGGGGTGCGGCCGCTCTTGACCACCAGCACCGGCTTGCGGGCCCCCACCCGCCGGGCGATGCGGGCGAACTTGCGCGGGTTGCCGAAGGACTCGAGGTACAGGAGGATGAGGTCGGTATCCGCGTCCTCCTCCCAGTACTGCAGCAGGTCGTTGCCGGACACGTCCGCCTTGTTGCCCACGCTCACGAAGGTGGAGAAGCCGAGGCCCAGCTCGGTGGCGTAGCGGAGCACGCTGAGGCCCAGCGCGCCGCTCTGGGACAGGAAGCCGACCCGGCCCCGCGGGGGCATGAGGCGGGAGACGCTCGCGTTGAGGCTCACCGCCGGGTCCGTGTTGATGAGGCCCATGGAGTTGGGGCCCACCAGGCGCAGGCCGTGGAGGCGCGCCAGGTCGGCGATCTCCCTCTGGCGCCGCCGCCCCTCCTCGCCCAGCTCGGCGAAGCCGGCCGTGAGGATGACGAGGGCCCGCACCCCGGCGGCGATCGACTCGCGCACGACCTCCGGCACCTCGGCGGCCGGCACGGCGATGAGGGCCAGGTCAGGCGCCTCGGGGAGCTCGGCGACCGAAGGGTAGGCCCGCACCCCGGAGATCGACGTCGCGCTCCGGTTGACCGGGTAGACGGGACCCTGGAAGCCGGCGTGGATCAGGTTGCGGAAGAGGAGCCCGCTGATCGTCTCCGGGTCCCGGGAGGCCCCCACCACCGCCACAGACCGGGGCCGGAAGAACGGGACGAGCGAGGCGGCCACCGCCACCCGCTCGCGCAGCTCGGCCCGGGCCCGGGCGGCCTGCACTCCGGCCATGGGGAAGTGCACGTGGATCGTGCCGCCCTCGTAGGCCCGGGTGAGCTCGAAGCCGCTCTCGGCGAAGACCTGCATCATCGGCCGGTTCTCCGCCAGGACGTCTGCCTCGAACGTGTAGATGCCGTGCAGGACGGCGATGCGGGCCAGCCGTTCCAGGAGCAGGCTGCCGAGGCCCCGGCCGTGGAAGGCGTCGTCGACCATGAACGCCACCTCGGCGGAGCTGCGCCGGGGCAGGCGGACGTAGGTCCCGATGCCGATGACCTTCTCGCCCGACTCGTCGCCGTGCACCGCCACCAGGCCGGCCCGGTTCTCGAAGTCGACCGTGACGAACTCCCGGATGAGGGCCGGGCTCACCTGGGACACGGCGGCGAAGAAGCGCAACCGCAGGCTCTGCAGGGAAGCGCGGCGGAAGAGGTCGGCCACGGCCGCCTCGTCCTCTTCCCGGGCCACCCGCAGGAGGACGACGGTCCCGTCGCGCAGCACCACGTGCTCGCTGTAACGAGCCGGGTCGCGGACCCGCTCCACCACGTCCTGTCACCCCCTGCGTCAGGCGCCCGGGACGGTCACGCGCTCAGGAGCGAGGGGTCGAACTCGGCGAGGGCCGCCCGGGCGTTGCGCTCGTCCTGGTGAAGCTGGCGGGCCAGGGCGTCCAGGTCGGGGAAGGCGCGCTCGGCCCGGAGCCGGCGCACGAACTCGACCTGCAGGCGCCGCCCATACAGGTCGCCCTGGAACCCGAAGAGGTGCACCTCGACCCGCAGCCCGGTGCCCCCCACCGTGGGGCGGGTGCCGAGGTTCAGCATCCCCCCGTACCGGGTGACGCCCCCCTCGTGGGGCAGCACGGCGTGCCGCCCGGGCGGGAGGACGGTGACCCGTACGGCGTAGACCCCGGGGGCCGGCAGCTGCCGGCCGGCAGCCGTGTTCAGGTTCGCCGTCGGGAAGCCGAGGCGGCGGCCCCGCCGGTCGCCCGGGATCACCTCTCCGGAGAGCGCGAAGGGCCTACCGAGGAGTTCGCCTGCCCGGCCCACTTCGCCTGCAGCGAGAAGGTAACGGACGGCGGTGGACGACACGGTCTCGCCGCCCAGGCGGACCGGCTCGAAGACGCGCACCTCCACCCCGTGCCGGGCGCAGAGCTCCACCAGGGTCCCGGCGGTTCCCCGTCCGCCACGGCCGAAGGTGAAGTTGAAGCCGACCATCACCTGACGGGCGCAGAGGTCGCCGATCAGGATCCGGTCGACGAACTGGTCGGCGGTGAGGTCGGCGAACTCCCGGGTGAAGGGGATGACCAGGTGCACGTCGACCCCCAGCGCGGCAAGGACGTCGGCGCGCTCCTCCACGCTCTGGAGGTGGCGGGGCGCCTCCTCCGGGCGGAGCAGCGCCATCGGGTGGGGGTCGAACCCCATCACGACCGACTGCCCGCCGGCGGCGCGAGCCGAGTCCACCAGGGCGCGCAGGATCGACTGGTGCCCCAGGTGCACGCCGTCCCACATGCCGATGGCCACCCGGTTGCCGCCCGGGTGGCGGGGCACCTGCTCCACGCTCCGCACGAGTTCCATCTCGGGCCCCATCGCCCTCCTCACGGGAGCACTTTCTCGAGGGCCAGCGCGCCGCCGGAGCCATCCCGGCGCGCGACGGCGACGAGCTGGCCGTCCGGGTCGACCAGCGCCACCCGGTCCCGCGCGGCTTCCCGGGCGCCGGCTCCGCTCCATGCCGGCGGCTCGGCGGCCACGGGGCGCCGCGGCGGCCGCCCCTGCCGCACGGCGCGCACCTCGTCCCGGGCGAGCCGCACCACGGGCAGGTGCGCCACCGCCCGCAGCGGCGGCAGGAGGTACCGCTCGACCCCGCCGGCCTCCAGCGCCTCCAGGGCCACGGCCTCTTCCAGCGAAAACGGCCCGACGCGGTGGCGGACCAGCCCCGACAGGTGCGCCGGTACCCCGAGCGCCGCGCCGATGTCGGCCGCCAGGGCCCGGACGTAGAACCCGGCCGAGCACTCGACCGCCAGGTGGGCCACGGGGAACTCGCCCGGCTCGTATCCGACCAGCTCCAGGCGGTACACGGTGACCCGCCGGGGGGCGCGCGCCACCTCCACCCCCTGCCGGGCCAGCTCGTACAGGCGCCGCCCGCCCACCTTGAGCGCGGAGACCATGGGCGGCACCTGCTCGATCTCTCCCCGGAACCGGGACAGCACGGCGGCCACGGCCTCCGCCCCGAGCCCCGGCACCGGAACGCGGGCGGTCTCCCGGCCGCCGGCGTCGAGGGTGTCGGTGGCGATGCCGAAGGTCACCGCCGCCCGGTAGGCCTTGCCGGTCTGGCCGATGTACTCCGCCAGCCGGGTGGCCGGCCCCAGGCACAGGGGGAGGACGCCGGTGGCCCCCGGGTCCAGGGTCCCCGCGTGGCCCACGCGGCGCTCGCCCGCCAGGCGCCGTACGCGGGCGACCACGTCGTGCGACGTCATGCCGACCGGCTTGTTCACGTTGAGGACCCCGATCACCCCAGCGCCTCGGCGGCCGCTGCCACCACCTGTGCCTCCACCGCGGCGATGTCCCCCTCCACCGTGCAGCCGGCCGCGCGCGGGTGCCCTCCGCCGCCGAATCGCTCCGCGACCCGGCTCACGTCGAGGCCGCCCCGGGACCGGAGGTTCACCCGGACCTTCCCGTTCCCGGTCTCGCGGAACAGGAGTCCCACCTCCACTCCGGCGATCGAGCGGGCGAAGTTCACCATCCCGTCGACGTCCTCGTCGGTGGCGCCGGTGGCGGCGAGCATGTCCCGGGTCACCCTCAGCGTCGCCACCCGCCCGCCGGCGTGCAGCTGGAGCGTGGCCAGGCAGGCCGACAGGAGGCGCAGCCGCTCCGGGGTCTCGCTCTCCCACACGGCCTCGGCGACGCGGTACGGCAGCACGCCGGCCTCGATGAGCCGGGCGGCGATCTCGTGCGTGGCCGGGGTGGTCGAGTCGTACCGGAAGCTGCCCGTGTCGGTCACGATGGCCGTGTAGAGGCAGGTGGCCGTCGGCGGGTCGACGGGCGCGCCCATCTCCACGACCAGGCGGTAGGCCATCTCTCCGACCGCCGCCGCCCGGAAGTCGAGCCAGTTGTAGTCGCCGTAGCGGCCGTTGGTGGCGTGGTGGTCGACGTTCAGGGTCCGCCGGCAGCGCCCGAGGAGGGGCTCCGCCGGGCCGACCCGGCTGCGGTCGCCGCAGTCCAGGAGCACCCCGAGGTCCCATTCCCCATCGAGCTCCTGCCACGGGCGGAACAGCTCGGTCCAGCCCGGCAGGAACTGGTAGATCCGGGGCACCGGGTCGACCCCGACGCACCAGGCCTCCTTGCCCAGCGCCCGGGCCGCGCGGCACACCGCCAGCGAGGACCCGATGGTATCCCCGTCCGGCGACACGTGCAGGAAGAACAGCACCCGCCGCGCGTCCAGGATGAGCCTGGCCGCCTCACGGGCGCCGATGTCAGCCACGGTCCGTCCCACCTCCGTCGGCCCCGGGTCCCTCGCCGCGCTCCGCCGGCGCGGGGCCGCCGCCCTCCGGGCGCAGCTGGTGAAGGATCCGGGCGATGCGGTCCCCGTGCTCGATGCCCCGGTCCAGCACGAACCGGATCTCCGGCGTGAAGCGAAGCCGGAGCCGCCGCCCGAGCTCGGTCCGGATGAAGCCCTTGGCGCTCTCCAGGCCGGCCAGGGTTGCCTCGCGCGCCGCCTCGTCCCCGAGGATGCTGACGTGCACCTTGGCGACCCGCAAGTCGCCCGAAAGGTCAACCTTGACGATCGAGGCGAAGCCGATCCGCGGATCCTTCACCTCGTGCTGGAGCATGTCCGCGATCTCGCTCTGGATCTGGGCCGCAAGCCGCTCCTGCCGCATGCCGACGAGCCTCCCGGCGCTGTGCCGCCCCGGCCCGGGGGCCGGGGGTCACACGATCTCCACGTCTGCCCGGCAGACCTCGCCCTCGAAGTGGCTCTCCACGAAGGCGACGACCTTGGCCGCCGCCTCCCGGGCGTGGGCCTCCTCGCCGGACACCAGGGCCATGCCCACCACCGCCCGCTGCCACAGGTCCTGACCGTCGACCTCGGCCGCCGACACGCCGTAGCGGGCACGCACCCGCTCCATGATGCTCTGCAACACCCGGCGCTTCTCCTTCAGGTTCGTGGCGTGGGGGATCGACAGTTCCAGCCGGATGATGGCGACCACCACCGCACCCGCACCCCCCGGCAGGCCCGGCCCGGGGCGCTGCGGGGCCGGCCCGCCGGCCGGCCCCGCGTCGTGGCGCTCACGCGCTGACGGGCTTGACCTCCTGCACCGTGTAGGCCTCGATCACGTCGCCCTCTTTGATGTCGTTGTACCCGTCCAGGCCGATGCCGCACTCCTGGCCGGCGGGCACCTCGCGGACGTCGTCCTTGAACCGCTTGAGGGATGCCACCTGGCCCTCCCAGATCACCGTGCCGTCCCGGATCAGCCGCACCCTGGCGGAGCGGGTGACCTTGCCGTCCTGGACCAGGCAGCCGGCCACGTTGCCCACCTTGGGCACCCGGAACACCGCCCGGACCTCCGCCTTGCCGAGGGAGACCTCCTCGAACTTGGGCTTGACCATGCCCTGGAGGGCGGCCTTGACGTCGTCGACGGCCTCGTAGATGATCCGGTACGTCTTGATCTCGACGTTCTGCTGGCGGGCGGCCTGGGCGGCCCGCTCGTCGGGCCGGACGTTGAAGCCCACGATGATGGCGTGCGAGGCCGCGGCCAGCATCACGTCGGACTCGCTGACGGCGCCCACGCCGGAGTGGATGACCCGGACGCGGACCTCCTCGTTCTCCAGCTTCTCCAGGGCCTGGCGGACGGCCTCGGCGGAGCCCATCACGTCGGCCTTGACGATGATGTTGAGCTCCTGCAGCTCGCCTTCCTTCACGCGGGCCATGAGGTCGTCGAGGCTCGCCCGGGCCTGCACCTGTTCGGTCAGGCGGCGCTGCGCCCGCCGGCGCTCGGCGATCTCGCGGGCCTTCTTCTCGTCGCCGATCACCCGGAACACGTCGCCGGCCTCGGGCACGTCGCTGAAGCCCAGCACCTGGACGGGCACGGAGGGCCCGGCCTTCTTGACCCGCTTGCCGCGGTCGTCGAACATGGCCCGGACACGACCCCAGGTGCTGCCGCAGACGAACACGTCGCCGACCTGGAGGGTACCGCCCTGGACCAGCACGGTGCCGACCGGGCCGCGGCCCTTGTCGAGCTCGGCCTCCAGGATCGTGCCCCGGGCCTCCTTGTCCGGATTGGCCCTCAGGTCCTGCACCTCGGCCACCAGGAGGATGTTCTCCAGGAGCAGGTCGAGGTTCGTCTTCTGCTTCGCGGACACCGGCACGGCGATGGTGTCGCCGCCCCACTCCTCCACCAGCAGCCCGTGCTCGGTGAGTTCGGTCTTGACCCGGTCCGGGTTGGCGCCGGGCAGGTCGATCTTGTTGATCGCCACGATGATGGGCACGTTCGCCGCCTTGGCGTGGTTGATCGCCTCGACCGTCTGGGGCATCACGCCGTCGTCGGCGGCGACCACGAGCACGGCGATGTCGGTGACCTTCGCGCCGCGGGCGCGCATGGCGGTGAACGCCTCGTGGCCCGGGGTGTCCAGGAAGGTGATCTTCTTGCCCTTGATCTCCACCGTGTAGGCGCCGATGTGCTGCGTGATGCCGCCGGCCTCGCCCGCCGCCACCCGGGTCTCCCGGATGGCGTCGAGCAGGGTGGTCTTGCCGTGGTCGACGTGGCCCATGACCACCACCACGGGCGGACGGGGCTTCTTGAGCTCCGCGGGCTCGTCGGGGTCCTCGATCTGGTCGTAGACGGCCAGGTCCTCCGGCGGCTTCACGTTCACCGTGACCCCGAACTCGGCCCCGACGATCTGCGCGGTGTCCGTGTCGAGCTCCTGGTTGATGTTGGCGATCACGCCGAGCTTGAGCAGGCGCTTGATGACCTCCCCGGCCGTGATTCCCATCTCGTGGGCCAGTTCCTTGACCGTGATGGGCCCCTCGATGGTGATCGACTGCCGCGCCGCCCGGCGCTCCACCACGGCGCCGCGGCCCACCCGGCGGCCGAAGAGCTTCTCCTCCGGGGGCCGGTCGCGGCGATCCAGCAGCTCGTCGACGACAGGCTTCTCACGCCGCTTCTCGGCCGTGACCGGGCGCTTCTGCTCCTGCTTCTGCTCGGCCGCCACCCGCGGGTCCAGCTTGGGGATGGCCAGCGGCCGCCCCCGGCCCCGCATGCCGGGACGCCCCGGAGCGCCGGGCCGCCCGGGGGCCGCGCCGGGCCGGCCGCCCGCCTGCGGCCCGCGGTCCGGCCGCGCGCCGGGCGCCGGGCGCGCCTCCGCCGCCGGGCGAGCCGGGCGTGGCGGCTCGGGCGCCCTCTCGATTCGCTGGGGAGGCGGGGGCGCCGGGGCCACCGCCCGGGGGACGAACGTCTGCAGGGGCGGCGGCGCCGGCCGCTGCGCGGGACGCACCTCCGCGGCCGGGCGCGGCGGTTCGGGCCGCTGCGCCCGCCGCACCGGCTCCGCAGGCTGCGCCGCCTGGGCGGCCGGCCGCCCCTCCCGGGGAGGGGTCGCAGGCGCCTGGGCAGGCGGCTGCGCGGGCTGGGGGGCGCCCCCGGCCGTGCGGGCATCCGCGGGGCGGGCCTCGGCCGGGGGGGCCGCGGCGGCAGGCGGTGCCGCCTTGGGCGCCGGGCGCGGCTCCGCCGGCGCCGCCCCCGGAGCCCGTGCCGGTGCCTCCGCGCGCGGCTTGGGCGGCGCAGGCGGCTGCGCGGGGGCGGCCCCCCGCTGCACCTCCGCCGCAGGCCGCTGCGCTGCCGGCGGCGGAGCCGGCCGGGGCCGGGCAGCGGAAGGCTGGCGCACGGCCGCCCCCGCGGCCAGCTCGGCAGCAGGCCGCTTCTGGTCCGGCGAGCGCGGCGCGCGGCGGGCCGTCCCTTCCTCGTCCCGCAGCTTGGCGCCCTCGCCGAAGTAAAGGTCCAGGAGCGAGGCGCGCGGGGCGTTGGCGTCCTTGACCGCCGCCCGCTCCTCCCGTCTGGCGGGCCGGCTCTGGGACCCCGAGCCCCGTGTCGTCTTCTTCTCCTCGGTCCTCTGATCCATCGAACTCATCTCGGGCGATCACATCCAGACATAAGAGTTTCGGTGGACCGTCTCGGTCCGCATCCGGTCGTAGGTCGGACTAGGTCGTTACTGTAGCGGGCACCGCCTCCCCGGCGCGTGTCCCGCACCCGATTGCGCCCCGGCCGGGCGTGACCCGGGCACGCCGGCCGGTGCCAGGCCCGCTTCCGACAGGGCCGCCGCCAGGCGGTCGCCGAGCGGTCCGGCCGCCACCCCGAGGACCGCCCTGGGCGAGAGGCCGACGGCAGCGCCCAGTTCCTGGCGGGTGCCTGCCACGTACACCGGCACCCGGCCGCCGAGCCCCGCGTAACGGCGGGTGGCGTTGGCCCCGGCATCCTCCGCCAGGAGCACGAGGCCCAGCGTCCGCCGGCCCAGGGCGGCGCGCACGGCCCTTTCGCCGGCCAGGAGCACGCCGGCGCGCCGGCACAGGCCCAAGAGCTGCCCTACCTGCCGGGGCAGCACCTGTCAACTCACCACCCCGGCTTCCAGCGCCGCGAGCACCTCGGGTGAGACGGGCTGGCCCAGGGCCCGCTCCAGGCGGCGCGCCTTGACCGCCTGCTGCAGGCAGGTCACGTTCCGGCAGACGTACGCCCCCCGGCCGGACTTCTTCCCGGTCGGATCCAGCAGGATCTGGCCGTCCGGCGTCCGGACCACCCGCAGCATCTCCTTCTTCGGGTGCATCTCCTGGCACCCGACGCACATGCGAAGCGGTATCTTCTTCACCCTGGCCATGCCCTCACCTCCAGTGCCCCTCCTGTGCCATCCCGACCGTCGCCGCTCCGGGGTGGTAGCCCTCACACCTGGCGCTCACCTTCCGGACTTCCCCAGTACCCGCTCCGGGCCTGCGACTCGCTCCGGATGTCGATCTTCCAGCCCGTGAGCTTGGCGGCAAGCCGGGCGTTCTGGCCCTCCTTGCCGATCGCGAGCGAGAGCTGGTAGTCCGGAACCACCACCCGGGCGATCCGTGCCGCCTCGTCCACGTCCACCGAGACCACCCGGGCGGGCGACAGGGCGTTCGCCACGAACACCGCCGGGTCCGGGTCCCACTTGACGATGTCGATCTTCTCACCCTGCAGCTCGTTGACGATGTTCTGCACCCGCATCCCCCGCGGGCCCACGCAGGACCCGATGGGGTCCACGTTCTCGACACGCGAGTAGACCGCGATCTTCGACCGGGCCCCCGCCTCCCGGGCGATCGCCTTCACCTCGACGATCCCGTCGTGGATCTCGGGGACCTCGAGCTCAAAGAGGCGCCGCAGGAGCCCCGGGTGGGTCCGGGACAGGGAGATGGTGGGCCCCTTGCTCGTCTTCTTCACGTCGATGACGTACGCCTTGATCGTCTGGCCCTCCACGAGCTTCTCGCCCGGGATCTGCTCCTGCGCGAGGAGGATGCCCTCCACGTTCTTGCCGAGATCCACGAATACCGTGCGGGTCGCGCGGTCCTGGCGCGCGACCTGGCCGCTGACGATGTCCCCCTCGCGGCTGGAAAACTCCTCGTACACGATGCCCCGTTCGGCCTCGCGGATGCGCTGCACCACGACCTGCTTGGCCGTCTGCGCCGCGATCCGCCCGAAGTCCCGGTGCTGCACCTCGATCTCGAAGACGTCCCCGGGTTGCACCGACGGATCCTTCGTCCGGGCCTCCTCGAGGGAGATCTCCAGGCGTGGATCGGTGACCGTCTCGACGACGGTCTTCTGCGCGTACACCTTGATGTCGCCCGTCTCCCGGTCCACGTGCACCCGCACGTTCTGGGCGGAGCCGAAGTTGCGGCGGTACGCGGAGACCAGGGCCTGCTCGATGGCCTGAAGCAGGATCTCCTTGGAGATCCCGCGTTCGTGCTCCAGTTGCTCCAGCGCGCCGATCAGTTCGGCGTTCATCATCAACCCCCCAGTTCCGCCGCAGCCGGGCGGGCCTGCGCCTCACCCGCGTCAGAACTCGGCGCGGAGGCGGGCGCTGGCCACCTGCTCCCGGGGGATCGCCACCTCTTCCGGCTCTCCCTTGCCCTGCGGTGCCACGCGCAGCCGCACGCGCCCTTCGCTGAGGCCCAGGAGCTCCCCCTCGAAGCGCCTCCGGCCGCCCACCGGCGAGTAGGTCGTGATCCGCACCCGGCGCCCGGCGAAGCGCTCGAAGTCCGCGTCCTTCCGCAGGGGACGCTCCAGGCCGGGCGAGGAGACCTCCAGGTAGTACGACTCCGGAATCGGGTCCTCCTGATCCAGGAGCACCTCCGCACGCCGGCTCACGGCCTCGCAATCGTCCAGGTTCACCCCGCCGGGCTTGTCGATGTACAGCCGCAGGAACCGGCGGCCGGCCTCGCGCACGTACTCCACCGCGACCAGCTCGATTCCCATGGCCTCGACGACCGGGCGGACGAGGTCCTCCACGAGGACCTCCACCTTGTTCGACAAAGAGGAAAGACCTCCCCTGCCCGGACCGGGGAAGGGGACCCCGGCCCCGGCCCGCGGGCCCCGCAGCGCTGTCCCCGGACGTGTAAAAGAGTGGGTGTAAGACCCACTCCGCCGATACCCACGCTACCTGTGCCCGGGTACCCGGGCCGCCGCCGGAGGCGCCGGCCTGCGGGAATCCCGCTAACACACTACGACGCAGGCTGCGAAAAGGCCACAGCCTTCACACCTTCATATAGAATAGCACGCGCCCCCGCCCGTGACAACCTCCGTCCGCCACGCTGTGTGGCCCGGCCCTGCAGTGCATGCCCGAAGCACCTCCTTCGGACGTCACGCCTCGTCGGTGGCGCCAGGTCCAGGGCCCAGAAGATCGGATCGGGGGAGCTCTTTCCAGGGTACGACATGGTACCCCTGACGGGTCTGGCGCTGATCGCCCGCGTACACGACCCAGGGCCGTCCGGCACTGTTCCCTGCGATCTGGAGCCACTTCTCGAGCCCGCGGAAGTAGTCCCGGGTCACGGTCTGTCCCGCCTTGATCTCGACAGGGACGAGGGTATCCCCCTGCTCGATGAGCACGTCGACCTCGTGTCCGGACCGGTCTCGCCAGAAGTAGAGGTTCGACGCCAGGCCGCGGCTATAGCGCGCCTTCAACAGTTCGCTGACGACCCAGGTCTCGAAGAGAGCCCCGCGCTGCGGATGGATCAAGAGCTGGCCCGCGTGCTGGATGCCCAGGAGCCAGGCCGCAAGACCGGGATCGAGGAAGTAGAGCTTGGGCGTCTTGACCAGGCGCTTGCTGAAATTCCTGTGGTGCGGCGGCATCAGGTGAACGATGTAGCTCGCCTCGAGCACCGAGAGCCAGGCCCGCGCGGTGGTATGGGAGATCCCGCAGTCGTTGGCCAGCCCCGAGAGATTCAGCAGCTGCCCCGTCCGCGCGGCGCACATCCGGACGAACCGCTGGAACGTGCCCAGATCACGAACGTTGATCATCTGCCGCACGTCCCGTTCGACGTAGGTTGCCACATAGTTTCCGTACCATATCCCGGGATCGAGTCGCCGGTCGTGGATCGGCGGGTACAAACCGCTGTGAAGGAGCTCCTCCAGGCTGCCGGGAGCGCGATTCACCGCCTGCAACTCGGCGAGCGAGAAGGGCAACAGCGGCACCAGGGCCACGCGTCCCGCCAGCGTCTGTGTCACACCGTCGAGCAGGTGGAACTGCTGCGATCCGGTGAGAACGAACAGACCGGCGCGGCCATCTCGATCCACGCGTGTCTGCAGATACGAGAACAAGCCGGGACACCGCTGCGCCTCGTCCAGCACGGCGCCATCCGGGAACTGCGCCAGGAACCCGCGGGGATCCTCCGCGGCGAACTCCCGCTGGTCCAGGTCCTCCAGAGAAACGTAGGGCTTCTCCGCGAAGACCTTCCGGGCCAGCGTCGTCTTGCCGGACTGCCTGGGGCCCGTGATCGCCACGATCGGGTAGCCCTTCGCCAGCCTGCGAAGCGTCTCTTCCGCCATTCTCGGGATGATCATGAGTCCAGCATAGCCGGCATCCGGCTAACTGTCAATCTAACTTTCAATCAGCCAGATCCAGCCTCCCCCGTCCGGCCTGCCAGAAGGGACGGAAGTTCGAGGTGCAGCCGCCGCAGGCGGGGGTAGACCGCGTGGAAGCGGGGCTCGCGCAGGAGCGCCCGCAACCGGTCCTGCACCCCCGGCAGGCCGAGGTGGGTCGCGGCGAACGCCGCCGCCTCCAGGCACAGGAGGTCGTCCGGCTGCATGCCGGCCGGCAGCCCCGGGATGCCCTCCTCGGCGGGGACGAAGTCGGCATGGGGGTTGCGGTAGTCGAGGTCGAGCATCTCGAGGAGCTTCTGCTCCAGCGCCCGGCGGTCTTCCGGGCCGGCCGCCCGCCACAGGTCGACCACGGCCTCCCACGGCACCAGCCCTGCCTCAAACCCCGCTCCCGCCTGGTGCAGGGCCTTCAGGACCGCCCGGTCCCAGTCCCTCGCCGGTGGGTTCGGGCTCTCGGGCTTCTCCGCGCCGTGCTTCGCGCCGTCCTTCACGTCCGCGTGCCTCCCCGCCCTCGGCCGCCGCCCACCCGAGGGCGACGGCGCCGATGGCCATGTTGATCCCCCAGAGGTTCACCGACGTCCGGTGCCAGCGGTCGAACTCCCGCCGCAGCGGGTCTTCCGGGGCGTACTCCTCGAGGGGCCGGGTGCGCTGCGCGTCGATCGCGTCGATCCGGCCCCGGACGTAGGTCTCGTTCGCCACCGCGATCCCGATCATGCCCAGGACAAGGACCAGCCGCAGCCAGCGCAGGGGACGCGCCGGAGCCGTCCGGACCAGCGCCACCACGGCCAGCACGCCGAGCCCGGCGCCAAGCCAGTCGATCCGGCGGATGGCCGCTCCCGCGATGTCGCCCGCCAGGCTGCGGGACGGCACCATCTGGAACAGGAGCGGCGCCACCAGGGCCCCGAAGCCCACCATCGCCCCGAGCCACAGCCCGAGCGCCACGGCCTCCACCGCCCGCCACAAGCGCATGCCCCTCACCCTTCCCCCAGAACGTATCGCCGCAGGGCCGCCGCCGCCCCGTGCTCCCAGACGGGCGGGGCCACGCGGTCGGCCCGGGCCTGTACCTCGGGAGGGGCGTTGCCCATGGCGACCCCCATCCCGGCGAACTCCAGCATCTCCACGTCGTTGGGCCCGTCCCCGATCGCCAGGACCTCTTCGCGCCGGATCCCGTACATCGCCGCCAGCGCCTCGAGGGCCCACCCCTTGTGGACGCCCGGGGCGGTGACCTCGATGTTGTCCGCGCCCGACCGGGTGACGTGCAGCGCCGGGGCCAGGCGGGCCAGCACCCGGACGGCGGCCTCCAGGAGGCGCGCACCTGCGCGCCCGGGGAGGACCGGAGTGCCGAACCCCCAGCCCCGGATCGGGCCCGCCAGCGCGCCCCCGCCCTCGGCGGGCGCTCCGCCCGGGGTGGTGACGAAGAGCTTGAGCGCCGGCTCGGCGCCCTCGCGCGCCATGTCCCGGATGTCGCCCACCCAGCGGACCCGGTTCTGGAGCCCGAAGCGCAGGGTGGCCAGGAGGGCCGCGGGCCAGCGCCAGGGCGGCGGCCGGCGGGGCAGCCAGAAGGCCCGGACGTGGCGCCACGGCTCCTGCACGAAGACGTGTTCCCGTCCGTACACGGAGACGAGGAGGCCAAGGCCCCTGAGCGCCTCCAGCGCCTCCGCCAGCAGCCCCCGCGGGATCGGCCGCAGGCGGAGGGGCTCGCCCGACGGGCCGTAGATCCCGGCGCCGTTGCAGGCGGCATAGGCTACCGGGTGTCCGATCCTGCGCGCCAGGAGCCCGGCGTGGTGCCCGGCCGAACCCGCCGACCGTCCGGTCACGAGCGCCACCCGGACGCCCCGGCGGGCGGCCTCGCGGAGCGCCGCCACGGTGGGCGCCGCCACGCGCCCGTCGGGTCCGAGCAGGGTGCCGTCCAGGTCGAGCCCCAGCAGCCGGAAGATCATGACCACCCCTTCAGGAGGTTCAGAAGGAGAAGACCAGCTGGTTGCCCTCGGGCAGCCCGCGCAGGCAGCCGTGGGCCTGCAGCAGGTCGATCACGTTCTTGCCGAGCCGCGCCCGCACGCGCAGGTCCTCGACCGACTGGAACGGCGCCTGGTCGCGGGCCTCGGTGATCGCGCGGGCCGCGCTCTCGCCGATGCCGGGGAGCGCGCTGAACGGGCAGAGCAGCGAGCCATCCGCCTGCACCTCGAACCGGACCGCGTGGGAGCGCCACAGGTCGACCCGGGCGAAGCGGATCCCCCGCAGCGTCGCCTCCAGGGCCACCTCGTACTCGACGAGGGACTCCTTCTCCTTCGGCGAGGCGTCCTTGCCCTTCGCCCGGATGGCCTCCATGTGCTGCCGGATGGCGGCCTCCCCGCGGACCAGGATCTCGGCGTCGACGGCGCCCGCCGCCCGCACGGTGAAGTACGCGGCGTAGAATTCCCGGGGCCGGTGCACCTTGAACCAGGCGATGCGCAGGGCGGAGAGCACGTAGGCCGCCGCGTGCGCCTTCGGGAACATGTACTTGATCCGCCGGCACGACCAGCGGTACCACTCGGGCACCCCGGCCTTCTCCATGGCCTCCTCCATCTCCGGCGTCAGGCCTTTGCCCTTGCGCACGGACTCCATGATCTTGAAGGCCATCGCCGGGTCCAGCCCCCAGTACATGAGGCGCAGCATGATGTCGTCCCGCGTCGGGATGACCGTCTGCAGGGTGCAGACGCCGTCCTGGATGAGCTTCTGGGCGTTGCCCGTCCACACGTCCGTGCCGTGCGACAGGCCGGAGATGCGGACGAGGTCCGAGAAGGTGCGGGGCTGGGTCTCCGCCAGCATCCGCCGGACAAAGCCCGTCCCCATCTCGGGCACGGCGATGCTGCCCAGGTCGAGCTCGAACACCCCCCGGGGCACCCCGAGCACGTCGACCCCCTCGCCGGGGCCGTTGCGGAAGAGCGCCAGCACCTGCGGGTCGTCCATGGGCAGGGTGGTCACGTCGATGCCCGTCATGTCCTGGAGCAGGCGGAGCATCGTCGGATCGTCGTGACCCAGGATGTCCAGCTTCAGCAGGCAGCTCTCGAAGCTGTGGTAGTCGTAGTGGGTGGTCCGCCAGCCGCTCTCCCGGTCGTCGGCGGGGTACTGGACCGGGGTGACCTCCTCGACCTCCACGCCCACCGGCACCACGACCATGCCGCCCGGGTGCTGGCCGGTGGTCCGCCGGACCCCGGTGAGACCCCGGGCCAGCCGCTCGATCTCCGCCTCCCGCCGGGTCTGGCCGGTCTCCTCGAGCCAGGCCCGGACCATGCCGTAGGCCGTCTTCTCGGCGATGGTGCCGACGGTACCCGCCTTGAAGACCTGCTGGGGCCCGCCCAGGAGGTCGATCGAGTACTGCTGGATGCGGGACTGGATCTCGCCGGAGAAGTTGAGGTCGATGTCCGGGACCTTGTCCCCCTTGAACCCCATGAAGGTCTCGAAGGGGATGTCCTGGCCGTCCTTCCGCATCTTCGCCCGGCCGCACCGGGGACAGGGCTTGTCCGGCAGGTCGAAGCCGGAGCCCACCGAGCCGTCCGCGAACCACTCGACGTGGTGGCAGTCCGGGCACACGTAGTGGGGCGGCAGGGCGTTCACCTCGGTGATGCCCATGCACCAGGCCACGAGGGACGAGCCGACCGAACCCCGGGACCCCACCAGGTACCCCAGCTCGTGCGACTTCTTCACCAGGAGGTGCGAGATGTAGTACACGACGGCGAACCCGTTGCCGATGATCGCCTGCAGCTCCCGGTCGATGCGCTCGCGCACGCGCTCCGGGAGCGGATCGCCGTACACCTCCCGGGCCCGCGCCCAGGTGATGTCCCGCACCGCCTCCTCGGCCCCCTCCACCACGGGGGCGAAGAGCCTGTCCGGCACGGGCACGACCCGGTCGATGCTCGCGGCCACCCGGCGCGGGGCCGCGACCACGATCTCGTGGGCCTCCTCGGCGCCCAGGAACTCGAACTCCCTGAGCATCTCGGCGGTGGTGCGGAAGTAGCAGGGGCCGTCCAGGTCCTCCCGCCAGCCCACCCCGTGCTTGAGGATCGTGCGCAGCTGCTCCTGGTGCGGGTCGAGGAAGTGAACGTCGCCCGTGGCCACGACCGGCTTGCCGAGCCGGCGCCCCAGCTCCACGATCCGCCGCAGGAGCGAGCGCAGGTGCTCCTCGTCCTGTACCTGGCCCTCGGCGATGAGCCGCCGGAAGTTCGACGGCGGCTGCACCTCCAGGAAGTCGTACCAGGCGGCCAGCTCCTCCAGCTCGCTGTCCGGGGCACCCCGGAGCAGGGCCTGGAACAGCGCCCCGTTGTGGCAGGCCGAACCCACCAGGAGGCCGTCGCGCAGTTCCTCCAGGAGCGTGCGGGGGATGCGGGGGGTGCGGTGGAAGAAGTCGAGGTGGCTCTTGGAGACCAGGCGGTAGAGGTTCTTCATGCCGTGCTGGCGCTGGACGAGGAGGGTGGCGTGGTGGGGCTTCAGCTGCTCGGCGTTCATGTGGCGGGTCAGGCGGTTGAGGGCAGCGACCGTGTCGACGTCCGGGTGGCGCTCCCGCACCATGCCGAGCAGCCTCAGGAACAGGAGGGCGGCGGTGCGGGCATCGGCGTCGGCCCGGTGATGGTTCTCGAGGGGGATGCTCAGTTCCCGGCACAGGTCGGCGAGGCCGTGGCGTTTCAGGTCCGGGAGCAGCGACCGGGCGAGGACCAGGGTGTCGAGCACCGGGCAGTCGAGGCTGCGCCCCAGCTGCCGCTCCGTGTGGTAGCGCAGGAAGCTGTAGTCGAAGGTGGCGTTGTGGGCCACCAGCACCGCACCGCCGGCGAAGTCGAGGAAGCGGGCCAGCGCCTCGGCAGGCTCCGGGGCGTCACGGACCATGTCCGGGGTGATGTGGGTCAGCTCCTGGACCTGCCGGGAGATCTCCCGGGTCGGGCGGACGAAGGTCTGGAAGGCGTCCTGCACCTCACCGCCGCGGATGCGGACGGCGCCGATCTCGATGATGTCGTCCCCGATGGCCGAGAAGCCCGTGGTCTCGATGTCGACGGCCACCCACTCGGCGTCCGCCAGCGGGACGGACGGGGGGCGGATGACGATGGGGGTGGCGTCGTCGACCACGTACGCCTCCATGCCGTAGATGACCTTGAACCCCGGCGGCAGGCCCTTCACGTGGAAGGCGGCGGGGAAGGCCTGGGTCACGCCGTGGTCCGTGATCGCCACGGCCTCGTGGCCCCACGCCGCTGCCCGGCGGACCGCCTCTTCCGGGTCGACGAGGCCGTCCATCGCGGACATGGTCGTGTGCAGGTGCAGTTCCACCCGCTTCTCCGGGGCGTCGTCGGTGCGGACGGGCCTCTCCGCCCGCACGATGTCCTCCGCCATCAGGTTCACGTCGCGGCTCCAGCTGTCGTAGACGAGGCGGCCGCGGACGCGCACGAAGGTGCCGGGGGCGAGGTGCTCCTCGGCCGGCTCCCCGTCCGGGTCGCGGAAGAACTTGCAGACCAGCGTGTCGGAGTGGTCGGTCACCGCGAAGGTGACCATCACCTTGCCGGCCCGGGTCTCCCGGGTCTCCACGTGAACGACCTCGCCCTCGATGACGAGACGGCCGGGCTCCTCCTCGCGGACCGTCTCGAGAGGTCGCGCGGGCTCGTCCGGAGGGATGGGCCGGCCCCGGATCACGCCGGACGGGAGGGCGCCGCGGCTCTCCGCCGCCGCGGCCACCTCCTCGGCACGGGCCCGGTGCTCCTCGTAGTATGCGAGGAGGTGCTCGGGCTCCGGCAGCCCCTCCGGCTCGTCGAGGACCTCGTCCTCCCGCGCGATCTCGGCGGCGAAGGGGTCGAAGGCGCCGTCCTGCGGCGCCGGCCGGTCCGGCCCGGGTTCCGGCCGCGGCGTCACCGTCAGGAGCACCCGCAGCCCGAGGCCCGTCTCCCGCCGCACCAGCTCCCCCAGGAGCGCCTCGCCGCCGGCCTGCCGGGCCACGTCCCGCAGGGCGTCGGACGGGAACTCCAGCTCCAGGCGGTCGTCGACCACCCGGACCCGGGCGTGTTCCAACACCCCGCCCAGCCCCGGGCGCTCTTCGCGCGCCAGGACCTTGACGTCTTCCCACGCCTCCAGGACGAGCTCCTCGGCCGGCGCCCCGAAGGGGGGCCGCCGCAGCACGGGCACCAGCTTGACGGACGCGTCCGGGTACTCCGGGAGGAGCACCTCCCGCAGGGCGGCCGCCAGGCGGGGGCGCTCTCCCAGGGGCACCCGCCGGCCGGTCTCGACGTACACGGCGACCTGCAGGGGATCGCGCCGGACCTCCACCCGCAGCGGCCGCGCGCCGCCCAGGGCCCCGTCGAGGTCGCCGGGCAAGAAAGACGGCGAACCCTCTTTCATCCCGTCACTCCTCTTCGGAGACCTGCCGCACGCCCTCGATGTCCATGAGGCGCGCCACCAGTTCCTCCGGACGCCGGCCCCAGGGGAGGTGGACGCGCAGGCGGATGGCGACGGTGCCCGGCGTCTCCCCTTCCTCCAGGCGGACGCTGCGGATGTTCGCCCCGACCTGGCCCACCGCCGAGGCCACGGCGCCCAGGCGCCCCGGGGTGTCGGTGACGTGGACGACCAGCGACTCCTCGCCCGTCCGGATGAAACGCTTCTCCAGGCGGGACAGGCCGTACAGCGTGGCGAGGATGAGGAGGGAGGCGGCCGTCGCCTGAAGGTACATGCGGCCGGTGCCGACCGCCAGCCCGATGCCGGCGACCACCCACAGGCTGGCGGCCGTGGTCAGCCCCCGGATGGTCAGCCCCTCCCGGAGGATCGTTCCGGCGCCCAGGAAGCCGATGCCCGAGACGACCTGGGCGGCGATCCGGCCCGGGTCGGCCTGACCCTGCCCCCGGGCGAGCACCAGGTCGAACATGAGCAGCGAGACCTGCATCACCAGGGCCGAGCCGATCGCCACCAGCACGTGGGTCCGCAGCCCGGCGGGCCGGCCGGCGACCTCGCGCTCGAACCCCACCAGCCCCCCGAGGAGGCCGGCGAGCCCGAGCGGCAGGAGCGTGCGGCCGAACTCGGCGAAATCCGCCATCCTTACCCCTTCTGGGCGTACTTGAGGATCTCCCAGTACATCTTCACGCGTGCCGCCAGCCCCTTCACCAGACCGAGCTTCTCTTCCTTCGTCCGGTGGGTGAGCGCCTCCAGCGGGACCTCCTTCACCCGGAGCCCGGCCCGCTCGGCGAAGCGGGTCAGCGCCACCTCGATGCCGAAACGGCTGACGTCCGCCTCGGGCTCCTCCGCGAACATCCGCTCGATCAGCCGCCGCCGCACCGCCCGCTGCCCGGACAGGTACGGCGCCAGCACCTGCGCCAGGTCGGTGGCGAGCCGGCCGTCGTCGAAGAGGCCGATGGCCATGTCGGCCTCGCCGGCCAGCACCGGGGCCACCAGCGCGCGCACGTGCTCCCGGGTCAGTCCCACCAGGTCGGCGTCCAGGAACACGACGACATCCGAATCGGTAGCCGAGATCCCGGTTTTCATGGCGGCCGCCTTGCCGCGGTTCTCGGGGTGCTCCACCACCAGCGCCCCCGCATCCCGGGCCCGCTCGGCGGTCCGGTCCGTACAGCCGTCGGCCACGACCACGATCGGGTCGATGCCGCCGGCCTGCCGCACGGCGGCCACGACATCGGCGATGGTCGCTTCCTCGTTGTACGCGGGGATCACCGCTGCCACGCGCAACTCGAGGCCCCCCAACCAGCCGGCCCGGGTCCGCAGGCGCCGCCTAGTAGGCCCGGGCGAACCATACCGTGTGCGCCGCCTCTTTCCCGCAGACCAGGCACCGCTTCATGCGCTCCGGCGGATCGAACGGGATGTTGCGCGCCGTCGCCTTCGTCTCCTCCTTGACCCGCCGCTCGCAGGCGTCGTCGCCGCACCACCCGGCGAGGACGAACCCGCCCTCCCCCTCCATCACGCGGGCCAGGTCGGCCAGCGTCTCCGCACGGTGGCTGTGGGCCTCCCGGAACGCCAGGGCCTTGCGGAACATGTTCACCTGGATCTCGTCCAGGAGCGCCTGCACGCGCTGGGGGAGGCCCTCCTGGGGAAGCGCCTGCTTCTCCCCCGTGTCGCGGCGCACCGCGGTGACCACGCCTTGTGCGAGGTCCCGGGGACCCAGCTCCAGGCGCAGCGGGATCCCCCGCATCTCGTACTCGTTGAACTTCCAGCCGGGGGTGTACTCCTCCCGGTCGTCGAGGCGAGCCCGCACGCCGGCAGCCCGCAGGGCCGCCAGGATCTCGCGGGCCCGGCCGACCACCTGGTCCCGCACCTTCGCCGGGCCGATCGGGATGAGGATGACCTGCGTCGGCGCGATCCGGGGCGGCAGCGCCAGACCCCGGTCGTCGCCGTGGACCATGATGATGCACCCCAGGAGCCGGGTGGAGGCACCCCAGGAGGTGGTGTGGACGTACTTCAACTGGTTGTCCCGGTCGAGGAACTTGATGTCGAAGCCCTCGGCGAACTTCGTGCCCAGGTAGTGCGAGGTTCCCGCCTGGACGGCCTTGCCGTCCTTCATCATGGCCTCGATCGAGTACGTGTCCACCGCCCCGGCGAACCGCTCCGACGGCGTCTTCTGCCCCTTGATCACCGGGATGGCGAGGTCGTTCTCGACGAAGTCGCGGTAGACCTCGAGCATCCGGAGGGTCTCCTCACGCGCCTCCTCCTCGGTGGCGTGCGCCGTGTGCCCTTCCTGCCAGAGGAACTCCGTGGTACGAAGGAACGGCAGGGTGCGCTTCTCCCAGCGGAACACGTTCGCCCACTGGTTGATCAGGACGGGCAGATCCCGGTAGGACTGGATCCACTTGCTGTACATGAAGCCGATGATGGTCTCCGACGTGGGCCGGAGCCCGAGCCGCTCTTCAAGCTTCTCGCCCCCCGCCTCGGTCACCCAGGGCAGCTCGGGGTTGAACCCTTCCACGTGCTCCTTCTCACGCTGGAAGAAGCTCTCGGGGATGAGCGTGGGGAAGTAGGCATTGCGGTGGCCCGTCTCCTTGAACCGCCGGTCGAGCCCCGCCTGGCACGCCTCCCAGAGCTCGTAGCCGTCGGGCTTGAACACGATGCAGCCCCGCACGGGCGAGTAGTCCATCAGGTCTGCCTTGCGGATCACGTCCAGGTACCAGCGGGAGAAGTCCTCGGACTGCGGCGTGATCTCCTTGACCACCGCCTGCCCCTCCGCCACTCCCGACACCCTCCTCCGGACCGCACACGTTTTGGGCCCCCCGCCCGGACCGGGACGGAAGGCCGGTTCTGTGGTACCAAGGTAGCAAAGGCCCCAAACGCTGTCAACCGAAGGGCCAGGCGGCACTGGCGGCGCCCGGCGGGACACTGTGCAGATTCTGCCCCCCAGGTGGGGGGCAGAATCTGCACGTCGGTCCAGTCCAAGGGGTGCCTGACCTCCAGGGATGGCCCCATAGAACCAGCTCCGTGTCGAGTGGATTACCCCGATGCGCTGGATACACGCGTTGTCGCTATGATATACTTAAACAGGGTGTATTATAGATTCGACTCGGGGATGTGGTTCGATGGCCGCTGTGTTCCCCTTCGGAAAGCCGGCGGGGCCGGAAGACATCGTTGACCGTGAGGAGTTCATCGCCGAGCTGGTCGAACGCCTTTCCGATGGCCATAGCGTGATCCTCGCCGGTCCGCGCCGGATCGGCAAGTCGAGTGTCGCGGGGGAAGTGCTCAGGCGCCTGCGGGAGCGCGGGGCGTACACGGCGCAGCTCGACCTCTTCCATGTCACGAGCACAGAGGAATTCGGGGTCAAGCTGCTGCGCGCCGTCCTCGAAAACCGCACCGGGCCGTACCACCACGCGGTGCGGGCACTACGGGGTCTGCGGGAGTGGCTCTCCAGGGCAGAACTCAAGGCCAAGGTGCATGACCTGGAACTGGGCCTCACCTTCAGCACAGGGAGCCCGGACCCCGAGGAGGTCCTGGAGACGGCGGTGAATACCGCCGAGCAGCTCGCGACGCGCGATGGCCGTCAGATGGTCGTCCTCCTGGACGAATTCCAGGAGGTGGACCGGATCGGAGGCGAACCCCTCCTGAAGCGTCTCCGGGCACTATTCCAGCAGCAGTCCCGCGTCGCCTACCTCTTTCTGGGCAGCCAGACAACGCTGCTTCGGACGATCTTCGGCGACCGCCGCCAGGCGTTCTATCGCTTCGCGACCCTGCTGCAGTTGCCACCGGTTCCCGAGCATGCGTGGGAGGAGTACATCCGCAGGCGGTTGGCCGATCACGATCTGACCATTTCGGGACCGGCCCTTGACACGCTTCTCAGCAAGACGGGTGGCCATCCCTACTGCGTCATGGCGGTCGCCTACAACGCGTACTTATCCGCCAAGCTCGAGGGGGTTCGCGAGATCACCAGCGACATGGTTCACTTCGCGTACGAGCAGACCATGGACCACCTCGATGAGTTCTACACGGTGCAGTGGGCGGAGATCCGCCGTATCCAGCACGCGGATGCCGTCCTGCGGGCCGTGGTCGAGGGTGGACAGCCGTACGCCTTGCCACTGTACCCTTCCGCGGTCAGCAAAGCCCTGCGTTACCTGATGCGCATCTCGATCCTGCACAAGGGCACGCAGCGCGGACAGTATGAACTGGTGGAACCCATGTTCGGTGACTGGGTGCGACGTCACACGTGAGGTGGGACTTCGATCACGGCCCCGGCGTCCCTGTTCCGCTTCCCGGCCGCAGCCCCGCGAACGGCGCGCAGGGAAAACATAAGATGGGCACGGAAGCCTCCCGCAGGAGGATCCTGCCCATGAAACCACACGTCCGGATCTCGATGGCCTTCCCGTGCTCCTGCTGCTGCGGCGGCACATCCGGGGACCCGGGGGAAGAGGGGACGGAGGCCACCGGCAGACCGCCACCGGCCCGCAACAGGCCCCACCTGTCACGGGCCCTCGGCCACTGGCGGCTTGTCCCCGGCCGCGGTGCCGTCGCCGCCACCGAGTGGCGGGCCGGGCGTTCGGTGCGCTGACGGTCGGCCGGTCGGCGGCCGCGCCCTCGGCGTCAGCTGCCCCGCGGGCCGGCCGGCGGCAGGCGGGAGTCCGCCGCCGTGGACCCGCCGGCGACGGGCGGGGCGGCGGCAGCCGCGTCGCCGTCGGCGCGCTCGTGCCGGCGCGCCCGGCGCTGGCGAAGCACCTTCTCCGGATCGCCGGCGGCCCTGAGCTCGGCGGCCATCTCCTCGACCTTCTGTACCAGCGCGTCCACCATCTCCTCCTCGGTGGTCCGCCGCACCGGTTCGCCGTCCACGACCAGCATGCCCACGCCCTTGCCGCCGAAGAGCGCCACGTCTGCCTCGCGCGCCTCGCCGGGTCCGTTGACGACGCAGCCCATGACCGCGACGTTCAGGGGCACGTCGATGTGGCCGAGGCGCTTCTCCACCTCCTCGGCGACCTTCACCAGGTCGATCTGCACCCGGCCGCAGGACGGGCAGGCGACGATGTTCACGCCGCGGGTCCGCAGGCCCAGGCTGCGGAGGATCTCCCAGCCCACCCGGACCTCCTCCACGGGATCGGTCGCGAGGCTGACCCGGATCGTGTCGCCGATGCCGTCGGCCAGGAGGCTCCCGATCCCCACCGCGGACTTCACGGTGCCCGAGAAGGTGGTCCCCGCCTCCGTCACTCCCAGGTGCAGCGGGTAGTCCACCTTCTCGCTGAGGAGCCGGTACGCCCGGATCATGGTCGGCACGTTCGAGGCCTTCACCGAGATGACGATGTCCCGGAAGTCCAGGTCCTCCAGGATCGCGGCGTGGCGGAGGGCCGACTCCACCATGCCCTCCGGGGTGGGATAGCCGTACTTCTCCAGGATGTCCTTCTCGAGCGACCCGGCGTTGACGCCGATCCGGATCGGCACCCCGCGGGCCTTCGCCTCCCGCACCACCGTTTCGATCTTCCACCGGGCGCCGATGTTCCCCGGGTTCAGCCGGAGCTTGTCCACGCCGGCCTCGAGGGCCTTGAGGGCGAGGCGGTAATCGAAGTGGATGTCCGCCACGACCGGCAGCGCCGACTCCCGGCAGATGTCCCGGAGCGCGGCGGCCGCCTCCTCGTTCGGGACCGCCACCCGGACGATATCGCAGCCCGCCTCGGCCAGGGCCCGGATCTGGCGCAACACCTCGGGGACGTCCCGGGTGTCGCACTTGGTCATGGACTGGACGGAGATCGGCGCGTCGCCCCCGATCTCCACCCGACCCACCCGGACCCGGCGGGTCTTCTTCCGCATCGGCTCTTCCCCCGCTTCCCTCCCGGCGCGTGCACGGCCGGCAAGAACCCGGCCGGGGCAGGCGCGCGCCTCGCCGGAGCTCAGTGGGTGAGCTCCGCCCACGTGAGGGCGAACATGAGCCCGAGCAGCAGCATGAAGCCGACGAAGTGGATCATGTTCTCCCGGTGGGGATTGATGCGGCGCCCGCGAGCGGCCTCGACCCCCAGGAAGAGGAGCCGGGAACCGTCAAGCGCCGGAAACGGAAAGAGATTGATGATCCCGATGTTGATCGATAGCTGGCCGGCCAGGCCGACCAGGATGTCGAGGCCCTCCTGGCTGGCCTGCGCCACCGTGCGCGTGATGCCCACGGGACCCAGCACCTGCGGCTGTTCCTGCCCCGTCAGCCAGCGGCCGACGGCGCTGAACATGCCCTCGGTGACCAGCCAGGTCAGCTGCACGCCGTCCCGCAGGGCACCGAGCGGACCGACGCGGATGAACACCGGGTTCGGGTCCGGTTCCACCCCGACGATCCACCGGCCGCCCTCGAGCATGGGGGCAACCTCGACCGTGCGCGCGCCGCCGGGTCCCTCCACCGTCAGCTGGAGGCGCCGCCCCCCGCTCTCGCGGATGATCCGGGCGAGCTGCGAGAAGTACTGGACCGGCTGGCCGTCGATGGCCACGATGCGGTCGCCGGCCACGATCCCGGCCGCCTCGGCCGGGGACCCGGGGACGACGCCGGCCACCCGGTTCGTGATTTCCATGTGCCCCTTCAGGCCGACCAGGGTGGCGAACAGGAGCGTCGCCAGGACGAAGTTCATGGCAGGCCCGGCGGCGATGGTGATCATCCGCTGCCAGGTGGGCTTGGCCGAGAACCCCCGCGGATCCCCAAGGCTCCCGTCCTCCATGCCCGACATGCGGACAAAGCCCCCGAGCACGAGAAGAGCCCGCAGGCTGTAGCGGGTCTCCCCGAACCGAACCGACGCGAGCGAGGGACCGAAGCCGATCGCAAACTCCTCGACCCGGATCCCGAAGGCTTTCGCCGCGGCGAAGTGGCCCAGCTCGTGGACCAGGATGATGGCCCCGAATACCGGGATCGCCCAAAGCCAGTCGGTCAGGGTCAGCATCGCGCCGGTTCACCGTCCTCACCTGGAAACGCCCGGGCGGTGCGGCGCGCCCACGCATCCGCCGCCAGAATCTCCTCCAGGTCGGGGTGGGGGCGATTCTCGTGGCGTGCCATGACCCCCTCGACCACGCGGAAGATGCCCGTGAAGGACAGCTCGCCGGCCAGGAAGCGCTCCACCGCCACCTCGTTCGCTGCGCTCATCACGGCCGGCAGGGTCCCCCCCATTGTAACCGCCGCCCGTGCGTAGTTCAAGGAAGGGAAGGTGGCGGCGTCCGGCACCTCGAAGGTCAACTGGCCCACGGTGGCGAGGTCCAGCGGGCGCACCGGCGCCTCCAGACGCTCCGGATAGGAGAGGGCGTACTGGATCGGCAGCCGCATGTCGGTGGGGCCCAGCTGGGCGAGCAGCGACCCGTCCCGGAACTGCACCAGGGAGTGCACGATGCTCTGCGGGTGGATGAGCACGTCGATCCGCTCCGCCGGCACCCCGAACAGCCAGCGGGCCTCGATCAGCTCCAGCGCCTTGTTCATGAGGGTCGCCGAGTCCACCGTGATCTTGCGGCCCATCTGCCAGGTGGGGTGCCGGAGCGCCTGCTCCGGCGTCACCCCGGCGAGCTGCGCCCGGGTCCAGCCGCGAAAGGGCCCGCCCGAGCCGGTGAGGATCAGCCGGTCGACCGCCTCGACCGGATGACCCTGCAGGCACTGGAACAGCGCGCTGTGCTCGCTGTCGACCGGGATGAGGGCGACCCGGCGGGCGCGCGCCTCCGCCATGACGAGTTCCCCCGCAGCGACGAGGGTCTCCTTGTTGGCCAGCAGGATCCGCTTGCCCGCCCGGATCGCCGCCAGGGTGGGCCGCAGCCCGAGGGTCCCCACCACGGCCGTCAGGACGGCGCCTGCCGCCGGCCACGTCGCGGCGGCCACCAGGCCCTCGTCCCCGACGGCGATCTCCGGCGCCGCGGGGCCGAGCAGGTCGGCCAGCCGCCGCGCGGCCGCCGGCGTCGCCACGGCCGCCAGCTCCGGCCGGAAGCGCCGTACTTGCTCGGCCAGGAGGTCCACGCGGCTTCCCGCTGCCAGCGCCACCACCCGGTACCGTTCGGGAAACCGTCCGATCACGTCGAGCGCCTGGGTCCCGATGGACCCGGTGGAGCCCAGGATCGACACCGCCAGCAACCCGGATCGTCTCCTGTCGCGTCGCGTCCTTGTCGTGTGGCTAGTCGACGGGCGAGCGGAAGAGGGGCAGGAGCCCCGATCCCACCACCGACTTCAGGAGGGCCGCGATCAGCGGCCCCATGATGAACCCCCATCCCCCCAGCAGCCGGAAGCCGAGGTACATCGAGAGCAGGATGGCAAGCGGATGCAGGCCCGTATGCTCCCCCAGGACCTTCGGCTCGAGGATCTGCCGCACCCCGACGATCCCCGCGTACAGGGCCACCAGCTTCAGCGCCATGAGCCCGTCGCCGGAGAGGAACTCGACGGCCGCCCAGGGGAGGTACACGGCGCCGGGGCCGACGATCGGCACCACGTCCGCCAGGCCGACCAGGAGGCCCATGAGCAGGGCGTAATCGGCCCCGATCAGGGTCAGCCCCGTGACCGAGAGCACCGTCGTGACGGTCACCAGCACGAACAGGCCCTTCAGGAACCCCATCGCCGTGTTCCACACGTCGGCCTTCGCCTGGCGGACCTTGGAGCGGGCCTCCGGCGGCAGGAGCCCGAGGAAGAAGCGGCCCATCGCCTCCCGGTCGCGGCTGAGGAAGAAGGCGGCCACGAAGGCGATCAGCAGGTTCGTGAGAATGGCCGGCAGCGCGGCGAACACCTGCAGGATGGCGGTCAGGGCGCCCGAGACCTCGCCGAGGAGGCGCTGGACCTGCTCGGGATTGCGGGTGAGAAACGACCGCAGGGCCTCCGGCAAGGCGGCCGGGACTCCGCCCAGCTCGCGGGCGAGGCGGGAGAGCAGGTCCACGACGGCCGCGTAATAGTAAGGAAGCGCCTGGACGAGCGCCTGGATCTCGATCACCGCCCGGGTCACGCCGAGCACCAGCAGCCCGCCCAGCACGCCAGCGCCGGCCAGGAGGACCACCGCGCTGGCGAGCGCGCGGGGCACACGCAGGCGCCCCGCCCCCCGGACCAGGAAGTCCACGGCCGGGTTGACGAACTCGGCCAGGACCGCCCCCAGCACGAACGGCAACACGAGCGGGAGCACCCAGCGCACCGCCGCGTAGCTGAGGACGAGGAACCCGGCCAGCGCGGCCAGGGACCACAGCCAGACCCGCACGGAGTCGCTCAACGCCCCACCCCCAGGAAAAGCGCCGCGTAATACAGGAGGGGCACGGTGAACAGGGCCGAGTCGAACCGGTCCAGCACGCCCCCGTGCCCCGGGAAGAGGCCCCCCGAGTCCTTCACCCCGGCGTGCCGCTTGATGGCGGACTCGGCGAGGTCCCCGACGACCCCGCCGAACGCCAGGACTGCGCCCAGGGCGGCCCCGATCCACCCTGGTTCCAGACCGGCCACCTCGCCGAGTAGCGCCCCCGCCGCGACCCCGGCGGCGATGCCCGCCACCGCCCCCTCCACGCTCTTGCCCGGGCTCAGCGCAGGCGCCAGCCGGCGCCGGCCCCAGGCGAGCCCGGCGAAGTAGGCCACCGAGTCGGCCGCCCAGGTGATCGCCAGCCCGAACACGACGAGCCACAGGCCCCCCGGTTCCCGATCGCGCAGGAGCACGAAGTGTGCGAACAGGCCTCCCACGTAGCCGACGCCCGCGACGCCGAGAAGCGCCCCCCGGGCGCTGTCCGGGTGGAAGCGGAGCACGGCCCGGGCGAGGAAGGCCAGGGTAGCCGACGTGAGGAGCGCCCCGGGACCCGGCCCCGGCCAGCCGTGGGCCGCCAGGACCACGCCTGCCGCCGCCGGGATGCCGAGCGCGGCCGCCACGTCGATCCCCTGCGCGCGCCAGAGCCGGGCGTATTCCCAGTACCCGATCCCTGCCAGGAGGGCGATCACGCCCGCGAACCACCAGCCGCCTGCCCAGACGGCCGCCAGGAAGACGGGGATCCCGACCGCCGCCGTGGCGATGCGCGCGATCACTGGCCGGGCACGGCGCCGAAGCGCCGCTCGCGCTGGACGAAGTCGCGCACCGCCTGCTCGAGGTGCTCGCGCCGGAAGTCGGGCCAGAAGACGGGCGTGATCCAGAGCTCGGCGTAGGCGGCTTGCCAGAGGAGGAAGTTCGACAGGCGCATCTCGCCGCCGGTGCGGATGATCAGGTCCGGGTCGGGCAATCCCGCGGTATACAGGTGCTGGCCGATGACCGCCTCGTCGACGTCCTCGGGGCGCAGTTCACCCCGGCGGACCTTGTCGAGGATCGCCCGGAAGGCGTCGACGAGTTCCGCGTGGCTACCGTAGTTGAGGGCCAGATTCAGCAGGAGCCGCCGGCCGCCCCGCGTCCGCCGCACCGCCTCCTCCACCGCCTGCCGCTGCGGGGGCGGGAGTTCGTGCACGCGCCCCATGACGCGGATCTGGACGCCCGCCTCGCGGAGCTGGTCCACCTCCCGGTGGAAGTACTCCAGGAGGAGCGCCATGAGGGCCTCCACCTCGGCGCGGGGGCGCTTCCAGTTCTCCGTGGAGAACGCGTACAGCGTCAGGACCTCGATGCCGAGGTCCGGGCAGGCCCTGACCACGTGGCGGATCGACTCGACCCCGGCGCGGTGCCCGGCGATGCGGGGCTGTCCCCGCTCGGCCGCCCAGCGCCCGTTGCCGTCCATGATGATCGCCACGTGCCGGGGGCCCTGCGGCAGACCCCCCTCCGGCCTCTCCGGGCCGCAAGAGGAAGTCTCCAGGAGCCCGCCGGCGGGCCGGCGGGTTGTTTCCACCGGACGTCCACTCCCGGACGGACCGCGGCTAGACCTCCAGGACTTCCTTCTCCTTGGCGGCCAGCACCTGGTCCACTTCCTTTATGTAGCGGTCAGTCAGCTTCTGAACTTCGTCCTGGGTGCGCTTCAGGTCGTCCTCGGAGATCTTCTTCTCCTTCTCCATCTTCTTGAGCTGCTCGTTGGCGTCGCGGCGGACGTTCCGGACCGCCACCCGCTCCTCCTCCGCCCGCTTGTGCAGCATCTTCACCAGGTCGCGGCGGCGCTCCTCGGTGAGAGGCGGCAGGACGAGGCGGATGACGTTGCCGTCGTTGTTGGGATTGAGACCCAGGTCCGAGTTCAGGATGCCCTTCTCGATGGCCTTCAGCGCGCTCTTGTCCCAGGGCTGGATGACCAGGGTGCGGGGATCGGGAGCCGTGATGGTCGCGAGCTGGCTCACGGGCATCTGCTGGCCGTAATAGTCCACCATCACCCGGTCGAGGAGCGCGGGCGTGGCCCGGCCTGCCTTAACGCTCGCCAGTTCCTTGCGGAAGGCCTCCACCGTCTTCTTCATCCTGGCCTCGGCCTCTTGCAGGACTTCCTTGACGACCATTGCCATCCCCCCGGATGTACGTCTGGCCCACATCCTCGCCCAGGACGACCCGGACGATGTTGTCCGGGCCCAGCATGTCGAAGACCACGATCGGAATGCCGTTGTCCATGCACAGGGAGATCGCCGTCGAGTCCATGACCTGAAGGCCCTGGTTCAGCACCTCCAGGTAGGTGATCTCCCGGTACTTCCTGGCGTCGGGGTTCTTGCGGGGATCCGAGTCGTACACCCCGTCGGTCCCCGTCTTGCCCATGAGGATGACCTCGGCCTCGATCTCGGCAGCCCGCAGGGCCGCGGTGGTGTCGGTCGAGAAGTACGGGTTGCCGGTACCGCCGGCGAAGATCACGACCCGCCCCTTCTCCAGGTGGCGGATGGCCCGCCGCCGGATGAAGAGCTCGGCCACCTGGCGCATCTCGATCGCCGACAGCACCCGGGTGTCCACCCCGTACTTCTCGATCACGTCCTGCAGGGCGAGGGCGTTGATCACCGTGGCCAGCATGCCCATGTAGTCGGCGGTCGCGCGGTCCATCCCCATCTCCTGACCGACGCGCCCCCGCCAGATGTTCCCGGCGCCGACCACGATGGCGACGTCCACGCCCAGTTCCCGGGCGGACTTCACCTGGCGGGCCAAGGTGTCCAGGACTCCGGGGTCGATCCCGTAGCCTTTCGTCCCCGCCAGGGCCTCCCCGCTGATCTTGAGGACCACCCGCCGGAACATGGGCGACCGCATGCGGGTCCCTCCCTGCGCCGCTCCTATACAGTACGACAGCGAATTACTGCGATTCCTCTTGCGCGGCCTGGCCCTCGCCCACCTCGAAGCGAACGAACGCCTGGACGGCCAGGGGCTGCCCGGCCTTGCGGGCGTATTCCTCGATCAGCTGGGCAATGGTCTTCTTGTCGTCCTTGACCCACGCCTGTTCGAGAAGGACAACCTCCTTCAGGAACTTGCCGATGCGCCCTTCCACGATCTGCGGGATCCGGGCCTCCGGCTTGCCCTCGCTGCGGGCCCGGGCGCGCTCGACCTCGCGCTCGTGCTCCAGGACCGCCTCCGGGACCTCGTCCCGGCGCAGGTACTGCGGCCGCATCGAGGCGATCTGGAGCGCCACCTCGTGGGCCAGCTCCTCTGCGGCCTCGCCCTTGCCGCCCGTCACCGCCACCAGGACGCCGACGCGCCCGGCGTCGGTGCCGCCGTGCACGTACCGGTGCACCAGGCCGCCCGGCGCCTCGAGCAGGGCCATGCGGCGAACCGCCTGGTTCTCGCCGATCTTGGCGATGAGGCCCTTCTGGAAATCCCCCACGGTGGTGCCACCGGCGCCCGGGTACGGGAGCTGCAGCAGCGCGTCGGTGTCCGCCGGCCGCCGGGTCGCGGCAAGCTCTGCCACGGTGCGCGCGAACGACTGGAACTCCTCGTTCCGCGCCACGAAGTCGGTCTCGCAGTTCACCTCGACCAGCGCCCCGACCTCGCCGCCGGGCGCCACGTGGGCGGCCACCAGACCTTCGGCCGCCACGCGGCCGGCCTTCTTCGCCGCCTGGGCCAGCCCCCGCTCCCGGAGGATGTCCACGGCGCGCTCCATGTCGCCGCCGGCCTCTTCGAGGGCCCGCTTGCAGTCCATCATCCCGGCTCCGGTGCGCTCCCGGAGTTCCTTCACCTGTGCTGCCGTGATCCCGGCCACTCCGCCAGTCCCTCCCGGTGAGTCTCGTCCAGGCCGCGGTGAGGCGGGGCGGGGGCGCGCCCTCGTCCGGCCCGTAGCCCCCTTCCCCGCCTTGCGCCCGGTCGTCGCTTACACTTCCACCTCGACGTCGTGCATCTCCTCGATGTCGGCGGCGCCTGCCTCGGGCTCCTCCGGCTCCTCAACCTCCTCGGCCTCGGGGGCCGTGCCCTCGGTGAGCTGGACGCCCTGCCGGCCCTCGAGGACGGCGTCCGCGATCTTGCTGGTGATGAGCTTGACCGCGCGGATCGCGTCGTCGTTGCCCGGGATGACGTAGTCGATCTCGTCCGGGTCGCAGTTCGTGTCCACGATGGCCACGATGGGGATGCCCAGCTTGCGCGCCTCCGAGACGGCGATCCGCTCCTTGCGCGGGTCAATGATGTACACCGCGTCCGGCAGGGTCTTCATGCCGCGGATCCCGCCGAGGAACTTCTCCAGGCGCTCCCGCTCGTGCAGGATCTGCGCCTGCTCCTTCTTCGTCAGCGTGTACCAGCGCTCCGAGCCCTCCATCTCCTCGAGCTGCTGCAGGTACTGCAGGCGCTTCTTGATGGTGTCGAAGTTCGTCAGCATCCCGCCCAGCCACCGCTGGTTCACGTAGAACATCCCGCAGCGCTCGGCCTCTTCCCGGACGGCGTCCTGCGCCTGCTTCTTCGTGCCGACGAACAGGATCCGGCCGCCGTCCGCCGCCAGCTGGCGGACCCAGTTGTACGCCGCCTCCAGCATGCGGACGGTCTTCTGCAGGTCGATGATGTAGATCCCGTTGCGCTCGGTGAAGATGTATTCCTTCATCTTCGGATTCCAGCGACGGGTCTGGTGCCCGAAGTGGACGCCGGCCTCGAGGAGCTGCTTCATGGAGATCACGGACATGGGAAGCGCCTCACCTCCTGTCGGTTTTCGGGGCGCGGTCGGGCTTCCCGGACGCCGCGTCCCGCCGCCGCCGGCCTCGTCCGGCCCCGGAGACCCCGAAGGGCCCACCGCCGGGCGCCGTCAGCCGGCGTGTGTGTTGCGAGCCGTACGATATCATACCACAGCCGCCCCGGCGCGTCACGCACGCGCCCGCACCGTGACCGGTACGGCCAGCCACGGCACCGGACGCAACACCAGGCGGTAACCCTGCAGGTCGCCGAGGAGCCGCTCCTCGACCAGGCGGCGGGCGACCCTGCCGGCCTGCGCGGCCACCGCCCGGACGTCGACCCGGGCCAGGAGCTCGTCGCCGGCGGCCGTCAGCTCGGCCGTGAGGCGCCGCTCGATCTCCCGCCGCAGCCCCGGCGGAACCTCGATCTCCACCGCGCCCAGCTGCACCCGGCCGCCGGCGAGGCGCTCCGTGACCCTGGCGGCCACGTACCCCGGCAGTTCCCGCCGGGCACGCTGAATGGCCGCGGGCAGCTCGTGCTCGACCTCCGCCCGCACCTCGCCCTCCACGCGAGCGCCCACCGAGGCGGCGTCGACCGTGAGCACGAGCCCGCGCGCGCTCAGGCGGTACACGAGCGCAGCCACCAGCAGGAGGGCGGCCAGCCAGCCGGCTGCGAACCCGAACCAGAAGCGGCCGCGCAACCCGCACCACCCCCAGCCGTGCATCCTTGTAATGTACCCGCACGGTGGGAGGCCTAAGCACGGACAGCAAAGGCTGGTTGCGGCCGGATGGCTTCGAGCAGCCCGCGCGCCCGGCCCCCCGGCCCCACGACTCACAACTCACAACTCATAACTGGCTAAACGCGAACGTCCAGACGGCCGCCCTTGCCGGGCTCCTGGGAAGATCCGGGCGTACCGCCACCCGGGTCCCGGCGGTTCCTGGCCCCGGGTCCCGGCTCGCGCCGGCCCCCGGCGCCCCCGCCATCGCCGCGCGGCCGCACCCCGGTCTCTCCCGTGCGGGGAGGCCGGGCCACCTGGGTCTGCGCCTCCTCGTCCTTCTGCCGGAGCGCTGCGGCAAAGCTCGCCTGGGCGGCGGCGGGGCCCGCGTCGCGCTGGTGCTGCTGGCTGGCCGCGTCCTGGGCCCGGACCACCGCCGTCTGCGTGTCGACCGGCCGGATCGCCATGCGGACACCTCCCCTCGTCTGGACCGCTAGATCGGCCCGATCCGCACCTCCCCGTCCTCGGACAGGGTGAAGCGCACGCGCTTCAGGTCGTCCGTGACGGCGTACACGCTCCGCCCGATGGTCACCTTGACCCCGGGGTAACAGGTGTCCTGGGCCTGCACCCATGCCAGGCGGGCGTCCTCCACGATCTGCTCCAGCTCCCGGAGGCGTGGCTCCAGCTCCGCGCGCTGGGCCTGCAGCTGCTGGTAGTGCTGGACGAGGCGCATGCGCACCGTCTGACGTGCGGGCGGCAGACTCCCGTCGGGGCCGGCCTGCGCCTGGATCGCCGCCAGGGCCTGCTGCACCTGCTCGAGCTGCTGGTGGATCGCCGCCATCTTCCCCTTCAGTTCGTCGAACTCGCGGCGGACCGAGGGCGTGATCCCCACGGCGATCTCCGTCGGCGTGCCCATCGGGGCGCCGAGGTTCCTCGCAGCCACCGAATCCCGGGCCCCCACCCGGCCACCGACGATGGAGCCGCGCCGGCCCAGCACCTCGCACCGGCCGCCGGCCTCGACGCGGCTGTGGAGGATGCCGTCAGCCACCCACACGTCCCCGCCGGCGCGCACCTCGGCGTTCTCGATGTACCGGGCCCGGACGCTGCCGCCGGCGATCACCTTGCCCCGGCCCGCCCCCTGGATGCCGAAGCGCACCGTCACGTTCCCGCCGGCCTCGATGGTGCCGCCGTCGAGCCCACCGGTCACCTCCACGTCTCCGTCCGCCTTCACGCTGTACCCGGCGAGAACGTTGCCCCGGACCACCACCGAGCCGACGAAGCGGATGTTGCCGGTGCCCGGGCCGACGTCGCCCGCCACGCTGAAGACCTTCCGCACCAGGATGCGGCGCCCGTTCAGGATGGGGTGGCCGTCCGTGGCGGCGATGACCTGGAGCCCGTCCTCGCTGATCGCCGCACCCTCACCGGGGATGAGCGGCACGTCGCGCCCCGGGCGGGCGGGCACCGGGTGCCCCCGGACGTCGGTCCCCGGCGTCCCCGGCGTGGGCGGGGTCTTGGTGGCGAGCACCTCGCCCTTCGTGACGTTCTGAACGATGTTCAGATCGAAGAGGTCCACGCTGCCGTCGGGCAACACCCGGGGCCGGCCCCGCACGGCGGTCAGGGCCGGATGATACTCGATGACGGCATCCCGCCCGTTCTCGGGCGGTTTCCCCGTCGCCACGCGGACCGGCTCCGGCCGGGTGCCCGGCACCTGCCTGGCGCCCATGGCGACGGCGCGCTCGACGGCCTGGCGGTCGATGCCGAACAGGACGCCGGCCTCCTGCAGGGCCCTGTCGGCATCCTCGACGGTGACGGGTTTCCCCTCCGGGTCCGGCGGCGTGATCTCGAGGTACGCGGCCAGCCCGTCCTGGCTGATCCATGCCCGCACGGTGCCGGGACGGGGCTGCGGCTGGGCATCGGGCAAGGTCCCTGCCTCCCCCCGGGCTGCGCTCGTGTCGCGGACTCGCGTCGCAGATCAGGGCGATATGAGCTGGCTTCTGAGACGGCTGAGGCGGCCGCGCAGCCGCAGGATGGCCTTGCTGTGGAGCTGCGAGACCCGGGCCGGGGTCACGCCGAGGACCGCGGCGATTTCCTTGGTGGTCAGGCCCTCGTGGTAATACAGGGTGATGACCAACCGTTCCTTCTCGGAGAGCCGCTCGACCGCCCGGGCGAGCACCTCCCGGCGCTCGCTCTCGAGCGCCTCCTGAACCGGGTCCGGCGCCGACTCGTCCACGAGCCGCCCGAGCGGCCCCTGCCCCTCGCCCCCCTGCCAGCCGGTCTCCTCGAGGGACACGACCACGCTGGCCCCGACCTCCGCCTCCCGCCGGGCCAGCTCCTCGGGCGTGATGCCCAGATAGGCCGCGAGTTCCGCGTCCGTGGGACTGCGGCCCAGGTCCGCTTCCAGCCTGGCGTAGGCCTCCTCCATCTGGCGGGCCCGCTGCCGGAGCGCTGGCGCCCAGGTCTCGGCCCGGATGCCGTCGAGGATGGCGCCGCGGACGCGCGGCAGCGCGTAGGTCTCGAACTTGGTGCCGCGGGCGGGATCGAACCGCTCCACGGCCTCGATGAGGCCGAAGAGTCCGTAGCTTTCCAGGTCCTCCTGGTCCACGTGGGACGGGAGGCCGATCGAGAGCCGTCCCGCCACGTACCGCACGAGGGGGAGGTAGGCCAGGAGAAGGGCCTCCCGGGCCCGGAGGTCGGCGCGCTCCTTGTAGCGCCGCCACAGGTCGGCGAGATCCGGACTCATGGCCTCACCTCGCTCAGAGCAGCCCCTTGCGCCGGCGTTCCCGCTGCTCCTGGAAGATGTACCGCATGATGGCGGTGCGGTCCCGCTCCCGGATGTCGACGAACCGCAGGCCCGCCAGGTACCCTTCCGGCTCGCTGCGGATGATCCGGACCACCTCGGCGGTGGCGACGACCTGCGTGTCGGGAAGGTCGATGAAGACGTCGACCAGCGTGCCGGGATCGAGCGGCTCGGCGAGGTAGAGCGCCACCCCCCCGCCGGAGATGTCGACGGTGCGGGTCTTGCGCGGGGGAGGCGGCTGCGGGCCGTCCAGCTCGACCGGCTCGACCCGGGCGTAGCGCGCCGGCAGCCGGGCATCCAGCCGCACCCAGTCGCGCCGCTGCACCCGCTCGTAGTGGGTGGGGAGGGCCAGGTCCAGCGTCGGGATGAGGCCACCCGTGCGCTGCAGCACCCGGGTGTCGAACACGTACATGGCGTGACCCTTCAGCAGGTACCCGCGCACGGCGTCTCCGGGCACCATGTCGGCCGGCTTTCCGTGCGCGGTGGGGAGGGAGACCCGGAACCGGTCCTCGGCCACCTCCTCGACCCGCGTGCGGTAACGAGTCTGTTCGTCGCCGAGAAGCTGCAGCTCCACCTGGGCGTTCACCCGGAGCACCGCTCGCCTTCACCCCTCCGCCCGCCGCACCAGCATCTTCAGGAGCCGGTCGAAGAAGAGCCCCACCCTCGGCACCTCCGGCACGTCCTCCGTGCCCAGGAGCCTCCGGGCGATCGCCTGCATCGCCTGGGCGGCGGGGCTGTGCGGCGCCGCCAGGAGGAAAGGCGTCTGGTTGCGCACCGAGAAGTAGACCTGGGGATCGTGCGGGATCACGCCCAGCAGCTCGATGTGGGCGCCCAGGAACCGCAGCACCGCCAGCGAGAGCCGGTCTGCCGCCTCCCGGGCCTCCGCGTAGCCGTGCGCCTGGTTCACGATCAGCGACAGCCGGGCGGCCGGCCGGCGCCGGACGATGGCCTTGACCAGCGCGTACGCGTCGGTGATGGCAGGCGGCTCGGGTGTCGTGACCACGATGACCTCGTCGGCAGCCAGGACGAACGACAGCACCGACCGGCCCATGCCGGCCCCGGTGTCGACGAGGAGGAAGTCGGCCTCCGACTCGAGCGCCCGCAGCCCCTGGATGAAGGCGCTCATGGTCTCCTCGGGGAGGTCCGCCAGCTCGCTGAGCCCGGACCCGCCGGCCACCAAGTACAGCCCGGCCGGGGCGGGGTAGATCACCTCCTGCACCGTCCGCTCCCCGCTCAGCACGTGTCCGAGGTGGTACTGGGGAGTGGTGCCGAGGACGACGTCGACGTTGGCGAGACCGAGGTCGCCGTCGAGGACCACGACCTCGTGCCCCAGGCGGATGAGGGCGTAGGCCAGGTTGACGGTCACGTTGGTCTTGCCGACGCCGCCCTTGCCGCTGGTCACCGCGAGCACCCGGGCCCGCCGGGCGGGCAGGGTCCGGGGGCTCGGGCCGTCGCCCGCGCCCGCCGGGCGGGGGACGGCCACCTCCGCCGGCCGGAGCGATTCGGAGCCGAACCGCGAGTCCCGGAGCGCCTGTGCCTGATCAGCCATCGTGGACATCCTCCAGGAAGAGCGGGAGAAGTCGGTCGGGGCTTGCCACCTCGATGTCATCCGGAACGCTCTGGCCCGTGGTCACGTAGGACAGGGGCTTGTCCGTCCGGGCGCGGAGGTTGATGATGGGCCCCGGCTGGGTGGCCTCGTCGAGCTTCGTGAAGAGCAGGCGGTCGTACCCCACGCTCTCGTAGGCCCGGGCCACGGCCTCGGCGTCGGCCGAGGAAGCGGTGAGGCTCAGGACCAGGTAGGTCTCGTCGGGTCGGAGCGCCGCCAGGTAGCGCTCCAGGTCCTCCATCTGGGCCGCGTTGCGGTGGCTGCGGCCGGCGGTGTCGACCAGGATGAGGTCCACCGACCGGTGCGCCTCCAGCCCGGCCGCCACGTCCTCGGGCGACTGGGCGACGGTCAGCGGCACACCGATGAGCTCGCAGTACGTGCGCAGCTGCTCCACCGCGGCGATCCGGTACGTATCCGCGGTCATGACCGCCACCCGGCGTTCCTTCGCCAGCGCCCAGTGGGCGGCCAGCTTGGCGAGGGTCGTGGTCTTGCCCACGCCCGTCGGGCCCACGAGGGCGACCACCCGGTGGCCGCCGGGGTCCAGCTGGACGGTCGCCGGCAGGCCCAGGTGGTCGGCGAGGACCGCCCGCGCCACCTCGACGAGCGGCCGGCCCTTCTCCCGGCTCAGGCGCCCCTGCACCCGCCGCGCCAGCCCGGCGGCGATCTCCGGCTCCACCCCCCGACCCACCAGGGACAGGTACACCGGCCGCACCGCCCCGTCCAGGCCCTTCGCCCCCGGCAGGTCCAGGTGGTCCAGGACCCGGCCCATGATGGCCGACAGCCGGGCGAGCTCGGCGCGCAGGCTGTCCTCCTCCCGGATCGGAGCACGGGCCGCCGGCGCCTTCGGGCCGGATGCGCCGTTCGCCTCCGCCGGCGTCGCAGGGGCCTGCTGGGCCTGGGCGAGCGCCGTGGGGAACGAATCGGGCCGCGGCTCCGCGGGGGCGGCGGAAGCGGGCGCCGCCGGGGCGGCCGCCGGCGCGGGAGCGGCTCCCTCGGCGGCGGGGGCCGGTCCGGTGGCGCCCGCCGGACGCCACGCGCCCTGGGGCACGGCAGGGAGGCCCTCCACGGCGGCGGTGACCTCGATCATCTTCTGGCTGAAGAGGCCGAAGATCCCCCCCACCTTGACCGGCTGGGTGTGCAGGATCACGGCCTCGGGGCCGAGCTCGGCCCGCACCTGCGACACCGCCTCCGGGAGCGTCCTCGCCAGGAACCGCTTGACCCGCATCAGGCCGTCACCATCCCCACGGCTTCGACTTCGATGCTGCCCTCGACCTCACCCCACGACAGGACCACGAGCCTCGGCACCACCCGCTCGGTGAGGCGCCGGACGTAGGGGCGCACCGCCGGGGCGGTCAGCAGGATGGGCGTCTGGCCCTGCGCGGCCAGCTCCCCGGCCCGGGCGGCAATTGCGTGCACCAAGCGCTGGATCACCTCGGGTTCGAGGTTCAAGTACGTGCCAGTCGGCTGGCGGTCGATGGCCCGTGCGATCCGCTGCTCCAGGTCGGGATGGAGGGTGATCACCTTCACCCGGCCCTCCAGGCCCAGCTGGCGGCAGATCGACCGGGCCAGCGCGGCGCGGACGTACTCGGTGAGGAGGTCGGTGTCCCGGGTGGCGCCGCCGTAGTCGGCGAGGGTCTCGAAGATCGTCACGAGGTCCCGGATGGAGACCCCCTCCCGCAGGAGGTTCTGGAGGACCTTCTGGACCTCGCCGAGGGACAGGGTCTTGGGCACCAGCTCCTCCACGACCGCCGGGTGCGTCTCCTTGACGAGGTCGACCAACTGGCGGACCTCCTGCCGGCCCAGCAGCTCCCAGGCATGCCGGCGGATGAGCTCGGTCACGTGGGTCGCCACCACGGCCGGCGGGTCCACCACGGTGTAGCCCGCCAGCTCCGCCCGCTCCCGGTCGGCGGCCGCCACCCAGAGGGCCGGGAGGCCGAAGGCCGGCTCCCGGGTTTCGATGCCGGGGACGGGCTCGGAAACGCCCCCCGGATCCATTGCCAAGAAGTGATCGGGTAATATTTCCGCCTGTCCGATCTCAATTCCTTTCAACTTGACCACGTACTGGTTGGGCCGCAGCGCCATGTTGTCCCGCACCCGGATGTACGGGACCACGAGGCCCAGGTCGAGGGCCATCTGGCGCCGGATCATCACCAGGCGGTCCATCAGGTCGCCGCCCATGCTGGCGTCGGCCAGGGGCAGGAGGCCGTAACCGAGCTCGATCTCCAGCGGGTCGATCGGCAGGAGCTGCAGCACGCTCTCCGGCCGCCCGGCCTCGGCCCCGGGTCCGGCGGCCTGTTCGCGCGCCGCCCGCTCGGTCCCCGGGGTCCGTACCGACCGGCGGATGGCCATCCCGGCGCCGGCCAGGCCCGCGCCGAGCAGCAGGAACGGCGCGGCGGGCAGCTGGGGCACCAGGAGGCCCAGCCCGGCGAGGAGCCCGGCCGTCAGGAAGAGAGCCCGGGGCTCACGGCCCAGCTGGGCCAGGATGTCCTGCCCGAGGTTCCCCTCGGAGGCCGCCCGGGTGACCACCAGGCCGGTAGCGACGGAGATCAGGAGGGCGGGGATCTGGCTCACCAGGCCGTCGCCCACCGTGAGGACCGAGTATGTGCGCAGGGAGTCCAGAGGCGCGAGCCCCCGCATCCACCCGATCACGAACCCGCCGATGAGGTTGATGCCCACGATGATCATCCCGGCGACCGCGTCGCCCTTCACGAACTTCGAGGCGCCGTCCATCGCCCCGTAGAAATCGGCTTCCCGCTCGATGTCCTGCCGGCGCTGCCGCGCCTCCGCCTCCGTGATGAGGCCCGCGTTCAGGTCGGCGTCGATGGCCATCTGCTTGCCCGGCATGGCGTCGAGGGTGAAGCGCGCCGCCACCTCCGACACCCGCTCGGCCCCCCGGGTGATGACGACGAACTGGACGACGACCAGGATGAGGAAGACGATGAAGCCCACGACGGCGTTGCCGCCGAGGACGAACTCGCCGAAGCTCCGGATCACGCGGCCGGCGTCGCCGGCCAGGAGGATCTGCCGGGTGGTGGAGACGTTCAGGGAGAGGCGGAACAGGGTCGTCACGAGCAGGAGCGAGGGGAAGATCGAGAACTGGAGGGGCTCCCGGGTGTAAATGGCCACGAGCACGATCACGACGGCGGTGGCCAGGTTGAACGTCAGGAGGAAGTCGAGCGCCACGGGCGGCACCGGGACGATCATCATCGCCACCACGAGCACGACCGCCAGCGCGAAGAACACGTCCGTGTACCTGGCCAGGTTCTGCGTCGGGCCGCCCTGCACCGGCTATCCCCTCCCTGCGGGACGTGCGGGATGCGCCCCCGGCGCCTCCGGCGTCAGACGCGCCCCTTGAGGCGGTACACGAAGGCGAGGACCTCGGCCACGGCCTGGTACAGTTCGGGCGGGATCGACTCGCCGATCTCCACCGCCTCGTACAGGCTGCGCGCGAGCGGGGGGTTCTCGACGACCGGGACGTCGGCCGCGACGGCCACCTCCCGGATGCGGCGGGCCACCAGGCCCTGCCCCTTGGCCACGACCTGCGGCGCGTCCATCTCCGCCGCGTCGTAGCGCAGGGCCACGGCGTAGTGGGTCGGGTTCGTGATCACCACGTCGGCCCTGGGAACCTCCGCCATCATGCGGCGGCGGGCGATCTCCCGCTGCCGCCGCCGGATGCGCTGGCGCACCTCGGGCGCGCCCTCGGTCTCGCGCAGCTCCTCCTTGACTTCCTGCCGCGTCATGCGCAGCGACATCTGGTACTCCCAGCGCTGGTACACGTAGTCGACCGCCGCCGCCACCAGCCACGCCAGCCCCACGCGGAGGACGACCGTCCCGGCCATCCCGGCCACGGCGGCGAGGACGCCCTCCGGCGGCACGTCGGCGAGGCCGGGCAGGTCCGCCAGCCGCCCCTTCACGGTCCGGTAGGCCACGATGCCCACGATGACGACCTTCACCAGCGCCCGGACGAGATCCACCAACGCGCGCCGGCTGAAGAGCCGCTGCAGCCCCTGGAGGGGGTTCAGCCGGCCGAGGTCGGGGGCCAGCGGAGCGCCCGTCAGCACGAACCCGACCTGTGCCAGGTTCGCCAGGAGCCCCGTCAGGCCGGCCGCCACGACGAGCGGGCCGGCCGCCAGGGCGGTGACCGCCAGCACCCGCAGCCCCAGGTGGAGGGCGTCGCCCTCGCCCAGCTCGGGAACCATGCCCCAGGCCCCGCCCCATCCTTCCCGTGCCAGGCTCAGGAGCACGCCCCAGGCGGACGGGCCCCAGAAGCGCAGGGCCAGGTACGCCGTGAGCAGGGTCAGTGCCGCCGCCACCTCCGGGGAGCGGGCGACCTGGCCGCGCTGCCGGGCGCGCTGGATGCGTCTCGGGCTGGCGGGCTCGGTCCGCTCCTGGGCGAAGAACTGCAAGTGCAAGGCGTCACCCCCTCACCGCAGGAGCTCGAGGGCGACCTGGGTCTGGGCCAGCATCCGCTCGAACAGGGTCCGGAAAGCCGCGGCGTACAGGGGCACCAGGGCGGCCAGGAGGGCGAGGCCGGCGCCGGTCTTCACCGGCAGGCCGACGACGAAGACGTTCATCTGGGGGACCGCCCGGCCCACCACGGCGATCGCCACCGTCGTGAGGAACAGGGCGACCAGGACGGGGGCCGCCAGGGAGAGCCCCAGGCGGAAGATCTCACCCGCCAGCGCCAGCACGTGCCGGTCGAGCCCAGCCAGGTCGCCCGGCGGCGCGCCGGCGGGCAGGAGGCGGAAGCTGCCCAGGACCGTGAGCAGCAGGCCGTGGTGGCCGTCGACGGCGAGGAAGAACAGCAGGGCCAGGAGGTACTGGAAGTTGCCGAGAAGGGGAAGGGGCTGCTGGTTCAGGGGGTCGAGCGTGCTGACGATGGAGAACCCCAGGTCCACGTCGAGGATCTCCCCGGCGAACTGCACCGCGGCCAGGAGGAGCGTGGGCACGAAGCCCAGCACCATGCCGATCACGAGCTCCCTGAGGGCCAGGGGGGCCAGGGCCGGCAGGCTGTCCGGCAGCCGGACCCCGCCCGCCGCCGGCAGGGCCAGGAGAGCGACCGCCATGGCGAGGGCCACCCGCAGCTGCGCCGGGATGGACGGGTTGCCGAGCACGGGCGCCGTGACGAAGAGGCCGATCACCCGGCTGAAGAGGAGCAGGAAGAGGTCCAGCTGGCCGAGGGCCCGCCCGAGCACGTCCACGTCAGCGCACCACCGACGGCAGGAGGCCGATGACCCGGCCCGTGAAGTCGAGCATGGTCCGGAGCATCCACGGGCCGAACAGCAGGACGGAGAGCATGACCACCACGATCTTCGGGATGAAGGCGAGGGTCTGGTCGGTCAGCTGCGTGGTGGCCTGCAGGAGGCTCACCACCAGACCGGCGAGCAGGCCCAGGACCAGCACCGGGCCGGCGACGAGGAGCGCCGTCACCAGGGCCTGGCGGCCGATCGACAGGATCATCTCTTCGGTCAACGACTCCCACCCCCGGGCCCTACTGGAAGCTCAGGAGCAACTGCTGCACGACGAGGTGCCAGCCGTCCACGAGCACGAACAGGAGGATCTTGAACGGCAGTGACACCATGACGGGGGGCAGCATGAGCATCCCCATCGACATCAGGGTGGTCGCCACCACCATGTCGATCACGACGAAGGGGACATAGATAAGGAAGCCCATGGTGAAGGCGGTCTTGAGCTCCGAGATGGCGTAGGCGGGGACCAGCACCCAGAAGGGCACGTCGTTCGGGCCTTCCGGCGCCTCGATCCCTGCCGCGTTCACGAAGAGCGCCAGATCCTTCTCCCGCGTGTATCGCAGCATGAACGCCCGCATGGGCTCCTCGGCCGCCGCGAGCGCTTCCTGCCGGGTGATCTCCCCCCGCAGGTAGGGCTGCAGGGCCCGGTCGTTCACCTGCACCCACGTGGGCCGCATGATGAAGAACGTCAGGAAGAGGGCGAGCCCGATGAGCACCTGGTTCGGGGGCATGTTCTGCGTCGAGAGGGCGCTGCGCAGGAACGAGAAGACGACCACGATCCGCGTGAAGGCGGTGGTGAGGACGAGGATCGCCGGTGCGAGGGCAAGGACCGTCAGGAGCAGCAGGATCTGGAGGCTCGCGACCATGTCGCGGGGGTCCTCGCTGCGGCCGACCCCGAGCTCGACCCGGGGGATGACGACCGGGTCCGCCGCCTGCGCACGCGCCACCGCCGCGGGCACAAGCCAGGCCGCCACGACCGCGGCGAACAGCAGGGGCCCCGCCCACCGCCTCACGGTGTCCCCTCCCCCGGACCGCCCCTGCGCAGCCAGCGGTCCAGGAGACGGCGGAAGGCGTCGGGGGACAGGGTACCTGCTGGGCCGGCACGCAGGCGGCCCGCCAGTTCCCGGGCGGCATCGCCCTCCAGGACCTGCACGAGGCTCACCCCGCCGGGGGCAGACCCCACGAGGAGGTAGCGGTCTCCCACCTCGACCAGGACCAGCAGGCGATCCCGCCCCACGGGCAAGGCCTCCACCACCCGCAGCAGGCGGCCACCGCCCACGCGGCCGGCACCTCCGGCGAGCGCCCGGGACGCCAGGTAGGCGGCAGCGACGACGAGCAGGAAGAGCAGGAGGAAGGTCGCGATCTGGATCACGATCTCCATCGGCGCCCCACCACCGCAGGCAGGCTGCAGCTAACCGCTCAGCCGGACCCCTGCCGGCCGAGCGAGCCTGCCCGCTCCACAGGGCTGACGATGTCGGTGATGCGGACGGCGAAGTGCTCGTCCACGACCACGACCTCGCCGCGGGCGATGCGCTTGCCGTTGACCAGCACGTCCACCGGCTCGCCGGCCAGCTTCTCCAGTTCGATCACCGCGCCGGGCCCCAGTTCGAGCACGTCCCGGATCTGCTTGGTGGTGCGGCCGAGCTCCACCGTGACCTGCAGGGTCACGTCCAACAGGAGGTCCAGGTTGCGGACCGGGGGCGCCGCGGCCGACGGGCTCAGCTCGGGGAACTGGGCCGGCTGGTAGGCCACCGTCGGGGGTGTGGCGGCCGGCCGCCCGGTCTCGGGTCCGGAGGCGCCCGCCGCCTCCCGGGGCGGTGCCGGCGCGGAGGACGGCCCCGGTGCAGGGGCGGAGCGCGGGGTGGCCCCGGCTCCGGCCGGCGGCGCAGCGGGCGCCTCCGGCTCCAGGCCGCCGCGCAGGCGGCGCGCCACGGCGGCGGGCAGCGCGAGCATCACCGAGCCGCGGGCCGTACCGGCGTCGACCGTGTGCACGAAGCCCACCAGGGACTCCTGAGAAGGTGCCTGATCCGGGCCGAGAACCTCGACACCGCCCACCTGGGCGCTCCAGCCGGCCTCGACGAGGACGTCGGCCAGAGTCCGCCCGGAGAGCTGGCTCAGGATCTCGGACAGGACCCCGGCGCCCGTCGCCGAGAGGTCCGCCTCCGGTTCCGTGCCCAGAGCGGCGGCCACGAGGCCCAGGGCCAGGGGCCGGTCCAGCAGCACGTAGGCGTACGCGGCGCCGTCGTCGAGGGGAATCCGGGCCCACACGGCGTCACCGCCGCCCAGCGCAGCGGTCGCCTCCGCGCCCGCCACCTCCCGCACCTCGAGCTCGCCGACCTGCACCGGCACGCCGAACAGCGCCTTGGCGCCCTCCCAGGCACGCGAGAGCGCGGCGGCCAGGGCGGAGCGAACCGGGGACCAGTCGGCGCCTGCCGCGTGCCCTCGCAGCAGGGCGTCGATCTCCTCCTGGGACAGGTGTTCAGCGCTCATCTTCCTGCGGCTCCTCTCCCGGCAGCCGTGCCCTCACCTGTGCCGCCAGGCGACCCCTGACGGTACCCGGGACGGCCGTGAACTTGGGCTGGTCGCCCACGAACACCGTGCACGCCTCCCCGACCCGCCGGTCGAGGACCACCACGTCCCCGACCGCCAGGTCGAGAAGCTCGCGCACGGTGAGCTCCGCCCGGCCGAGCTCGACGGTCACGGGCACCCGGGTCCGCGCCAGGCGCTTCTCGAGCGCCTGCCGGTCCGCGGCGGTGGGCTGGCGGGGACCCGTGCCGAACCAGTTGTGGCTCGTGAGCCGGTCCAGGATGGGCTCCAGCGTGACGTACGGGAAGCACAGGGTGATGACGCCCACGTGCTCCCCCACCCGGACGTCGACTGCCACCGTGACCACGATCTCGTTGGCGGACGCCACCTGAACGAAGATGGGGTTGTTCTCGATCCCCAGCGGCTCTGGTTCGACGGCGACGAGGTTCTCCCACGCCTCCTGCAGGGCTCGCAGGATGCCGCGGATGATCCGCATCATGACCGTTTGCTCGATGTCCGTCAGCTCCCGCGCCTTCGGCAGGGACGACCCCGGCCCGCCGAACATGCGGTCGATCATGGGGAAGGCGACCACCGGGCTCACGTCGAGCACGCACGTCCCGTCCAGGGGCGGGAGCCGGAAAGGGCACAGGACCGAGGGGTTGTTGACGGCTCGGATGAACTCCCCGTAAGTCCCCTGGTCCACGGAGCCGATCACGATCTGGACCACCGTGCGGAAACTGGCGGTGAAGAACGTGGTCAGGAGCCGGGCGAAGTTCTCGTGGATGACCTGCAGGCTCCGGAGCTGGTCTTTCGAGAACTTGTCCGGGCGGCGGAAGTCGTAGAGCCGGAGCCGGCGGTGGGCTGCCGCCTCGGCCGGCGGGGCACCGCCCTGCGGCTGCTTGGCCTCTTCGGCCATCAGGGAGGCGATCAGCGCGTCGATCTCGGCCTGCGTCAGGATCTCGGCCACGCGGGAGCCCCCCTCACGGCTGTGCCAGCATCTCGGTGATGAGCACGCGACTGACGATCGGCTCGCCGAGCACCTCGTTCGCCCTGGCCCGGACTTCGGCGGCCAGGCGGTCCTTCCCCTGTGCCCCGGCCAGGTCGGCCGACTTCTTGTCCCGCAGGAGGCCCAGGATCGCGTCCCGGAGCTCGGACTTCGCCGCCTCGACCCGGGCGGCCTCCTTCTCCCCCGCCACCAGGAACACGAAGGAGATCTGGACCGCCGCGCCGCGCTCGGCCAGGTTGGTGGTGAACTGCCCGAGGGAGACCTCACGGCCCTCGCCCGGCTTCGGAGCGGACTGGGCGGCTGCCGGCGCGTTCCCCCCGGCCTGCCGGCCCACCACGGCGATCGCCACCCCGGCGGCGACGCCGCCCGCGAGCACGAGAAGCACGATCCCACCGAGGATCCAAGCGAAACGTCCCTTCAACCACCTACACCTACCTGTTCGGTGTCGCCTGCCCTGCCTGTCCGGCGGGACGGCTGCTGAGGATCACGATGTCGACCCGGCGATTCTTCTGCTTGTTCTCGGGCGTGTCGTTGGGGGCGATCGGCCGGTACTCCCCGAGGCCTGCCGACTCGAACCGGCGGGGGTCCAGCCCGTACGTGTCCACGAAGTACCGCACCACACGCCCGGCCCGCGCCGTGGACAGCTCCCAGTTGGAGGGGAAGCGGAAGTTCGAGATGGGATCGGTGTCGGTGTGGCCCTCCACCCGCACCCGGTTCGGCACCCGCCGGAGGACCTCGGCCACGGCGTCCAGGGCCGGCAGCGACTCGGGGTGCAGCTCCGCCTGTCCGGAATCGAACAGCACGGTCTCCGGGAAACGCACGACGAGGCGGTCCTCGTCCTCGACGAGCTCGAACCGTCCGCCGTACCCACTCTTCTCGAGCGCCTCACGCACCTGGCCCGCGAGCCTCTCCAGCTCCCCCGGCTCCTCGCCGCGAACTCCCGGCGGCACCGGAGGCGGCTTGGGCTCCTCCGACGGGACCAGCGGGCCCTGCAGGATCGAGGTGCCGCCCGGCAGGATGCCGAGGGCCCCGGTCAGCGACGCCATCGCCGCCCGGTACTTCTGCAGGTCGAGGGTCGAGTACGAGAAGAGAAGGACGAAGAAGGCGAGGATCTGCGTCATCATGTCCCCGTAGGTCATCATCCAGGGAGGCGAACCCGACGGCACCTCGTGCCTCTGCTGGCGATCGCGCCGCACCACGGCTCAGGCCTCCTCCCCTTCCTCGTCCCGGCGCCGGGTGGCCCGCTGCGACGGAGCAAGGAAGGAACGGAGCTTCTCCGCGACGATCCGCGGGTTGTCGCCGGCCTGGATCGACAGGATCCCCTCGATCATGACCTCCCGGTTGAGGATCTCCTCGGCGCTGCGCACCCGCAGCTTCCCGGCGATGGGGATGAACAGGAAGTTCGCCAGCATCGCCCCGTAGAACGTGGTCAGCAGGGCGACCGCCATGCCCGGGCCGATCTTTTCCGGGTCGTTTGCGTTCTTCAGCATGTTCACCAGACCGATCAGGGTGCCGATGAGCCCGAACGCCGGGGCGAGCATGCCCATGGTGTCGAAGATGGCCGCTCCGGCCCGGTGCCGCTCCTCCAGGAAGGCCAGCTCGGTCTCGAGGATGCTGCGCACCAGCTCGGGATCCGTGCCGTCGACCACCAGCTGGAGGCCCTTGCGCAAGAAGTCGTCCTCGAGCTGGTCGACGGACTCCTCGAGCGCCAAGAGGCCCTCGCGGCGCGCTTTCTCGGCGAACTCGGTCAGTGTGGCGATGGTTTCGTTCGGGTCGACTGGCCGGTGGAAGAAGGCGTTCTTGGCCACCCCGACCATGCCGACGAGCCGGCTGAGCGGGTAGTTGATCAGGGTCGCCGCCAGGGTGCCGCCGAGGGTGATGGCCAGCGACGGGAGGTTCCAGAAGTTGAGCAAGCTCCCACCCTGGCCGATGGCCCAGATGTAGAGCGCCGTACCGGCCACGATGCCGAGAAAGGTTGCGAGGTCCACCGCGTGTCACCTGCCATGGGAGTGGAGGCGTGCTCACCGCTCCGCGGCCCGGGGGGTGCCGGGCCACGGGCGGGCCGGCCGTGCGGCCGGCCCGCCGGCGGCTCCAGCGGCCCGGTCACGGGCCGGAGACGGAGCCATCCGGGCCGCGCGGGCCCAGAATGGCCCGCTTGTACTCCACCACCCGGCGTACGATCTCGTCCGGGGACTCCTGGACGATGATCTTGTGCCCGTTCGTGAGCGTGATCACCGTGTCCGGGGTGGATTCGACGGTCTCGATGAGGTCCGCGTTCACCACGATCTCCTCCCGGGCCCTGAGACGGGTCACACGGATCACCGCCCCTACCTCCTCATGGCCCCTGCTGCCCGCCGGGCCCGGGGGCCCGGACGGCTACGCCTCCGTCACCGCTTGAGGTTGACGAGCTCCTGGAGCAGCTCGTCGGCCGTGGTGATGAGCCGGGAGTTGGCCTGGTACCCGCGCTGCGTCGTGATCATGTTCGTGAACTCCGTGGCGAGGTCGACGTTCGACATCTCCAGCGCGCCGGGCTGGATCGCGCCCCGGCCGCCGATCCCGGGCGCGCCCAGGCGGGCGTTGCCGGAGTTGTTCGACTCCACCCAGTACCCGCCCCGGCTCTCCAGGGCCGACGGGTTGGAGAAGAGCGCCAGCGCCACTTGGGCGATCGGCTCGGACAGGCCGTTCGAGTAGTGCCCGGTGAGGACGCCCGAGCTGTCGACGCTGAAGCCCTCGAAGGTGCCGGCGGGGTAGCCCTTCTCCAAGGTCGTCAGGTCCTCGGACTGGGTGATCGTGGTGTCGCCGCTGAACTCCGTGAGCGACGCGAAGTCAAAGGTGAACGTGAACTCGTCGGCAGTGGTACCGCCCGGCGGCCTGAAGGTCAGGGGCCCTGTCGCGTCGCCGGTCACGGACTGGACGGACCCGGTCGCCGAGAAGGTGATGGTACCGTCAACCTTGGTAAGATCCGTGCCTCCGGCCACCGGCCCGAAGTTGGCCCCGCTCGGCGGGTTGATCGTGTACGACCACTCATGCAGGGTGGCGGTCTTCGTCATGACGAGGTTGAGGGTGTGCGCCGTACCTGCCTGATCGTAGATCACGAGGGGAACGGTGATCGAGGTGTTGCTGGTCGCCGACATGTCCAGGTTCCCCTTCACCGCCACCTTGCTCGTGCTCTTCGCCGGCAGCATGGTGTCACGCGAAGGTAGCCGGATCACATCGACCGGGCCGGTCGTGTCAATCTGCCCGTTCTGCGCCGTCCAGCCCATCACCCGCAGTCCCTGGGCGTTGGTCAGGTACCCCTCCGGGTCCACGAGAAAGTTGCCGTCCCGGCTGTAGACCTGACCACCCGTCGGCCCGCGCAGGACAAAGAAGCCGTCGCCCGTGATGGCCATGTCCGTGTTGCGGCCGGTCACCTGCGGGGCGCCCGGGGTCATGCTGGGGACGATCGAGGCCAGGCCCACGCCCAGGCCGATCTGCATCGGGTTCGTGCCGCCCCGCTGGTTCTGCGGGCGCGAGGCGGAGCGGAGGGTCTGGCTCAGCAGGTCGTAGAACGTGGCCCGGCTCGCCTTGAAGCCGGTCGTGTTCACGTTGGCGATGTTGTTGCCGATCACGTCCATCCGGATCTGGTGGGCCTGCAGGCCCACGACGCCGGCGAACATGGAGCGCATCATGGCCCGATCTGACCTCCTCTCGGAGACGCAGGGATCGCTCGCGGGGCGCCGCTTCGGTCGGTCCGCGGCACCGGGGCCCCCTCCGGAGAGGTCCGGCCCCCGCGGCTCGTCAGGAGACGATCACCGCGCTGTCGATCTGCGTGAAGACGTTCTCCTTCATCCGCTCGCCGGCCACGGCCGTGATGACCGTCCGGTTCGGGATGCTCACCACCAGCGCCAGGTCCCGCAGCAGGATGAGGGACTCCCGGGCGCCCTTCGCCGCCGCCCGGTCGACCGCCTCCCCCACCTTCTCGACCTCGGCGGGGCTCAGGGGCCGTCCGCTCTGGCGCAGCCGCTCGGCGGCGTGAGCGGAGAGGCGGATGGAGCGGGTGGCCTGGTCGAGCACGGACCGGAAGTCGGGCTGCGCCGCGGCCTCCCCGGGCCGGGTCCGCTCCGGCTGGCCGGAAGGCGCCGCCGGCGGAGTCACGGGCGGGATGCCCCCGCCCAGGAAGATCCGTTCGGTCACCTGCCTCACCCCCTCGAAACCGCCCGTCCTCACGGCGCGGCGGTGATCTCACGGATGCTGCCCAGGTCGACCTCGACCTCCCGGGAACCGTCCTGCACGCGCACCCGCGTGCTGCCGTCGGGCGCCTCCCGGACACCCACCACCGTGCCGGTCACGGTGTCCCCGCCGGAGTCGGCGGCGGTCACCCGCCGGCCGAGGAGGCTGGCCGAGTACGACCGGGCGGCCAGGCGGCCGAGGTTCTGGATCTCCTCCATGGTGCCGAACTGGGCCAGCTGGGCCATGTACTCGCTGGTGTCCATGGGTTCCATCGGGTTCTGGTACCGCAGCTCGGTGATGAGGAGGGTCAGGAACTCCTGCTTGCCCAGCCGGCTGCCCCCGGCCACCGCTCCCGACCTCTGTCCCGGGCCTGCACCGGTCCCGAGCGCCGTCACGTTCACGCTCGCTCACCTCCTTCCGTTACACGATCCGGTCGAGCCGGTGGCCCAGCCGCCACCGGGAGTACGGGGACGCCACCAGATCCGGGGCGGACCGGACCGGTTCCGGCTCCTTCCACGCGGCCAACCGCCCGTTCCCGATCCACCTGGGTGCAGGCATGGACCCCGGGTCCCGGCTCTGGGCTTCCCCGCCGCCGACCCCGACGTGGAAAGCGCCGACCTCCAGCCCCTGCTGCTCGAGGCGCTGCCGCAGGTCACCCATCTGACTCTCGAGGGCCGCCTTGACCTCCGGGCGGGCCACCAGGATCTCCGCCCGCACGACCCCCTCGTGGACGGTCAGGCGCACGGTGACCTCGCCGAGGTGAGGCGGCTCGAGCCGCACCCGCATCTCCGCCGGGCCGCCGGCTTCCGCCCGCAGGTGGGCCTCCCGCACGGCGCCGGCGAGCTGACCCGACAGGTCCGCAGCAGCAAGGGCCTGGCGCCAGGTCATGGGGGCGGCAGCCACCGCGGTACCATCCGGACGGGGTTCCGGACGGCCGACCAGAGGCGGTGCCCCTGCGTGCACCCGGGTCCCGGGCGCCGCTTCATCGGCCCGCACCTCGCTGGTCTGGCCGCCGGGCTCGTCCGCCCAGGTGGCACGGGGGGTGGACTCCGCCGGCCGCAGGGCAACCCCGGGCGGCTCCGACCGGGACGTGGGACGCTCCGGAGGAGCAGCCAGCTGCTGGCCCGGTGGCGCCTCCGCCGGCTCCGGCACGTTCCCGGCACTCTCGCCGGGCTCTCCGGCCGGGATCTCCACAGGCCCCCGGGCAGACCGGCCGGTCGCCACGCCGGGCGTGCCGGCCGCCTGTTCGACCTGGCCGTCGCGGACCGGAGCCACGGTCCGGGAGCGCAGGCCGTCCGCCGGGTCGTGGCCCTCGCCGCCGGCCCCAGGGGCGGGAACCGCGGCCGGGATCGCCGGGCCATCGCCCGCCGGTCCCGCACTGGACGGCGTTCGGACCGGTACGCCGAACCGCGGATGCGGTCCGGAACCGACCCGGGCAGCGTCTTCAGGCGTCACGGACGGCGCGTCCGGAGGCGAGGCGGCGGCTTGCTCCGGCGGGTCGCCGGCGGCAGAAGCCACCGGGGGCGCGGCGCCCTCTGCGGCTCCTGCCGGCGTGCCGTCCGGCGGTGGACCGCTGGTGGGAAGAAGCGGACCCCCGACTTCCGCGCTTGCGCCGCCTCCGTGCAGCAGGTCGGGCACGCGGCCGGGAGCAGGCGCGGCGGTCGCCACCGCCTCTGCGGGCACTGCCTCCGCGAGGTTCACTCCGCCATTCGTGCCCGGCACGACCGGAGACCCCGCAAGAAGGGCCGGCACGAGCGCCATGACGAGCACCGGCGAGGGGTTCGCGCCCCCGCCGGGATCGCCGTTCCCCTCCACCGGGACGTCGCCGCCTTCCGGCACCCCGTCCGGCGGTGCGGCACCATCCGGAGTCGCCGCCGGGGTGCCCCTCTCCAGAGAGCGCCGGAGAACGCTCCGGAAGCCGCCGGCAGCGTCACCGCCGCTCCGGGCGCCGGCCGGCGCCGCCGGGGACCGCCCTCCCGGAGCGGGGGCCGCGGCGGCATCGGGAAGGGCGACGAGAAGCGCTTCCACCGACACGCGTTTCACCTCCTTTCCGGTTCGGATGGGAGACAACTTGCCTGCCCGCCAGGGGCGGGGGCAAGAGGGCAAACGCTCATGGAAGCAGGTTCCGGGTGAGCCGGGCGGCCCGCTCCGGGTCCATCTCCCGCAGGATGCCCGCCGCCTGGTCGGGGCCCACCCGCCGCAGGAGGTAGAGCGCGTTCTGGTCACTAAGGCCGGCCAGGATCGCCGCGGCGTCCTTCGGGGGCAGGGAGCGGAACACGTCGACCGCGAAGTCGGCGTCCTGCTGCCCGCTCCGGAGGGTCTCGAGCGACGCCTCGAGCTCCTGCTGGCGCTGCCGGAGCTCCTCCTCCCGGGAGGCCAGCGCCTCCTCGCGGGCCTTGAGCTCCTGCTCGCGCGCCTGCAGCTGGGCGTCCTGGCGCTGGACCGCCTCCTCCCGGGCAGCCACCGCCGCCTCGCGGGCGGCGAGCGCCTCCTCCCGGGCCTTCAGCAGGTCCTCCGGACCCGGCGGAGGCTGCAGACCCTCCACCTGCACGCCGGCCCGCTGCAGCACGCCGGCCACCCAGGGCACGGACGCCACCCGGGCGACGAGCGTCCGGCGGTAGAGCCACCCTGCGGTGCCCAGCCCGGCTAGCAGGACCAGGACCACGGTCCACACGACGAGCCCCCAGCGCCGGCGGCGCCGGGGCTTCGGCGCCGGGCCCGCCACGGGCGCGGCCAGGGTCTTCAGCGCGCCGCCGGCCGGCGGGGTCGCTCCGGGCGCGGACCCCGTCTTCTGGGCGGCGGAACTCCCGCGGGACTGGGCGCCGCGCTCGGGCTCCGCTCCGTCCGCCGTCTTCCCGGGCGTGCCCACGGCCTACACCTCCTGCGTCGGGCTCTGGAGCCGGCTCTGTACAAGATCATCGGCCAGCGCCTGCTCGGACCTTAGCTCGTCCTGGCGGTGCTGCTGCAGGCGGCGTTCCCGCAGCCGCTCGAGCACCCTCGCCTCCTGCCGCGCCCGGACGAGTTCGTCCCGGCGCCGGGCCACCTCCGCCCGGGCCGCCTCCAGGAGGGTTCGGGCCTGCTCCCGCTCCTGCCCGAGCCGCTCGAGGTACCGCCGGAGCGGAGCCAGCTCCGCCACCGTGGCACCCTCCCGCTCCCGGGCGGCCAGGTCCTGCAGGCGCCGGCTCATCTCGCCCTCCAGGGCGTCCAGGTGCTCCCGGGCCTCGCGCTCCCGGGCCAGGGCAGCGGCGAGGGCGAGCCGGCGGACCCCGACGACCTGCTCGCGCAAATCGAGCACCCGCTGGAGGCGGAACCGGAACCGGGCCAACCGGCCTCACCCCCTGCCCCTCCCGGGATCAGGCCCCGGCCGGGGCGCCCGCATCTTCGAAGAGCGCCCGGAGGGCGCCGACGGCCTCGTCGAACCCGGACCGCTCGTCTGCCCGCTGCTGGAGGTACGCCTCCATCCGGGGAAGGAGGGCGATCGCCCGGTCGACCCGCTCGCTCGACCCGGGCTGGTAGGCGCCGATCTGGATGAGATCCTCGGCCTCCCGGTAGGTGGCCAAGGCGCTGCGGAAGCGGGCGGCCGCCTCCTGGTGCTCGGGCGTGGCCACGCGGGGCATGACCCGGCTCACGGAGGCGAGGACGTCGATGGCGGGGTAGTGGTTCAGGCTCGCCAGGCGGCGGCTGAGGACGATGTGCCCGTCCAGGATGCCCCGCACGGCGTCGGCGATGGGCTCGGTCATGTCGTCCCCGTCGACGAGGACGGTGTAGAACCCCGTGATGCTGCCCCGGGGGCCGGTACCGGCCCGCTCCAGGAGCCTCGGCAACAGGGAGAACACGGACGGCGTGTAGCCCCGGCTGGTCGGCGGCTCGCCGGCGGCGAGGCCGATCTCCCGCTGCGCCATCGCCAGGCGGGTCACGGAGTCCATGAGGAGGAGCACGTCGAGCCCCCGGTCCCGGAAGTACTCGGCGATCGCCGTGGCGAGGAAGGCGCCCTTGAGCCGCACCAGTGCCGGCCGGTCGGAGGTGGCCACCACCACCACCGACCGGGCGAGGCCCTCGGGGCCGAGGTCGGCCTCCAGGAACTCCCGCACCTCGCGGCCCCGCTCGCCCACCAGGGCGATCACGTTCACGTCGGCGGCGGTGCCCCGGGCCATCATCGCCAGCAGGGTGGACTTGCCCACCCCGGAGCCGGCGAAGATCCCGATGCGCTGCCCCCGCCCCACCGTGAGGAGGCCGTCGATCGCCCGCACCCCGACGGGGAGGGGCTCCGTGATCCGCCGCCGCTGCAGGGGCCCCGGTGGGGCGGCCGCGAGCGGGTACTCGGTCTCGGCCTCGACGGGGCCGCGCCCGTCCAGCGGCCGGCCCAGCCCGTCGAGCACCCGGCCCAGGAGGGCGGGCCCCACGGGCACCGTGAGCGGACGCCCGGCCGGGCGCACCTCCCAGCCCGGGGCGATCCCTCCGGCCTCGCCGAGCGGCATGAGCAGCGTGTGCCGGTCCCGGAAGCCGACGACCTCCGCCCAGAGGCCCTGGCCGGGCGCGCCGGGCGGAGAGATCCGGCACAGCTCGCCCACGCTGGCCCGCGGCCCCCGGGACTGGATGACCAGCCCGGTCACCCCGTCCACCCGGCCGACCAGCGGCAGGGGGTCGGCCTCCGCCACCCGCCGCAGCGCCTCCCGCATCACGCCTCGGGCACCTCCACGCCCAGCGCCGCGGCGATCTGGGCGACCTGCGCCTCCAGGCGCCCGTCCACTGTCCCGTGCTCCGACTCCACCACGAACTCGCCCGGCGCGAGTGAAGCGTCCGGGACGACGGCCACCCCGGCCGGGGCCGGGGCGCCCACGGCGAGGCGCCCGGCGTCCGCCGGATTCACCCGCAGCCGCGCCTCGCCGGCCCCCCGGACCTTCTCGAGAGCCGCCGCCACCATGCCGGCGATTGCCTCGGGACGCAGGCGGATCTCCTCCCGCAGCACGCGGCGCGCGATCGCCAGGGCGAGGCGGACGAGATCCGGTTCCAGCTCGGCGAGGCGCTGCTGCCAGCGGGCCCGGGCCTCAGCGGTGATCCGCTCGGCCTCCGCCCGGGCAGCGGCCAGGATCGCCTCGGCCTCCTGCCGCGCGGCGGCCATGCCTTCCTCCCGACCCTGGCGGCGCCCCTCGGCACGCCCCTCCTCGCGGGCCTGCTCGCGGATGGCCGCGGCGGACCGCTCGGCCGCGGCCACGATCGCGGCCGCCTCCGCTTCAGCCTGCTCCCGGCGAGCGCGGGCCGCCTCCTCGGCCTCGGCCAGGAGCCCCGCGGCGCGCTCCTCGAGGGCGGCGGCTCGCCGGCGCGCCTCGGCGAGGAGCGCCTCGTCCGCAGCGGGGGCGGGCCCGTCGCTGCGCATGCCGGGGAGCGGGACCGTCCCGACTGCCTCCCGGCGGGGGCCGGGCCGGGTGACGCCGCGGGGGATGGCCCGGTCGGCCTTGATGACGCGGAAGCCCTCGCTAAACAACGATGTCCTCCCCCCCGCCCCGGGCGATGATGATCTCGCCCTCTTCCTCGAGCCGCCGGATGATGTTCACGATCTTCTGCTGGGCCTCTTCCACGTCCCGCAGGCGCACCGGACCCAAGAACTCCATGTTCTCCCGCAGGTTCTCGCCGGCGCGCTTGGAGATGTTCTGGAAGATCTTCTGCTTGACCTCGTCGCTGGCCACCTTGAGCGCGAGCGGCAGGTCCCGGGACATGTCGACCTCGCGCAGGACCCGCTGCACGGAGCGGTTGTCGAGGTGCACGATGTCCTCGAAGAGGAACATCCGCTTCTTGATCTCCTCGGCCAGCACCGGGTCCTGGATGGACAGGGCTTCCATGATCGTCTTCTCCGTGGTCCGGTCGACCCGGTTGAGGATCTCCACCACGTTCTCCACCCCGCCGGCGGCCGTGAAGTCCTGGCTCACCAGGGAGGCGAGCTTGCGCTCCAGCACCCGCTCCACCTCGTGCAGCACGTCGGGGCTGGTGCGGTCCATGATGGCGATCCGCCGGGCCACGTCGACCTGCCGCTCCGGGGGCAGGGCGGAGAGGATGACGGCAGCCTGCTCCGGGTGCAGGTACGCCATGATGAGGGCGATGGTCTGCGGGTGCTCGTTCTGGATGAAGGAGAGGACCTGGCCGGGATCCGCCTTGCGCATGAAGTCGAACGGGCGGACCTGGAGCGAGGCGGTGAGGCGCTGCAGGATCTCCATGGCCTTGGCAGGCCCCAGCGCCTTCTCGAGGATGCTGCGGGCGTAGTCGAGACCGCCGTGGGAGATGTACTCCTGCGCCACCGCCAGCTGGTAGAACTCGTGCAGGACGGCGTCGCGGCGGGGGGGCGGGACCTCCCGCTGGTTGGCGATCTCGAGGCTGACGATCTCGATCTCCTCCTGGCTCAGGTGCTTGAAGACCTTGGCCGCCAGCTCGGGACCGATCGCGATGAGGAACATCGCCGCCTTCTGCTTCCCGGTGAGCGCCTGCTGCCCCGGAAGGAGCGGGCGGGCGCCTTCACGCTGCGCTGTCGCCGCCAGTGGCATCGCCGTCACCTACTGGATCAGTTTTCGGAGAGCCAGGCCCGGATCAGCTGCGCCACCATCTCCGGCCGGGCCTGCACGAGCTTCTCGACCTCTTCGCGGAGTCGCTTGCGCGCCGGGTCCCCGCCGAGCTGGGCCAGGAACTCGGCGCCGAGCAGGATCCGCTCCGCTTCCTCCTCGGCCGCCGCGGCCTGCATAGCGGCCGCCGCCTCGGGCAGCACGACCGGGGTCGTGGGCCCAGGCGCCCCCATCCCCACCGCCGGCACCTCGGCGGGAGCGGGAACGGCCTCGGCCCGGCGCCGCCGCATCCAGGCCAGGAGCAGGAGCCCCAGGACCAGCGCCGCCGCGATCGCCGCCACCACGACCCCCGGCGACGGGCGCCGCTCGGGAGCGGGCGCCGGCTTCTCCCGGAAGAGCTCGGCCACGGGGTTGCGGAAGGGAAGCGGGGCGATGGTCACGTTCTCGACGGGTGCGCCGCTGGCCCGGGCCACCGCGTCGCGGATGCTGGCGAGCTGCTGCGGCGTCGCTCCGCCGAGCACCTCCTGGTTCACGAACACCCCGACCGAGATGGACTCGATCCGGCCGGGCGGCACGACCTCGACGGTCGTGGTCTTGTTCAGCTCATAGTTGGCGGTCTCGTCCCGCCGCTCGAAGTTCGACTCGCCGGTGCCCCCGGCAGGCGTCTGCACGGTCGGCGGGTTGGCGGCGTTCGCGTCGACTCCCGCCGGCGGTAGCCCCGGGACCGTACCCGTACCCGAGAAGGTCTGCTCGGACACCTGCCTGCTGCGGATCTGGGGCTGCTCGAAGCGCGTGCTCTCCGTCTGGCTCCGCTGGAAGTTGAGGCGCACGCTCACCATGACGGAGCTGTTCCCGGGACCGAAGACGGGATCGAGCACACGCCGCTGGAGGTTGTCCTCCAGGGCGCGCTGGAAGGCCAGCTGCGCCTGCAGCTGGTCGCCGGTCTGCGGCACCCCTTCGGGCGAGGTCTCGCCTCGCAGGCCGACGGCCAGGGTCCGCCCGCCGTTGTCGATGACGATGACGTTCTGCGGGTCGAGATCCGGTACCGAGGCCGCCAGGAAGCGGACGATGCCGTCCACCTCCCGGGGGCTCAGCTCGGCCCCCGGCTTGGGCTGGACCATCACCGCGGCCTTGACGGGCTTCTTCTCCCGGACGAAGACGGATTGCTCGGGAATCGACAGGTGGACCACGGCCGCCTCGAGGGGCGCCAGCCGGGCGATCGTCCGGCTGAGCTCGCCCTGCATCGCCCGGAGGAGGGCGACCTTGCGGTCGAACTCCGTCGCCGCCAGGTTCGTGCGGTCAAAAAGCTCCCATCCCACCGGCTGGCGGGGAAGTCCCGCCTGCGCGAGAGCCAGCTGTGCGTCGAGGACCTGATCCTCGGGGACGAGGAGGGTGGCACCGTCCGGGGCCGTGCGGTAGGGGATCTTCGCCTCCTTCAGCTTCTGTACCACCAGGGCCGTGTCAGATCCCCCGTAGGGCTGACCCGGCAGAGGTACGAGGCGTGGACCTCTCCCCGGGACAGCCACGACCGCAGCGATCACGAGCGCTGCCACGAGCCCGAGGACCAGGCCCTTGACCCAGCCAGGCCACCGACTCCACAGTTCCCTGGCCTGGGACCAAGCCCGCTGAAGCCACCCCGCCACTGGTTCAACCCCTTTGATCTAGGAGGTCCTGGTCCTCCCCCCACCCAGGAACTAGAGCGGCATCCGCATGATTTCCTGATACGCCTCGAGGGCGCGGTTCCGCACGCTCACCAGGAGCTGGAGACTCAACGTCGCCTTCTCGGAGGCGATGACCACCTGGGCGAGGTCCGTCACCTGGCCCGCCGCCAGCCGGTCCCCTGCTCGTGCGGCTGCCCGCTGTGCCGCCTCGACCCCGGCCAGCGCCTCGCGCAGGTACTCGCTGAAGGACATCTCGCGGTCGGACGCCGCCCCGGCCGGTCCCCCCGACCTGCCGGCAAGGGCATCCGAGAGCCCGTCGAGTCGAGAGCCGATCACGAGGTCAACCATGGGCCGTTACCTCCCGATCTCCAGGGCCCGGACCATCATGGCCTTCGTCGCGTTCAGGGCGGTGACGTTCGCCTCGTACGCCCGGGTCGCACCGATCAGGTCCACCATCTCGGTGATCGGGTCGACGTTGGGCAGCTCCACGTACCCGTCCGGCCCGGCGTCCGGGTGCGCGGGGTCGTACTTCCGCCGGGTGGGCGACGGGTCCGTCGCCACCCGGACCACCCGGACGCCATCCCCGATCGCCGCCGGCTGCGGCCCCCAGGGCCCGGCCCCGGTTTCGCCGAGGAAGCGGGCCAGCCACGTCCCGAAGTCGGGCTGGGGTTCCCGGGCGGCCAGCACGACCACGCGGCGGCGGTACGGACCCGGGCCGTCCGCGGTGCGGGTCGTGTTCGCGTTGGCGATGTTGTTGGCGATCACGTCCATCCGCAGGCGCTCGGCGGTCAGCCCGCTGGCGCTGATCTCGAGTCCCCGGAACCAGGCCGTCCACACGGGTTACCGCCTCCCTTCCGTGACCGCCAGGCGCAGCCGCCCGAACTCGTCCCCGATCTGCCGGCTGAGCGCCCAGTACCAGAGCTGGTTGGCCGCCACCCGGGCCATCTCGGCCTCCAGGTCGACGTTGTTCCCGTCGGCCCGCGCGCTGTGGGACGCGTCCCGCCAGACCACAGGCGCGACTGCCTCGGGACCCGCCGGGGTGGGCGCCGGGATGTGGCGAGGATCGGTGGTCACGAGGCGCAGGCGAGTCTCCCGGCCCTCCCGCGCCGCCAGCGCGCTGGCGAGCGCGTCCTCGAAGGTCACCCGCAGCGCCTTGTACCCGGGCGTGTTCACGTTCGCCAGGTTCTGCGCCAGGGCCTGCTGCCGGAGGGCCGACGCCCCCAGCGCCCGCTCCAGGATCCCGATGTGCTCCGTGAAGACCTGCACGGCGTCACCCCCGCCGGCTACGTCGCGCCAGGGGATTGTTCCCAGGCATGCATGGTCCTGCCTTCGACACGTGGAAGTGACATTCCTGCTGCTCGTTGCGAGACATTACGGGGAGATCCGGGCGCCCTGTACCAGGCGTGTAACACACGTTGACTTCGACGCCAGCATCCAACCTTCCTTCCAGCTTTACACGTACCCATGCAAAAAGTGCCAGGAGGTTCGCGAAGTGGAACCTCCTGGCACCGCGGCAGGCGGCCGCCCTCAGCGCATCTTCCGCAGTTCCTCGATCAGGCGGTCGTTGAGCACCTTGATGTGGGTACCCTTCATCCCGAGCGACCGGCTCTCGATCACCCCGGCGCTCTCGAACTTGCGCAGGGCGTTCACGATCACCGAGCGGGTGATGCCGACCCGATCGGCGATCTTGGAGGCCACGAGCAGCCCCTCGTTGCCCTCGAGCTCGTCGAAGATGTGCTGGACGGCCTCGAGCTCCGAGTACGACAGCGTGCCCAGGGCCACCTGGACCGCCGCCTTCTTCCGGGCCTCCTCCTCCATCTCCGCCGCGTGCGCCCGCAGGATCTCCATGCCCACGACGGTGGCGCCGAGTTCGGCGAGGATCAGCTCCTCGTCGCCGAACTGGCCCTCCGAGCGGCCCAGGATGAGGGTGCCGAGCCGCTCGCCGCCGCCGCCGATCGGGACGATGGTCACCACCGGCTCCTCGAAGTACAGCTCCTGCCCCTCCTTGACGAGGGTGAGCCGGTCCAGCTTCGTGTTCGGGGTCGTTTCGTCGATCTTCATCAGCCGGTTGTTCACGTCCTCCGGGAGCATCGCTCCGGTGACCGAACCGTCGGCGAACCCGTGGCGGACGCCGCTGCCGAGGATCTTCCCCTTGCGGGAAGCCACGTACACGTTGGCCCCGAGGAGCTCGGACAGCACCTCGGCCATCTCGTTGAAGTCGACGGCCGTTCCGGCGCTACGCTGCAGGAGTCGGTTGATCCGGCGCGTCTTTTCGAGCAAGCTTTCCATGAATGTGCCTCCATTCTCCGGCGGATTCAAAGGATGAAGCGGCTGACATCACGCTGTGCGACGATGCCTGCCAACTTTTCTTCCACATACTTGCGATCCACGACCACGACGGCGGGCGCCCCGTCCGGGGCCTCGAAAGCCACGTCCTCGAGAAGGCGCTCCATCACCGTGTGGAGGCGCCGGGCCCCGATGTCCTCGGACTCGGCGTTCACCTGGGCGGCAACCCGGGCGATCGCCCGGATGCCGTCCTCCGTGAAGCGCAGGTCCACGCCGTCGGCGGCCAGGAGCGCCTGATACTGGCGGGTGAGCGAGTTCTCGGGTTCCGTCAGGATGCGGACGAAGTCCGCTTCGCCAAGCGGCGTCAGTTCCACCCGGATCGGGAAGCGTCCCTGCAGTTCCGGGATGAGGTCGGAGGGCTTGGACACGTGGAAGGCCCCGGCCGCGATGAACAGGATGTGATCCGTCTTCACCGGGCCGTACTTCGTCATCACCGTCGAACCTTCCACGATCGGGAGGATGTCCCGCTGGACCCCTTCCCGCGACACGTCCGGCCCGTGCCCGGATTCCCGGCCTGCGATCTTGTCGATCTCGTCGATGAAGATGATCCCGTGGTTCTCGGCGCGGTGCACCGCCTCGGCGGCAACCCGGTCCATGTCGATGAGCCGGGAAGCCTCTTGCTGGAGCAGGATCTCCCGCGCCTCCGCCACCGTCACCTTGCGCCGGCGCCGCCGGTGCGGGAGCAGGCCGCCGAGGAGTTCCTGGAAGTTGACCCCCATCCCCTCCAGGCCTTGCCCGGAGAAGACCTCCAGGACGGGAGGACCGGTCTCCTCCACCTCGATCTCGACCCACTCGCCCTCGAGCTCGCCGGCGTCGAGGCGAGCCGCGACCTCCCGCCGGCGCTCGGAGGCCTCCCGGCGCCGGCGAAGCAGGTCTTCGTCCTGCTCCTGGGTGGCAGGGCCACCTCCGAACCCGAAAAGGGCCTCCAGCGGATTGCGGGGCGTACGGTGCTCCGGGCCGGGAAGGGGCACGAGCACGTCCAGCAGGCGCTCCCGGGCGCCCTTCGCCGCCCGCTCCCTCACCGCCTCCACCTTCTCCGCCTTGACCATCCGGACGGCGGTCTCCACCAGGTCGCGCACCATGGACTCCACGTCACGGCCCACGTAGCCGACCTCGGTGTACTTGGTCGCCTCGACCTTCACGAACGGCGCCCCGACCAGACGGGCGAGCCGGCGGGCGATCTCCGTCTTGCCCACTCCGGTTGGCCCGATCATCAGGATGTTCTTCGGCATCACCTCGTTCTGGAGCTCGGGAGGCAGGCGGCTCCGGCGGTAGCGGCTGCGCAGCGCCACGGCCACCGCCCGCTTCGCCGCGGCCTGCCCGACGATGTACTTGTCCAGCTCGGCAACGATCTGCCGGGGGGTCAACTCGGTCAAGCGGGGCCGACCTCCTCCACCGTCACCTGATCGTTGGTGTACACGCAGATGGAGGCGGCGATGCGGAGCGACTCCTCGGCGATCTCCCGGGCGCTGAGCCCGGAGTGCCGCACGAGCGCCCGCGCGGCGGCCAGCGCGTAGGCGGCGCCGGACCCGGCCGACGCGATCCCGTCATCAGGCTCCAGCACCTCGCCGCTGCCCGAAACCAGCAGCAGGTGGTGGGCGTCCATGACGATCAGGATCGCCTCCAGCTGACGCAGGATCCGGTCGGTCCGCCACTCCCTGGCCACGGCCACGGCGGCGCGGGGTAGGTGCCCTCGTGCCTCCTCCAGCCGGGCCTCGAACTTCTCGAACAGGGTGAGGGCATCCGCCACGGCCCCGGCGAACCCGGCGAGGACCTGACCTCCGTAGATGCGACGCACCTTTCGGGCCGTGTGCTTGACGATCGTGTTCTGCCCCATCGTCACCTGGCCGTCTCCCGCCATGGCGCCACGGCCGTCACGGCGCACGGCCACGATGGTGGTGCCCGAAAACACCGGCAGCCCCCTTCCACCGCAGGTGCTGACGTGGCTGGAACATGAACGCAACGCTAGAACCGGACGGTTGAGCGGTCGCCAGCGGGAGCCGATGACCGTGGGGCGACCTCCCGCCCCATCCAACCATCTCCCAGCCCTTGCACAAGTGGCATTCTATCATAGGGATACCCACCGAGGCAAGACTACTATTCGTAAAATTGTAGGCAACGGTGACAACGAGCCGGGGTGCCTGACCATGGCTAGCGGTGAGGGGCAATTACGACCTCAGGTCTCGTTTTTTCGCGCCGTGGTGGCCTCCGAAACGGTCATTTCCTGTCCTACGCCGGCCGGCTCCGGCTCGATCACCGGCAAGAAGGCCTCCAGGGCGCGCAGCGCGGCCTCGGCGGCACGACGGTGACGCTCCCGCTTGCCCCCGGAGCCAGGGACCGGCGGAAGCAGGCCGAAGGCGATGTTCATCGGCTGGAAGTTCTCCGGGTCCGCCTCCGTGATGTAGCGCGCCAGGGCTCCGACGGCCGTCTCGGGCGGGAACACGACCGGATCCTGACCGAGGGCGAGGCGGGCGGCGTTCACCCCGGCCACGAGGCCACCCGCCGCCGACTCGACGTAGCCCTCCACGCCGGTCATCTGCCCGGCGAAGAAGAGGGTGGGGCGCCTGCGGGTCTGGAGGGTCGGCAGCAGGACGCGCGGCGACTTGATGAACGTGTTCCGGTGCATCACGCCGAAGCGCACGAACTCTGCCCGCTCCAGCCCCGGGATCATCCGGAAGATGCGCTGCTGCTCGCCCCAGCGCAGCCCCGTCTGGAAGCCGACCAGGTTGTACAGCGTGGCCGCAGCGTTGTCCTGCCGCAGCTGCACGACGGCGTACGGCTCCCGCCCGGTCCGGGGGTCGGGCAGGCCGACCGGCTTCATCGGGCCGAAGCGGAGGGTGTCGGGCCCCCGGCGCGCCAGCTCCTCGACGGGCAGGCACCCCTCGAAGAAGCACACGTTGCGGTCCTCCGGATTGTGGGGCGTGGCCACCTCCGCCCGCACCAGCTCGGACCAGAACGCCTCGTACTCCTCCCGGGTCATCGGCGCGTTGAGGTACTCGGTGCCCTCGCCCTTCCCGTAGCGCGAGGCCCTGTACAGCTTCGTCATGTCCAGGGACTCCACCGTCACGATGGGCGAGGCCGCGTCGTAAAACGACAGGTACTCCTCCCCCGTGAACCGGCGGATGTCCTCGGCCAGCGCATCGGAAGTGAGCGGGCCGGTCGCGATCACCACGATCCCCTCGGGCGGGATCTGCCGGACCTCCTCCCGGTGGATGGTCACCAGCGGGTGCTCCTCCAGGGCGCGGGTGACCGCCGCGGAGAAGCCCTCGCGGTCGACGGCGAGAGCCCCGCCGGCGGGTACCGCGTTCGCGTCGGCGGCCGCCATGATGAGGGAGCCGAGCCGGCGCAGCTCCTCCTTGAGGAGCCCGGCCGCGTTCTCCAGCGCTGCTCCCCGCAGGGAGTTCGAGCACACGAGCTCCGCGAAGCGATCTGTGCGGTGCACGGCCGTGCTCCGGACCGGGCGCATCTCGTACAGGTGCACCCGGACGCCCCGGCGGGCCGCCTGCCAGGCCGCTTCGCTGCCCGCCAGGCCGGCGCCGATCACCGTGATCACGACGGGATCTCCTCCAGCTCCGGCGCGGGCTCCCGGAACCCGCACTCCTCCCGGATGCAGGCGTGAACCAGGCCCTCCTCCCGGGTGCGACGCTCGACGAGGATGCCGCCGCACTCCGGGCAGTACCGTCCCGGCACGGGCCGCTGCCACACCACGAAGTCGCACTCCGGGTACCGGGAGCAACCGTAGAACCGGCGCCCCTTCCGGCTCCGGCGCTCCACCAGCACCCCTTGCCCGCAGGCGGGGCACGTCACGCCGGTCTCCTCCAGGATCGGCTTGGTGAACTTGCACTCGGGGAACCCGGGGCAGGCCATGAACCGGCCGAAGCGCCCGTACTTGATCACGAGCCTGCGCCCGCAGCGCGGGCAGGTTTCGTCCGTCTCCTCGTCCTGAAGCTCGAAGCCGCCGATCTTCTCCTCGGCCTCCCGGAGGGTGGCCTCGAACGGCCCGTAGAACCGCGTCAGGAGCTCCTGCCAGTGCTCCTGGCCCTCCTCGATCCGGTCGAGCTCCGCCTCCATGTGCGCCGTGAACTCCACGTCGATGATCTCCGGGAAGTACTCCTTGAGGAGCTCGACCACCCTCTCGCCGAGCTCGGTGGGCACGAAGCGCTTGTCCTCCTTCACCACGTACCCCCGGGCCTGGATGGTCTCGATGATCGGCGCGTAGGTCGACGGCCGGCCGATGCCCCGCTCCTCCAGGGCCTTGACCAGCGCGGCCTCCGTGTACCGGGGCGGCGGCGACGTGAAGTGCTGCTCGGGGATCAGCTTCCGGAGCTCGAGCACCTGGCCCTCGCTGAGGTCGGGCAGGTGCCCCTCCTCCGCCGCCGGGCGCTCCTCGTCCTCGGCCTCCGCGTAGACGGCGAGGAAGCCCGGGAAGCGCACCGCCGACCCGCTGGCCCGGAACAGGTGCTCCCCCACCCGGATGTCGGCGCTCACCGTGTCGAGCACGGCGGGCGCCATCTGCGAGGCGACGAACCGCTCCCAGATCAGCCGGTACAGCTTGTACTGGTCCGGCGTGAGGTACGGGCGGACCGTGTCCGGCGTGAGGGTCACGTTCGTGGGCCGGATCGCCTCGTGCGCCCCCTGCACGCCCGGCCGCTCCTTCTCCTCCCGGCGCTCCTCGCCGCCGGCGTACTCCTCTCCCCACGTGGCCACGATGAACTCCCGGGCGGCGAGACGGGCCTCCTCGGCGATGCGGGTGGCGTCGGTGCGGATGTAGGTGACCAGACCCACGTGCCCGATCTCGCCGAGATCGAGACCCTCGTAAAGCTGCTGCGCCACGGCCATCGTCCGCCGGACCGTGAACCCGAGCCGGCGGGAGGCCTCCTGCTGCATCGTCGAGGTCGTGAAGGGAAGGGCCGGGGAACGGCGGCGCTTCTGGCGGCGTACGGCCTCGACCTTCCACGGGCCGGCCTGTACGGCGAGGACCACGGCCCGGGCCTCCGCCTCGCTCTTGAGTTCCGCTTTCTCGTCGCCTTTCCCGTGGTACCGGGCACGGAAGGGCGCCTCCTCGGGTCCTGGCGCCAGCAGCGCGTCGACCGTCCAGTACTCCACCGGTGTGAAGGCCCGGATCTCCGCCTCCCGGTCGCAGATCAGGCGCACCGCCACCGACTGCACCCGCCCGGCCGAAAGGCCCCGCCGGACTTTCTTCCAGAGGAGCGGGCTCAGCTTGTAGCCCACCAGGCGGTCCAGGATGCGCCGGGCCTGCTGCGCCTCCACCCGGTTCCGGTCGATCGGGCGGGGCGACTTGAGCGCCTTCTGCACGGCATCGCGGGTGATCTCGTAGAACTCGATCCGGCAGGGGCTCTCGCTGTCCAGGCCCAGGACCTGGGTCAGGTGCCAGGAGATCGCCTCCCCCTCGCGGTCGGGGTCGGTGGCCAGCAGGACCCGATCCGCCTTGCGGGCCTGCTCCCTCAGCTCCTTCAGCGTCTCGCCCTTGCCCCGGATGGTGATGTACTTGGGCGAGAAGCCGTGCTCGATGTCCACGCCCAGCTGGGAACGGGGCAGATCCCGCACGTGGCCCATGGAGGCGCGGACCTGGTACTGGCGCCCCAGGAACTTCTCGATGGTCTTCGCCTTGGCGGGCGACTCGACGATGACAAGTGACCTGCCCACGCTCGCTGTTCCTCCCGCTGTGGAGTGGCCGCCCCGTCCGTTATCCTCGGCCGGCCGGCTCCACCCTATGAAACGTACCGTCCGGGCAGCGCCGGACCAGACCTTTCAGCTCGAGAAGCCCCAGGGCGGCCAGGACCCGCTCCACCGGGAGCCCGGACGCCTCGCTGAGGCCGTCGGGATCCAGCGATCCGGTTCCCACGGCCCGGAGCACCCGGGCCTCGTCGCGCGCCAGCCCGGCTTCGGGGGGCGGCGCGGGCGCGCTCGCCGGCGGGTTCCGCCCGGAGGCCGGGGCCGGCTCCTGCCGGCCGGCCCGCCTCACGTCGATCAGCCCCAGGGCCTGGAGCACGTCGCCGGCACAGGTGACCATGGGCGCGCCCTCCAGCAGCAGACGGTGGGGCCCTACGCTCAGCCGGCTGGTCACGGGCCCGGGCACGGCGAGGACCTCCTTGCCCTGTTTCTGGGCCCACCGGACCGTCCACTCGGTGCCTGACCTCTCGCCCGCCTCGACCACGACCACCCCGGCCGACAGCCCGCTGATGATGCGGTTGCGCTGGGGGAAGTTCCACGGAAGCGCCGGCGCCCCGGGCGGGAACTCGGAGACCAGCAGGCCCCGCTCGCGGATCTCCCGGTACAGGCGCTCCGAGCTGCGCGGGTAGGGCACGTCCAGCCCGGTGCCCAGCACCGCCACGGTTGGCCCGCCGGCCTCCAGCGCCCCCCGGTGCGCCGCGCTGTCCACCCCCATCGCCAGGCCGCTCACCACCGTCACCCCCACCGAGGCCAGGTCCGCGCCCATGCGCCGCGCCACCTGGAGCCCGTACGACGAGGGGTGGCGGGTCCCCACCACGGCCACCGCCGGCGACGAGCCGAGCGGCAGCGGTCCGGCGCAGTAGAGAAGGGGTGGCGGGTCGTCGATCCGGCGCAGCGACTCGGGGTACTCGGGGTCGGTGGAGAGCACGATGCGGCCGCCCATGCCGGCCACCCGGCGCACCCCGGCCTGCGCGGCTGCCAGGGCCCGCTCCCGCTGCTCCGGCGGGATTCGCCGGGCGACGAGCCGGAAGGCCTCCTCCCCGTCCGGGACCGCGCGCAGGAGGCTGCGCAGCTCGGCCCGGCCGAGGAGGCTCGCCAGCGCCACCCAGTGGGCGGAGCGATCCACTCCGCCACCCCCCTCTTCACCCGGCCTTCATCGGACCGGCGCGGATAGCGGTGCACCCTGGAGCGCCAGGAGCACGAGCGCGACCTGAGCAAGGCCGGTGCTGAGGGGTGGGATCTGGATGTACTCGTCCAGCCGGTGCCCGTTCCCGCCCAGGGTCACGCCGATGGTGACCGCCGGGATCGAGCCGGCAAGGGGGATGTTGGCGTCCGTGCTCGAAGGATAGATACGCGTCTGGATGCCCAGGCGCTCGTGCGCCCGCATCACCGCCCGGCATAGCGGGTGATCCTCGGGGATCGACCCCACCGGGCGGTCGCCCACCACCGAGATGTGAACGGTTGCGCCGGCCTGGGCCGCCTGCCGGGCCGCGATCTCCCGCACGCGCGCCTCCAGGCGACTCAGGCTGGCGCCGTCCACCGACCGGAGGTCGATGACGGCCGCAGCGTGGGCGGCGATGGCGTTGACGGCCGTGCCGCCCTCGATCAGGCCCACGTTGTAGGTGGTCTTCGGGTCCTTGGGGACGGGGATCTCGGTGATCCGGCTGACGATCCGGCACAGGACGTGGATCGCGCTCGGGTTGCCGAACGCCCCCCACGAGTGGCCGCCTTCGGTCTCCACCTGGATGCGCAGCCGCCGGCTGCCCACGCCCTGACGCACCAGCCCGCCGAGGCTGCCGTCCAGGGCGATCACGGCGTCGACCTGGTCGCCGAACCGCTCCATGAGGGCCCGCATCCCCCGGAGGTTGCCCAGGCCCTCTTCCCCGACCGTGCCGGCCACGAGCACGTCGGCCGGCAGCGTGCCGGCAACCTCCCGCAGAAGCCGCGGCGCCCACAGGAGCACCGCCACACCCGCCGCGTTGTCGCCCACCCCCGGGCCGCGGAGAAGATCACCCTCGAACCGTACGGTGACGTCGGTCTCCATGGGGAAGACCGTGTCGAGGTGGGCCGCGACCAGGATGCGGGGCCGGGCCTCCCGGCTCTGCCCGGGCAAACGGCCCACCACGTTGCCGACGGCATCGATCTCCAGGTCGACCAGTCCCGCCGCCCGCATGCGTTCCAGGACGTGCAGGGCACGCCGCTCTTCGTGGAAGGTGGGTGCGGGCACCTGCGCGATGCCGATCAGCTCCGCGACGACCTCGTCCCGCAGTTCGTGCGCTCTCTGGACGATCCGCTCGGCCACGGGAGATTGCAGCACGTCCATGCGCAGCGACCGAAGCCCCCCTCGTGCCGGGGGCGATCCCCCTCCCGGCCGGCGTTCAGTAGGACATTATACTCGAACCGTCCCGGCCGGGAAAGCGGAGGTATTCCAGGAATGCCAATACTGTCGGAATTCACTGGGAGAAACAGGAGCGCCCTCGATCGCTACGAGAAGGCGATGCGCCGGCTGGTCGCCCGCTCGGGCACCGCATGGGTGGGCGCGTTCGTCCCGGCAGCAGGGGAGTTCGTGCACTACGTGGAGACCGGCCCGGCCGGAGGCCTGCCCGTGGTCCTCCTCCACGGCTTCGGGGCGTGGTCCTTCACGTGGCGCCTGAACCTGGAGGCGCTGGGGCGGGCCGGCCTGCGGGCCCTGGCCCCGGACCTGCGTGGGTTCGGGCTCACGACCAAGCCGCCGGCCGGAGGGTACTCGCTCTGGGACCAGGCCCGCCTCGTGCTCGCCTGGATGGACGCCCTCGGCATTCGGCAGGCGGTCCTGGGCGGCAACTCGCTGGGCGGCGAGATCAGCCTTCGCATCGCCCTCCTGGCCCCGGAGCGGGTGCTCGGCCTGCTGCTGGTCTCCAGCGCCGGGTACGTACCGATGTGGATGCCCACGCTGGCGCGGTGGGCGGTGCGGTACCCGGCCCTGGCAACGCCCCTCGCCCGGCTCGTGTGGGCCAACGGACGCTTCATCGGCTCCGTGCTGCGGGCCGCCTACCACAACCCTGCACGGCTGACGGCGCAAGACGTGGCGGGGTACGCGCTCCCCGCCCGCACACCCGGTGCCGCGCGGGGCCTCCTGGGCATGCTGCCGGAGATGGACCCGGGGGCGGCGGCCGGGCAGTTCGCCTCCATCCGCAAGCCCGCCCTCCTGGTGTGGGGCCTGCACGACCCGTGGACCCCGCTCGACCACGGGCAGCGCCTGGCAAGGGACCTCGGCGGGGCCCCCCTCGAGGTGTTCCGGGACGCCGGCCACCTCCCTCACGAAGAGCAGGCCGACCGCTTCAACGACCTGGCCGTCCGGTGGCTGCGCGGCCTCGCTGCAGGGCTCACACCTTGAAGCGGTCGTCCGTCCCCTCCTTGAGCTCGCCCACGTGCAGCTCGTGGGGGCGTGAGCCGGCGTCCACCGCCTTGTCCACGCTGCCGAGCCGGTTCGGGGCCGTCTTGTAGGGGTTCTGCTGCTCCTCCACTTCCTTCTCCACGAGGCGCCTCTGCACCGGGTCCCGGACCGGGCTCTTCCCGTGGGCGACCCGGTCCCCGGCGCGCCGATCTTCGGGCATGGGTTCACCCTCTCTCCGGTGCGCTGCGCGGGCATGGCGCTGGCCCTAGTGTGGCCCTGGCGGGAGACGTCGATCCGGGGCCCGGCGGCAGCTCCGGGGGGTGCCTAGGGACGGGCGCCGGCGGCCTCGGCCGGAAGGGGGAAACGGTACTGCAGCGCCTCGGCCAGGTGCTCGGTGCGGATGTCCCGGCTGCCTTCCAGGTCGGCGATCGTGCGCGCCACCCGCAGCACCCGGTCGTGGCCCCGGAGCGTGAGCCCGAGGGAGTCGAAGGCCCGCGCCAGCAGCTGCTCGGCCTCCGGCGGCAGGCGGCACAGGTGGCGCAGCAGCCGCGGGGGGATGCGGGCGTTGCAGGTGCAGCCGTGACCGGCCAGCCGCCGGCGCTGGCGTTCCCGCGCCTCCTCCACCCGGGCCCGGACTCGCTCGGACTGCCGCGCCGGGCTCCGGCCGGCCGCACCGGTCAGTTCCCGGTAGGAGACCCGGGCCACCCGGACCTGCAGGTCGAAGCGGTCGACCAGGGGACCGGACAGACGGCTCAGGTAGCGCTCCACCTGGGCGGGGGCGCAAGTGCACCCGGCCCCGGGGAATTGCCCGCAGGGGGACGGGTTGGCGGCGGCCACCAGCATCACGTCGGCCGGATACGTCACCGAACCGCCGGTACGGGCGATCGTGATCCGCCCTTCCTCCAGGGGCTGGCGCAGGGCCTCCAGGGCGTCACGGGGGAACTCGGGTAGCTCGTCCAGAAAGAGCACCCCCCGGTGCGCCAGCGTCAGCTCCCCGGGCCGGTGAAGACTCCCCACCAGTGCGGCGCGGCTGGCGCTGTGGTGCGGCGCCCGGTACGGGGGCCGGGTCATGAGGCGGGCGGGGGCCGGCACCAGCCCGGCCGCGCTGTAGATGCGCGTGACCTCCAGGGCCTCCTCGCGCGAGAGGGGTGGGAGGATCCCCGGCAGGCGCCGGGCCAGCATGCTTTTCCCGGCGCCGGGCGGGCCCACGAGGAGGAGGTTGTGACCCCCCGCCGCGGCGATCTCGAGGGCTCGCTTGCCGGCTTCCTGTCCCTGCACGTCGCCGAGGTCCTCCACCGCGGGCGGGTCGTCCGGGCACGGCCCTGCGGCGGTGACGGGGCGGAGAACCGCCTCGGCACCCGGGGGCGCATCGGGACCGCCATGACGGAGCCACCGGAGCACGGCGCTCAGGTCCGGGGCGGGGAAGACCGGCGGCCCGCCCGCCAGGGCGGCTTCCGCGGCGTCGGGGGCCGGCACCAGGAGCGCCCGCAGCCCGCACGCCCGCGCCGCCTCCGCGGCCGCCAGCGCCCCCGGCACGGGCCGCACCTGGCCGTCGAGGGACAGCTCGCCGGTCACCCCCAGGCCCGGCAACACGCCGCTCCCCTTCTCGCCGAGCTGACCGGTGGCCGCGAGCACCGCCAGGGCCAGCGGCAGGTCGAACCCGGGGCCGGCCTTCCGCAAGTCGGCCGGTGCCAGGTTCACCGTGATTCGGCGCAGCGGGAACTCACACCCGACGTTGCGGATCGCCGCCCGTACCCGTTCCCGGGCTTCCCGCACGGCCGGGTCGGGCAGGCCCACCACGTCGAACGAGGGGAGGCCATTCTGCACGTCGACCTCCACGAGCACCGGGTACGCGTCGACCCCGCGCAGCGCAAAACTGACCACCCGGGCGACCACCGCCGACCCTCCGTGCGCGGTGTCCGTGTGCTGCCATAGCTGACTTTTCCTGGAGTCAGTATACCAAAAACGCACTTCGCTGTCAACAACATCCACCCGGGGTTCTGCCGGTCCTGCGCGCGCTCAGGCCTCCCCGGAGCCATCACCGCAGCCGGCGAGCCGCCCCTGACCCGGCCGCCGTCCCCGGCAACTGCAAGAAATGTAGATGGCCCCCGCGCACCGTCCGTCCGGGCCACGGGTCGCGGACGATGGCCGGCAGGCCGCCGCAGCGCCGCGCGGCCGGTCGCCCCGTCACCGGGCCGCCGCCCCGACGTCGGGGCGCCGGGCGAACCGCCCCCGCGCAGGCGAGTTGCTTCATTATACTACGTACAGACCGGAGTCGCCCCGGGCGCGGGCAGCCCCCGCCCCACCGGGCGGGGGCCGGCGTACCCGTCCAAGAGGGAAATGCACCGGAATGGAGAAGCTAACCGGGGAAGCCGACAGGGGGTGCGATCCTTGCTCGACCAGCGGTTCTTCCGCGAGGAACTCCCGAGCCTCATGGAGCGCTACCAGGGGGAGCGCCCGAACGAGAAGATCCAGGCCGAGCTGCTCCTCCAGCACGGCGTGTTTCTCCGCGCGGAGGGGCCCATCGAGGCGGGGCCGAGCTACATCGCGTTCGACTATCAGATCCGCAACGAGAAGCGCCGGGCCGTGGTGCCCTACGATGCCATCATCGCCGTGAGCCTGGCCCCGGCGGAAAAGGAGAAGTCGAAGCCGGGTCTCATCTGAACGGACCCTGTTACCCGTAGACCGTGCCCGTCCGCGCCGGGTCGGGGGCCTCCCGCAGCACTGACTCGAAGCGGCGGAGCGCCTCGTCGATGTCCTCCCGGGACACGTCCTTGTGGGTGACCAGCCGCAGCCGGCGGGGGCCGACGGCGTTGCACCGGACCCCCGCCTCCGCCAGGGCCCCGGACAGGGTCGCGGCGGTCCACCGGGAGTCCGTGACGTCCACCATGACCATGTTGGTCTCCACGCCCGCCACGTCCACCGCCACGCCCGGCAGCTGGGCCAGGCCCTCGGCCAGCCGCCGGGCGTTCTCGTGGTCCTCCGCCAGGCGGTCGACCATCTCCGTCAGGGCGACGATCCCCGCCGCCGCGAGGACGCCCGCCTGCCTGAGGCCGCCGCCCAGGAGCTTGCGCATGCGGCGCGCCTCGGCGATGAAGCCCTCGCTGCCGGCGAGGATCGAGCCGACCGGGGCGCCGAGCCCCTTCGAGAGGCAGAACATGACCGAGTCCGCCGGAGCGGCGAGCTCGGCGGCCGGGCGCCCGGTGGCGACGGCGGCGTTGAAGATCCGGGCGCCGTCGAGGTGCAGGGGTACCCCGCGGGAGCGGGCCGTCTCGGCGACGGCCTCGACCAGGTGCTGGGGCAGGACGGCGCCGCCGGCGCGGTTGTGCGTGTTCTCCAGGCATACGAGGCCGGTGCGGGGGAAGTGGACGTTCTCCGGGCGGATCGCCGCCGCCACGTCCGCCGGGTCCAGGGCGCCCCGCCTGCCGGGCAGCGGACGGGCCTGGCAGCCGGCGAGCGCGGCCATGCCGCCCACCTCGTAGATGAAGATGTGCGACTCGGCCTCGACGATCACCTCGTCGCCGCGCCGGGTGTGGGTCAGGATCGCCACCTGGTTGCCCTGGGTGCCGCTGGTGACGAACAGGGCCGCCTCCTTGCCGATGATCTCCGCCGCCAGCTCCTCCAGGCGGCGAACGGTGGGGTCCTCGCGGTAGACGTCGTCGCCGACCTCCGCCTCGTACATGGCCCGGCGCATCGCCGGGGTCGGCGTCGTGACGGTATCGCTTCGCAGGTCGATCACGCGCATCGTGAGCCATACCTCCCGGTGGGTCCCTCATCCGAACTTCGCGCGGCGCCACCCCGGTTCCTGCCGGGTCCGACCGGCGCGACAGGGGCCGGCGCCCGGCCGGCCCCACCTGGCAGCCTGGCGGCCGCCCGCGACCCGCCCGCTCACAGGGCGGCGTCGATGCGGCGCTTGAGCTCCTTCTTGGGCATGAACCCGACGATCCGCTCCACCGGCGCCCCGTTCTTGAACAGGAGGAGCGTCGGGATGCTCATGACCCCGTACTGTGCGGCGACCTGCGGGTTCTCGTCCACGTTCAGCTTGCCGACCCGCAGCTGGCCGTCGTACTCGCCGGCGAGCTCTTCCACGATGGGGGCGATCATCCGGCACGGCGAGCACCAGGCCGCCCAGAAGTCAATTAGAACGGGCGTGGGGGACTCCACGACCTCCTTCTGCCAGTTCGCGCGATCCAGCGTGAGGATGTTCGCCAACCTGTGGACCCTCCCTTGATACCCGGGCGACAACCTGCCACGCCCGCAACCTGCATCCCGGGCAGTGGCGGCTACGTGAGGAGCCGGCCATTCCCGGCCGTTACCTCCCCAACCATTGTAGCGGGGTACCCGGAAACGGCAAGCGACTGCGCCCTCCCTCTCCGGGCTCCCGGAGGAAAGGGCGCAGTTCCGACACAAAGAAGGACCCCACCGAGCCGTGTCGCCGTTCAATGAACCTGCCTCCCCAGCAGGTGGGTGCCCTCCCGCCGGCTTTGCACTTCCCCTGTCCCCTTGCGGAGGGGGCCTGTGCGCCACCGGCGGAGACCCGGGCTCCCTTTTAAATGACTGTCCAGGTCATTTAAAACGGAGCGAGCACGCACACGGCAGGGTGCCACTACGGTTCCCGCTTGCGCCCTTGATGATACCACCGCTCCGGGCCGCTCTGCAAGCCGCCTCGCTACCCCTCCTCCACCCGGATCGAGAGCTCCCGGAGCTGCGCGTCGGATACCTCCGACGGGGCGTCCACCATGAGGTCGGTCGCCCGCGCCGTCTTGGGGAAGGCGATCACGTCCCGGATCGACGGGCGGCCCGCCAGGAGCATCACCCAGCGGTCGAGCCCGAAGGCGATGCCCCCGTGGGGCGGCGTGCCGTACTCGAAGGCGTCGAGGAGGAAGCCGAAGCGGGCCCGCGCCTCCTCCGGCGTGAAGCCCAGGAGGGCGAACATCCGCTCCTGCAGCTCCCGGCGGTGGATCCGGAGGCTGCCGCCGCCAAGCTCGACCCCGTTCAGCACCAGGTCGTAGGCGCTGGCCCGCAGCTCGCCCAGGCGCTCGGCGGGGAAGTCGGGGTCCATGACCTTGGCGACGTCCTCGGGCCGCGGCGACGTGAACGGGTGGTGCACCGCGACCCAGCGGCCCTCATCGGGGTCGTACTCGAGGAGCGGGAAGTCGACGATCCAGACGAGCTTCCAGACGCCGTCCGGGATGAGGCCGAGCCGGTCGCCCAGCCGGAGCCGGACCTGCCCGAGGGCCGTGGCGGCCACCTCGAAGCGGTCGGCGACGAAGAGGAGCAGATCGCCGGGCTGCGCGCCGGTGCGCTCGCGCAGGGCCGCCAGGTCCGCCTCGCCCAGGAAGCGGGCCAGGGGGCCGCGCAGGCCGCCCTCCTCCTGGCCGATCGCCAGCCACACCAGGCCCTTCGCCCGGTACGTCCTGGCGAGCTCCTCCAGCTCGCCGACCTCCTTCCGGCTGAAGCCGGCGCAGCCGGGCGCCCGCAGGCACTTCACCACGCCGCCGGCCTCGATCGCCGCGCGGAACACCTGGAAGGGGGACTCGCGCAGGAGGTCGGTGACGTCCACGAGCTCCAGGCCGAAGCGCAGGTCGGGCTTGTCCGAACCGTAGCGGTGCATCGCCTCGTCCCAGGAAAGTCGGGGAAAGGGCGTCGGGACCTCGACCCCGAGCGCCTCCCGGAAGACGTGCGCCACCAGGCCCTCCATGACCGACAGGACGTCCTCCCGCGTCACGAAGGACATCTCCACGTCGACCTGGGTGAACTCCGGCTGGCGGTCCGCCCGCAGGTCCTCGTCCCGGAAACAGCGCACGATCTGGAAGTAGCGCTCGTACCCGGCCACCATGAGGAGCTGCTTGAAGAGCTGCGGCGACTGGGGCAGGGCGTAGAACTTGCCGGGGTTCACCCGGCTCGGCACCAGGTAGTCCCGGGCGCCCTCGGGGGTCGACCGGGTCAGCATCGGCGTCTCGATCTCCAGGAAGCCGCGCGCGTCGAAGTAGTCCCGGACCGCCTTCGTCACCCGGTGGCGCAGGATCAGGGCCTGCTGCAGCGGCGCCCGGCGCAGGTCGAGGTAGCGGTAGCGCAGGCGCAGGTCCTCGCCGGCGTCCAGGTCGTCCTGGATGTAGAAAGGCGGGGTCTTCGCCGCGCTCAGGATCTCGAGACGGGTGGCGCGCACCTCCACCTCGCCCGTCGGCAGGGACGGGTTGACCTGGTCGGCGGGGCGCCGGGCCACGGTGCCCTCGACGGCCAGCACGTACTCGCTGCGGACCTCCCCGGCCGCCGCGAAGGCCTCCCGGCCGTCGCGGGGGTCGCAGACCACCTGGACGATCCCGGACCGGTCCCGGAGGTCGATGAACACCAGCCCGCCAAGGTCTCGCCGTCGCTGCGCCCAGCCTGCCAGGACCACGGTCTGGCCGGCGTGCTCCGCCCGGAGCTCGCCGCAGCCGTGTGTGCGGGGCTTGCCGAGCACGGTGCCGAGGGGCACGCGGGGGCTCTGCGACATCTGCTGCGTCACGTCCGTACCGCCTCCACCAGGCTCTCGAGTGCGACCTCCCGCTGGTCGCCGGTCGCCATGTCGCGCAGGGTGCACACGCCGCGGGCAAGTTCGGCGTCGCCGAGGATGGCCACGTAGCGGGCGCCCGCCTTGCCGGCGTACTTCATCTGGGCCTTCAGGCTCCGGTCCAGGTAGTCGATGTCCGCCGCCAGGCCGGCCCGGCGCAGCGCGTACAGGATCGGGAGCGCCCGCTCCCGCGCCGCCGCGCCGAGCGGCGCCAGGAAGACGTCCGGCCGGGGCGCCCCGGGGCCGGGCGCGGCGGACTCGTCCAGCACCATGAGGAGGCGCTCCATGCCCAGGGCGAAGCCCACCCCGGGGGTCGGCCGCCCGCCCAGGAGCTCGATGAGCCCGTCGTAGCGCCCGCCGCCCCACAATGCGCTCTGCGCGCCCAGGCGGGGGTGCAGGACCTCGAACACGGTCCGGGTGTAGTAGTCCAGCCCCCGGACGATGCGGGGGTTCACCCGGTGCGGGATCCCCAGCGCCCGCAGGTGGCGCTGGAGCTGGTCGAAGTGGGTGCGGCAGTCGTGGCACAGATGCTCCACGCTCACCGGCGCCGACCGGATCGCCGGGTGGTCGGCGTCGACCTTGCAGTCGAGCACCCGCAGCGGGTTGCGCTCCAGGCGAGCCTGGCAGTCCTCGCACAGCTCGTGCGCGTGCGGCCGCAGGTGTTCCCGCAGCTTCTCCCGGTACGCCGGGCGGCAGACGGGGCAGCCGATGCTGTTCAGGTCGACCTCCAGGTCGCCGAGCCCCATCCGCTTCGCCAGGGCGATGCCGATCTCGATCACCTCGGCGTCGACGGCCGCGTCGGCGGCCCCGAACACCTCCACGTCCCACTGGTGGAACTGCCGGAAGCGGCCCTTCTGCGGCCGCTCGGCCCGGAAGGCGGGGCCGTAGGTGAAGATCTTCGTCGGCTGCGGCAGGTTGTGGAGGCCGTTCTCGATGTAGGCCCGCACCAGGCCGGCCGTGAACTCGGGCCGCAGGGTCAGGGTGGGCTCCCCGGCGCCATCGCCGCCGGCCCGGCCGCGGGGCTGGATGGTGAACATCTCCTTCTGGACGATGTCCGTCGACTCGCCCACGCCGCGCGCGAACAGCTCCGTCGCCTCGAACACGGGCGGGCGGAGTTCCACGTAGCCGTACTGGTGGCTGATGCGGCGGAGCTCGGCCTCCAGGTGCTGCCAGCGCGCCGAGTCCCGCCAGCCGAACTGCGCGCCGGGCAGGATGTCATGGGTGCCCCGCGGGGCGGTGATCAAGAGGGGGCCACCTCGCTCTCCGTGAAAGGGCGCGGCGCCGCTCCGGCGCGGCTCCGCACGAGGTTACGGTACCGCCCGTCTCACCCCGGAGTCAAGTCCCGGGGCCCGGCCCGGCCCCCCCGAAGGCCGCGAACGGCAGGGGCGGCACAGGTCGGGGGCGAACTGCTCGGTAACCGTACGAGGAAACCGGAGGACCGCACCGTGCTCTCGTTTCCCTCCCACGCGCACTGCCAGTCGCTCACGACCCTCGTCCGCGGCCGCATCGCCCGCTTGGCCGCCCGCGGGCGTTCTCGCGCCGTGGCCGGGGGGGAGCTCGTCTACCGGATGGGCGACCCGACCGACCACCTCTACGTGGTGCTCGACGGCCGCGTGCGCACCAGCATCGTCTCCCCCGCCGGGCGCGAGCTCGTCCTGGGCGTCCACGGACCGGGAGAGGTGTTCGGCGAGCTCTGCTTCTGCGCCATCCGCCGGCGGCAGGAGCAGGCGGTGGCGGTGGTCGACTCCCGCGTGGTGCGCCTCCGCGTCGACGACCTCCTGAGCCTGGTCGCCGGCGACCAGGCGGAGGCCCTGGCGCTGCTGGACGTCTTCTGTCAGCGCATGGCCGACCTGCAGGACCGCCTCGCCCAGCTGGCCTTCGCCAACGTCCGCACCCGGCTCGGGCTCCTCTTGCTTCGCCTGGTCGACGGCCAGCCGGCGGGGCCGGACGGTGGCGCCGTCTGCCCAGAACGGCTCACCCACGAGGAACTCGCCGCGCGCGTGGCCACCACCCGCGAGCAGGTCACGGCCATCCTGACCCAGTTCCGGGAGCAGGGGCTGGTCGACTACCGCCGCGGCGGCCCCATCGTGGTCTTCCCGGACCGACTCGGCCGCCACCTCGAAACGGCTTCTTAGCTGCCCCGACGTGCCGTCTTGCTCCTCGGGGAGGTACCAGGGCGAACACCACGAAGGCCGGCCCCGACCGGCGGCCGTCTCGTCTTCTACAGACCAACGAACGGGCCGGCGGTCGGTTCCATGCGTTCGACGGGGGACCAGACCAACTTCAGATCTAGGAACCCCCCAGGGTAGGTGGGTCAAATGTGATCCTTGTTCGCCTTTTGGGCCGCCGTCAGAGGCACTTGAAGGTCCTGTTGGGGACAGGAAAACCACGTTATGTAGTCTTAGTACCAAGACCGTGAGAAGGTGCCGACGGTCTCATGCGGCTTTCCGGTTCCACCAGCACAATCGTTGTACCAAGCCCGGAAGCCAAACCGGATCAAGACTTGTCCCCGTGACGCTGCTCGGGCCGGAACCGCTATCCGGGCCGGAGCCGCCGCGGCCGCACCCGCTTCGAACACGACCGATCGTATGCAAATGTACGTACACGAACTGCCCGGCTTCCCTACACTTGCGATGACACCACCGTGAGGAGGCGAGCGCAGTGACGCCCAACGTGGGCACGGTCGACCGCATCATCCGGGTCATCATCGGCGTGGTGGCGGCGTACCTCGGCTACCGGGCCGGAGGCGCCGCGGCCTGGGTCGGGTACGTCGTGGCGGTCATCATGCTCGGCACGGCGGCGCTCGGCTGGTGCGCGCTGTACCGGCTCTTCGGCATCAACACCTGCGCCGTCAAGAAGTAGGCCCGGCCGGGTCCGCTCCCCGGCCGCCGGGTTCCGGACGGGCCGCGTCCGGGCCGGGCGGCCGCGCCCCTGCCGCCTGCCGGGCGGCGTACGCCGTGCGGGCGACCCGGGCGATGTGGCGGAACAGGTGCGAGAGGAGCCTGGCCTCGTCGGCGCGGGGAGCGGCCCGCAGGACGATCGCCCGGAGGCGCGAGACCGCGGCGCCGAGGCGCGACTCGGTCGTCCCCGGATAGAGGGCGCGGAGCATGTCGTCGAGCGCGGCGAACATCGCCTCCCGGGCCGCCCCCGTGGCCAGCGGCCCCGGCTCCTCCAGCGCCGCCGGGAGGGTCCGGGCGCCGAAGGTCATCTCCGGGGCGCCCTGCCCCGTCTGCTCCCGGTCCGTCCCCACGGCGGCCAGCCACAGCTCGTAGGCGATGACGAGCACCGCCTGGGCCAGGTTCAGCGAGTGGTTCTCGGGCGAGGTGGGGATCGTCACCACGGCGTGACACAGGTCCAGGGCCGAGTTCGGCAGCCCGTCGCGCTCCCGCCCGAAGAGGAGGGCCACGGGGGCGCCGGGGTGGGCCGCCGCCGTGCGCAGCACGATCGGTGCCGCCTCCCGCGGCGTAAGCCGCTCCCGCCGCACGCGCCGCGGCCGTCCCGTCGTGCCGAGCACCAGGCTGCAGTCGGCCACCGCCTCCTCCAGCGAGGGGTAACGCCGCACCCGCTCGATGATCTCACCGGTGTGGTGGGCGATCCCCTCGACCCGGTAGGCGTCGAACGCCGCGGGCTCGACCAGGCGGAGGTCCTTCAGGCCGAAGTTGCTCATGGCGCGGACCACGCCGGCCACGTTGACGACGTCTTCCGGCTGGAACAGGACGAGGACGACGTTGTCCACCCCGTACCTCCCTTCTCACCGCTCTGCACGGTCCTCGCCGGCCGCCGGCGAGACGGCCGTCCCGTGCGAGCCGGACCGCAGCCGCCCGAGCCGCCCCGACAGCGCCCGGTCGACCAGCCACGGCGCGGCGGCGTTGAGCCAGACCGCCAGCCGGTACCAGCCCGGCACGACCACCTCCCGGCGGGGGCGGTCGATCAGGTTCGCGATGACCTTCCCCACCACGGAGGCCGGGGGCATCGGCATGGGGTTGTTGGCGGTCATCTCGGTGCGGACGAAGCCGGGGCTGACCAGGGAGACGTGGATGCCGTACGGGGCCAGCTCGCGGCGCAGCGCCTCGCTGTGGCCGCGCAGGCCGAACTTCGTCGCCGAGTAGACCCCCGACACCCCGACGAGCCCCGAGACGGACGCGACGTTGATGATGTGACCGCGCCGCTGCCGCAGCATCCAGGGGATCGCCGCCCGGGCGCCGTGGATCGCGGCCCGCAGGTTCACGTCGATCACCCGGTCGATCGCCTCGGGGCTCAGTTCCCACCACGGGTGGCGGTGGGCGATCCCGGCGTTGTTGATCCACACGTCGATCCCGCCGAAGTGCTCCCCGGCCCGCCGCGCCAGCGCCTCGACCTGCGCCCGGTCGGCGACGTCGGTCGGGACGACCACGACCTCCGTCCGGGCCCCGAGTTCCGCCGCCAGCGCCTGCAGGCGGTCCACCCGGCGCGCGGCGAGGACGAGGCGGTGCCCCCGCTCCGCCAGGGCCCTCGCCGCCGCCTCGCCGATCCCGCTCGAGGCCCCCGTGATCACCACGATGGCCAACCTGCGTTCCTCCGATTCCGTCTTCCTGGCTTCCTCCGTACGTGTACGGCTCTGCATGTTCGGGACAACACCGGCGATCTCCTGCGCCAGCCGGTGAGACGCTCCAGCGGCTGCGACGGGACCGCCTCCGGCCGGCAGGACCGGGAAGCGAGGCCGGTTCCGCGGACGCGGCCGGTTCCTCTGGCCGGAACCCCGTCCACATGGGTGGAACGAAACGCACGACTTGACAGGCGAGAGCGCTCCTCGCCTGTCAAATTCTGCGTGCGCCGATCGGCGTGGAGTCCGAAACCTGGGGGGTTGGGGGAGAAACGGCGACCAAATGTTACCGGAAGTCGGTGTTACGTCAACCCAGACGCACACGCTGCGGTCCCAAAACGCAAAAGTTGACAGGCAACGGCCCGGCTAGACCCCCAACTTCTGCGTCAGACTCTCCCGGCCACGCCGGCCACGACAAGCCTGACGCACGGCCGTGAACCTCCACGGTGGACCGCCCGGGTGGGCCGCCGCCCTGAACCCGCAGCCGCCGTGGTGAATCGCCTTGCCGATACTTCGTCCTCGTAGTATGATCCAGCCAGGCAGTTACTTCGACGTCGTAGCAAAGAGTGAGCGGCGTGCAGCAATTCCTCGAGATGCTCCTGACCGGGCGCATTCGCCTCCCGCTCCTCGGGGACCCCGAACTCCTGGCCCTGGAACGGGAGCTGCCCCGGTCCGACTGGCTGGCCCTGCTCATGCTCGAACGGCGCGGGGAGGCCACCATGTCCGAACTCGCCGCGGACCTGGGCGCCCCGCTGAGCACCGCCACCGGCATCGGCACCCGCCTCGAGCGGCGCGGCCTCGCCCTGCGGGAGCGGCACCCGGGGGACCGGCGGGTCGTCCTCCTGCGGCTGACGCCGAAAGGGCGGCAGCTCGCCGGGCGGGCCCGGGCGAAGATCGACAGCCTCCTGCGGCGCGTGCAGGAAGCCCTCGCCCCGGAGGAGGTCGACCAGCTCCTCAACCTGGCCCAGAAGGTCGTTCGGGCGCTCCAGGAGCCGGCGGACGCACCCCTCCCGGACCCTTCCGCCCCCAGGCGGGTCCGTGTCGAGTAGCGGTCCGGGTCTCGCCTGGCATCCTGGTCGATACTTCGACATCGTAGCAACAGGAGGCCATCCCGATGCGTGTGCTCGTGTACACCGGAAAGGGCGGCGTGGGCAAGACGACCGTGGCGGCCGCCACGGGCCTGCGCCTCGCCGCGACGGGGCGCCGCACCCTGGTCGTCAGCACCGACCCCGCGCACAGCCTGGCGGACGCATTCGACCGGCCCCTGGGGCCCGAACCGGTTCACGTGGCGGACCGGCTCTGGGGCGTGGAGGTCGACAGCCTGCGGGAGGCGGAGCGCAACTGGGGCGCGATCCAGCGATGGCTCACCGGGGTCCTCCGGTGGGCCAAGCTGGACGAGGTCAGCGCCGAGGAGCTCCTGGTCTTCCCCGGGTTCGAGGAACTGTTCTCCCTCCTGCGGGTGCGGGAGTTCGCCCGGAGCGGGCAGTACGACGCCCTGGTGGTCGACTGCGCCCCGACCGGCGAGACCCTCCGCCTCCTCTCCTACCCGCAGACCCTCAACTGGTGGTTCGAGAAGATCTTCCCGTGGCAGCGCCGCCTGGTGAAGGCGGCCCGGCCGGTGGCCCGCCTGGTGGCGGGCGGGCTGGAGCTGCCCGGGGACGACGTGATGGACGCGATCGAGCAGCTCGTCCTCCAGCTCGAGGAGCTGCAGCGGCTCCTGCTCGACCCCGGGACCACCTCGGTCCGCATCGTCCTCAACCCCGAGAAGATGGTCCTGGCCGAGTCCCGCCGCTCCTTCACCTACCTGAACCTCTTCGGGTTCCACACGGACGCGGTGATCGTCAACCGGGTGCTGCCCACTGTCGCCGAGGGCGGCTACCTGGCGGGCTGGCGTCAGGTCCAGTCGAGGTACGAAGAGGAGATCGAGGCGTCCTTCCGCCCCCTGCCGATCCTGCGGGTCCCCCTCATGGAGACCGAGGTCGTCGGGCTGCCCATGCTGGAGCGGGTGGCCGAGGCGGCCTTCGCCGGGGTCGACCCGGCGGCCAGGCTCTTCGACGGCCGCGCCGAGGAGGTGCGGAAGACGCCCGAAGGCCACGTCCTCGACCTCGCCGTCGGGTTCGCCTCCCGGGACGAGATCCGGCTCACCCAGCGGGGGGACGAACTGACGGTGCAGGTCGGCGCCTACCGGCGCAAGGTGCTCCTGCCGCGCATCCTGATGGGGCGGCCGGTGCTGGGCGCCCGCTTCACGGAGGGGCGGCTGCGCATCCGCTTCGGCGAGCGCCCGGAGGCGGACAGGGCGAGCAGCGAACACGCGAAGGAGGCATGAGCCATGCTGCGGCGAGAGCAGGCACACGCCCTGATCGACAAGCTCTTCGACCTGCGGGACAGCCTCGTGGGCAAGGCCGTCCCCCCGGCCGCCGCCCGGCACTTCCGAGCGGCCCGGCGGGAGGCACTCCTGGGCATCCGGGAACTGGTCGACCACGCCCTCATGGCACTCGACGCGGAGAGCCCGGAGGGCGACGGGACGGAGGAGCCGAAGCCGATCCCCGTGGAGGAGTGAGGGGACTCCACTGCTGCTGCCCGGTGCGCAGGCTACGGCTGCGCCGCGGTGCTGTCCGCGGCCGCCACGAGGAAAGGCCCCAGGCGAGCGGCAGGGCCACGGTGCCCGGCCCGGTCGACGGCCCAGACCTCGACGTAGCAGTCCACGCCCGGGGACAGCGGCGGGCTCTCCGCCTCGAGGGCGGTGACGGGCAGGAGTTCCTTCCCGAGTACGTTCCCCTTGCCATCCAGCCAGCGGACCACGTACCCGGCAACCCCGCTTCCGGGGGTTTCGTCGGTGGCCGGCGCCCACGTCACCCGGACCCGTTCGGCCTGGCTCACCGCACCGGGACGGTGGGTGGGGCTGCCCAGTTCCTGCACGGGGCCGGGTGGCACCGTATCGACAACAATCGTCGTCCGTTCGCCCACCACCGCACCGCCCTCGCCCAGGACCCACGCGTACACGGTGCGCCGCCCCTCTCCCGGTGACAGCACCACCGTCTCCGGGGCTGCCGCCGCCCAGTCCGGGTCCTCCGGTGCCGGTGCTTCGGGCCGGTCCTCCGCCACCAGCCAGCCCCGCACCGTACCGGAGACGCGCAGGGAGACGCTGGCCCGCAGCGAGCCCGTGAGACCGGCTGTGCCGCGATCCGGGTCCCGGAGCACGAAGCGGTCGATGACAGGCGGCGGGGGCGGTTCCGGATCCGGCCGCACTGCGGAGCCGGGCCGGGCGGCCGATGGGGCGGCGCCTTCCTCCGGGGCCTGAGCAGCGTCTCCCTCCGGTACCGGCCCGGCGTCCGCCGGAGGGGGCGAAGGCGACCCGGCCACGATCACGAAGGGACCTGCCCGAGCGACCGGGCTGCGGTTGCCGGCCCGGTCCACCGCCTGGATCAGGAAGTACCAGCGGCCGGGCCGGAGCGGGGGGCTCACGGCCCGAGTCGCCCCGGGGCCGAGGTTCACCTCACCGGGAAGGGCCTCGCCGGGATTGTCCCAGCGGCTCGCGTAGCCGGCCAGCCCGCTGGCGGGAGGCGGGTCGCCTGGCGCTTGCCACGTGACGGTCACCACGTTTTCCGCCGACTCCCGGCCGGCCTCATGGCTCGGACTCCGGAGCGCCGTGGGCGCCGGAGGCGGCGCCGTGTCCAGGAACAGGCGCGCCTGGGCTCCGGCCACGTGACCCGCCCCGTCCCGGATCCAGAGGTACACGGTCTTGGCCCCGTCGCCGGGACTCAGGAGGAAGTGGTCGGGTACGGTCGGCGCCCAGCGAGGGTCCCCGGGGTCGGGCGCTTCGGCCGCGCCCTCGGCCACCAGCCAGGCGTCCGCCCCGGTCGCCATGGCCTCGACCGTCACCTCTCGACTTCCGGTCACTTCCGCCGGTTCCGGCCCCGTGCCCACCAGCCGGAAAGCGGCGATCTCGAGCCGTCCGGCGGCGCCACTCGACATCGCGGCCGGCGCACCGGAGGATGGCGGTGCCGGCGGTGGGCCGGTGCGGACAGGTGCCGCGGAGACGGTCGGGGATGAGGCCGGGCGGCCCTCCAGGCGACCGGCCACCGCCCAGCCCGCCAGGCCCACGGCGGCGGCGGCCGCCGCGCCCAGGCCGATCCGGGCGGACGCGGAAAGATGCCCCCGCGAGCCGCGCACCCCGCCCGGACCCGTCCCACCGGCCGCACTCAGGGCGGACGACAGGGCACTGGCCCGCACGCGTGCCGGCGCCACGAACAGGGGTACGGCGCCGAACAGGGCGCCGGCGGCGACGAACCGCCGCCGGCTCTCCCGACAGACGCCGCAGTTTTCCAGGTGCCGGTTCACCGCCTTCCGCAGGACCGGCGTGAGCGTCTCGCCGCCGTACCGCGCCACCAGGGCCTCCAGCTCCCGGCAGCGGCCACGACCCCGCCGGTACAGGATCAGGGCGCTGACGCTCTCCTCCAGGGCATCCCGGAGGCGGCTGAGGCGAGTGTACACGCTTCCGGGGCGGGCCCCCAGGACCCGGGCGATCTCCCCGGGTTCCAGTCCCTTGCGCAGGTGCAGGTCGAGGAGCAGGCGGTCGTCCGGGCTCAACCCGGCGGCGGCCTCCCAGACCAGGGCCGCCGTCTCGCGGTCGGCCACCACCTGCTCCGGCTCCGCCCAGGCGGCCGGAGCCGGGGGCTCGTAGTCCAGGGTCTCCCCCTCCTCCGTGGAAACCCCCGGCCACGGCAGGCGGCGCCGGCGCCCGCGCAGCTCGTCGATCGCCGTGTTCCGGGCGATGGCGTACAGCCACGCCCGGAAGCCACGGGGCGGCGGGCCACTTCGCAGACGCTCCATGGCCTTCACGAAAGTCGCCTGGGCCACGTCGCCGGCCGCGTCCGGGTCCCGGAGCATGCCGAGGGCGAGGTCGTAGACCCGGTCGAAGTAGCGGTGAAACAGCGCCTCCACGGCCTGCCGGTCGCCGGCGCCCGCCCGGGCGGCCAGTTCCTCGTCGCCATGCGGCTCCTGCGCCACGACGGCCTCACCCCCGCCAGCCCCATCCCGCTCGCTCCCTGGCAACGCCACCGGGATTCGGCGCCGGAGGGGTCATCCCCTGCCTTCCCCGGCAAGACTCAGACGGGGGCGGACAACCGCCCCCGGGAAGGATCACCGAACCGGGTTCAATCCGTCGCCTTGCCGATGACGATGACGATCTCGCATTTCAGCGGCGGCCAGCTGCACCGGATCGTGACGTTGACCCGTTCCGTCACGGGCGCCTCACCCGGCGCGCCGCTGAAGGACAGCTCCAGCTCGCCGGGCACCGGCACCGAGCCGTCCGGCACCCGGAACACGAGCCGCACGGGGATCGACTGGCCCGGGGCCAGGGTGCCCGCCACCCGCTCGCCGGAAGGCTGGGCCAGCACACCCTGGACTTCCGGCCCCTTCACGATCCGACCGGCCTCATCCGGCGCCACGCTGCGCAGCGTGACCCGCGCCTGGGCGAGATCGTACGGCGCCCGGCCGGCGTTCGCGAGGGTGCCCTCCATGACGATCATCGCCGACGGGACGGCCAGGCGTTCGGACAGGTTCGTATTCATGGTTACGTTCTCAACCGTAAGCGTGACCCCGCTGGGGCTCGCCAGCCCCTTCGGAGTGCTCTTCGTCTTGATGGCGAGCTCTGTACTTGCCTGCCGCGCTCCGGCGTCGGGGCCCTGTTCCTGCGCACCGGAAGGCGGGCTCTGGCGCTCGAGCACCACGGTGCTGGTCGCCTCGTCCCAGGACACCTTGAGGCCCAGCGCCTCCGCCAGTGCCCGCACCGGCAGCACGGTGCGTCCCTCCAGGATCACCCCCGGCACGTCGGCCTGGATCTCCCTGCCTTCAAGCACCACCCGGACCGTCCTGAACCCACGGAACAGCGGCGTCGCCGCCGAAGCCACCCCGCCCACCAGGACCGCCACCAGCGCTACCAACGCAGCCCACAGCCTTCGATTGCGCCTCACCTACGACCCCTCCATCCCCGGATTTGCGATCCCCCCTGCGGGGACCGATTCAGTAGTTAGACGTGCTCGCCCGGAAATCCTTACAGGTTTTCGCCGTTTCCGTGGAATTCGACGGGTATTTTTTCCCGCCCGCCCCGGGTATGTCTGCGGGGAAACGACCGTGCGGCGGCGAACTTCCGACCCCGGGCCCCTCACACACCGGGCTCCTGGCGAGGTGCAGCCACATGGAATCGCCGATCCGCCCGCCGCGCCTGCGGCCGGGCGACCGGGTCGGGGTCGTCTCGCCCTCCGGCAGCGTGGCAGGCGAGTGGGACCGGGTCGAGCGCGGCATCCGCCGGCTCGAGGCGATGGGGCTGCGGGTGCGCCTCGGGCGCCACGTCCGGGCAGACTGGCACGGGCTGGCCGGCACCCACGCCGAGCGGGCGGCCGACCTGAACGAGATGTTCGCGGACCCGGAGGTGCGGGCGGTCATCGCCACCACGGGCGGGGCCGGCTGCCTGCCAATCGTGGACCGGCTCGACTACGCCGCCCTGGCCGCCCGGCCCAAGCTCGTCCTGGGCATCAGCGACGTCACGGTCCTCCTGAACGCGGTCCACGCCCGGACCGGCCTGGTGACGCTGCACGGTCCGGACGTGGCCTACGGCTTCGCCCTCGCCGACCCCGGCCTGGAGGCGCACTTCCTCGCGGTGGCCGCGCGCCCGGAGCCGGCCGGCCCGCTCCCCGCCTGGGCCGGGGTCGACCGGGTCCTCCGCCCCGGCCGGGCCGAGGGTCCGCTGGTTGGCGGGAACCTGGCGGTGCTCGTGCACCTCGCCGGCACGCCCTACTGGCCCTCCCTGCGCGGCCGCATCCTGTTCCTCGAGGGCTACGGCCAGCGAGGCGCCGAGGTGTACCGGTGCCTGCACCGGCTGCGGCTCACCGGTGACCTGGGCTCGGTCGCCGGCCTGGTGCTGGGCAGCTGGGAGCGCTGCTTCGAGGACGACCCCGACCCCCGGGAGGCACTGCGCTGGGTGGTGCTGGACGCCTGCGAGGGCCTCGACATCCCGATCGTCCAGATCCGCGGCCTGGGCCACAACATCGCCAACGTCACCCTGCCGATCGGGGTGCGGGCAGCCCTGGACGAGCACGGGCTCCGCCTGCTCGACCCGGCGGTCGCCTGAGGACGCCGGCTGGCCGACCCGCTCGCCCGGACGGCCTGGCCGGTCAGGCCGTCATGACCCGCCGCGCCGCACCCGGGCTGAGCGCGACGCGCCGGAACTCCCCCTCCACGGCGCGGAAAGCGTCCACGACCATGGGGTCGAACTGGGCACCGGCCTGACTCAGAATGTACCGCTGGGCATCGTCCGGGGACCAGGCGTCCTTGTACACCCGGCGTGACAGGAGGGCGTCGTACACGTCGGCCAGGGCGACGATCCGGGCGCCCAGCGGGATGGCCTCGCCCGCCAGGCCGTCCGGATAGCCCGTCCCGTCCCAGCGCTCGTGGTGGTAGCGCACCACCTGGCGGGCGATCCGGAAGAAGGGCTCGTCCTCGCCCAACCGGTCCCGGACCCGTTCCGACGTCGCCGAGAGGATCTGCCAGCCGATCACCGGGTGCAGCCGCATCACCTGCATCTCCTCCGGGGTCAGGCGCGCCGGCTTGAACAGGATCCCCTCGGGGATGCCCACCTTGCCGATGTCGTGCAGGACGCTCGTACGAGCGATGGCAGCGCCAACACGCGCGTCCTGCAGTTCCGGGTGGCCCCGCTCGCGAAGGACGTCGACGAGAAGCTCCGTGTACCGCCGGACGCGGCTGAGGTGGGCCGAGATATCGGGGTCCCGGAACTCCGCCTCCTCCGCGAGGGCGAACACAAGGGCCTCCTGGAGCCCGGCGATCTCCTCCAGGCGGCGGGCGAGTTCGGCCTGCTGCTGCTTCTGGGCCGTGACGTCCCGGGCGATGCCCACGTAGCCCCACGTGCGGCCGGCCTCGTCCTGGACGCGGGTGATGCTCAGGAACGACACCCATTCCGACCCGCCGGGCCGGCGGTTGGTCACCTCACCCAGCCACTTGCCGGTGGTGGTCAACCTGGCCCACATGTCCCGGTAGACCTCCGGCGGGGTCTTCCCGGACTTGACGATGCTCGGCTTCCTGCCGATCCACTCCTTGCGGGAGATGCCGGTCAACTCCTCGTACGCCGGATTGACATCCAGTACCACCGTATCCGCGTCCGTGATGATCATGCCGTCGGTCGCGTTCCAGAACAGTTGCTGCAGGGCTGCAACATGGCCGGCCATCGCCGTCGGCCCCCCAGTTCCTCCAAAAGGGTCAACCGGCTTGCAACGAACCCGTCGTGTTGGGGTAAGAGGGCCCACATGCCAAATGACAGCTCCCCGTTTGCACGGGTCCGCCGACCCTGTCACGGCGAATTGCCCTGGGCCACAGCCTCGATCGTACGCTTCAGTTCTACCGGATCGATGTCCTTCAACAGGAACGCCGACGCCCCCGCCTGAAAGCAGGCGGCGGCGAGTTCCTCATCCCTGTGGGTGGCCAGCGCGACAACCCGCGTGCCCGGCAGGCGGGTGCGGATCTCCCGGCAGAGGTCGATCCCGGACCGTCCGGGCAACCGGACGTCCAGGAGGACCACCTGCGGGGAGAGGGCGAGGGCTCGCTCCATCGCCTCCGGCGCGGTAGCCGCCTCGCCCACCACCCGAAAGCGGGCATCCGTCGCCATGACCGCCCGGATCCCCGCCCGGATCAGCTCGTAACGGTCTGCGATCAAGACGCGTATCGGATGGCTCCCCGTCTCAGGCACCGATCGCTGCCTCCGTTTCCGTTCCCGATCTGCGTCGGGCCGCCCGATGGTCCCGTCCGATGTTCGCCAGACTCTCCACCGCCGGCGCCGCCTCGTCCGCCGTGGCCGCCGCCGCCTCTCCCCAGCCCCCAGGTAGAAGTCGAAATTTTTGATCGTCTGATCGCCGTCCGGGATCCGACGGGGCGGGGATAATCGAGAATCGTCGGGGTTCCTGCAAAGCGCGCGATCAGACGACTCGATGGTGAGTTCCGTTTCGATCGGCAGCCCTTATACGAATAGATAACATCAATGCCTTGTGCGTCAATCCATTGACGTAATCAATAGATGAAGCCAATGCTGTTCCATCTATCTATTGTATTTATCTATATGTTCGGTACCCGCGGCTGGCGGCCGCGGCGGGAGGCAACGCTCAGAAACGCACTCGCACTCACCGACGACGCGCCGTCGTCCGTCGTGTGTGTTCCTCCCCCGGCAGCACGCGGCACACCCGGCGTGTTCGCGGGCGCGGCGCGACCGTGCCTCTCCAGCGATGAGTTGCCCGGAGCGGACCGTGAACCGCACCGGGTGGGGCGCGGCTTGTCGCCCGCGCCGCGGACAGCACCCAATTCCCGCGCTCGGGGTGCCAACCCGGCATTTTGGCGCTGCCGGGCGACTCTCTACCGCATATCGCGTGTCCGGCTCGTCGATTCCGACAGAATATAGGAACGGACCTGTGAGCGACGAGCCGGAAGGGAGCGAAATGGCTACCATGTACTGGGCTGTCATCACGTGGGGCGATCCCGCGGGAACCGCACAACGGCGCGAGATCGACTCCGTGGGCCCGTTCGACGACGAACGTACAGCGCAGGAGGTGCGCGACACCCTCTTGGACGCGTACCGGCACCTGCTGGTGGGCCACGACTTCGCGGCATACGTTGCGGAAACGAACGTGCAGGGCACACCGGAAGAGCGGCTCTGGAGGACCTGAGACGGACCAGGTCGACGCCGGTCTGCGTCGGATTCGCCGACGCTCACCACGGCCTTCCTCCGGGGATACCAGGCGGACGGCGCGCGTTGGGGCCAGGACGTGCCCGTGTGGGTTCAACCGGGCCCAGCCGCGAGGCCGGGTGCAACTCGCTTTCGTCCTTGCTCGCGCCGTCCCGAGGCGCCAGCGGCTCCGGCGGGCCGCCTCCGCCAGGGCCCGGCGCAACCGCCCCCGGGACCGGCACAGCGCCGCCGCCCTCACCCGGCCGCCAGGGAGCAGATCCGCCGGACGTCGCAGGACCGGCACGCCTTGCCGGCACGGGCCGGAAACCGGCGTGCCGCCAGCTCGCGCACCGATTCCTCCGCCTGTTGGCGGGCGCGGGTCAGGCTTTGTGAGTCGACGGGCACGGTCCGCGCCGGGTGGCCCTCCCCGAGCACGTGAATCACCCGCGCCCGCCGCACGTCCCGTCCCATGTCCCGCAGCGCGGCGGCGTAGAGCTGCACCTGCAGGTCGGCCTCGGCATCCGCCAGGCCTCCGTCCTCGCCCGGCGGCGCCGTCTTGTAGTCGATCACCTCCAGCCCGCCACCCTCGGCGACCAGGACGTCGGCCCGCCCGGCTACCGTCACGGCCGGTGAAAGGAGGAACTCGAGGCGGGCCTCGACGTCGTCGGCTCGGTACAAGATGTCCCCGTGGTGCCGGACGAAGGAGGTCAGCCCCCGGCGTGCGGCCTCGATCATCCGCTGGCGTCCGGCGGGGTGAGCATAAGGAAGGAAGAATTCGTCCTCGAGGATCCGCACCAGCACCGCCTCGGGATCGGCACCATCCCGTGCAGACCGGGCCAGGAGGCGCAGGACGTGGTGGACCGCCCGGCCATAGCCGAGCTCCCGAGCGAGCTCGGCCTCGTACCCCCAGACGTGGCGCATGCGGTACTGGTGGGGGCAGCGCAGGTAGGTGAGGATCTCTTCCACGCTCAGGGTGAGGACCTCGTCCTCCGACCGGCGCGCCCCTTCCACGGCCCCACGCGGCAGCACGGCCGGCCCGCGCTCCGGGAGGGCTCCACCCTCCCGCAGGAAGCGTGACGGCCGCGCCGAGTTCCGGGAAGCTCGCTCGAAGCGAGACAGCACCAGGGTATCCCGCGCCCGGGTCACAGCCACGTAGAAGAGCCGGCGCTCGGCGTTCTCGCCGCCCTCGTAGCGGGCAGCGTCGAAGAGATCCCGGGCCAGGAGCCACTTCTGCTCCCGTCCCATCTGGCTCGAGGGAAACCGGCTGTCGACAAGCGCCGCGACGAACACCACCGGCCACTCGAGGCCCTTCGCCTGGTGGACGGTGCTGATGTGGACGGCATCGACCTGGGGCAGGTCGTCGGCCTGCTGGTCCGCGTAGGCTCCCTGGGCATACGCCTTGATGTACCAGGCGAGGCCGCCCAGGAGCGTGGGCCACTTCGGGCTGCGGCCGCCGCGCCACGCCGCAGCCTGGTAGTCGACCAGGAGCGTGCTGAAGCGGCCCAGGTTCGCCATTCGGACGGCATCCTCCGGGTCGTCGGGGTTCCACGCCAGGTAGCCGAGCTCGGCCAGGAGCGTCTGGTAGGCCTCCGTCAGATCGTGGAACGCGCCGTCGCGCAGGCGCCCGGCGAAAGCCTCCATCGCCGCCCGGTTCAGCCCGCCGGGCCACTCCGCCTCTGCCAGCCCGAGGAGCGCGTCGCCGCTGTACGCGGGGCCATACGGCTCGGGCCGCCAGTCGTGACCGCCGAACCAGAGCCAGAGTGCCGCCATGGCCCGCGCCTCGGGCCGCTGGAAGAGTCCCACCTTGCCACCGACGATGTACGGAATCCCGAGCTCCCGGAAGGCCTCGATGAAGACAGGACCCGACGTCGACACGCTCCGTAGCAGCACGGCGAAATCCCCGTAGTGAGCCCTCCCCGCCTCGACCTCACCCCGGATCTGGCCAGCGATGGAGCGTGCCTCACCCACCGCCGACTCCGCCACCTGACAGACCACAACTCCGGGAGACCGCCGCGCCGGCTCCATGGGCACCCTCAGCGCCGGTTCGGGGAAGTGCCGTGCGACCGCGTTGGCGACGTCGATGATCGCCCTGGCGCTGCGCCGGTTTTCCTGCAGGGTCACCGTCCGGGCGCTGAACTCCTCCGCGAAGCGGTCGAAGCAGCCGGGGTCGGAGCCGCGCCATTCGTAGATGCACTGGCGGGGGTCCCCCACCACCGTGCAGGACCGCAGGTCCGGCGCCCTCGCCAGCGCCCAGATCAGGGCCTGCTGGGCATGGTTGATGTCCTGGTACTCGTCGACGAGGAGATGCCGGCACCCCGCCACGCCCGGGTCCGCACGCAGCCGCTCTGCTGCCAGCCGCACCATGCGATCGAAGGTGAGGATGTGGTGCTGGTCCAGAAGATCCCAGTAACGCCGGACCCGCTCAGGGAACTCCGGGGCCTCCGGGGAGCCGCGCAGGGTGTCCAGTTCCAGCAACTCGTGGCAGACCACGGCCTCGGCCCGCTTGAACCGGACCACGTACTCACTGTACGACGTCCGTGCGCCGGCGGGCAGCCGCCGCACGTCCTCGCCCAGCCCCAGTTCCCATCCCCGCTGGAGGAGGAACGCCATCTCCTGGTTGTCATCGGCGACGTCCCAGTTGCCGTAGCCGAAGTGATCTTGCAGCAGCCGGGCGGCGTACGCGTGGATCGTGCCGACGAACATCTCCCCAAGGGTCTTCGTTCTCTCGGGGCCGAGGATCTCTGCCACCCGCTTGTGGATCCGGTCCTTCATCGACGCAGCGGCCCGTTCCGTGAACGTGAAGGCGACGATCTCCCCAGGTGCCCAGCCCCGGGCCAGGAGCCAGACGATCCGCCGCGTCAGGGTCTCCGTCTTCCCCGCGCCGGCCCCGGCCATGATCCGCAGGTACCGGTCCGGCGCCACCACGGCCTCCCGCTGGCGGGCGGAAAGGCCCTCGACGATGCGCTTCTCCAGTTCGTCCATGCCCGCTCCCCTGCCAGCCCAGTGGCCTTGTGCCGGTGAGGGCACCCTCATCGCCGAGGTGCTCGAACCGCCGGCGGCGCCCCGCCTGGTTCACCGGCGCCGCCGGGGCCCCATCGAAAGGTCCCGTCGAAAGGCATGTTTGAAAAGTTACTTTGCGAGCACGACGCCTGATCCCTGCAATACCCGCATGACCGGCGCCCGGAGCACCCGGGAGCTTCAATTGGCCCACCGGCGTTGATCGGTGGATACGTGGCCTGCTGGGTCCAAACGCTCAGGCGCTTCGTCAGGCTTCTGCCGCAGCATCGGTAGGGACGGTTTCTTGAGCCCCCGCTCGATGGCGCTCAGGTACGAGGACGACACCGCCGCCCGTTCCGCCAGCTCCCGCAGGCTCAGGTTCCGCTCGGCTCGCAGGTCGCGAATCCGAGAGCCGACGAACATCGTCCCACCTCCCCGGTCGTTGGCCGAATCATCGATCACTTTGTCGGTCGCAGTCCCACCTCCTGCGGAGCCGAAGGTCCGTTTCGGTTCCTGATAAGCCAAAGAGCGGTAACAAAAGACCCCGGAGCGCCACGGCTCCGCGGTCGCGTGAGGACCGAGGTCGTGCACCGTGCTGACGGAATCGCCTGGTTTCCCTTCCACGGAGTTGCGGATGGCGGTCGATCCGTGGATACCCGTACGCGAAACGTTCGGCCTCGGCCGGCCAGTCACGCTACACCCGGGCCACGGATGCGACGGGAACGACGAACCCGGCGGAGCGGACACTGCCCTCCCGTGGCCCTCACCTTGTGGCCACATGGTGAAGGGGGCATGCCACGGGCTACCATGAGGCTGATCGGTCACCCTTGGAGGGCCTCGATCCGCAGCGGCTGAGCCTTCCGTCTCAGCGGACTACCGGCGAGAGGAGCTGTGATCGTGTCCGGCCGCTGGCGATGGTTGAGCTGGCTGGCTCTGTGTACGGACATGATGTTCATTCATATACACCGTTCCATCCCGGGCGTCGCAATCGACCAGCTCATGGCCGGCTTCGGCCTGAGCGCCGAAGACCTCGGTACGCTGTCCTCGATCTACTTCTACCTCTACGTGGCCGGACAGGTGCCGGCCGGCACGATCGTGGATTGGCTAGGGGCCTGACGCGTGTCCACGTGGGGGATGGTCCTCGCCGGCGTGGGGGCCCTGGCCATCGCCTCCGCGCCCAGCGCGCCGCTGCTGTACGCCGGGCGGGCGCTGTCGGGGCTGGGCCTCTCCGTCCTGTTCGTGGCCGTGGCCCGGGTGGTCGCCGACTGGTTCGAACCCGGGGAGTTCAGCACGCTTTCCGGCCTCAGCTCCGGCGTCAGCCACGTCGGCGCGGTCGTCGCCACGATCCCCCTGGCCTGGGCCATCGAACGATTCTCCTGGCGCCCCACGGCGAGCTTCATCGGCGCCATGTCGCTGGCAATGGCCGCCGTCTCCTGGTGGAGTGTTCGGGACCGGGCGAAGGCCACCCGGCTGACCTTTCACCAGCTGCCCCCGGCGATCGCGAGCGTGGTCCGGAACCCCCACACATGGCCTCCCATGCTGGTCTTCGTCGGTCTGTACGCCCCCTACCTGGCGTTCACCGGCACCTGGGGCATCGCGTATCTCATGCACGTCTACGACTTGACCCGGGAGTAGGCGTCGGCGCACCTGCTTGTCATGACCATTCCGCTGGTGTTGGGCACGGTGCTCACGGGCCATGCGTCCGCCGTCTTCCGGCGGCGCAAGCCCTTCCTCCTGGCCACGGCGACGGTGGGCGTGACGGGCTGGCTCGCTCTGGCTGCACTGGGCACGCCCCCGCTCTGGTTGCTGGACTTCCTCTTCGCCGCCGTCGGCTGGGCGGTATCGGGGTTCGTCGCGGCGTTCTCGGTCGCCAAGGAGGTGAACCTTGCGCTGTCGACCGGGATCGCCACCGGCGTGGTGAACGCCGGCGGCTTCGTCGGCGCCGCCCTGGCGCAGCCCTTCGTCGGGTGGCTGCTGGACCGGAGTTGGGCCGGTCAGGTCAGTGCAGGGATGCGAGTGTACGAGCCGGCCGATTACCTCGGCGCGCAGTGGGTGTCCGTGGCCATCGCAGCGGTGGCCGTCGTCGGGGCCTTACTCAGCAGGGAGACGTACGCGACGCACACCCTGCCCCCGCACGGGTCGCTGCGCCTTCACACGTGACGACCGTGACCGCGCGGAAGGCGGCCTGAACGGGTGACCCCCCGCCCGGCCGCGGTGCGAGGCTCAGTGAACGGCCACAGGTGCCTTCTGCCGCGGCGTCGGGCGCGAGGACCCCGCCGCAGCCGTATCCACGTTCGCTCGTGCGTCCCGCAGCGTATGGTGATCCGTGCGGGAACTCTACAGTCACGAGCCCGAAGACACGTGTCCTCCGCCACTCTCGCTGGTTCACGCTCGAGGGGCAGCCGCCTCACCCCGCCGCGAGGCCGGGTGGAACAGCGTATCCGCGGATCAACATCGATGGCGCAATTGTTTCAATCCTCACCGGGCCGCGAGGCCGGGTGCAACGTGCCGTCCGACTTATAGGCGACGGAGGCGCGGGAGTTTCAATCCTCACCCGGCCGCGAGGCCGGGTGCAACTTGCAGGTTGTGGCCTTCGTAACCGGCTTCTGACAGGTTTCAATCCTCAGCCGGCCGCGAGGTCGGGTGCAGGCCCTCCTGGACAAGCTCCAGACTTTGCCGTACCCTAGTTTCAATCCCTCACCCGGCCCCGAGGCCGGGTGCAACTCGTACTGGCACACGTACTCCGTGAAGGAGATCCTGGAGTTTCAATCCTCACCCGGCCGCGAGGCCGGGTGCAACGCCGACAACGCATAGATCGTGAGCTTGACACGCAACGTTTCAATCCTCGCCCGGCCGCGAGGCCGGGTGCAACCCTTGGCGCGCACGTCCGCGTAGTAGCTGAGGTTCATGACCCGTTTCAATCCTCACCCGGCCGCGAGGCCGGGTGCAACCGGGTCCCTTCGTACTTGGCCACGATCTGGCGCAGGTTTCAATCCTCACCCGGCCGCGAGGCCGGGTGCAACTGCGGGCAAAGTATCCTGCCGCAATCCGGGCACGTACGGTTTCAATCCTCACCCGGCCGCGAGGCCGGGTGCAACACGACGGCCCGTGTCGCCCAGGCGTACGAGCCGAAGTTTCAATCGTCACCCGGCCGCGAGGCCGGGTGCAACTCGCCGACGGGGCTCATGGTGATGTATCGGGCGCTGTTTCAATCCTCACCCGGTGTTGCTGACCGCGTTATTTGTCGCTCCGGTGACCAGCGACGATGTCATGGCCGTTCATGAGATGTGACCGGCCCACTGGCGCTGAAGGGGCGCAGCCCGTGGTAAGGATGCGCCCCAGAGTCCGAAATGCAGGGCCGGCAGCCACTAGAATCCGCCGGGGCCGTACGGGTGGTTGACCCCGGGGCTGTGAACGAACTCCCGGTAGAGGCGCCACCACCAAGCCTCGTAGTCCTCGATGTACCGGAAGACGGGAAGGTCGAGCCGGCACGTGGGCCGGCTCTTCAGGTTCCGTAACCGGTGGAGCAGACGGTAACTCAGGATGAACGCCGTGACCGCCTGGCCGCGCCGGACCCCATCTCCGGTCGTGGCCTGCCGGATGGCGGCCTCCAGCAGGTCGAGCAGGTCGGTGATCTCGTACCCGTAAAGCCGCAGCGAAACCCCGGCGTGTTGCAGGCCAGAATCTGTCACCACGGGCTACCTCCTCTGGGGGCCTGGGTATCCTGCAGCTCGAGCAGCACCCGCTCGACGTGGGCCTCCTCCACTAGGCGCTGGTCATGGGCGCAAGCGTCCAGGAGGCAGCTCGTGCAGATCGTGTTGATGACCCGCGGGATGCCCCGGGACTCCGTGACGATCTTGCGCAGGGCCTGCTCGGAGAAGAGGGGCCGGTCGGCGCCGGCCAGGTGGAGATGGTGCTGGATGTAGGCCAGAGTCTCGGCCTCCCCGAGGCCGGTGAGGTGGAAGCGCACCTGAACCCGCTGGGCGATGGCCTCGAAGGTGCGAAGCCGGAGCAGCCCCCGGAGTTCGCTCTGGCCGGCGAGGATGAACGTCAGCGGCGAGATGGAGTCCATGTGGAAGTTCAGGAGGAAGCGGACCTCCTGGAGCATGGCGCCGCTGAGGAGGTGGGCCTCGTCGATGACGATCACTGGCTGACGGCCGTTGGTGGTGTAACCGTCCAGGATGGTGCGCTCGAAAAGCCGTTTCACCTCCCGCCCGTGGAACAGAGAAGGCGGGGCCACCCCAAGCTGGGTGAGCACGTCTCGGTAGAACGCGCTGGGGGTGAGACGGGAGTCGGCGATGTACACGAACAGGTGGCGGGTCCGGTCGAGCTGATCGTACAGGGCCCGGATGGCGGTGGACTTCCCGGCGCCGACCTCACCCGTGACGACCGCGAACGCGCGGTGGCGGATGGCGTACTGGAGGCGAGCAAGCAGTTCCTGGTGCTGGGGAGCGGGGAACAGCCGGTCGGTGGGAATCTCCCTGGCGAAGGGCACCGCTTTGAGGCCGAAGTACTCGGTCAGCGTGACGGCTCACCGTCCTTGTGGCCGACCAGGCGAGCGTAAGAGGTCTGACCCAGGCGGCGCTGCTTCTCGGCCTCGTGGTGCTTGCGGGCCAGGGTGAGGAAGTTCATCCCGTCGCTGGACGGGGGTTGGGCCGGGGCAGGGACGGCGTGGTGGTGAGTGCGGCGGAGCTGGAGGGGGGCAGCGTCCGGGAAACGCTTTCCCTCGTGCCAGACCTGGATCTGGCTGAGGTCGTAGGGGTCGTAGCGCAGGAGCACCCGGTGGCCGCTGAGGGCGGCGTCGACCTCGTAGCGGTTCCCATGCAGGGAGAAGCATCCGGTCTTGTCGACGACCCGCTGCTCCTCCCAGAGGAACACCTCCCGCAGGGCCGTAGGGTCGATGCGGCGCAAGGGCTCGGTGTCCGCCTCGAACCGCTGGCGGGGGGTCTGGTGGGTGCTGCCGTGGGGGCGACTGAGGTAGGCCACCTCGAGCCAGGCCCAGAAGAACTCGTTGAGTTCGTCCAGGGTGCGGAGCTGGCCGGCTTCGACCAGCGCGTGCGCTTCGGGTACAAAGCTGCGGCGGACGTACTGGAAAAACTTTTCAACCTTTCCCCGCCCCTGGGGTCGGTAGGGGCGGGAGTGGCTGAGGCGGATCCCGAGCTTGGCGCAGATCCGGGCCAGGTGGCGGGTGGAGTAGATCGCCCCGTTGTCCACGTAGATCTGGCGGGGCAGGCCGTAGCGGAGGATGGTGCGTTTGAGGCAGTCCTCCAGGCGGGGGAGCTTCTCCTCGAAATACATCTGGCCGTAAACGACTCGGCTATGGTCGTCGAGGAAAGCCATGAGGTAGACTTGGCGCCGCTTCCCGGGTTGTCCCGGCACCGGCAGCGACAGGGCGTGCAGGACGTCTCCTTGCCACAGGTCGTTGCGGTGTTGGGCCTCAAACCGGCGGAGCAAACTCCGGGCGGCTTTGCTGCGCAACTCCTGGCGGGTGCAGCCTGCCCGGGCCAGGTAGCGGCCCAGGGTGGTGCGTTTGAGACGCCCGGGTGCGACCTTTCCGTCCAGCTCGAGCAAGGCGATGATCTGTTGCACACTACGGTCGGGCACCGCCCGCCGCAAGGCGATCGCCGCTTCCAGGACCTCCGGGGGAACGGCCCGGCCCTGGTCCGCATCCGCCCGGGTGTGCGGTTTGAGCCCCTCGAACCCGTGCTGCCGGTAGGCCTGGACCCAGCGCTGCAGCGTCCTGAGCCCGACTCGGGTCTTGTCACTGGAAGGGATCTCGTGCGGGTGCCCGGCGATCTCCCGCAACAGGCGCTGGCGCTCGGACGGGCTCAGGTTCTGGGTCAGTACGGGGGCGATGAGGCTCCAGCGGAACGTGGCGATCTCTTCCCGCTGCTGCTCGTCCATGGAATCCCTCCCCTGCTGGCGTCGTTGCCGCCATTATGGCCGGCACGCCGAGCCAGCCGGGAGGGACAAAGTTTGTGGTGGGGGGGAGCCGTACCTCACAGAGGCGCCGGGGCCTCGCAAAAGCCGTTCAGGAACGCAAACAGCCCACGGTGGCGGGCAGGGTCCACGGACATCTGCCGCCGGAGCCAGTCACCCAGCGCGAGCAAAAAATGAAAGGTGGCGTCGGGACCCTCGTGGCGGGGGACCAGCGTGAAAACGTCGACGGCGGGTCGCTGTTCCAGCAGCCAGGCGGTCAGGAACTGTCCCCAATTCCCCGCGATACTGCGAACCGTGCGCACCCACCGGCGCAGCGTGCGCTCCGACACCACACTGACCGCCGGTGAACTGATTTCCCAGGTGAGATCCCTCCACGACCTTCCTCGCTGAAGGCGCCGGCGCACGACCACTTCCCGCAGCAGCGTGACAAAGCGGGCGTACGGACGTAGAAAGTCCGGCAAGACCGAGCACGTGTGCTTGCACCGGGGACAGAACCAGCGGTAGATGGGAATGCGGTAGATGCGCCGGCGAGTGACCGCCGACCGATGGTGGGCGCCATGTTTCCGCATCTGCCGGCCGCAGCCTGCACAACGAAGCGCCAGTGCGGGCCCGTCACGGCCGTACCGGCGTAAGTACGCTTTGACTGAGACCGCAAGGGGCAGTATGATGGACACGCAGAGGTAACTCCTCTGAAGCCTGCCCCGGGGCTCGGCTGGGAAATTCGGCCCGGGGCAGGTGTCTTTATTTCCACCTCCCACGCGAAAACGGGGAGGCTCGACCTCCCCAGGCTCTTCCACACCTATCTCCTGGTCCCCTTCCAGCGCCAACCACTCCGGTCAACGCGGCGACAAATAACGTGGGCGAAAACACCTGCTCCAACCCACCTTTTCGGCCTCTCAGAAACCGGAGTTGCGTAACTCCTGCAGCGAGGGGCGTAAGAAGGCAGCAAAGTTTCAATCCTCACCCGGCCGCGAGGCCGGGTGCAACAGCGAGCGGCGCCAGATGTTTTCCCAGGCGTCCTTGTTTCAATCCTCACCCGGCCGCGAGGCCGGGTGCAACCCGCGGATGGCCACACGCTCGCCGTAGTTGCGCGACCAGTTTCAATCCTCACCCGGCCGCGAGGCCGGGTGCAACCCGACCTGTTCGTCTCAATCCACTGCAACGCGGCTGAGTTTCAATCCTCACCCGACCGCGAGGCCGGGTGCAACTCGAGCAGGCGCGGCCGGAACTCCGTCCCGAACCAGTTTCAATCCTCACCCGGCCGCGAGGCCGGGTGCAACCATGCCGGCCTGCACCGCCGTGCGGACCATGGCCGGTTTCAATCCTCACCCGGCCGCGAGGCCGGGTGCAACGGCAGTTCCTGCGCCCGCTGCCAAGTCGGTCCGATGTTTCAATCCTCACCCGGCCGCGAGGCCGGGTGCAACGGGGCTCACCGTCCGGGGTCTGCCCGGCCCGGAAACGTTTCAATCCTCACCCGGCCGCGAGGCCGGCTGCAACGAGACCTCTCCACCCTATGCGCACATCCGTACGACGTTTCAATCCTCACCCGGCCGCGAGGCCGGGCGCAACATCGGACGTTGTACTATCGCTGGCGGCATCGCCCAGTTTCAATCCTCACCCGGCCGCGAGGCCGGGTGCAACGTGCCGCCGCGCAACCGGGCCGTGGCGCCGTGGGAGTTTCAATCCTCACCCGGCCGCGGGGCCGGGTGCAACAACCGGCGCCGGGCGGGGCTTCCCACGGAGGACCAGGTTTCAATCCTCACCCGGCCGCGAGGCCGGGTGCAACGACCGACGAGGAGGCCGACTTCCTCGCCCTCGACACGTTTCAATCCTCACCCGGCCGCGAGGCCAGGTGCAACCCGTCAGGACCCTGAGGGACGTAGGTCTTGCTCCCCGGGCTGTTTCAATCCTCACCCGGCCGCGAGGCCGGGTGCAACCCAGGTCCTGCGGCGACCAGCCCTTTTCGATGGCCCGTTTCAATCCTCACCCGGCCGCGAGGCCGGGTGCAACACTCGGCGGCCGTCCGGCAGGACCCGGCCGGCAACCTGTTTCAATCCTCACCCGGCCGCGAGGCCGGGTGCAACGCGCGAGCATCCTGAGGTGGAGCGCACCTGGCTGGTTTCAATCCCCACCCGGCCGCGAGGCCGGGTGCAACGCCGCCGCGGCCGGCGAGGTGCGGCAGGGAGCGCGCACGTTTCAATCCTCACCCGGCCGCGAGGCCGGGTGCAACCTTGCCCGCCTCGGGCTGCTTGGCTCCCATGGCCTGGACGTTTCAATCCTCACCCGGCCGCGAGGCCGGGTGCAACCGGCGCCGGACCAAGCTCAAGATCCGCCGGCGGCTGTTTCAATCCTCACCCGGCCGCGAGGCCGGGTGCAACCGCCGCAGACCGGGCGCACTTCTTCCGGTTGTACGAGTTTCAATCCTCACCCGGCCGCGAGGCCGGGTGCAACTCCGGCAGCGCCGCTATCCACGTGGGGCGCAGAGCGGTTTCAATCCTCACCCGGCCGCGAGGCCGGGTGCAACGGGGATCGGGTCGTAGCGCGGGTTCGCGGCCACGAGCCAGTTTCAATCCTCTCCCGGCCGTGCTCCGGGAGGTGGTCCGCAGGCTCCGGGTTTCAATCCTCACCCGGCCGCGAGGCCGGGTGCAACAGGCGATGGAGAGCACACCGGCCCACCTCGACGGGTTTCAATCCTCACCCGGCCGCGAGGCCGGGTGCAACCCCCGGGTGGCCCCGACGTCCGTCCGGTTGATCTTGTTTCAATGCTCACCCGGCCGCGAGGCCGGGTGCAACTGGCCTGCTGGGGCCAGACGTTAAGGCGCTTCGTCAGGTTTCAATCCTCACCCGGCCGCGAGGCCGGGTGCAACTTCCGCGGAGGCGCTCCCTCTACCAGAGCCAATCCAGGTTTCAATCCTCACCCGGCCGCGAGGCCGGGTGCAACCCCGCCATCCAGACCCGCATGGCTGTCGCCTACGGGTTTCAATCCTCACCCGGCCGCGAGGCCGGGTGCAACCTGGCAGTACTTCGACGAGATCGACCCACTCCAACTGGCGTTTCAATCCTCACCCGGCCGCGAGGCCGGGTGCAACGCAGGTGCCGCACACCATGGTTCGATCGCCCTGGTAGTTTCAATCCTCACCCGGCCGCGAGGCCGGGTGCAACGCAGGTGCCGCACACCATGGTTCGATCGCCCTGGTAGTTTCAATCCTCACCCGGCCGCGAGGCCGGGTGCAACCTGCAGTCCCTGTCGCAACTCGACAGCCTCGGCAAGTTTCAATCCTCACCCGGCCGCGAGGCCGGGTGCAACATAGTAGGGGAGCCGGAGCACACGGGCATAGTCCGTGACGTTTCAATCCTCACCCGGCCGCGAGGCCGGGTGCAACGATATGCTGCGGAAGGCGGTGGAATGGGAGATGGCAGTTTCAATCCTCACCCGGCCGCGAGGCCGGGTGCAACGAGGCCGACGAGCTGCGGCAGACCTACGAGCAGATGGTTTCAATCCTCACCCGGCCGCGAGGCCGGGTGCAACAATTTCAGGGTCTCCCCGGGGGCGTCGGTCCGCGCAGGTTTCAATCCTCACCCGGCCGCGAGGCCGGGTGCAACGTGGTCGAGGTGCTGCAACTCAAGCACCGGAACGAGAGTTTCAATCCTCACCCGGCCGCGAGGCCGGGTGCAACGTGGCGCCTACCGAGGTGTCCCGCACCTGATAGCCCGGTTTCAATCCTCACCCGGCCGCGAGGCCGGGTGCAACTCGGCCCGCGGGCGATGATGGCCTTGCAGGAAAGGAGGGTTTCAATCCTCACCCGGCCGCGAGGCCGGGTGCAACCCTGGCCGCCACGTTGGTTGCCGTGTCGATAACGGGTTTCAATCCTCACCCGGCCGCGAGGCCGGGTGCAACCTTCATCGCCATGTTGTCTCGAATATACCTTTTGCACGTTTCAATCCTCACCCGGCCGCGAGGCCGGGTGCAACCCGCAGGGCCTCCCACGTGTTACGAGCCCCCTGCTTGTTTCAATCCTCACCCGGCCGCGAGGCCGGGTGCAACGCGCCCCCCTCCCCATGGGTAAGGGGGGGTGATCGCGGTTTCAATCCTCACCCGGCCGCGAGGCCGGGTGCAACTGGGCGATGGGTCTCTCGTCGCGGCAGAGCTGGCACGGTTTCAATCCTCACCCGGCCGCGAGGCCGGGTGCAACGCGTGTGGCTTGCCGGCCTCGCCTACTGCAACCGGTTTCAATCCTCACCCGGCCGCGAGGCCGGGTGCAACCAGGTGCCGTCCGAGCCGCTCACCGTCGCCAAGGTCGTTTCAATCCTCACCCGGCCGCGAGGCCGGGTGCAACTCGGTATGCCTCCTCCTGCTGGGCCTGCAGTCGCTCGTTTCAATTGTCAGCGCCGGTGCTAAACTGACCCAGTAGCGCCGGAATGGAATTGACCCACCCCCCAGCGAAGACACCTTCCGATTCCGCCAAGAGTCGGGGGTGTCCAGAGAACGTGCTGAGGGGTGGGAAAGTGAAGCGCATTTACGAGTTGCACGGGGAGGGCAAGTCCATCCGGGCCATCGCCCGCATGTTGGGTGTTTCCCGGAACACGATCCGAAAGTACTTGCGCTCTCCCGAGGTGCCCAAGCCGGCGCCACGGCCACAGCGGGCCTCCAAGCTGGACCCCTACAAGGAGTATATCCTCCAGCGAGTGGGCGAGGGAGTCGACAATTGCACCGTATTGCTCCGGGAGATCCGTGCACAGGGTTATACCGGCGGCCATACGATCCTTCGTGAGTTCGTCCAGCCGCTGCGCCGGCGCCGAGAGCCCCAGGCGACGGTCCGCTTCGAGACCCGGCCGGGGGAACAGGCCCAGGTGGACTTCGGCCTTCTCAAGTACAAGACCCCGGACGGCAAGACGCAGCGGGTCTGGGTCTTCGTCATGGTGCTGAGTTGGTCTCGGGCGATCTACGTCGAGTTCGTTCGGCGAGCGGACGTCGCCACGTTCATCCGCTGCCACCTGAATGCGTTCGCCCGGTTCGGGGGCGTACCCCGCCGGTGCCTGTATGACAACACCAAGGTGGTCGTCCTGGAGCGGGATGAGCACGACCAACCTGTCTGGAACCCTCGCTTCCTGGACTTCGCCCTGCGGGTGGGTTTCGACATCCGGCTCTGCCACCCGTACCGGCCCCAAACGAAGGGGCGCGTGGAGAGCGGGATCAAGTACGTCAAGCGCAACTTCTGGCCCGGCGTGCGGTTTGTGGACCTGGCGGACCTGAACCAGCAGGCGGCCCAGTGGTGCGACACCGTGGCGGACGTCCGGGTGCATGGGACGACCCACGAGCGGCCGGTCGACCGGCTGCGCATTGAACGGGAGCACCTGCAGCCCCTCCCGAGCCCCCAACGGCTCGAGGTCTTCCTGCGGGAAGAGCGGCACGTGGGCCGGGACGGGTACGTCCAGTGGGAGAACGCCTGGTATGGCCTTCCCTGGCCATGGAAGCCCGGCCAGGTGGTGCAGGTCCAGCCCCGGGATGGGATCGTTGAGCTCTGGGACGGGGGCAAGCGCCTCGCCGTGCATGCCCGGGCCACTCAAAGGGGCCAGCGGCTCACGCACCCCCGTCAGTGGGCGGGCCTTCAGGCTGGCGACGGACGGCCGTCCAAGGAGGCCTTGGCGGTCCAGCTGCCCACCGTTGAGGTCGAGCGCCGGCCGCTGGCGGCCTACGAGGCGCTCGTGGGGGCGGTGGTCGCCGGATGATCGCCTTGGAGAAGTCCCGGCAGTACCTGGAGCAACTCGGCCTGGTCCAGGCAGCCGCCGTGCTGGAGAGCCGGCTGGAGGCGGCAGCTCAGAAGCAGCTCCCGTACGCCGAGTTCCTGGCCGACTTGCTGGGCGTCGAAGCGGCCGCCCGGCGGGAGCGGTACCTGCGCACCCGCACACGCCTTGCCCACCTGCCCTACTACCGCACCCTCGAACAGTTCGACTTCCGCTTCCAGCCGTCCATCGACGAGCGTCAGGTCCGTGAGCTGGCGACCCTGGCCTTTGTCGCCGACGCCGCCAACGTGATCTTCCTCGGTCCGCCCGGGGTGGGGAAGACTCACCTGGCGGTGGCCCTGGGGATCCGGGCCATCGAACAGGGCTATGGCGTCTACTTCGTCCGGGCCCACGACCTGCTCGAAGACCTGCGCCGGGCGCAGGCCGAGCACCGCCTCGACCGCCGCATGCGGGTCTACCTGGCCCCGAAGGTGCTGATCATCGACGAGTTCGGGGTCTGGCCCTACGACCGGGCGGCCGCTACGGCACTGTTCGCGTTGATCTCCGCCCGGTACGAGCGTGGGAGCGTCATCCTGACGTCCAACAAAGGCTTCGCCGAGTGGGGGGAGGTGTTGGGGGACGCGGTGATCGCCACCGCCATCCTGGACCGCCTCCTGCACCACAGCCACGTACTCAACATCCGCGGGGAGTCCTACCGCCTCCGCGACAAGAAGCGGGCCGGCCTCTTCACCACCGTACCGCCTCACCCCGGAGGCCTCCCCACCGAACCACCGAAGGAGTGATTCGCCTGGGGGGTGGGTCATTTCCCAACCGGCCCCAGTGGGTCAAAAGTAAGCCGGCGTTGACACAATCCTCACCCGGCCGCGAGGCCGGGTGCAACTCGATGGACCCCGTATACCCCAAGAAGATGGCGCCGTTTCAATCCTCACCCGGCCGCGAGGCCGGGTGCAACGTTACAACTGGCTGGTGAACCGGGGTGGCCAGGTCCGGTTTCAATCCTCACCCGGCCGCGAGGCCGGGTGCAACCAGGGCGGCGGTCAGCGCAGCGTCCGGCCAGGTCTCGTTTCAATCCTCACCCGGCCGCGAGGCCGGGTGCAACGTCGAGGCCGCCCATGCGATAGGCCGACTTCACGCGGTTTCAATCCTCACCCGGCCGCGAGGCCGGGTGCAACCTGCAGAGATACCGTAACCTTCCAGTCCTTTCCCTGGTTTCAATCCTCACCCGGCCGCGAGGCCGGGTGCAACGTCGTCGGCCGGGTCGATGTCGATGTCGCCGGCCTCGTTTCAATCCTCACCCGGCCGCGAGGCCGGGTGCAACGGCAACCACGTAGCGGTTGATCGCGCTCCTGGCCTGGTTTCAATCCTCACCCGGCCGCGAGGCCGGGTGCAACTCGGGCAACTCGCCGATCTTGTCGAGGTAAAGCTGGTTTCAATCCTCACCCGGCCGCGAGGCCGGGTGCAACGCTAGGTCGCGAAAGCCAAGCCGCAAGCGGCTTGAGGGAGGGGAATGAGCGAACCGAACAGCGTAACGTGGCGAGGGTGGGTTGACCCCGAGGCAGGGAAGGCGCGCGGGGCGTTACAGAGTAGGCGATTACGCATCGGCGAACCTCCCCACTTCTTGACAGGTACTACTGGTTCGCAAACGCTTGCCGTCACAAGATTAGTGGCTCTTGGAAATCGAGAACGTGTTGGATGCCGTAGGCGTAAGTGTGCCTGTCCCTCGGCTCCATGATCCTGTACAGCCGAAGACTATCTTCCCCTTCGTCAATCTCGTTCCGTAGCTGGCGGATGAGTTGCTCAAGCTGTGCTTGATTGACCTGACATTCGAAGACGGACTTTTGTACGCGCTGGCCGAAGTTAAGGCAGATCTGAGCCACTTTACGCAACCGACGACGGCCTGCCGCTGTCTCTGTATTGACGTCGTAGGCCACAACGATCTGCACGAGGTCGGCACCACCCTACCGATACAGCCAAGGTACGTAATGGTCCAAGTCGCCACGAAGATGGCGAGCAAGCAGACGCGCTTGAACATGGGGGATCAGACCTATAGGAACCTTGCGGTCCAGTACCGGATGGTATACCTGCTCTTGCTTGCGCCTCTCATAAGCTACTATCACTTTCTTGCGGCCCGCGTCGCTCAAGTGGATGGCCCCTCCGGGGCGGGTCACGAAGTCGTCCGACGTTGCCTGGCGCAGGTTGATCAGGGCAATCGCAAGGCGATCCGCCACTGAGGGTCTTAGTTCCTCAACGAGGTCAAGGGCGAGAGCTGGCCGGCCGGGGCGAAGCTCGTGCAGGTAGCCAATCTGTGGATCAAGCCCAACTCCTTCGGCTGCGGCTATGCATTCGCCCGTTAACAACGTGTACAGGAAAGAAAGGAGTGCGTTCATCGGATTCGTAGGGGGACGCCGCTGCCGGCCCTGGAGGGCGAAGGCCTGGCGATCTCGTTTAATCATCAAATCCCAGGAACCAAAGTAGCGTCTCGCTGCCTCTCCCTCCAGGCCACGGATCACATTGATCTCGGAGGCTGCTTTCAGGCGCTCCAGTATTCCGGCGAGATCGGCAACGCAGTCGCGTAGCGTCTTGGACTCGGCTGAGTCTGGCGTCTCCCGAGCCGCTCTCTGTAACAGGAACCTGGCGTTCTGAATTTTGCCACCGACAATTGCCCTGGCGATCGCTGCGCTCCGTGCTAGAGAGCGTGCTGCTTCGTATTGCTCCCACCGCAGGAGCACGTTCCCGGCTGTGGGTCCTTGGACCCGAGCCGCAAACCTGCCGCGGTCGTCCAAGAACACAACAGACCGCCGATCCTGAGCAAACCGCTGCATCACGGCCGGGCTTACCATCACGTTGCCGAAGCAGACGATACCGCGCAGGTGCAAGACAGGAACCTGCAGCAGCTTGGCACCATCGGCCTCCACCCGAACTGTTTCATGATCGAGCCTTACATACGCGCCGGGGGTTGTAACATAGAGCGTATTGAGGAGTTCAAGCACTGGTTTCTCCCTCCTCTAAACCGGTGTTGAACACCTCCTGCAAAAGGTCTTCTATTCGCCGCCTGTCCTGGACCGGTCGAGGTAGACATGAGTCGATTAGGGAGCACCGGGGACAACGGGTATCGTTAACGGCAGGAGGCAAAAGTCGGGCGCTCAACAGCGCCCGCACCTCTTGCAAGACAACCGTCACACGTTCTCGCAACTCTGGTGTAAACACAACCTCACGCCTGTGTCTCGAACTGTGGTGGTAAATCGCTCCCCTGGGCACAGGGACCCCGAGCATCTCCTCGAGGCAGAGAGCCTGAGCACATAGCTGAAGGTCGTCGTGTTCCGAAGCTCTGCGCGAACCGTGCTTGTACTCGACAGGGTAGGGGACCTCGCCGTGAAACTCAACCACATCGGCCTTACCAACGAGGCCCAATCGGTCCGACCAGAGTACAAGCCCGCGTTCAATTCGGACGCCAGCTTCGACGGCTACCCCCGGAACGTCGACACGCTCGTGGACGGCGCGACCTCGGAGCGTGTACAGGTTCTCATCGAAGGTCTGCTCAAGGTGGATCAGCGCACACTGCCGTGGGCAGTATGAGTAGTGCTGCAGGGCCGAGATGGGGACCCAGTACTCATCAGGGACGGCGCCCGTAACCACTGCCCTCACCCCACCAGCCGAGTAAGGGTGACTCCGTCAGGCAGGTCCTTGTCATCGACGACAACCGTGTAGTCACCAAAGCTTCTCGGGGATACCACACCGTCCCGACGTTGGACCCGGACCCGGTCCAGTAAAGTGTGGGCGGGGGCCTTTCCCAAGGGCGAATCATGCGTGAACACGTATAGTCCGCGGCAGGCCATCCTTCCCCGACTGGACGATCGATCAAGGTCCCAGCACATGATGAGCGCAGTCCAGAAGAGGTCGAGGTCTTCTTTACTGAACCCAGTCTGGCGGGCAAAGATCGGGTTTACGAAGCCGTAGCCCTTGTACAGCCCGTAGGGCACGATCGCCTTGCGTCCCATCTCCGTCGTCTTACCGCCGGACTCGCCCACACCTTCGTCACCGACCACAACCTTGGCGTCCTCGGCGCGCGTGACCGCTACCCGAGTGATCGCGAGGTCGAGAGGTACGATTGGGTCGATGGAGCGGGCAAACGTTAGCTGCACTGGACCGCGCACCTGACCGCAATTGACCCCTGTGGTCATCACCGCACCGAACGTACGGATGTCCCAAAAGTTCCAGCACATCCACGCACGGGCTTGTTCGACGGTTTCGCGGTCCTGCCGAGCCCCCGTGGACCGGAGGCCCAACGCGTCATACGCCCGCTGGTGCAAGTCGTTGAGGGCTTCGCCTCGAGTCTGAACGTAGATCTTCATGCGTTCCTCTGTGCCCCGCGTGGCATCGACCCAGTTGCGTATCCGCCGCTTGATGGATACGTCAGTCACCAGGCCCTGCATGGTCTCCGGGTCGACGCGCGGCAGGTTCCCGGCATCGGGATCTCCATTCGGGTTACCGTCGGTGACATCAAACAGTATTACGAAATCGTGGCGCCTTTCGGGGTCCAGGTGCACGGACATTTGGTCTCCTCCCTCTCTTGACGAATTCACTCGTCATCAGACTCGTCGGTTTCCGTATCTTCCGCTTTCTGAGAGCGAGCCCTGGCGGCGGCCAGATCGGCCGCCCGCTGGTGGTAGTAGCCAAGAGTGAAAAGTGCCTGTTCCCCGAGGTTCAACGTTGCCGGGAAGTACGTGATCGATTCCTGTACTTCCATGAGTCGTTGCTGGAACACGTTGTAAAGGCGCGGACGGTCCTTACGCAGCTTACCCAGGTGCGACTGGGCGGTACGGAAGAGAGTTCCGAAAACGGTGGCTGGGCTTGCGGAAGCAGCACCGTAGAATCGGTCCAATAGCGTGGCCTTTGCACCCGGTACGGCCGCGTGCTGGATTTCCTCAAGAACAGCGAGAAGGCGGCCGCAGTGGTAAGCCGGATCTCTCTGCGTACGATCCAACTGCATCAACTCATCCTCCTTTTCGATCCGCATGTAGGAGAGATAGGACAAACGGATTAGAGCCGCACGCTGACGGGTCACCCGCTGTTCCACGCGGGCTCGCCTGATTGCCTGGGCAAGGATCCAGCTGGGAATCCACGTCCCGGCCAACGCGCATCGAATCAACGCCTTGGGAAGCTCTGGAGGTAGGTCCCGCGAGGCATCCCGAACAGCTGCTGCGGACAAGGCGAAGATCCCGAGGGGCGCGGGCTCGTTGCCATCTGGACCGATGATACGTTGTAGCATGAAGAAGCGGGCAAGATTGCGTCTCACTTCCCCCACCGTTGTATCAAGCCAATCGCGTACGACCGCTCGTCCACCGCTGGCAGAGAAGGCCACCGCGTAGTACTGCGTGTCATCCAGTTCTAGGGAACCCGCTCGGCCCGTGTATACGGAAGCAATCAAGGCACGAACTTCGGCAGGATCCGGACGCGAGAGAAGATTCAAGAAATTCTGCTCCACAGGCTCCCGTGTCCACGCCACGTACACGATCGGACCGACGACCAGATGCGTGTTAGGGTCGGCCAGGAGCGCATTTATCGACTTGTGGGTCCGCTCAGCACACTGGTGGCAAATCGGTGCGACATGCGAGGCTTCGAGGCCATAGGACTCGAACGCTGGTGCATTGGCGGAGACGAGGGCAATTCCAGAGGTTTGTCCTCCCGGAATGCTCTTTAGCTTGAAGGGTAGCCGCGCGACAACTTGCTTTAATTCGCCGCAAACCAAGCACGTGGCGACCCGGCCAGTATCGTCGTCCGCATTCTCCTTCTCCGCGCCCGCGCGCTTGGCCCAAAAGCGTTGGATAACCGGCAAGTCAATGGGACGGATCCCAGCGACCTCGAAGGTGATGTTATCCGCCGGATCGAAGCCGCTGGGCAAGCGAAGACCATGCGGCAATCCCTCGAGGAACTGTAGAACGGCCTTCACCGTGAGCTCTCCCGTGGCGAGGGCGCATTCACGAACTAGGTCTATAAAAGCTCGGTGACGCAACACCACCTTGTCTGCGTCCTCAGGCTTGCGGGGAATGCCTAGAACGTACTCACCGTTGTCAGCAAGTAACTTGGCTCGAATCGCTACTGTTCGCCCGATCTGCGGCGTCAACATTACTTTGCCCCGCTGTGTACTTTTCGTGGTCCCGCCGGTTGTCTCGACCATCTGCAACATTCGCCCGTCGGTATCAAGGTGGATCACCCAGCGAACCGCGGTGGGGCCGTACATCGGTGGCGGCAGCCGCAACCGATCCGCATACTCGTTCAGCCGCTGTAAGAGCATGGCGTATTTCACCCCCCATACAGGTCCGGGGGCACGCGCAAGACACCACGGTCGAGGCTTGCCTCGAAGAAGCGAGGAGTCCCGCGCCCAGACCCGTCCTTTTCGTACTCGAGGTCAAACAGCATCCTGCCCAACGGAGCACTGTAGTCGATGGGTGTTTCGGTACCATCCAGCGGTCCGAAGAAAGCAGCAAATTCCCGCGTGCCTAGATACGGCCGGTGGAAACACTCCCCGCGTCGGACCCTACGCCGGAACTGATCCCTGTACTTGGCGATATCGGCAGCAGTACCGGAACGCGGCTCGACATCGGCTCGAATGACGTAGGCCACGTTGTAGAGTGCTAGGGTGTGTCGTTGAGCCCGATCCTCGTCTGCGAAGAAACCACCGCCATTTGCCATCCAACGCTGCGCGGCGGCAAAGGAAATTTTCGAGTTCACCTCGTTCCGCACCATCGATACGTACCGGATGGGGCGGAGTACCCAAATCTCTCGAATGCGCCACGCGAATTCGGGCTTCCAGAAAATAGCCTCAAGGATGCCGCGGGCAGCAGAGGGCGTCACGACGGGGTAGGAAACCCGCTCGACTTTCGTCTCGGGTCGAGTGAAACAGGCGTAGTCGCCCCACACCTTCACCTCCAGCGGAGGCCACGTGCTCAAGTGTCTCACCTCCTTCGGTCAAAGGGCTGAGCCGGCGTTCGCTCCTGACAGTTGTGGTGTGGTCATGATCCGGGACAGGTCAGAGGAGCCACACGGGTCGATCCTGTGTGTACCGGCAGGTTTGGATGCGCCCTTGCACACACCAGCCCAACGAAGGATCAGGTTCCATTATGCACACCTTAGCTTCGGCTGTCAATCCCTTCCGGTGCGCAATGGCTCCTCGTGCTACACCGCCCACGTTCATGCACCCGTCTCCCACCTTTCGCTTTGCTTCCTGCTTCTTGCACATCCGGTGGACTGAGGCGCTTCTGATATAATGGCGAGGTGACAAGCACCCCGGGAGTTCGCCTCCCCGGTGGTGGGGATTGAAACGTTGGTCTGGTCTGTGCAGGATTTATCCGGAATGCGCACGGGGCGCCAGCAAAACTGGGAAGCCCCGTGCTTCCTTAATCCTCGTGTCCCTTCTGTCAGACTACGACGTCCTCAGGTGCCAGGGGTTCGTTAACAAGCCCGCGGACGCGGTCGTACCGACCGCGCCACTCCCACAGTCCAGGGACGATCTCTATTGCCAGGCCCCTAGGATAGGCACCCAGTTGTCTCCGGTCCACTTGGACGATGTAGGGCTGCAACTGCCGCCAAACGGACCGTGGGGGCATACGTTCACCCCTCCGTAGTTCTGAAATTCGAGAAGCGGCCTGTCGCGCTTGCACGTCACCGGGGGCGACCTCCCAGTACGGCACGACGAGCGGCAGTGTGTCCGACGGAATCATGCGGAATTCCCTAGCTACTGCTGGGAAATCGAAGCTTGCGCGCAGCTTCTGTACGCGATTAGCGTCAGTATCTGTGTGACGGTAAACCTCCCGGAAGTAGTCAAGGAAAAGCCCAGGGTCATAGAAGTCGAAGTCCGGGAATGCCATGAACTTCTGGGCAATATGAGTGGCTGTAGAGTATGCACCTCTTGGGAGACCGCCCTCTGCCGGCGTGAAAACTGTCATCAGGCCTCGCGTGAGACGGCCTTCACGGTTGCACCTACCTGCAGCTTGAACGATCCGATCCAGGGGGCCAACGGCACGGAACACGACTGGGAAATCCAGGTCCACGCCCGCCTCGACCACTTGAGTCGTGACAAGCCGACACGGAAGCCCCTTCGTAAGCCGACGCTTCACCTCGGCAAGGACCGCCCGCCGGTGCGCGCCACAGAGCATAGACGATAGATGCAGGACCTCAGGATCTCCCAAGGCCTCCAACAAGCGAGCGGCGTCTGCTCTCGTGTTCACTATTGTTAAAACCTGGGGGCGGGAGCGCATCTCCTCCGCTACCCGCTCCCACGGCCACGACTCATCAGGTGGTACCACTGAGAAGTCAACTCGACGTAACTCCTGATACCAGCGGGGGTGCTCAGGAGCGATCTCGCGAATGCCCGGCAGCCCATGCAAGACGGGGCTGTCGTCCAGAGCAGGTTGAGTGGCCGTAGCGAGAACAACCGTTGCACCGTAATGGACAGTTAACTGCCGTAAACCGTCGAGAATCGGTTCCAGAAGGCCAGGTGGGAGCGACTGGGCCTCGTCGAGGATAATGACGCTACGCACAAGGTTGTGGAGCTTCCTGGCCTTTGACGGGTGGTTCGTGAAAAGACTTTCGAAAAGCTGGACCGTGGTGGTTACAATCACAGGAGCATCCCAGTTCTCTGCTGCGAGTTCCGCCCACCGCTCAGCGGGCGTGGGGTTCAGGGGATCTGCAGGACCTTCCATGCTACTGTGGTGCTCCAATACGGCTCCCACGCCGAGGATGTCGCGGTACACGTCGACAGTCTGCTCGACGATGCTCGTGTAGGGGATGGCAACGATGACCCGATCGAGACCGTGTAGCAACGCATGACGAAGGCCGAACGCAAGGGTCGAACGGGTCTTACCTCCACCCGTGGGAACCGTAAGGCGGAACCAGCCAGGCGACTCCAGCGCGGCTCGCAAACACGCGAGATACGCTTCGTGCCGAACCTGCCCAACCACACCTGGCTTACCCGTGATGTTCCGTTGGTTAGCCTCGAACAATCGCCACAACTCGTCCATGCGGACGGGCGCAACGCGCAGGTTTGCCAAGTCAGGATGGAAATACGCTTCAGTATCAAGCCGGTCCGCGTCAACCAGGGAAGAGAAGAGCAATCGAATGAAGAACTCCTGCTCAAGTGGCCCTCTAAGATGCTGCGGCGTAGGCAAGGGCGCATGTGGTTCCAGATCGGAGAAATGGGACTTAGCTTGTGCAAGGGCTTCCTGCACATGGGATGAGCGCATCCACTCGTGGATATGGCTCTTGAGATCTCCCAAGCTGTGCAACCCACCGTGGTGGCCGGCGATCACAAAAGCCAGAGGCTGCGCATGACGAAAGGCCATGACTGTGCCCGCTCCCTTATGATCGGGACCGCGGGCTACCTTGCTGTCCTTCAAGTACGCTTGGAACAACGGATGGATCTTCCCGATGTCATGCCAGAGCCCAGCCCACCATCCCCACTCCGGTGCGCCCAGAGCTGTCGCGAACTGCCTCGTGAGGGCTGCCACCGAATAGAGGTGCTCCTTGAGGTCGTGACCTTCATTTCCCTCGAAGGCAGAGTGGGCCAACCAGGTCACACTGTGTTCCCCCTGCCGGAAAGGCCGGTGCTGGGAGTCGCAAGTCCACAATACAGACCTGTCGCCTACAACAGCTGACGAGATCGCATGTTCGGTGAGGCAGATACGATCCGGCCTGACTGAGCATCAGGGCCAGGAATCGTCCCCCTGCCGCCATACTTTGCCGCCAACGCTGCAGCCTCCCGGGCCACCAGTGTTCGCAGAGTTGCGGGTTCAAGTACCTCCGCCCCACCACCGAACTGCAGCACCCACCGGGCGACTTCCCCCAGGCCGGCGACCCGGACACGCAGGATGAGGCTGCCGTCGGGTTCTTCCTGCATCTCCTGCGTCGGGTGCCAGCGTCGCTCGCGCACGTACCGGGCCACGGACGGGGCGAACCGGACGGCGACGGGTACCGGGTCGCCGGCTTCGATCCGCCAGGCGGTTCGGAGGTACTCCCGCGCGTCGAAACCGGCACGGACCTGGAATGCCTTCGACGTGAGCCGCACGTCGTGCATCCGGTCGACCGCGAAGGTGAGGACGCGCTGGCGCCAGTGGCACCAGGCGATCGCGTACCAGGCCCCGTCACGGTAGTGGAGGTGGTACGGGTCGAGCCGGCGGCGGCGCCAGTCGTTGCGGTACGCGGTGTAGTAGAGCACGTCGACGGTGCGATGCGTCACGATGGCTTCCTGCAGGAGCCCCAGCGTTTCGACGACCTGGGCTTCGTCGCCCCGGATGGCGGGCAGGCCGAAGCTCAGCTCGTCGGGTGTGTCGCATCCCAGCGACACGGTGGCCGGCAGCGCGGCCACGAGCTTGTCGATCAGGCTCCGGACCGGCGCCTCCAGCACGGAACCGGCCACCAGGCCGAGCAGGTGGGCCGCGGTGTGGAGGGCGGCGATCTCCCGAGGAGTGAGCGGCAGGGACGGCAACACGAAGTCCGGGCGGGTGTAGTAAAAGCCCCGCCGGCGGGAGTCGTACTCGATCGGGGCTCGCAACTGGTCCTTCATGAACTCGATGTCGCGCTGGACGGTGCGGCGGCTGACCTCCAGTTCCCGCGCCAGGTTCGTGGCGTTCGGATAGTGGCCGCCGCGGATCCGGTCGTGGATGAACTGCAGGCGGGCCATCGCGGACCGGTTCATGCGGTTCCCCCTCCCCCGTCAGACCGTCCGCGCCTCTCCCGGGTGGGCCATAAAGCTCGCACGGCGTCACCGGCCCGGCCCCGGCACCCAGGCCCGGAGGCCGGCAGGCCGCGCCGTACTCTCACCCGGCGGTAGATGCTAGATATACGAATATTTCTGCCTATGTGAGGAAACTCCTTCCGCCCCGCCCGGCAGGGGCTGGCATGGCGCGGAGGCGCCCCGGCCGCCGGTGCCGGGGCGGGGCGCGAGGACCGTGTTCGGTCACCCTGGTGGGGCCTGGGCGGAACCCTGGGGCGTCACCTGCGGCGGCGACTCGCCGCCGGGACCCGGGCCACCCGCTTCGGGAGCCGGGCCGGCGCCGGTGCCGGAAGTGCCGGACCCCGAGCCGGGCGGAGAACCCGGCGTAGGGCCGGACGGAGAGCCGGGCGTGGGGCCGGACGGAGAGCCGGGCGTGGGGCCGGACGGGGAGCCGGGCCCGGACCCGGCTTCGGGAGGCGCTGGCGCCGCCTCCTCCGCCGGGGGCTGGGCCGGCCCGGTGGCAGGCGCACTGCCGGAGTCGGACGGCGCCGCCACCACGTCCACCCGCACCGCCGCCGACGGGGGCCCGATCTGCCCCGTGCGGGGGTCGACCGCGGCAACGCGATAGTAGTACGTGCCCGGCCCGGGTGGGGCATCGACGGCCGGGGGCGCGGCGACGATCTGGAGGAGGTGGTCCGGATCAGCCGGCACGTCCGGGGTGTCGCCCCGGAACACGAAGTACTGGACGGCGGCGGGCGCCGGGGCGAAGTCCGGCGGGGTCGGCGGGGGCGCGCCGGTGCCGGGGGCGCCGGGCCCGTCGGGCGCGGCCGGGGCGCCGGGCGCGGGGGCGGGCGCGGCGGCCTCGACCCGCCACGTGAGCGCCACGGTGCCCGGCCGCGGCCCGGGCGCGGCGGCGAGGTCGACCACGGCCGGAAGCGGCGGCGTGGGGACGGGGGCCGGTTCGGGCCCGACCGGGGCGGGCTCGGGCGGCGCCGGCGCGGGCGTCGGGGCGGGCGCGGGCTTCGGCGGCGGCGGGATGCGGCCGTCGGGGCCGGGGAACTCCAGCGGTGGACGGCCGGCGAGGGCGTTGGCGGCGATCTGGCGCCAGATGCGCGCGGGGTAGGTCGAGCCGCTGACGGACGGCGGCAGGTAGTGCTGGCGGTCGGTGCGGTCGTAGCCCATCCAGACGGCCATGACGAGGTCGGGGGTGTAGCCGGCGAACCAGGCGTCGCTGTTGCCCTCTACGCCCTCGAACTCGGGCGTGGCCGGGAGTTCCACGGTGCCGGTCTTGCCGGCCATGGGCCGGTCGAGGAGGGCGGCGCGGCCGGTGCCGGATCGGACGGCGGTGCGGAGGACGTCGGTGACCCAGTAGGCCGTGCGGGGGCTCATCGCCCGGCGGCGGACGGGCTCCCGGGCGGGGAGCACGCCGTCGGCCGCCTCGACGCGGACGATGACGTGGGGCCCGATGTATGTGCCCCCGTTGGCGAACGCCTGGTAGGCGGCGGCGAGCTCGAGGGGGGTCACCCCTCGCGCCATCCCGCCCAGGGCGAGGGCGAGGGTGCGGTCGGACGGGTCGAACGGGATCCCGAGGCCCTCGGCGAAGCGGCGGGCCCGGTCCACCCCCACCTGCTGCAGGATCCGGACGGCGGGGACGTTCAGCGAGAGCCGGGCCGCCTCCCGGACGGTGACCCGGCCGCGGAACTTGCCGTCCGGGTTCTGGGGCCGGTAGCCGCCGATGTCGAGGGGGCTGTCGTCGACCTCGCTGTCCGGCGTGAGGCCCGCCAGCTCGAAGGCCGGGGCGTAGACGAGCACCGGCTTGATGGCCGACCCGGGCTGGCGGCGGGCGTCGGTGGCCCGGTTCAGGCCCTCGCGCACGGCGTAGCGCCGGCCGCCGGCGAGGGCGCGCACTTCGCCGGTCCGGGGGTCGATGGCGGCCACCGCCGCCTCGAGGCCCTCCGGCGCCCCGCGCGGGAAGTTCGCGGGGCGGGCCAGGGCGCGCTCGGCGGCCTGCTGGGTGCGGCGGTCGAGGGTCGTGTAGACCTTGAGGCCCATGAGGCCGACGACGCGCTCGTCCAGCCCGTAGCGCGCCTCCAGCTCCTGCCGGACCACGTCGGTGAACCACGGGTGGGGATCCTGGCGCTCCGGCGGATCGCCCGGCCGCAGCCGGAGGGGGCGGGCCTTCTCCCGCTCCGCCTGCTGCGGGTCGAGGAAGCCGGCAGCCACCATGCGGTCGAGGACGGCGTTGCGCCGCTCCCGGGCGAGGTCCGGCCGGCGGAAGGGGTTGTACCGCTCCGGGGCGGGCGCCAGGCCGGCGAGGGTGGCGGCCTCGCCCAGGGTGAGGTCGGAGACCGGCTTGCGGAAGTACAGCTGCGCTGCCGCGCCCACCCCGTACGCCCCGCCGCCCAGGTAGATCTGGTTGAGGTACAGGGTGAGGATCTCGTCCTTGGAGTAGCGCCGCTCCAGGGCGATGGCCAGCACGGCCTCCTGGATCTTGCGCCGCAGGGTCTGCCGGGGAGAGAGCAGGGCGTTCTTGACGACCTGCTGGGTGATGGTGCTGCCTCCCTCCCGGATCCCGCCGGCGCGCAGGTCGGCCCAGAGGGCACGGGCGATGCCACGGAGGTCGACCCCCGGGTGCTGGTAGAAGCGGACGTCCTCGGAGGCGACGAACGCCTCCCGCAGGTGCCGGGGGATCTCGCCGAACCGCACGGGGATGCGGAAGACGTGGCCGCTCAGCGGCCCGACGGGGTTGGCGTCCCGGTCGTAGACCATCGACGCCCTGCCGGGGGCGAACCCGCCCGGCGGAAACGAGGGAAGGGTCAGGAGGGCGTAGGCCACGTTGGCCGTGACCAGCAGCGCCGCCAGGGCGGCGGTCCACTTCAGGGACCGCAGGAGGCCCCGGACGGCCCGGCGGACCCGGCTCCCGGCCGGCCCGGGCGCCGCCTGCCCGGGCGCGACCTCTGGACCGGCCGGCCGGACGATCTCACTCCTGCCCGCGTCCATGCACGTCACCCCCACACCCAGGGTGTAACGCCGGTCCGCCCGGTTCGGTTGCGCGGGGCCGGCTTCCGTCCCCGCGGCCGGCGGCGGTGCCGGAAAGTCCGACACACGGTCGCTCAAGTTCGCAAGCAAGTTCGCAAGTTAGTTCGTTTGGACCATACCCAAACCTGTGCTCGACCTGCTACGTAAGAAAGTAGACATCATAGTCCTCTCCCGCCCGTTGACCCGGCGCACGGGGCCACGAAACGGGAACGGCGTGGCACGCGGCGCCCGGCATGGGTATCCCGCGCGCTGCGCGGGGCGGGGGAACATGCAGGGAGGTTTCCCGAGTACATGGAGAAAACGAAGACAAAGCTTGGCGCCCTCTTTCCCGCCGGACCGACCCGGGGGCTCGCAGCCGCCTTGCTCCTCGGGCTCGTCCTGCCGGCAGCCGGCTGTGGAGGCGGCGGTGGCGCCAAGGCGGGCGGCGACCACGGCGCGCACGCCACCTCGCTGGGCGGCGACGCGGCCAGGGGCAAGCAGGTCTACATGAACACGTGCGCCTCGTGCCACGGGCCCAACGCCGAGGGCATGCCCGGGCTGGGCAAGAGCTGGGTGACCAGCGAGTTCATCGCCAGCCAGACCGACCAGCAACTGCTGGAGTTCATCAAGAAGGGCCGCCCGGCGACCGACCCCGCCAACACCACCAAGGTCGACATGCCCCCGAAGGGAGGCAACCCGGCTCTGACCGACGAGGATCTCATCAACGTGATTGCCTTCATGCGGACCGTCAATAAGGTGAACAAGTAAAAGACGAAGGTGAACAGGTAAAGAAAGGCGCAACCATGGGCCACCGGAGGTGGGTGGCCTTTTTACTTTATCACTGTAACGCCCGATCCTCGGGGAAACGCAGGTGCAACGCTTGAACTTTCCACCGTTGTTCTGGTATCCCACGGGGGAGCAGTCGGCGGGTCCGTCTTGATCGCGGTCACCGAGTGGCTGGCGTGGAGGCGGGGGGACATGGGGGGATACCGGGTAAGGGTTTCAGGCCGACCCGGCCCCCCCGGAAGTGCTACGCTATCGTCCGATGGGAGCGGAAATCTGACAAGGAAATCGTCCGGTCGCGGCATGGACCCGGACCCGTTTCGCCATCTAAAATCAGGCCAACCACAAAATGTCCGAAATTCTCCGGGCCCTGGGCAGTGGGGCCGGGAGGCGGAGGGAACGGGGTGCACGACCGGACAGGGGAGTTCGGCCGCGCTGGCTCATGGCCCGTTCAGGCCGGTCCGAAAGGAGCGCACGGGGTACCGGAAGAGGCAGTTCCAGAGGCGGATGTCCTCCGGTATTTTCGACGCCTCCGTGCGATCGAGACCATCGAAGACCTTCCCGTCCCGGAGGGGGCCGAATCCCCCGGGGCCCACTGTGGCCTGTTCGAGGCAGCCCTGACGGCGCCGCTCATCCGCGGGAGCCGGACCCTCCTCATCGGGCCAGCCGCCTGCCTCCACCACGCCGGCAGCCTGCACCAGTCCGGCAGCCGGGGGTTGGCCGCCGCTCCTTCCGGCCTGCTCTTCCTGTGCATGGAGCCGGACGATGCGGTCTTCGGGATCGACAGCAAGATCGTCGAAGCGGTCCTGGAGGCCGACCGCCGCTTCCAGCCCGACGCCCTGTTCCTCGTCAGCACCTGCGTGCCGGAGATGGCCGGGACGGACCTGGATGCCCTCGCCGCCGAACTGGCGCCCCGGGTCCGGGCCCGGCTGCTCGTCGTCCGCACGGACGGCTTCAGTGCGCGCCACCAGCAGCAGGGCCTGCGCCGGGTGCTGGCCTCGCTGGTCGGGCTCATGGGGCCGGTGCCCCCGGAGCCGCGGAGCGTGAACGTCCTCGGCCTGCGGGCGGAGGGCGCAAGGCACACCGAACTCGTGAGAGCCCTCGAGGACGCCGGAGTCCGGGTGCTGAGCACCGTGCCCGCCGCCACCACGGTCGAGGCACTCGCGCGGTGCCCCTCGGCCGCCCTGAACGTCGTCGTGGAGGATTACGCCCTGGACCTCGCCCGGGAGATGGAGGCCCGGTTCGGCGTGCCGTACGTCGAGGTGGGGTTCCCGCTCGCCCCGGATCGGGTCGACGAGGCGTATGCACAGCTGGAGGATGCCCTGGGTGTGGCCCTGAGGCCCCTCGTGGCGGTAGCGCGGGAGGCGGCCGGGCAGGCGATGGCCCGCTCCCGGGCGGCCGCGCAGGGCCGGCGTGCTGCGGTGGCGGCCTTCGCCGGCGGCCCCCTCGGTGCGGCCCGCTTTCTCGCCGAGCTTGGGGCTGAGCCCGCCGTGGTCCTGGCAAGCCGGTTCTCCCGGCAGGATGCCCGGGAGCGTGTGGTCCTGCTGGCTTCTGGCCACGATCCCCTGGTAGGACGGACCCAGGGCACGGGCCAGATGGTGCCGCTCCTGCGATCACTGGGCGTCGACCTCTACGCCGGCCACGGCGACCGGTACGCCCTGGCCCGCCTGGGCATCGGCCAGGTCCATCCCGACCCGCCCCGGGCCCGCTGGGGCTACGAGGCCACCCGGTGGGCTGCGGAGATGGTGGGGGCGGCCATGGGGGGGAAACCCCGGTGACGGGCCTCCGGATCACGATGCCCCAGCCCACGGATTACCTGGGCACCGTCTGGGCGCTTGCAGGCGTGGAAGGCCTCCGCGTCATCGGTCACGGGGCGTCGGGGTGCACGTTCTACGACTTCATCGGCCTCCGGGACCTGCAGCCGGCGGGTTGGCCGCCGCCCCTCTTCTCGACCGGGCTCGAGGAGGCCGGCGTCGTCCTCGGCGGCGAGGAGCGCCTGGCCGAGGCCGTGCGGCAGGTCGACCGGCTTGACCGCCCGGAGGTCATCGCCCTGGTGAACGTCACTGTCGGGGGCCTCATCGGGGCCGATCCGGAGGCGGTTGCCCGGGAGCTGCAACCTCACGTGGGGGCGAAGCTCCTGGGCTTCGGCGGCGGCGGGTACCGCGGGCCCTACACCCTCGGCGAGTCCGAGGCACTGGCGGCGCTGGCGGCAGAGGTGGTCCAGCGCGCGCCTCTCGGCGGTGAGGAGCAGGGGCCCCTGGTGAATCTCATCGGAGCAACGTGGGAGATGTTCAACTGGGCGTCCGATCGCGCCGAGCTGGAGCGGCTGCTTGGTCTCCTGGGGGTGCGGGTGGGGACCGTCCTGGCTGCCGGCACCTCGGTCGCGGCGCTGCGCCGCGCCGGTGGCGCGCACCTCAACCTGGTCGTGCGGGACGTGGGCCTGGAAGCCGCGGAGATCCTCAGGCAGCGGTTTGGCACCCCGTACCTGTACGGCCTGCCCTTCGGTGCGTCGGACACGCGCCGCTGGCTGGAAGAGGTCGCGGGCGCGCTGGGGATCGGCGGGCGAGCCCGGGACGCGGTGGAAAGGGATCTGCGCCGTTACCGGGTCGACTTCCGCACGCTCTCTCCGTGGCGAGACGTCCATCACGACCTGCGGGTGGCCATCTGCACGCCGTACGACTACGCTCTGGGTCTCACCCGGCTCCTGTCGGGCGAATGGGGCCTACCCGTGGCGCTCGTCGTCCTGCCCGTACCGCCCCTGGGGCCGGGACCGGACCCTGCGGGTGAGGCCGTGCGAAGGCTTCAGGAGGCAGGCGCCGCCCGGGTGCTGGTGGCCCCCGACGAGCAGGAGCTGGCGACAGCCCTGACCCGTCTGGAGCCGCACGTCCTCCTGGGCAGCAGCGACGACGAGCGGCTGGCTCCGCACGTCCCGGTGCGGGTGCGCGCGGCGCTGCCGTCGTGGGACCAACTGCACTTCCACGACGGCACACCGTTCGTGGGCCCACGCGGCGCACGCTACGTGGCACAGGTACTCGCAGGCGGTATGCTCACCGCCCGGGCAACGGGTCGGTGGCCGGACTGACGGGGGAGGGCGCATGCGGAAGATCGCCATCTACGGCAAGGGCGGCATCGGCAAGTCGACCACGGCGGCCAACCTGGCGGCCGCACTGGCGGAGCAAGGCCTGCGCGTGATGCAGGTCGGGTGCGACCCCAAGGCGGACTCGACTCTGTACCTGACCGGACGCCGGTTGCGGACCGTCCTCGACCTCCTGAAGGAGAAGCGCGCGCTGACCCTGCCGGACATCGTCCACGAGGGGTTCCGGGGGGTCCTGTGCGTCGAGGCCGGCGGCCCCACGCCCGGCCTTGGTTGCGCCGGCCGGGGGATCATCACCGCCTTCGAGCAACTGGACGCCCTGCAGGCCTTTGCCGTGTACCGCCCGGACGTCGTCCTGTACGACGTTCTGGGGGACGTGGTGTGCGGCGGCTTCGCCATGCCGATCCGGGCCGGTTACGCCCGGGAGGTCTTCATTGTCACCTCGGGCGAGCGGATGGCCCTCTATGCGGCGTACAACATCGCCCAGGCGGTGCAGCAATTCCGGGGGCGGGGCTACGCACGGCTTGCGGGCGTGATCCTGAACCGCCGGGGGATCCCCGACGAAGAACGGATCGTCGCGGAGGTAGCCCGGGACGACCTGGGCACAGAGGTCCTCGCCACCATCCCCCGCGACCCGGTGGTGCAGGCGTGCGAGGAAAGGGGGGTGACGGTGATCGAGGGGGCGCCGGACTCTGCCCTGGCCGGGATCTACCGCAACCTGGCGCAGGCAGTCCTTGCCGCCTCGGAAGACGTGCCGGCGGACCCGCCAGGCCCTGGCGGCGCGGTCCGGCGCCCGGCGCCGTTCGCCTTCGCCGGGACAGGCGCTGCGGACGGGAAGGGGATTGCACTTCACCTGACGGATCACGGTCAAACGGAAGAGGGACGCGGAACATGAAGGGTTACAGGAAGGGACTCGTATCCACACTCCTCACGCTCGGCCTCTTGACCATGGCCGCCTGTGGCCGGCCCCCGGCGGTCGGTGGCGGCACGGGCGAAGGTGCGCACGGCGGCCACGAGGCCCACGGTCAGGCCGCCGCGGGCTCGGCTGCCGGTGCGCCCGCCGGTGCGGCCGGTGGCCAGCGTCTGCGGATCGCCATCGGCCACGGCCTCGACTACGTCGGGGTGGACCCGTTGGGCCCCGGGCGCGAGAACACCTTGCTGGCGACCATCATCTACGAGCCGCTCCTCCTCGAGACCGCGGACGGGAAGCTGGAGCCCGCCCTGGCCGAGCGGTGGGAGTCCGACCCGACCGGCACGCACTGGACCTTCCACCTCCGCCGCGGGGTGACCTTCCACGACGGCACCCCTTTCGACGCCCGTGCCGTTGTCCGGGCCTACGAGCGGCACCTCCGGGACCCCGAGAAAGCCCGCCGGCTGGGCGAACCCCGCGTCGAGATCGTGGACGACTACACCGTGAGCTTCCACCTGAACCGGCCCCACGCCCCCTTCCTCAGCGTCGTGGGCAGCTTTTCCACGGTGATTCCGGGCCCGAACGCGTACGGCAGTGACGGCAACCTCGTGAAGCCGGTCGGTACCGGTCCGTTCCAGGTGACGCGTTTCACCCGGGAGCACGTGCTGCTGGCCCGCTATGAGAAGCACTGGAGGCAGGTGCCGGCGCTCGAAGAGGTCGAGGTGAAGTACATCCCCGACCCCGCCACGATGATCCTGGCGCTGGAAGCCGGGGAGGTCGATGTCATCGGGGCCGACGGGTACGGCGTTCCCCGGAACGAGATCCGCCGCCTGGAAGCGGACCCGCGCTTCCGCGTGCTGGTCAACACGAAGGACGCCGCGCTCGAGTGGATCGGCTTCAACCTGCACCGGCCGCCCTTCGACGACCTGCGGGTGCGTCAGGCCTTCAACTATGCTGTCGACCGGGAGGCCATCACCCGGCAGGTCCTGGAGGGCTACGCCGTTCCGGCCCGGGGGCCGATCGGCTACGACGCAAGCATCCCCTGGACCAACACCGCCATCGAGGGGTACCGCCACCACCCCGAGCGGGCCCGGGCGCTCCTGGAGGAGGCGGGCTGGAAAGACACGGACGGCGACGGTATCCGGGAACGGGACGGTCGTCCTCTCCGCGCCACCCTTCTCTTCGAACCCACCCGGGACTGGAAACTGGTGGCCGAGGCCCTTCGCACCCAGCTCCGGCAGGTCGGCATGGACCTGAGGCTGGAGATGCGCGACGGAGCCCTCATCCGGGACCTACAGAAGAAGGGCGATTTCGAGGCGGCGGCTCAGGGGAGCATCGGCAAGAGCCTGGTGGATCCCTACTATTACCTGGTCTGGTATTACAGCTCCCGGGGCCGGGGCTCGCTCCTCCACGATCCCGGGCTGGACGGCCTCATCGCCCGCTCCCTGTCGACCCTGGACCCCGGCGAGCGGGAACGGCTTTACCACGAGATCCAGGCCCGGATCATGGAGATCCTGCCCGGCGCCTACCTCTACCACCCGGCCAGGGTGACGGTCGTCCGCGCCGATGTCGAAGGCTGGGAGTCCGCCGGGACCATGGATCCCCTTCGGTTCCTCTGGAAGGTCTCCCGGCGGGGCGGGAGGTGAACGAGCGGTGCCCGCCGCCCTGGGCCACGCCTTCCGGCGCCTGCTGGCGCTGCCGGCCGTGCTGGTGGGCGTCACCCTCCTCACGTTCCTCCTCACGGGGCTGATCCCGGGCGATGTGGCCGAAGAGCTCATCCTCCGCAGCGGAGGGCAGCCTACCCCGGAGGCCGTGGCGGCGCTACGGGCCCAGCTGGGACTGGACGACCCCGGCCCCGTGCGGTACCTGCGCTGGCTGGCGCGGGTGGCGCGCCTGGACCTGGGGCAGTCGTGGCAGACCGGGGAGCCGGTGGGCCCCCTCCTCCTGGAGCGCCTCCAGGCCACGCTGGTCCTGACGGGCACTGCCCTCACCGTCGGTGTGGGGGTGGCCCTGGGGCTCGGGACATGGGCCGCAGCGCGCCCGGGCGGCCTGGCGGACCGCCTCGCCCTGGGAACCACCCTCCTCCTCAGGTGCACGCCGGACTTCGTGCTGGGTTTCGTGCTGCTGTACTTCCTGGCCGTGCGCTGGCCCGTGCTCCCGCTCACCGGTGCCGGCACGTGGCGACACCTGGTGTTGCCCGCCCTCGTGCTGGGGCTGGGCCTGGGCGCCACCCAGGCCCGGCTCCTGCGGGCAAGCCTCCTGGAGGTCCTGCGTGAGCCCTTCATCGCCGCCGCCCGGGCCCGGGGCCTGGGGCGGCGGACGGTCTTGCTGCGCCACGCCCTGCGGGCCGCTCTGGTGCCGGTGGTGACCTCCCTCGGGAACGCCACGGGCTTCCTCCTGGGCGGCTCGGTCGTCGTGGAGGCGATCTTCGGCTGGCCCGGGGTGGGACAGCTGGCCGTGCGGGCCGTCGGTACGCGCGACCTCCCGGTGCTCCAGGGGTACGCCCTGGCCATGGCCACCCTGGTGGTGGTGGTGAACTTGGCTGTGGACCTGTCCTACCCCCTCCTGGATCCCCGCATCGCCGTGGAGGGAGGGGAACGCGATGCCACCAGCCGCTAGCCAGGATAGCCGGCGGGCCGCGGCACACGCCGCCATGGCGGCGGCGCCGGCCCTGCCGGCCGGTGGCCGTCCCTGGAGAACATCCGGCGCGCACCGGTCCAGGTTGCGGACCGGTCTGCGCTCCGGCTCCGCCGCGGCAGGGGGGCTGCTCGTCCTGGGGCTGGCCCTGCTCGCCCTCCTCGCGCCGTGGCTGACGCCCGCCGATCCCCTGAACGGTGACGTTCACGCCCGCCTGCTGCCTCCGGGGCCGGGCCACCCCCTGGGCACGGATCCGCTGGGACGGGATCTCCTGGCCCGCCTCCTGTACGGCGGTCGTTACTCCCTGGGGGCCGCCGGAGTGGTGGCTACCGCGACCCTGCTCCTCGGGCTCACGGTGGGAATCGTGGCGGGCTACTTCAAAGGCTGGGTGGACGCGGTCCTCATGCGCCTGGCGGACCTGGTGCGGGCCTTCCCGGGACGCATCCTGGCGCTGGTCCTGGTAGGGGCCCTGGGCCCGGGCCTCAAGAGTCTGATGCTCGCCATGGTCGCCGTATCCTGGGTCTCCCAGGCCCGGCTCGTGCGGGGCCTCACCCTGGCTGCACGGGAGCAGGAGTACGTTCTGGCCGCCCGGGTCTGCGGCCTCCGGCCCGTGGCGATCGTGCTCCGGCACATTCTTCCGGCCGTGCTGCCGCAGGTGGCCGTGGTGATGGCCCTGGATATGAGCTGGTTTCTCATGTCCCTCTCGGCCTTCTCGCTCCTGGGACTCGGCGTGCAGCCGCCGGCGCCCGAATGGGGGATGATGGTCAGCGAGGCCCGCCCTTATTTCCGCACCCACCCCCACCTGCTCCTGTGGCCCGGCGTCGCGATCATGCTGGCCGTGCTGGGGTTCACGCTCCTGGGCGAGGGCCTGCGGGACGCCTGGGACCCGCACCGCCGGGGAGTGAGGCCATGATGGCGGGGACCGCAACGGGCCTCCGGGCGGGCGCCGCTGCCCCCGGCCCGGGTGGGGACTCGGACCAGCCACTCCTCCGCGTGCGCAACCTGACCGTGGCCTACGGGGGGTCGGGCGCTGCCGCGTCAACGCGTGCCGGCGCCGGGCCCCAAGTCGCGTCGCCGGGGCCTGGCGAGGTGCTCGCGCTCGACGGCGTCTCGCTCGACGTGGCATCCGGCGAGACGGTGGCGCTGGTGGGGGAATCGGGGTGCGGGAAGAGCACCCTCGCCCTGTCGCTCCTGCGGCTGCTGCCGCCGGGCGGCCGGATCGTGCGGGGCTCGGTGCACCTGGACGGCCAGGACCTCCTCGCACTGCCGGAACCCGACCTGGACGGGTTGCGCGGTTCCACCCTGGCCCTGGTGCCGCAAGACGCCCTGTCCTCTCTGAACCCGTTCCTCACGGTGGGAAGCCAGATCGCGGAGGCCATCGACCCCCGGCGCGAGCAGCCCCGGGCGTGGGTCCGGCGGCGGGCCGCCGAGCTGCTCGCACTGGCTGGAGTGCCCGATCCCTCCGCCCGGCTCCGCCAGTACCCGCACCAGCTCAGCGGCGGTCTCCGGCAGCGGGTGCTGATCGCCATGGCGCTCGCCCGCTCGCCCCGGCTCCTGATCGCCGACGAGCCCACCACGGCCCTGGATGCCACGCTGCGTGTGCAGATCCTGGACCTCATCCGGCGCCTGCAGCGGGACCTGAACCTGGCCGTGCTGCTGATCACCCACGACCTCCGGACCGCCGCCGCCCTCGCCCGTCAGTTGGTGGTGATGTACGCGGGCCGGGTGGTGGAGGCGGGGCCGGCCGCCGACGTCCTCCGCCACCCCGCGCACCCGTACACGGCCGAGCTCCTCGCAGCGCTCCCGGAGCCTGGACACCGGGCGGGGTCGGGGGCCGCCGCCATTCCCGGTCTGCCCCCGGCACCGGGGGAAGTCCCGGAAGGCTGCCCGTATGCGCCGCGCTGCCCGGTCGTGCTGCCGGTCTGCCGGGTGAACCGCCCTCCTCTCACGCGGCTGCAACCGGGCCGGGAGGCTGCCTGCTGGCAGGTCCGGCCGCAGGACGGCGGACCGGCCGCCGTGTCACCGGTACAAGTGTCCCGGGTCACCGCGGGCTCGGGGTGCGGCCGCGCGGTGCAGCCGGAGGCTCTGGAGCCACCCGGCGCACCCCGAGGCGGGGGGCAGCCCGAGCCGCTGGTCGAACTGGATGCCGTGGTCAAGGTCTTCCGCGTGGGCGACTTCCTGGGCCGCCAGGTCGTGCGGGCAGTGGACGGGGTCAGCCTGGCGATCGCCCCCGGCGAGAGTCTGGTCCTCGTCGGGGAAAGCGGATGCGGGAAGACGACACTCGGCCGGCTGATACTGCGCCTCTACGTGCCGGACTCCGGGCGGGTGCGCTACGGAAGTGAGGACGTCTCCACGCTGCCGGAGCGGGTCTTGCGCCGGCGCTTCCGGCGTGAGGTATCCGCCGTGTTCCAGGATCCTCGCGGCTCGCTGAACCCGCGGCTGCCGGCCGCCCTGGCGGTAGCCGAGCCGCTCCTGGCCCACGGAGTCCCCCGGCGCGAGGCGACTGCCAGGGCGCGGGAACTCCTCGCCCGGGTCGGCCTCGGCGGCACCCTGGCCGATCGCCTTCCACACGAGCTCAGCGGCGGCCAGCGGCAGCGGGTCGGGATCGCCCGCGCCCTGGCGCTGGCGCCCCGGCTCGTGGTGGCCGACGAGCCCTTCTCGTCCCTGGACGCCTCCGTCCAGGCCTCCATCGCCGTCCTGCTCCAGGAGCTGCGCGAGGAGAGGGGGCTGACGCTCCTGACCATCACGCACGACCTCGCCCTCTCGCGGTACCTGGCCGACCGGGTGGCGGTCATGTACCGGGGTCAGCTCGTGGAGCTGGGGCCGGCGGAGACCGTGTTCACCCGCCCAGCCCACCCGTACACGCGGACGCTTCTGGCCGCCGACCGGGGCATCCTGACCACCGGCGCGGGTGGTGGGGACGGTTCCTTCTTCTCCGTGGACGGCATCCCGGGCGGCAGCACGCCACCCCCGGGCTGCCGGTTTCACCCCTGCTGCCCGTACCGCGGCCCCTCGTGCGGGGAGGTTCCGCCCGCCCTGGCATTCGTGGGCACGGGCCACCAGGTCGCCTGTCACTTCCCGCTGGATGGGAGAGACTGAGGGCTGACTCGGTCAGGTCTGACCGCGTGAGCACGGGCCGGAGCGCGGGGACGGCTGCTGCCAGGGTCGCGAGCGGGGGCCAGGGCGGTTGGCAGGAAACTGCGGATGCCCGTCGAATGCGTCTTTGCGTAGCTTGTGACAACGCTTCTGACAACGTGAAGGGCCCGGTGAGCCCGGCCACCGCTTCGTAGCCGGGTGCAGGGAAGCGCAGTGCGAATCTGCCGCTGTCCCGCAACTGTGATCGGCGAGCGCTGCCGGCAGAATGCCACTGGGACGCCACGTCCTGGGAAGGCGCCGGCAGGCGAGGACCCGAGAGCCAGGAGACCTGCCCGGGCCCGAAGGACCCCGGCTCCCTGCGCGGACAGGGGAAGGTGTGGCGACTCGGACTGCACGCCCAGTGCGGCGGTGCGCGCCTTCTCGTCCCGTATCCGGGCGGGAAGGCGCAGCTGTTTTGCCGGACCGGCCGTGGCGCCGGCCGTGGCACCGGCCGTGGCACCGGCCGGCCGGCAAGGGTCAGCGCAGGGAGCCCCGGGTGCGGAATCCACTGCCCGAAAGGAGCGGTCGGTGATGCACATCATGGAGGGTTTCCTGCCGCTGGCCCACGCCGTCGGGTGGAACCTGGCCGCGGCCCCGTTCGTGGTCCATGGCGTCCGAAAGCTCGCGAGGCAGATGAAGGAAAACCCCGAGACGAAGTTGCTGCTGGGCGCTTCGGGAGGCTTCGCGTTCGTCCTCTCCGCGCTGAAGCTGCCGTCCGTGACGGGGAGCAGCTCTCACCCCACGGGCACCGGCCTGGGGACGGTGCTCTTCGGCCCGCCCACCATGACCGTCCTGGGTGGGGTCGTCCTGCTCTTCCAGGCCCTCCTCCTCGCCCACGGCGGGCTGACCACGCTGGGCGCCAACATCTTCTCGATGGCGGTGGTGGGCCCCTGGGTGGCCTACGCCGCCTACCGGCTGGCCCGCCGGTCCGGCGCCTCGCTGGCCGTGTCGACCTTCCTGGCGGCGGCCCTGGGCGACCTGGCCACCTACGTGACGACCTCGATCCAGCTCGCCCTGGCCTTCCCGGACCCTGCCGGCGGCTTTGCCGGCGCGGCGGCGAAGTTCATGGGGGTCTTCGCGCTCACCCAGGTTCCCCTCGCCATCAGCGAAGGGCTCCTGACGGTGCTGGTCATGAACTGGCTCGCCCAGTACAGCCGGCCGGAGCTCCAGCAGCTCCGCGTGCTCTCGAAGGAGGTATAGGCGGTGCGGCTCCGGAGCGGCACCATCCTGCTCCTGGTGCTCCTCCTGACGGTTCTCCCGCTGGCGCTGCCGTCTCCCGCCGGGCAGGAAGAACCGTTCAGCGGAGCGGACGCCCGGGCAGAGGCCCTGATCACCCGGCTCCGGCCCGACTATACCCCCTGGTTCCGTCCCCTGTGGGAACCCCCCAGCGGCGAGATCGAGAGCCTGCTGTTCGCGCTGCAGGCCAGCCTGGGCGCGGGGCTGATCGGGTACTACCTGGGTTTCGCCCGCGGCAGGAACCTGAGTGCCGGGGGAACACGCGAGCGTGTACACGATTGACCGCTGGGCTTACGCCAACCGCTGGCGCTGCCGTCACCCCGTCGAGAAGCTGACGCTGGCCGCCGGGATGCTTCTCCTGAGTCTCACGGTGCCTCCGTGGCCCGGGGGAATGTTGATCCTCGCGGTGATGGCGGTGACGACGGTGGGCCTGGCGGGCATTCCTCTCCGGGTGCACCTGCGGGTTCTGCGGGTGCCTGCCGGCTTTGCCCTGACCGGCGCGGCAGCCATGCTCTTCCGCATCGCCGCGAAGCCGGAGGGTGGCTGGCGCCTGGCTCTCGCGCCCGGGGGGACGGCGGCCGCCGCGGCCGTCCTCCTCCGCTCCCTGGCGGCCCTCGCCTGCCTCAGCTTCCTGGCCCTCACCACGCCCGTGGTCGAGTTCGTGCCCCTCTTCCGGCGCTGGCGCCTGCCCCCGGCCGTCCTGGACCTCGTACTGCTGGTCTACCGGTTCCTGCACGTCCTGACGGACCGCGCGAGGGCCGCCCGCACCGCTCAGGCCTCCCGCCTGGGCCACGCCGGCATCCGCCACGCCTATCGCTCGCTTGGTCTTCTGGCCGCGTCACTCTTCCCCCGGGCCCTGGAGCGCGCACGCCGGCTCGAACACGGCCTGGCGGCGAGGGGATTTCAGGGGGACCTGCACGTCCTGCTGCCGCAGCGTGAAATCTCCATCGCCGCGCTGGCGGGCATCCTCCTTCTGGAAATCGCCCTGGGACTCCTGAGTGCGGCTCTGCGCGGGTGATGCACGTGTCGCAGGTGATCCTGGAGGCGCGGGGCCTGGAGTACAGCTACGAAGGCGGCACGCAGGCCCTGAGCGGGCTGGACCTCACCGTGGCCCCCGGCCGCAGGCTGGCCATCCTCGGTGCCAACGGGGCCGGAAAGTCGACCCTCCTCCTGCACCTCAACGGCACGCTCCGCCCGGACCGGGGTACCGTCTACCTGGACGGGCATCCCGCCGACTACTCCCGCCGGGGCCTGATCCGCTGGCGCCAGCAGGTGGGCCTGGTCCTCCAGGATCCCGACGACCAGCTCTTTGCCGCCAGCGTGTACCAGGACGTCTCCTTCGGCCCCCTCAACCTCGGCCTGTCCGAGGCTGCCGCCCGGCAGCGCGTGGAGGAGGCGCTGGCGGCGCTGGAGATCGAGCACCTTCGGGACCGCCCCACGCACCTCCTCAGCTTCGGGCAGAAGAAGCGGGTGGCGATCGCCGGTGTGGTCGCCATGCGGCCCCGGGTGCTGGTCCTGGACGAGCCGACGGCAGGGCTGGATCCCGCCGGCGTGCAGCGGCTCCTGGCCACGCTCGACCGGCTCCACCGGGCCGGGACCACCCTGATCCTGGCCACCCACGACATGGACCTGGCCTACGGCTGGGCAGACGAGGTGGCGGTGCTCCACCGGGGCGCCGTCCTGCGGCAGGGGCCGCCGGAGGTCGTGCTCCAGGACGCGGCTCTCCTGGCCTCCGCCGGCCTGCGCACGCCGTGGGTGCTGGAGGTGGGCCGGCGGCTCGCCGCGACGGGCTGGATTCCCCCGGCGGCCGGGCTCCCGCGGACACGGGAGGAGCTGCTCGCCGGGTTGCCAGACCGGGACGGTTCGACTCGGCCCCGCGATCCGGCGGCCTGGACGGTACCTCATCCGGGAAACCATGAAGGGGCGAGACAGCGGTGAACGCGCGGGGACCAGACGGGGGTTCGGGCGTGGCGGCGCAGGTGCTCGGCAGCCTGGCGGCGGTCGACGTCGTCGCCCTGTGCCAGGACCTCATCCGCATCCGGACGGTGAACCCGCCGGGGGACGAGGGGCCGGCGGCCGAGTACGTCGCCCGCCGGCTGCGGGAGGCGGGCCTGGAGGTCGAGGTGCTCGGGCACGGCCCCGGGCGGGCGAGCGTGATCGGCCGGCTGCGGGGATCGGGCGGGGCGCCGGCGCTCCTCCTGAGCGGCCACCTGGACACGGTGCCGGTCGGGGACCAGCCCTGGAGCCGGGACCCCTTCGCGGGCGAGGTGGCGGATGGCCGCATCTGGGGCCGGGGCGCGGCGGACATGAAGGGCGGCGTGGCCGCCATGCTGGCGGCGGTCGAGGCGGTGGCGGCGGCCTGCCGGTCGGAGGACCCCGGCGGGGGTCCGGGGGGCCTGCGCCTGCAGGGCGACCTCCTCTTTGCGGCGACGGCCGGGGAAGAGGTCGACTCCCTCGGCGCCGCCGCGGCTGCCCGCCGGCTGGCCGGGACGCCCGTGCAGGCGATCGTGATCGGGGAACCCAGCGGCAACGACGTGTACATCGCAGAGAAGGGCGCGCTGTGGCTCGAACTGGTGACGCACGGACGGACGGCGCACGGGTCGTCGCCGGAGCTGGGCCGGAACGCCGTCATGATGATGGTCACGCTCCTGGCAGAACTCGATCGCCTCGAGATCCCCCACACCCCCCACCCCCTCCTCGGCACGCTCTCCCGCAGCGTGGGCACCGTGGCCGGCGGAGTGAAGACGAACGTGGTGCCGGACCGGTGCGTGGCCACCGTCGACATGCGGACCGTACCCGGCCAGGACCACGGGGCGATCGTCCGGGCGGTGGAGGGGCTCATCGCCGACCTCGCCCGGCGCCACCCGGGCTTCCGGGCCGAGGTGCGGGTGGTGAACGACCGCCGGCCGGTCGTCACCGACCCGGCCCACCCCGCCGTGCAGGCGTTCCTGGACGCCGCCGGCGCCGTGCGGGGTCGCCGGCCGGAGCCGACCGGGGTGCGCTACTACACCGACGCCACCGAACTGGTGCCCGTGCTGGGCGCGCCGATGATCATCTGCGGCCCCGGCGACCCCCGCCTGGCGCACCAGCCGGACGAGTCCGTGGAGGTCGACCGCCTCGTCGAGGCCGCCCGCATCTATGCCCTGGCAGCGGTGCGGATGCTGGCGGGTTCCGGCAGCACCCAGACGCCAAGGGGTAGCCAGCGCAAGGACGCCAGCGGCCGGGTCACGTGAGTGCCCGGCCGCTGGCGTCGCGGAAGGCCAGGTGGGTGACCGGCAGGATCAGAACGGACCCATCATGCCGGCCATGCCGGCCATCCCGGCGGTCCCGCCGGAGCCGTGCATCCCGCTCATGTCGGTGGTCAGGCAGTCGGCCGAGTGCGCTTCGATCAGCCCCCGCATCCGGGCCGCGGTCTGAGCGTCCAGCTTGCCCGCCTGGACCAGGTCGGTGAGGATCCGCTGCATCTCCCCGATCATCGCCGCCCGCAGGGCCTGGGGCTCGACACCCTTCTCCTGCGCGAGCTGCGCCAGCGTCTGGCCGGCGCCGAGGGCCTGCCGGAGCTCGGCCGGCGTGATCCCGAGCTTCTCCGCCAGCGCCGCCGTCATCCGCTCGTGGATCGCCGGCATCTCGCCCGCCAGGGAGGTCATGGCGGCGTGCATGGCGGTCATGTCTGCGCCGGCCTGGGCCATGTGCCGGTTGTGGACCGCCGTCCAGCTGTTCGTGGAAGCCGCCACGGCGCGGCCGTACGGGGTGAGGAAGAAGACTCCTGCGCCCAGCGTGGCTGCACCAACGATCCCCAGAATGACTCTCCGAGTACGCGTCATCTGCGGTCCCTCCGTCCGGTTCGTTCGTTTCTGGCCCCAGGATAGCAGCCGCCTGTGGTCGGGCCTTGGAGGGGTTGTGGAGATTCTGTGAGGCCCCAGGAGCGATCGCCGCCCGTCCGGGCCGCGTGCGCCTCCTGTCCCGTACGAGATCCGCGCCGGTCCCCCAGGGCTCCAACCGGCACGTTCGTGGTACACTCGGATCGGTGACCCGGCGCCGATCGTGCGGCGCACGGCCCACCCTGACGTGCCGGCGCCGGCGCCCTCCGGGCCGCGCGGTGCCCGGCCGGCAGCCGGGCGGGCGAGCCCGGAGGAGGACGGAGTCCCGAGGTGGCCTCACGTGTCGCCGTCATCCCGCACCGTCCGTCCCCCTGCAGGCAAGGGGATCCTCGCCGGCGTCCTGCTGGCCGTCGCCGTCGTCGTCGCCCAGGCGCTGGACGGCGAACCCGACGCGCCCCGGCCCGCGGCGCGGGCGCCGGCGGAGGCCGGGGCGGCCGCGCCGCCCGCAGCGCCTCCGACGCCGGCCCCAGCTGCGCCCGAAGAGGACACGCCAGCCGCCCCGGAAACCGTCCCGGCCACGGTGATCCGGGTCGTCGACGGGGATACGGCCGAGATGCGGCTCGAGGGCGGCCGGGCGGAGACCGTCCGCTTCATCGGCGTGAACACGCCCGAGACGGTGGCGCCGAACCGGCCGGTGGAGCCATATGGAAAGGAAGCGTCGGCCTTCACCCGGTCCCGGCTGCAGGGGAAGACCGTGCACCTCGAGTTCGACGTCGAGCGCCGTGACCGGTACGGCCGCCTGCTCGCCTACGTCTGGCTCTCGCCCCCGCAGAATGGCGACGCCCGGGAGGTCCGGGAGAAGATGTTCAACGCCATCCTCCTGGCCGGGGGCTACGCCCAGGTCATGACCGTGCCGCCCAACGTGAGGTACGCGGAGCTCTTCGTCCAGCTCCAGCGGGAGGCCCGGGAGGGGAACCGGGGCCTGTGGGGGCTCGAGCCGGACTCGCGCACACTGAGCGGCGCCGGGCCGGCCGCCCCTGCTGCCCCGGGCGGGGCCTTCGCCGACCGCGACTGCTCCGACTTCCGCACCCAGGCCGAGGCGCAGGCCTTCTTCGAGGCGAACGGCGGCCCGGCCCGGGACCCGCACCGGCTGGACGGCGACCACGACGGGATCGCGTGCGAGAGCCTGCCGTGACCCGCACGCCAGGCAGCCAGACGGACGTCGCCCCCGTGCGGCAGCGCCGCCGGGGGCTCACGCTTGCTGGGGCCGGCACCGGTCTTCACGTCCGGTGTCCCTCAGGTTCCGGTCTCCACGCGCTCGAGGAGCGTCAGGAGCTGCTCGACCTCCCCCGAGGACAGGCGGGAGACGGCCTGGGCCACGGCCTGGCGCCGGGCCTCGTCGACCGCGGCGAGGGCCTGCCGGCCTTCCTGGGTGAGCCGCACCCACACGACCCGCCGGTCGCCCCGGTCCCGCTCCCGGGTGACGAGCCCCGCCCGGGCCATGCGGTCGATGAGCCCCGTGGCGGCGCTCAGGGTTACCCCCAGGGTGGCGGCGACGTCCGAAACCTGCATGCGGCTCTGGCTGAGCGCGCGGAGGACCAACCGCTGGCTGAGGGAAAGGCCCGTCTCCCCGCCCGTTCGGGCGGCAAGGTGCCGGAAGACACGGCTGATCAGGTCCTCAAGGCGGTCAAGGATAGCCGAATCCGTGGTGCTGGTGCTCATCGGCGCCCTCCTCTGGCGGAGCCGTGAGCCCCCGGACGCCTAATCCACACCGACGAACGGATTGTACTTCTTCTCGTCTTCGATCGTTGTCTCAGGCCCGTGGCCGGGGTAAACCACAGTGTCCGGGGGCAGGATGAAGAGCTTCTCCCGGATCGAACGGACAAGCGTCGCGTGGTCCCCTCCCGGCAGGTCCGTCCGGCCGATCGAGCCGGCAAAGAGCGTGTCGCCGGCCAGGACGAGGCCCGGCCCGCGGAAACAGACCCCGCCGGGGGTGTGTCCAGGTGTGTGAAGAACTTCGAGGTGCACCTCACCGAGCACCACCCGGCCCCCCTCTTCCAGGAGGTGCTCCGGATCGGGCAGGGACACGGGACTGCCGAACCAGGCCGAGCCGTTGAGCTGGGGTTCCCGCAGGAGTGGCACGTCGCCCGGATGGCAGGCGACCGGGGCCCCCGACCAGCCCCTCACCCACTCCACACCCCCGATGTGGTCGCCGTGCCCGTGGGTGAGCAGGATCCGTTCCACCCTCAGGCCTTCGGACCGGACGGTCTCCTCGATCCACGGGTCCGGCGCCCCGGGGTCGACGACGGCAGCAACACGGGTCCTCGGGCAGGCGACGATGTAGCAGTTCGCTGCCAGAGGACCGACGGCTTTTCTCCATAATAATAACACATCGTCCAAAGCGTTGGTCTCCTCTCTTCCGCGCGCCCGGCCCCCGGCGGCCGCCCGGGCGCCACCCCCTGCGCCTCAGAACTCCCTGTCGCTGTCCAGCAAGATGGTCACGGGCCCATCGTTCACGAGCTCCACGCGCATGTGCGCCTGGAACCGGCCGGTGGCCACCGGGACCCCGAGGGCCCGCAACTCCGCGCAGAACGCCTCGTACAGGGGCTCGGCGACCTCGGGCCGGGCCGCCCAGTCGAAGCCGGGCCGGCGGCCGCGGCGGACGTCGCCGTACAGGGTGAACTGGCTGACGACCAGGGCCGATCCCCCCACGTCGAGGAGGGAGCGGTTCATCTTGCCGGCGTCGTCCTCGAAGATCCGCAGGTGGGCGACCTTCTCTGCCAGGTAGCGGGCAGCGGCGGGCTCGTCCCCCGTGCGGACGCCGAGCAGCACGACGAGCCCGGGACCGATCTCCCCGACGGGGACCTCGCTCCCGGTCTGCCCCTCCACGACCGTCACCCGGGCGCGGCTCACCCGCTGCACGACCGCGCGCATCAGGACCCCACGCTGCCCCGGGCGCGGTTCTCGTGCACCACCCGGTCGGCACTGAGCACGTCCCGCACCTTGCGGATCTTCTGCAGCACGTACTGGAGCTGGGTCAGGTCCCGGACTTCGAGCACCATGTCGATGGTGGCGAGCTTGTTGCGGTGGCCCCGGGACATCGACGAGAGCACGTTGATGCGGCTGTCGGCGACGATCCCCGCGACCTCGGCCAGGAGCCCCGCCCGGTCGATCGCGACGATCTGGATCTCCACCGGGTGGCTGGCGCTGTACCCTTCCTCCCAGCCGACCTCGATGAGCCGGTCGGGGTCGCGGGCCATCGCCGGCAGGTTGGGACAGTCGAGCCGGTGCACCGCCACCCCGCGCCCCCGGGTCACGTAGCCGATGATCGGGTCCCCGGGCACCGGGCTGCAGCACCGGCTGAACCGCACCAGCACGCCGTCCACGCCCTTGACGTGGATACCGGATGACGGTTTGCGGTAGCCCTCCCACTCCTTGCGCTCCGTCGCCGGCGGCGGGGTGACCGCAGCCACGCCCTCGGCCCTCTGGCGCTCCCGTTCGAAGAGGTCGCGCAGCCGCCCCGCCACCGTGGAAGCGGTCAAGGTGCCGATGCCGATCGCCACCAGCAGCTCGTCGTCGGAGGCCAGGTTGTGCTTCTTGCGGACCTCGGCCAGCCACTCGTCCTTCAGCAGTTCGTGCGGCTCGTAGCCCAGGCGGCGGATCTCCCGGTCGAGCGCTTCCCGGCCCCGCTGCAGGTCCTCCTCCCGCCGCTCCCGCTTGAAGAACTGGCGGATCTTGTTCTTGGCCGTCGAGGTCTTGACGATCTTGAGCCAGTCGATGCTCGGGCCCGGGCTCGACTTCGACGTCAGGATCTCGACGATGTCGCCGGACTTGAGCGGGGTGTCCAGCGGCGTCAGCTTCCCGTTCACCCGGGCGCCGACGCAGCGGTGGCCGATGTCGGTGTGGATGGCGTACGCGAAGTCGATCGGCGTCGCCCCGGCAGGAAGGTCGACCACGTGGCCCTTCGGGGTGAACACGAAGACCTGGTCGGCGAAGATGTCGACCTTCACGGCCTCCACGAAGTCCCGGGCCTCCCGCATCTCCGTGTGCCACTCCAGGAGGCTCCGGAGCCACGAGAGCTTGCGGTCGAAGTCCGGGTCGGTCCGCCCCTCCTTGTACCGCCAGTGGGCGGCCACGCCGTACTCCGCCGTCCGGTGCATGTCCCACGTGCGGATCTGGATCTCGAAGGGCTGCCCGTGCGGCCCGACCACCGTGGTGTGCAGGGACTGGTACAGGTTCGGCTTCGGGGTGGCGATGTAGTCCTTGAACCGGCCCGGCAGCGGGCGCCAGAACGAGTGGATGACTCCGAGGGCGCCGTAGCAGTCCTTCACCTCGTCCACGATCACGCGGATGGCGATGAGGTCGTAAAGCTCGGTAATGTCCTTGCCCTGGCGGTACATCTTCTTGTAGATGCTGTAGAGGTGCTTCGGGCGGCCGGAGATGTCCGCCTTGATGCCCACCTCGTCGAGCTTCTGCCGGAGCTGGGCCATGAGCTCCTGGGTGAGCGACTCCCGCTCCTCGCGCTTCTGGGCAACCAGCCGGGCGATCTCCCGGTACTTCTCCGGCTCCATGTACCGGAAGGCGAGGTCCTCCAGCTCCCACTTGATGTCCGCCATGCCGAGGCGGTGGGCGAGCGGCGCGTAGATCTCCAGCGTCTCCTGGGCGATGCTCCGCTGCTTGTCCTCCCGCAGGTACCCCAGCGTCCGCATGTTGTGCAGGCGGTCTGCCAGCTTGATCAGGATGACCCGGAGGTCGCGGGCCATTGCCAGGAACATCTTGCGCAGGTTCTCGAGCTGCGCCTCTTCCCGGGAAGTGAAGTCCAGCCGCGACAGCTTGGTCACGCCGTCGACGAGGGAAGCGACCTCCTTGCCGAACCGGGTCTCCAGGTCCGGGATGCAGACGCTGCAGTCCTCGACGACGTCGTGCAAGAGCGCCGCCGCCACGGTGGTCGCGTCCATCTGGAGGTCGGCGAGGATGGCAGCGACCTCGAGGGGATGCTGGATGTACGCCTCGCCCGAGCGGCGGAACTGGCCGGCGTGGGCCTGGCTGGCGAACTCGTACGCCGACTCCACCAGGGACAGGTCGGCCCCCGGGTAGGTCTTGAGGATCTTCTGCTTCAGGGTCTCCAGGTCCACACGCCGCACCTCCCTTCCCGCCGGTGTGCTCGGGCCGCCGTATGCGAAGCGGCGGCCAGCCGGAGTCCCGGGGCCGCACGTCCGCGGTTTCACGTTCATTCTACCCCAAGCTTCCCCGGCGCGCCACCACCGCCGTGGCAAGTTTCGCGACGCGGCCTGACACGGTGCGGTACCGCACGGCGGGACGCCGTGCCGTCGGTCGGGAAGCGGTGCACGATCGGGTCCGCTAGCGTTTGCGTTGTGGTGCCTCAACTGCACAGCAGCCCCCCGGGTCGGCCGCGCCAGGTCAAGAACACGGGGGGTTGCGGTCGAAATCGAGCCGCAAGTTTACCGGAAGTCGGTGTTCTGTAAATCTGAGTTCGGGGGTTGAGCGTTCGCTGTGCACTTCAGGAACCGCTAAGGTCCTGCTCGCGGTCCCTGTTCTGCACTACCGTCCGGGAAATGTGGTATCTCGTCAGTCACTATAGGTGACTCCGGCCCGTCCGCCGGTGGCCGCACTGCGCCGCGGCCGGGACGACAAGCTGCACTGCGTCCGCCCGACCTCACGACGTCCGCATGAGGCGCCGGCGTTCGTGGTGAGCGATGCGTAGGAGCGCCCCTTCCTCGAGCTCCTCCACCACGTGAAGTGTGCCGCCCGCCGTTCGGGCGAGTTCCTCCAGGTAGCGCCGGGAGGGCATGAGGCCCACGCAGCCGAAGGGCACCCGGCTGCGGGCCACCTGCCGGGCCGCCTCCAGGCCGTCGGCCAGCGGGTCGATGCTCCAGCGCGGCACCGTGGGGATGCCGTCCGTGACGAGCAGGAGCAGCGGACGGCGCACCCGGGAGCGCTGGATCAGCTCGAGGCTCGCCACCAGGCCGTGGGCGAGCGGGGTGAGTCCCATCGGCTGCAGCCGGGCCAGGGCCGCCTCGACCCGGGCCCAGTCCCGGGTGAACGGCACCTGGACGCGCACCTCCCGTTCCTGGAACGCCACCACGGCGATGCGGTCCCGGGTAATCGCCAGCAGGTGCCGCACGAGGTGCTTGGCGGCCCGGATTCGCCGGCCGGCCATGGAGGCGCTGGCGTCGATGAGAAGGCAGATGTAGAGCGGCTCCTCCGCCGGTCGCCGGTACACGTGCAGGTCCCCGCGCTCGAGACACAGGGCCGGCGCCGGTCCGCCTCCTGCCCCGACCCGCACCAGGTGGGCGCGCCGGACCCCGGCGATCACCGTCTCGGGGACGGCCAGGTCGCCGAGCCAGGAGCCCGGCGGAGCAGGGACGGGAGGCCGGGTGGGCCCGTACCGGGCCCGCAGCGAAGGACGCTCCCCCGGCCGTGGCCGGACCGGCAACGCCTCCCGCGGCACGCGCCGGATGCGCCGGCGGAAGCGCATCGTCACCTCCCGCAGGTGTCCGTCCAGGAAGGCGGCCAGGGCCTTGCCGGCCTCGGTGAGGCGCAGGGCGCGGCCGTCGCGCCGGACGAGTCCCTCTTCCTCCAGGTCGCGCAGCAGGGGGTTGGCCTGCTGCGACCCCAGGGGGGACACGCTGCCGGCGGCCGCCTGTCCCGACCGCACGGCGTCGAGGGCGCGGTGGATCTCGGCGGGGCTGCCGAGGCGGGAGGCGAGGCGGAGCACCTCCTGCAGTCGGGTCTCGTGCGCGAGCGCCTCCCACGGCGCCCAGGACCCCGCGCCCGCTGCGGGCCCGGGTGGTGCCTCTGCCCCGTCCGGGGCGGGGATGGGTCCGCCCGCGGCCGCATCGGAGGCGAGTCCGGGGGAGACGGCCGTGGGCGTACCCTGGGTGGCTCCGGCGGGGGCAGGAGTTCCTGAGACGGCCGCTCCGGTCCCCGCCGTGCCCGTGCTCGCCTGGGCGGGGACCGCCGCCCCGGATCCCGCTGCAGCCGGCGAGGCGGTCACCCCGGCAGTGGCCGTGCGGGGCTCCGGCGGCTCACGCAGGCGGGAGTCCGTGAAGTCCGCGTAGTGGGAGAGGTCGAGCGCCGGACCGCCGCCCGTGGGCGGCGGGTGGCGCAGGCCCTCGACCCGCCGCAGCTCCACGCCCTGCGCCAGGATCTCCGCCTCCACGGCGCGCAGGATCGGCAGGACGAGGCCCAGCGCCTCGTCCGGCAAGAGGGCCGCCAGGTGCACGTGGTTGCGGTGGGAGGCCAGGAGCGTCGGGCGCTGGCCCCACGTGAGGCTGCCGGTGAGGCGCCCGCCGCCGGCGCCGGTCTGGATGTCGATGTCGTGGGCGCGGTCGGGCGCGCCGCAGGCCTGCAGGGCGCGGCAGATCGCCGCGGCGACCCCGCGGGGGTCGACCCGGGCGACCGCGTGGAACAGGTCCACGTGGAGGATCTCGTCCGGGCGCCGCCGGCCGTAGAAGACCTGCCCGGCGTCGAGGTGGCGCAGGACGGACACCACGCCGGGTTCCCTCAGCTCGACCGTGTGTACCCGCCGGCTCACCACCGCGGTCTCGCCGAAGCGGACCCCCTCGCCCCGCCGCAGCGCGGCCCGCAGCCGCTCCTCCCAGTCCATGGCCTACCCCGTCAGCGCCGGCGGCGAAGGTCGTCCTCGGTGGAGACCAGGAGCCTGTCCGGCAGCTTCCACAGTGGCCGGGCCCGGTGCGGCGGCGCCGCCGGCGGGTGGCGGGCGGGGTCCACGCTGACGGCAGCGGCGCTGCTCCCGTCGCCCGCCTGCGAGCCCCGCCTCCGCAGGTACGACCACAGGCGCTGCCAGAGCGGGGGAACGTCCGGCCGGCCGGCCCCTCGCCCCGGAGCCGTCCCCGGGGCGGCCGCCGCCTGTCCCCCGCGGCCCTCCCCGGCCGCGGCGGGGGTGCGATCTGCCAGCGGTGCGGCCGGGGGCGCGTCGCCTGCGCCCGGTCCGGGGGTGGCCAGGCCGGGCGGGGCTGCCGCCCCCACCGGCGGGGCCCCGGGGCGCGCCAGCGCGCCCGCCGGCGTCGCCGGCGCGGCCACCGCCACCGATCCCGGGCCGCGGCCCGCAAAGCCGCCCTCCCCGTGCGCCCGGGCGCCCGGCACCCCGCGCAGGTGCTGGAGTGCCCGGGCCAGGGTGTCGCCGTCGACGCGATGGTGGAGGGCCAGGGGGGCGACGGCCGCCAGGTCTTCCCAGGTGGCCTCGCTCCGGCCGGCCAGGCAGGCGCTGAGGCGGGCCCCCCGGAGCATCGCTTGGACGCTGCGCAGGCTCTCGAGCCCGAAGCGGGTGTAGAGCCCGGCCACCTCTGACCGCAGCCAGGCCGGCACCGACACGTCCCGGAGGGCGCCGGCCCGTTCGGCCAACCGGGCCCGGCAGGCCTCGAGCGCCTCCTCGTCCGGCGGCGCCGCGGTGAGGCCCTCCAGCCGGGCCAGGATCGTGTCGACCACGGCCGCGTCGTCCGGGCGGCCGGTCGGGATCACGAAGTCGAAGCGGTCCGACAGCTGCCTCCGGATCTCCTCCAGGGGTCCCGGGTCCTCGTCGGGGTTGGAGGCCGCCCAGACGGAGACCACGAGGGGAATCTCGACCGCCGGGAGCCCCGTCTCCTCGATCTGCACCCGCCCGGGCCGGGTGCCCATGGCGTCGAGGAGGATGTCGGCCAGCTCCGGGGAGGTCTCCGCCAGGCGGTTGACCTCGTCGACCAGGACGATGCCCCGGTGCGCCTGCGGCAGGGTGCCCGGCAGGAGCGCCGCGGCCGGGTCGGTGGGGCTCACCAGGCGCCCCAGGTCGATCGACCCGACCACCGTGCCCACCTTCGCCGAGTGGGAGATCTCCAGGAAGGGTATGGTCACCCACTCCGACCCGATCCGCGCCAGTGCCTCCGGGTCGAGCCCGCGGTGTTGCGGGCAGTGGGGCGCGTCCGGGTCGCAGTTGTACAGGCACCCCTTGACACGCCGGATGCGGGGCAGCACGCGGCGGGCCGCCCGCAGGATCGTGGTCTTGCCGGTGCCCCGTAGCCCCTCGGCGTGAAGGTGCAGGGGCGTGCCAGCCAGCGTGGACACGATCGACATCTCGACGGCGGAGAAGAGGGCGGCGTTCCCCTTGTGCCGGACAAGGCCCAGAACCGAGTCCAATCCGGTCCCCCCAGCGGGCGATCGGGGTCCGGCCCCTCCGGGACCGGCCATTCCCTAGTCTGCCCAGCGAGAAGGAGAAGCCCGCGCGCACCGGACCGCTGCCGGCCGTGCACGGCAGAGCCCGGGGCCGGCGGCGCCCGTGAACCCGCTCTGCCTGTGCACAGGTCTGTGAATAGGAGCCCTGGCTGAAACATGGTAGAATGGTCGGGTGTGGTGTAGAGGTAGGAGGGCAATCGGAATGCCACAGCGCCAACGCCACGTGCGCCAGGCGGCCGTCCTGGCGCTACTCGGGGTTCTCCCGGCCCTGGCCGGGTGTTCTTCCCGGGCCCGGGGCGCCCAGGCGGCGGCCGTCCCGCCGGCCGTCCCGGTCCGGGCCGTTCCGGCCAGCCGGCAGGAGATCGTTCAGACCTCCGTCGTCACCGGCACCGTGACCCCGGGCCTGCAGGTGCAGCTCTCCAGCGCCATCCCGGGACAGGTCGCCGCCGTGCACGTCGAACTCGGCGACCGCGTGCAGGCCGGCCAGCCGTTGGTGCAGCTCGACGACCGTGAGGCCCGGGCCCAGCTCCAGCGGGCCGAGGCCGCCCTGGCCCAGGCCCGGTCCGCCGCCGAGGAGGCCGCCAAGAGCCGCGACCGGCTCGAGGCGCTGTTTCTGGCCGGGGCGGTGAGCCAGCAGCAGATCGACCAGGCCCGGGCCGGCGCCGTCCAGGCGCAGGCCGCCCTGCAGCAGGCCGCTGCCGCGGCCGAGCAGGCCCGGCTGGCGGTTGAGCACACGGTGATCCGTGCGCCCGCCGCCGGGGTGGTCGCCGAGCGGCGGGTCGAGCCGGGCGCCTGGGTGGCGCCGGGCGTGCCGCTGCTCACCCTCGTCGACGTGTCCCGGGTCCACGTCGACGTGCAGGTGTCCGAGCAGGACGCCGTCCGGCTAGAGCCCGGCCAGGAGGTCACGGTGCGGGTTCCCTCGCTGGGCGCCACGCTGAGGGGAACCCTGCAGGCGCTCAGCCCGACCACCACACCGGGTCAGAAGACCTACGCCGCCCGGGTGACCCTGGAGAACCCCGAGGGGCGCCTGCGCGGCGGGATGTACGTCGAGGTGCAGGTCGCGACGCGCCGGGAGACCGGCATCGCCGTCCCCACGGGGGCGGTGATCGAGCGCGGCGGGGAGAAGGTCGTCTTCGTCGTCGAGAACGGCAAGGCGCGTGAGCGGCGGGTCCGGACAGGCCTGGCCGACGCCGACCGGGTGCTGGTTGAGGGCGTCGCCGAGGGCGCCCGGGTGGTGGTCGCCGGCCAGGACCTCCTCACCGACGGCACCCCCGTCACCGTGAGCGAGGAGGCCGGAGGTTCGGGGGGTGGATCCCCGTGAGCTGGGCCCGGTTCTCCCTCCGCCACCCGGTCCCGGCGATCGTCTTCTTCCTGGTCGCGCTGGTGGTGGGGTTCGTCTCGTACACCCGGCTGGCCGTCGACCTCTACCCCGCCATGGAGTTCCCCATGGCCGTCGTGGTCGCGGAGTACGAGGGTGCGGGGCCGCAGGAGGTCGAATCCCTGGTCACCCGCCCCCTGGAGGAGGCCCTGGGGACGACCCCCGGCCTCAAGAAGATCCGCTCTTGGAGCAGCGAGGGCACGTCCTTCGTCCTGGCCGAGTTCAACTGGGGCACGGACATGGACTTCGCCACGCTGCAGATGCGGGAGCGGATCGACCGCGTCAGGGGCTTCCTCCCCGATGAGGTCAAGAGCCCGCTCGTCTTCAAAATGGACCCGCAGTCGATCCCGGTGCTGGTGATCGGCCTCACCGGGAGCCAGGACCTCGCCGAGCTGAAGCGGATCGCAGAGGACGACATCAAGCCCATCCTGGAGCGCCAGGACGGCGTGGCATCCGTGAACGTCACGGGCGGCGTGGACCGGGAGATCCAGGTCCTGGTCGACCCGGCCCGGCTCCACGCGGCCGGGGTGTCGATCCCCCAGGTGGCACAGGCCCTGGCCACGGACAACCTGAACCTGCCCGGCGGCGACGTCCGGGAGGGCCAGCTGCGGCTCCTCGTGCGGTCGATCGGGCAGTTCCGCTCGGTCGACGACATCCGGGACCTGCGCCTCCTCACCCCGCGCGGCCAGGTGGTGCGCCTCGGCGACATCGCGGAGGTGAAGGACACCTTCGCCGAGGCCCGGAGCAAGACGTGGGTGAACGGCAGCCCGTCCGTGAGCCTGAGCGTGCTGAAGCAGAGCGGGGCCAACTCGGTGCAGGTGGCCCGCCGGGTCAAAGAGACGCTGGAGGAGCTCAGCCGCACCCTACCGGGCGGCATCCAGGCGCACGTGCTCCTGGACCAGTCCCGCTACATCCTCGACTCGCTGAACGGCGTGCGCGACAGCGCCGTCCAGGGCGGCCTCCTGGCCATCGTCATCCTGTACCTGTTCCTGCGCCACTTCCGCGCCACCCTCGCCGTGGGGCTCGCCATCCCCATCTCCATCGTCGTGACCTTCGGCGCGCTCTACCTGGGCGGCGTGACGCTGAACATGATGTCCCTCGGCGGACTGTCGATGGGCGTGGGCATGCTGGTGGACAATGCCATCGTGGTGCTGGAGAACATCTTCCGGCACAAGCAGAAGGAAGGGAAGGATCCCCATCGCGCCGCCGAGGAGGGGGCGGGCGAGGTCACGCTCGCCGTCGTCGCGTCCACCCTCACCACGGTCTGCGTGTTCCTCCCGATCGTGTTCATCCAGGGCCTGGCCAAGCAGTACTTCCAGGAGCTCGCCCTGGCCGTGACCTTCTCGCTCATGGCCTCGCTGGCCGTCTCCCTGACGCTCGTGCCCCTCATGGCCTCCCGCCTCCTCGCCGACCGCCCCGGGCGCACGCCCGGCGAGCCGCCGCGGCTCTCCCGCTGGATCGGCCGGGTGTGGGACCGGCTCGACGCGGCCTATGCCCGGCTCCTGGCCTGGGCCCTGCAGCACCGCAAGAGCGTGGTCGCGATCGCCGTGGGAGCCTTCGTCCTCGCCGGCGCGCTGGTGCCGCTGGTCGGCGTCGAGTTCATCCCCAAGATGGACACCAGCGAGTTCCAGGTGAGCATCGAGCTGCCGAACGGCACCCGGCTCGAGGAGACCGAGCGCGTCGCCCACCAGGTCGAGGCCATCGTCCGGACGATCCCCGAGGTGCGGACGATCTACACGAGCGTCGGCAGCTCCGGCAGCGCCTTCGACAGGAGCACGGCCTCGAACGTGGCCGGCATCTACGCCCTGCTCGTGCGGCCCCACGAACGGGACCGCTCCCTCGACGAGATCATGGACGAGGTCCGGACCCGGACGCGGTCGATCGCCGGGGCGACCATCCGCGTCCAGCTCTCCGGCGCCCTGGGGCCGGGCGGCTCGCCGGTCGAGGTCCAGATCAAGGGCGAGGACCTGGACGTGCTCAAGAGCCTGGCCGCCCGGGTCGAGGCCGAGGTCGCCCGCGTGCCGGGCACCCGGGAGGTCAAGTCCTCCGTCACCCGGGGCCTGCCGGAGGTGCAGGTCGTCGTGGACCGCCGCCGCGCCGCCGACCTCGGCCTGAGCGCCGCGCAGATCGCCCAGGTGGTGCAGACGGCGGTCCGGGGCACGGTCGCCACCCGATACCGCGTGGGCGGCAACGAGTACGACATCCGGGTGCGCGCGGCCGAGCCGGCCCGGGAGGACCTGGAGGCCCTGGGCAACCTCTACGTCCCGACCCCGCGGGGCGAGCAGGTGCCGCTCCGCGAGGTCGCCCAGCTCGTCCGGGCCACCGGCCCGACCAGCGTGAACCGGGAGGACCAGGCCCGGGTCGTCTCGGTCACGGCGCAGCTCTTCGGCCGCGACCTGGGGAGCGCGATGGCCGAGATCCGGCAGCGCCTCGCCGCCCTGCCGCTGCCGCCGGGGTACAGCATCGACTACGGCGGGCAGAGCCGGGAGATGGCGGACGCCTTCTCCGGCCTCAGCCAGGCGCTGGCGCTCGCCACGGTGCTGGTGTACCTCGTCATGGCTGCCCAGTTCGAGTCGTTCCTGCACCCGCTCGTGATCATGTTCTCCGTGCCGTTCGCCTTCGCCGGCGCGGTGTACGCGCTGGCGGTGACCGGGCGCTCCCTCGACATCGCCGGCATGCTGGGCGTCATCATGCTGGTCGGCATCGTCGTGAACAACGCGATCGTGCTCATCGACTACGTGAACCAGCTCCGGCGCCGGGGGCTCACCCGGGAGGAGGCCATCCTCCGGGCCGGCCCGACCCGCCTGCGGCCCGTCCTCATGACCACCCTCACCACCGTGCTGGGCCTGCTGCCGCTGGCCCTCGGCCTGGGCGAGGGAACGGACCAGCAGGCGCCGATGGCCACGGTGGTCATGGGCGGGCTCATCTTCTCCACCCTCCTCACCCTGGTCTTCGTGCCCACGGTGTACACGATCCTCGAGGACGCCCTCCAGGCCCGCTGGGTCCGCCGCCTGCTCCCGGTCCGGCCCCGGCCGGCAGCCCACACGGGGGACTGATCCCACAGCTGGCGGTGTGAATGGCACCGGCCCCGGCCGCCCTCGAAGGGAGCCGGGGCCGGTTTCTGTCCGTGCCCGGATGCCCTTCCCGTTCAGCGTGCCAGGACGGCACGGGTGCCGGGTTGCCGCTTCTCCGCCCGCTTCCACCAGAACCAGAGGGGACTGGCGACGAAGATCGACGAGTACGTGCCGCTGAGGATCCCCACGAACAGCGCCAGGGCGAAGTCCCGCGTGGTCTCGCCGCCGAAGAAGAGGATGGCGGCGATCGCCGCGAGCGTCGTCCCGGCGGTGTTGAGGGAGCGCACCAGCGTCTCGTTGATGCTGCGGTCGACGAGGGCCTCGAGGGGCTCGCCCTTGTGCGGCCGGTGCAGGTTCTCCCGGATGCGGTCGAACACCACGATCGTGTCGTTGATGGAGTAACCGATGACCGTGAGCACGGCGGCGAGGAACGCCGGCCCCACCTCCATGCCGAGGAGAGAGAAGAACCCGAGCAGGACGATGGCGTCGTGCAGCAGCGCCACGACGGCCGCGACGCCGAACTTGAACTCGAAGCGGATCGCGATGTAGATGAGCTGCAGCACGGAGGCGATCGCCACCGCCAGCAGCGCCTTCTCGATCAGTTCCCTGCGGATGGTGGGGCTCACCTCGGACTCGGACACGACCTCGAACTTGCCCAGCGCCTTCTCGAGGTCGGCCCGCAGCTGGGTCCGCTGCTCCGGGGTGAGCGAGACGGTCGTGACCAGGAACTCCGCGCCCGTCGCCTGCCCCTTGAGTTCCGCCTGCCGGACGGTGGGGACGCTGCCCACGCTCCGAGCCACCGCCTCGCGCACCTCCGGGACGGTGCGGGGCTGGTCGAAGCGGAGCTCCAGCTGGGTACCGCCCCGGTAATCGATGCCGAGGTTCACCCCACGCGTGGCGAGGCTCACCACTGCCACGACCAGGGTGAGGACGGAGATGCCCACCCAGATCCGGGCAAGCCGCATGAAGGGAAGGTAACGACGCATCTCAGGCCGTCACCTCCCTCTGGATGGTCATGCCGTGGGCGCCGAAGAGGGTCTTGGGCCCGAACCAGCCGGTCCCCACCGCCAGCTTCAGGAGCCAGCGGCTGAACGTGATGGCCGTGAACATCGAGATCAGGACGCCCAGGCCCAGGGTCAGCCCGAAGCCCCGGATGGGCCCGGTGCCGAGCCAGTACAGCACCGCCGCCGCCACGACCGTCGTCACGTTGGAGTCCAGGATCGCGGAGAACGCCCGCTTGAAGCCGGCGTCGATCGCGCTCCGGAGCCCCGTCCCCCGGCGCAGCTCGTCCTTCACCCGCTCGAAGATGAGCACGTTGGCGTCGACGGCCATGCCCAGGGAGAGCACGATGCCGGCGATGCCGGGCAGGGTCAGCACGGCGCCGATGCCGTACAGGACGCCGAGGGTCAGGAGGAGATACAGGACGAGGGCGAAGTCGGCGAGGAGGCCGGGCACCCGGTAGAAGAGCACCATGTAGGCCGCCACCAGCCCGAGCCCGATGAGCCCGGCCCGCAGGCTGAGCGCCAGGGCCGTCCGCCCGAGCGTGGCGCTGACCGTCCGGTTCTCGATGATGTTGAGCTTCACCGGCAGCGCGCCGCCGTTGAGGAGGTCGGCCAGCTGCTTGGCGCTCTCGGCCGTGAAGTTGCCGGTGATCTGCGCCCGGCCGCTGGGGATCGGCTCGTTGACAACGGGGGCGGAGATCACGTCCTCGTCGAGGTAGATGGCGATCTGCCGGCCCACGAACTTCGTGGTGGCGTCGGCGAACTTCTTGGTGCCCTCGGGCGACAGCTCCAGGGACACGCCGAACTCCGTGCGGCCCTGGCCGGTCTGGATGACCTGGGCCTTGACCAGGTCCTTGCCGGTCAGGACGGTGTTGCCGTCGGGGTCGACGAACTTGAGGAGCGCCGTCTTGCCGATCACCTGGCGGGCCTGCTCCACGTTGGGCACGTCGGCGAGCTCGACGATGATGCGGCGGTCGCCCTCGAGCTGGATGTTCGGCTCGCTGACCCCCAGCTTGTTGACCCGGTACTCGATGACGTCCATCGCACGCTGCATGGCGTCCCGGGTCACCTTGGCCTCGGGGGTGTCCACCCCTTCCAGCACCAGGCGCACGCCGCCCTTGATATCCAGCCCTTGCTTCATGAGGTTATACAGTGGTTTAACCCGCAGAAAATAATAGCCGGCTCCGCCGATGAGGAGCAGCAGAGCCAACAGCGCCGCCGCCGAGCGCACGCGCATGGGTAGGCCCCCTTCTGCGCCGCTTCTTATAACGAAAGACACACGACGTGAAGTCCGGGGTCCATTATAGTGTTCGCCCCTGGCGGTGTCAACGAAGGCCGCACCCGGCCAGGAGCTACGCAACTCCTCCTGCTGTGCCGCACCGCAGTGACAATTCGCGGCCTTTCCCTTGAGCGGCAAAATTCGCGGTCCGGAAGGAATTTGTTGGTAAGGCGCGAAGAAGAATCCCGGCCCACCCATCCTCTCCCAAACGGGTGGCCGGGGAGGTCGAGAATGAAACTGCTCAAGCAGTTCCTTCGCTACGTCTCCAACACGTTCCTGCTCCCCCAGCACCTCCGCCGCGTTCACGCCCGCCGCCATCCCACCCGGGTTCAGATCCCCACCGACTCCGCCCTTTTGGCCTGGATCCTCGGTTTCGCCGCCCGCGTTCACAGCCGCGAGGAACTCGGCCGCCTCCTCGACCGTCGTTCCCTCCACCGCCTCACCCGCCGCCACATCAGCGCCGACTCCCTCGCCCGGATCGCCGCTCAGCTCGACCGCGACTGCCTTCGCGCCCAACTTCTCGTCCCGCTCATTCGCCGCATGCGCCGCAACAAACTCTGGTCCCCCGGCTCCATCGGCCCCTTCGTCATGGTCGCCATCGACGGCACCGAACCCATCCGCTCGGACCACCGCCACTGTACCCACTGTGCCACCCGCACCCGAGCCGACGGCCAGGTCGAGTACTACCACCGCGTCGTCGTCGCCTCTACCGTCGGCACCCACCCCCGCATCCTCCTCGACCTGGAACCCGTCCTTCCGGGCGAGTCCGAAGTGGCCGCGGCCAGTCGCCTGCTCGAACGGCTTGCCAACACCTTTCCCTGGCTCCATGTCTTCCTCCTCGACGCCGGCTTCGCCAACGGACCCTTCCTGGCCCAGATCCACCGGTTTGGCCGCGGCTTCATCGTCCGGGTCAAAGACCACGAGCGCCGCCACCTGCTCCGCGACGCCCAGGCCCTGGCCGCCCGCTCCCAAGCCGACCGGTGGGAGGCCGCCTGGGGCCACCACCGCCTCCGCGTCCATGCCTGGGATGAGGACGGGTTCACTTCGTGGGATTCCTACCCTGGTACCCTCCGGGTCTTGATCGTGGACGAGGAGGAACTCCCCGAACCCGCCACCCGCCGTCGACGCATGCCCTCCCCCGGCAGGCTCCGCCCCCGGGCCTTCTACGTCACCAACCTCTCCCCGGGGCAGCTCCCTACCCGGGCTCTGTGGGAAGCGGCTCATCACCGCTGGAACCTGGAAAACACCGGCTTTCATCAGCTCAAGCACGAGTTCCACTGGAACCATGCCTTCGCCCACCAGAGTCCCGGGGCACTCTTCAACACCTGGCTGCTCCTGGCGGTGGCCTTCAACCTCTTCCTCACCTTCGTCTACCGCCGGCTTCGTGCAGGCAGGCAGGGCAACAAGCCGCTTCGCTGGCTCGCCCAGGAACTGTATGCCGCCCTACGGGTCGCGCCTGCTGAGCAACTGCCTTACCTGGCCGCCGGCTGACGGCATCCGCGCACGAACGGGTGGGGAGACGCAGGAACGAAGTGCAACATCCATCTACTGGCAGCAACAGAGCCCTCGCTCTGTACGTTCTCCTTTTCACTCTCTTCCCCGGTCCCCACGCAGACCTGCTCCAACCCACCTTTTCGGCCTCTCAGAAACCGGAGTTGCGTAACTCCTGGCACCCGGCCAGGAGCTACGCAACTCCTCCTGCTGTGCCGCACCGCAGTGACAATTCGCGGCCTTTCCCTTGAGCGGCAAAATTCGCGGTCCGGAAGGAATTTGTTGGTAAGGCGCGAAGAAGAATCCCGGCCCACCCATCCTCTCCCAAACGGGTGGCCGGGGAGGTCGAGAATGAAACTGCTCAAGCAGTTCCTTCGCTACGTCTCCAACACGTTCCTGCTCCCCCAGCACCTCCGCCGCGTTCACGCCCGCCGCCATCCCACCCGGGTTCAGATCCCCACCGACTCCGCCCTTTTGGCCTGGATCCTCGGTTTCGCCGCCCGCGTTCACAGCCGCGAGGAACTCGGCCGCCTCCTCGACCGTCGTTCCCTCCACCGCCTCACCCGCCGCCACATCAGCGCCGACTCCCTCGCCCGGATCGCCGCTCAGCTCGACCGCGACTGCCTTCGCGCCCAACTTCTCGTCCCGCTCATTCGCCGCATGCGCCGCAACAAACTCTGGTCCCCCGGCTCCATCGGCCCCTTCGTCATGGTCGCCATCGACGGCACCGAACCCATCCGCTCGGACCACCGCCACTGTACCCACTGTGCCACCCGCACCCGAGCCGACGGCCAGGTCGAGTACTACCACCGCGTCGTCGTCGCCTCTACCGTCGGCACCCACCCCCGCATCCTCCTCGACCTGGAACCCGTCCTTCCGGGCGAGTCCGAAGTGGCCGCGGCCAGTCGCCTGCTCGAACGGCTTGCCAACACCTTTCCCTGGCTCCATGTCTTCCTCCTCGACGCCGGCTTCGCCAACGGACCCTTCCTGGCCCAGATCCACCGGTTTGGCCGCGGCTTCATCGTCCGGGTCAAAGACCACGAGCGCCGCCACCTGCTCCGCGACGCCCAGGCCCTGGCCGCCCGCTCCCAAGCCGACCGGTGGGAGGCCGCCTGGGGCCACCACCGCCTCCGCGTCCATGCCTGGGATGAGGACGGGTTCACTTCGTGGGATTCCTACCCTGGTACCCTCCGGGTCTTGATCGTGGACGAGGAGGAACTCCCCGAACCCGCCACCCGCCGTCGACGCATGCCCTCCCCCGGCAGGCTCCGCCCCCGGGCCTTCTACGTCACCAACCTCTCCCCGGGGCAGCTCCCTACCCGGGCTCTGTGGGAAGCGGCTCATCACCGCTGGAACCTGGAAAACACCGGCTTTCATCAGCTCAAGCACGAGTTCCACTGGAACCATGCCTTCGCCCACCAGAGTCCCGGGGCACTCTTCAACACCTGGCTGCTCCTGGCGGTGGCCTTCAACCTCTTCCTCACCTTCGTCTACCGCCGGCTTCGTGCAGGCAGGCAGGGCAACAAGCCGCTTCGCTGGCTCGCCCAGGAACTGTATGCCGCCCTACGGGTCGCGCCTGCTGAGCAACTGCCTTACCTGGCCGCCGGCTGACGGCATCCGCGCACGAACGGGTGGGGAGACGCAGGAACGAAGTGCAACATCCATCTACTGGCAGCAACAGAGCCCTCGCTCTGTACGTTCTCCTTTTCACTCTCTTCCCCGGTCCCCACGCAGACCTGCTCCAACCCACCTTTTCGGCCTCTCAGAAACCGGAGTTGCGTAACTCCTGGCACCCGGCCAGGAGCTACGCAACTCCTCCTGCTGTGCCGCACCGCAGTGACAATTCGCGGCCTTTCCCTTGAGCGGCAAAATTCGCGGTCCGGAAGGAATTTGTTGGTAAGGCGCGAAGAAGAATCCCGGCCCACCCATCCTCTCCCAAACGGGTGGCCGGGGAGGTCGAGAATGAAACTGCTCAAGCAGTTCCTTCGCTACGTCTCCAACACGTTCCTGCTCCCCCAGCACCTCCGCCGCGTTCACGCCCGCCGCCATCCCACCCGGGTTCAGATCCCCACCGACTCCGCCCTTTTGGCCTGGATCCTCGGTTTCGCCGCCCGCGTTCACAGCCGCGAGGAACTCGGCCGCCTCCTCGACCGTCGTTCCCTCCACCGCCTCACCCGCCGCCACATCAGCGCCGACTCCCTCGCCCGGATCGCCGCTCAGCTCGACCGCGACTGCCTTCGCGCCCAACTTCTCGTCCCGCTCATTCGCCGCATGCGCCGCAACAAACTCTGGTCCCCCGGCTCCATCGGCCCCTTCGTCATGGTCGCCATCGACGGCACCGAACCCATCCGCTCGGACCACCGCCACTGTACCCACTGTGCCACCCGCACCCGAGCCGACGGCCAGGTCGAGTACTACCACCGCGTCGTCGTCGCCTCTACCGTCGGCACCCACCCCCGCATCCTCCTCGACCTGGAACCCGTCCTTCCGGGCGAGTCCGAAGTGGCCGCGGCCAGTCGCCTGCTCGAACGGCTTGCCAACACCTTTCCCTGGCTCCATGTCTTCCTCCTCGACGCCGGCTTCGCCAACGGACCCTTCCTGGCCCAGATCCACCGGTTTGGCCGCGGCTTCATCGTCCGGGTCAAAGACCACGAGCGCCGCCACCTGCTCCGCGACGCCCAGGCCCTGGCCGCCCGCTCCCAAGCCGACCGGTGGGAGGCCGCCTGGGGCCACCACCGCCTCCGCGTCCATGCCTGGGATGAGGACGGGTTCACTTCGTGGGATTCCTACCCTGGTACCCTCCGGGTCTTGATCGTGGACGAGGAGGAACTCCCCGAACCCGCCACCCGCCGTCGACGCATGCCCTCCCCCGGCAGGCTCCGCCCCCGGGCCTTCTACGTCACCAACCTCTCCCCGGGGCAGCTCCCTACCCGGGCTCTGTGGGAAGCGGCTCATCACCGCTGGAACCTGGAAAACACCGGCTTTCATCAGCTCAAGCACGAGTTCCACTGGAACCATGCCTTCGCCCACCAGAGTCCCGGGGCACTCTTCAACACCTGGCTGCTCCTGGCGGTGGCCTTCAACCTCTTCCTCACCTTCGTCTACCGCCGGCTTCGTGCAGGCAGGCAGGGCAACAAGCCGCTTCGCTGGCTCGCCCAGGAACTGTATGCCGCCCTACGGGTCGCGCCTGCTGAGCAACTGCCTTACCTGGCCGCCGGCTGACGGCATCCGCGCACGAACGGGTGGGGAGACGCAGGAACGAAGTGCAACATCCATCTACTGGCAGCAACAGAGCCCTCGCTCTGTACGTTCTCCTTTTCACTCTCTTCCCCGGTCCCCACGCAGACCTGCTCCAACCCACCTTTTCGGCCTCTCAGAAACCGGAGTTGCGTAACTCCTGGCACCCGGCCGGGGTTGACGGCCACGCCGGCCAAGGGCAGGATGAGGGGTAGCGGTCTGCCCCCGCGGATGCCAAGAGAGAAGGTGCCTCGCCATGATCGACGCGCTCATTCAGGCCCTCGTCGGTTTCCTCGACCGTGCCGGGCCGGGCGGCATCTTCCTGGCCATGGCGCTGGAAAGCGCCTGCTTCCCCCTGCCGAGCGAGGTGGTCCTCCCGTTCGCCGGCTTTCTGGTCGCGCGCGGCCGCATGGGCTTCTGGGAAGCCGTCACCTGGGCCACCCTCGGACAGCTGGTCGGGTCGTGGGCCGCGTACGTGGCCGGCCGGTACGGCGGGCGTCCCTTCCTCGAGCGTTACGGCCGCTACGTCTTTCTCCGTGAACACGAGCTGGCCGTGGCCGAGCGGTGGTTCGCCCGGTGGGGCGAAGTCACGGCCTTCTTCAGCCGGCTCCTGCCGGGGGTCCGCACCTTCATCTCGCTCCCGGCCGGCATCGCCCGCATGCCGCTGGGGCGCTTCACCCTGTACTCCGCCCTCGGGGTCCTTCCCTGGACCGCCGCCCTGGTGTGGACCGGGGTGAAGCTCGGCGAGAACTGGGAGGCACTGCGGGCGTACTTCCATTATCTTGACGCCGTCGTGGTGGCCGCTGCCTTCATCCTCCTGGCGCTCGCGGCGGTGCGCCGGCGCCGGGGAAGGCAGCGGCCTGCCGTGGAACTGCCTCCTGCCGCCGGGGACCTTCCGCGCGATACCACATCTCGCTGACGCCGCTCGCGTACGCGGCAGGACGCCGGGGCGGCCACAGCGCGAAGACGACCCGCCCCCTGACCAGGTCGACGCTCACAGGCCCGAAGGCCCGGCTGTCGCGGCTGTCGCACCAGTTGTCGCCGAGGACCCACACCTGGTCCGGGCCCAGCACCCGGGGGGGCAGCCGCGGCGGGAACGGGTCCCCCGGGCAGGGACCCGCCACCACCTCGCCGTCGACCAGGTAGTGGCCCGCCCGTTTCTCCAGGACCTGTCCGCCTGCCGCCACCACCCGCTTGACCAGATCCCGGCCGGGTTCCGTGGGGTCGCGGAGGACGACGATCTCGCCGGGACGGGGCGCCCGGAAGCGGTAGGCGATCTTCTCCACCAGGACGTGCTCGCCCGCGTGCAGGGTCGGCTCCATGGAGCCGCCCCGCACGGCGTAGGGCTGGATCACGAAGCGGACGGTCAGGAGGTAGAGCGCCGCGGCCAGCCCGGCCGCGTGCAGCCAGAACCGGAAGCGCCTCACCGCCGCCTCACCCGCAGGACCGGCGTAACCCCGGCCCGGACCGGCCCCCAGCAGAGCGGGGTGACCTCGGCCACGGCGTCCATGTTCGTGATGACCACCGGCGAGACCGTGGAGTAGCCCTCCCCCTCCACGGCCTCCCGGTCGAACTCGACCAGCACCTGACCGGCCCGCACCCGGTCTCCCTCCCGGACCCGCACCCGGAAGTGCCGGCCGCCGAGCTTCACCGTGTCGACGCCCACGTGGAGCAGCACCTCCAGCCCCTCCGGGGTGACGATCCCCACGGCGTGCCCGCCGGGGAACACGTGGGCGACCACGCCGGGGGCCGGGGCCAGGAGGAGGCCGGCCTCGGGCGCCACCGCCACCCCGTCCCCCACGAGGCGGTTGGCAAAGGCTGGGTCCGGGACGTCGCCGAGGGGCAGGCAGCGCCCCGTGAGAGGGGAGAGGAGGACGACCTCGACCGGCCCGTCATCGCCCGGGCGCGCCTCCGGCGCGGGTTCGCCCACTTCCGCCGGGGGGTGACCGTCCGCCGCGGGCGGCTTCGACGCGGCCTCGATCGCCGCCCGCACGGCGCCGGCCCGGGGCCCCAGGACGACCTGCACGGCCGTCCCGGCCCGCATGACGCCCCGCGCGCCGGCGCGCCGCAGGGCGGCCTCGTCGACCTGGGCTGGGTCGGCCACGTCCACGCGCAGCCGGCTCATGCACGCGTCGAGGCTCCGGAGGTTTCCGGGCCCGCCGAGCCCGGCGAGGACGGCCTGCGCGAGGTGCGCCACGTCCGAGGCGCCGGGCTCCGCCGGCACGGCGCCGGCCGGTCCCGGGCCGGGGTCCGCCTCCTGCCCCAGGACCGGCGGCCGGAAGCGGGCGATGTAGTAGCGGAACAGGGCGTAGTACAGCACGAAGAACGGGACCCCGACCACGGGGATCAGGGCGGCCCGCGAGGCGTAAGGCCAGTTGATCACGTACATGGGCAGGGCATAGCCCCAGTCCCGGATGCCGAGCGCGTACGTGATGTACGAGGCCAGGCCGGTGAGGACGACGTGCACGCCCCAGAGCACGGGCGCGCCGAAGACGAAGGCGAACTCCACGGGCTCGGTGATCCCGGTCATCACCGAGGTGAGGAGGCCCGTCCACATGAGGCCGCTCACCCGGCGCCGCCGGGACGGGGGTGCCGCGTGGGCGATGGCCAGGGCGATCGCCGGGATGGCGAAGTTGTTGAAGACGTAGAAGCCGCTCATGAGGAGCCCCGCGGAAGGGTCCCCGGCATAGAAGCGCTGGATCTCCCCGGTGACGACCCGGCCGGTCGCCGGGTCGGTGTAAGCACCGAGCTGGTACTCCACCAGGTTGTTGACGATGTGGTGCAGGCCCGTGGGCACAAGGATCCGATCCATGGCCCCGTAGACGAAGGCCCCGGCGGGCCCGGCCGAGAAGACCCACCCGGCGAGCGTGCGGAGGCCACCCAGCACCCACGGCCACCCGTACCCGAGGAGGAGTCCCAGCGGCAGCGCGGCGAGGGCTGCCAGGGTGGGGACCAGGCGCTTGCCGGAAAAGAGGGCCAGGAACTCGGGCAGTTCCACGCGATGGAAGCGCCGGAAGAGCCACACCCCCACGGCGCCGGCCGCCAGGCCGCCGATCGCCCCGGGGTTCAGGGCGGGGTCGCGCGCCACCGCGCTCCCCACCCCCCACATCACCGCGTAGGCCGTCAGGGCGGCGAAGGCAGCCATCGCATCGGCGCCGGCGAAGCCCACGGCCACGGCGAGGGCGAACAGGGCCGGCAGGAAGTGCACCAGGATCGCCCGTCCGCCGGCCGTGAGGGGCTCGAGGCCCAGGATGAACCCGAACGCCTGCAGCAGCGCGGCAACCGGGAGGACCACGATCGGCACGACGAGCGTCGCGCTCAGCTTGTCGAAAACTGCACGCGACATGCTCTCCCTCCCAGCCAGGACCACGCAAAGCCAGGTTCGCTCCGAACCTGGCAGGTGAGTTCCCCGGCTACTCTTCTTCGCTCTGGCGCCCGTATTCGTGTTGGTAAATGTAGCGGACTGCTTCTTCAAGTTTCCCGAGCGTTGCTCGGGTAAAGATCATGCTCACCATGCCTCGCTGCTGGAACTCCACCAGATGCCGCAGATCGCTCACCCGGTTGTGCCACCCCAGGCCGTCTGTCACGACAAAGAAGTAGGTCAGATAGTCGCGGGCCTCCACAATCTTCAGGATGTCTCCGAGAACGTCTGTCTGTTTGGAACCCGTGGCCTCATATACCTTACTCTCAATGACAGTCTTGGGGCGCTGTGCGCCAGGAATCGCAAAGTCCGCTTTCGCCTGCTTACCGTCCCGACCGATGAAGGTGACCCGCGCCACGTATGGGACCCCGAGCCGCCGGAGCCGCTGTTCCACCTCATTTTCCAGCGATCGGCCCCGCAACTGTCCCTTCACCGCTCGTCCGCGACCAAACTGGTAGCGTTCCAGCAAAACGTCGCGGATCGTCCATCGTTTCCTCAGATGGGCACCGATCGTGTGGACTGCCCCTAGTCGAACAAGGGCAGATACAACCGTAGCCCGGACGTGATCATGCTTCAGCCGGTCTCGGATGGATGCATACGTTCCGCTGAGCGCGCCCCCACCGGCCGCCCGGAGGTGGTTGGCCATCTCATCCTGCGAAAGACCGAGAAAAAGTCGGATCACATCGAGGGTTCTCGGCGAGCTGGCCAGCAGGGCGTCAAGCTTTTCCGCGTCGACCCCCGTCTTCGCCTCGTCCAGAAACCGGCCGATCGCGCGGAGGGTTTCACGCCCTGCGTCGTCCAGCCACTCCGATGGAGCCTCCTGAAATTGCTGTAGGAGCTCCTCAACGGAAACACTTGGGAATCTCACCGACTACATCCCCACAAAGATGTACTCGGACACTTCGTTTCGGCCTACACCCACGTGTTGGTGGGTACCGAACGAGTATCGGTGGGGTACCGCGACGACGTGCACAGTCTTCTTGTAGCGCCTGAGCAGGTCCATGATGACCTCACGGGGCGGAATGCTGTTCGATGAATACGAAAGCACGATGATGCTTCGCGAAAACTTGGCAAACAACCGATCGAGAGCGTCTACAATTGTGTGCTTATAGGAAAACAGCGTCCACTTCTTCTCGATCTTCTTTGTTCGTGTATTATACAGGATCTTTACATCTTTCCAATAACAAGCAAGACCCTCAAGGAAGTGATAGCGCTTTATGTAGCAGTTGTCGTCCCTGGGTGGGACATACGGAGGATCGAGATACACAAGATCATATCGATCATCTGGCAGGTCAAAGACATCCGAACAAGTCACGCGGTTACCGGGTGCTCCAGGCATGACCGTGCGGTTGTACATCTTAACGGCCCGAAGAAACTGCTCCTGCATCGAAAGCCGGAGGTCGAGCCGCCCGTCGTCGTATCGCCTGCCCACCACGGTGAACACGCCGCGAGGCTGCTTCTTGGCAGCCGCCAGCACCAGGGAGGCGATCGCAAGAGAGCGCTTGTAGGGGTCGTCGAGGCGACCGAGATTGGACCAGACGTTGTCCAAGAACTGATTGTCCTGCCTCGAAAAGTAAAGGCCATCAAAGGTATCTTCGATGAAGTGGCTACGTGCAGGGTTCGGCTCCAGGAGTGCGCGGACGTCTGCCTCCGTGAGGGTTCGCCCGGGGTTCTCGACCGTCGCCCGGGCCACCTCCGCGGAGAAGCGGAGGAAATCGTTCGCGTGGACTGTCTTTCCCATGGCCTTGAGAAGATAGGCCACGACACCGCTGCCGGAGAACGCATCGAGAACGGTCTTGAACTGTAGCGACCCGAACACCTCCGCCAGATGGGGAATCAGCTTGTACTTGCTCCCCATGTAGCGAAGGCGGGGAAATCGCCGGGCGATCCGGACTGCCTGCTCGACTCCGCACGGGTCACAGCCCGGCTGCAAACCGACGTCAAGGGTGGTCTGGTAGAGAATGCTACCCGCCTCCCCACGGTCCAAGCGAGTCTGTCGAACAGAGTTTCGCTCCGCCTGGGGGAGATTCCTTCCAGTACAAGGAACGAACGAGCCCCCGCAGGCGAGCTACCTCTCCGCCGAGGTGAGCTCCCCGTAGTGCGCCAGGCGGACGCCCGCGGCGCGGACGGCCTCACGCACCTCCGCCGAGACGAGGTCCGCCATCTCCGCCGGCCGGGGCTCCACCCGGCCCGACAGGCGGCGGAGCTCGCCGTCGACGTAGCCGGGGTGGCACACGAGCTCGGTGACGCCTTCCGGAAGCCCGCGGATCCACTCGACCAGGCGGCGCCGGTCGAAGTCGGCGAGGAGCACCCGGTCCGGCAGCGCCAGCCCCGACCGGGCGAGGACTCGGGCGGAGCCCGCCAGGTAGCGGCGGTACAGCAGCCCGGTCGCCCAGCCGGCGAGGGACCGGACGGGGGGCAGGTCGGCCGGGCGGACCACCCGGGCGGCCCGGATGCCGCGGCGGCGGGCGAGGTCGGCGAAGACGGCCGCCAGCCCCGGCAGGGCGTGCACGTGGTGGTGGCTGTCCAGGTGGGTCGGCAGCCGGCCCACGAGCTCGATGAAGCGGTCCACCTGGGCCTCCCACTCCCTCCGCACCTCCTCCGCCCGCACCCGGTAGCGGAGGCGCCACAGGCTCTTCACGAACGTCCCGTCCGGCCCTACCAGGGAGGGCACGGACCGGGGCGGCAGGACCGGCCGGCCGGTCGTCAGGTTCAGGTGCAGGCCGACCCCCAGGCCGGGTGCCCCGGCCAGCAGGCGAGCGGATTCGGCGCTGGCGGGCAGGTTGACCAGGAAGGTGGTCGAGGTCACGATCCCCTCCCGCCACGCGGCCAGGATCCCGCGGCTCACGGCGGGCGAGAGCCCGTAGTCGTCGGCGTTCACGATCAGCACGCGCAGGTCCCTCGCCCCCTCTCCGGCCGGCGCGCTCACCCGCCGAACTGCGGCAGGTACTCCCGGTGGGCGGCCAGGAGCTCCTCGACGAGCCGCTCCGCCACCGCCCGCGAGGGCACCAGCGGGTTCAGGGCCATGGCCTCGACGGCCGCCTGCCGGTCGCCGGTCAGGGCGGCGTCGACGTTCCGCAGCTCGGCGGCCTGGATGCGCCGGATGAGCTCGCCCTCCGGCCCGTCCAGGGCCGGCACCGGCAGGGGCCGCCACCCGTCGGGGCCGACCTCCGCCGGAAACTGCGCCGCGTGCCCCGGGACAAGCCCGCCGACGTGGCCGGCGTTCTGCTGCTGAATCACGTAGCGCTCTCTCCGCCCGGCGGCGATCGCCCGGATGATCCCCGCCGCCAGATCGCCGTGGGTGGCGTGGCCGCGGTGCAGGCGCAGGCGGGGCCGGGGCGCGGCGGCCTGGGCCCGGAAGTGCGCGTAGAGTCGGGGCAGGCGCTCCAGCAGGACCTCGGCCCGGGTGCGCCGGGCGCGCCGCAGCCGCCGCAGGATCGCGTCGGTGTAGTAATAGTAGCGCAGGTAGGGGTCCGGAAGGTGCCCGTGCTCCTTGAACAGCCGCACGGTGCCCGCCACCTCGCCCGGCCAGAGCCACTCCACCGGCAGCCGGCGGGCCAGGCGGAGGAGGCGCGGGGTCACGTCCTCTCCGTCCAGGAGCACGCGGGCCGACCACCCGGCGTGGTTCAGGCCACGGTACTCCAGGGCCACCCGGCCCGGATCCGCGCGCAGCACCCGCGCGATCTCGTGCTGCAGCCCGCTCGGCATGTCGCACAGGCAGAGGAAGCGGACCCCCGGCTGGACCCGGAGGAGCGCCTCGCAGACCATCCCGGCCGGGTTCGTGTACGAGATGAGCCACGCACCCGGCGCCAGCCGGGCCATCTGCCGGGCCACCTCGACCATGACCGGGATCGACCGCCAGGCGAAGCTCAGTCCCCCCGGCCCCACGGTCTCCTGGCCGATGACCCCGTGCCGGAGGGGAATGCGCTCGTCCAGGGCGCGGTGCCGCAAGCCGCCGGGGCGGGGCTGGGCGAGGACGAAGCGGGCACCCGCCAGCGCCTCGGCCAGGTCCAGCGTGGGGCGCACCCGCACCTCGCACCCGGCGGCGCGCGCCAGCCCCTGGCCCAGGCGGGCGATGGTCGCGACCGCTGCCCGGTCCACGTCGTGAAGCACCCACTCCCACCCCTGGAAGAGGTGGGGTTCGGCCAGCAAGGACTCGAGGATGTCGGGCGTGTAGGCGCTGCCCCCGCCGATGATCGCCAGCTTCGTCACGCGTGCACCCCCCCGGCCGGCTAGGGCATGGGGGCCTCGAGGCAGATGGGGTTGGAGTAGATCCAGCCCCGGCCGCGCCGGTAGACCTCGACACGATACACCCCCGGCCCGGCGTCGCGGCCCTGGAGCACCGGCCCGTCCGTCTCGACCATGGGCCGGCCGTTCCAGAAGAGGGCGATGCGCACCCCGGGGACGTCCCGGGGCGTCTCCACCGAGAAGTGCACGCTGCCGGCCGGCCCCGGGTGCGGAAACCGGTCGCCCATGCCGAGCCACCGCCCGCCGGCCCACGCCAGGAACCGGAAGCCCCGGGGGTCGCCCTGCTCCCAGTTGGCCACGTACGCCCGCCCGTGCCGGAGGGCGCCGAGCACCTGCCGGCGATCCTCCGCCACGTCGCCCGCCCACGGCCGGGGCAGGAGAAGGTGAGTGCGGACCGTGCGGAAGGCCCGCTCGTACGGGTGGAACGTCACGGGCACGCCCAGGATCCGCCGGCGGATGCCATGCGCGTCGACCCCGCCGATCCCGACCACCGGACGGCGCAGGGCCAGCTGGTCCCAGCGCGCGAGCGTGCGCGGGTCGGGGTCCATGCTGACCGCCCGCCAGTTCAGGAGCCCCCTCACCAGGTCCCACACACTCGTGATGCTGCCCACCCAGCCGGAGAAGTAGTTCCAGATCTCGATGCCGGTGAACCCGTCGACTTCCCAGTCCTGCCAGCTGTACTCGCCCAGGCCGAGGACGGGGCTGCCGTAGTCCCACGGGTGCGCCAGGAAGCCCACCCCACCGAGTTCCCGCACCGCCCGGATGAACTCCGCGGGCGGGAGGTGGAAGCTGGGCACCTCCTCGATCCCGTAGGCGAGGTAGTGGTTGTGCCGGGGGCTGATCTCCACGCCGTAGAGCACGAGGGTGCGGCCGTGCCAGCCCTCCCCCTTCTCCCGCAGGGGGGCGAGCGTGTCGTGGTCGGTCATCACCAGGTACTCGAGACCGGCCCGCTGCGCGGCCGACACGATCTCCTCCACCGTCCCGGACCCGTCCGAGTACGTGGAGTGGCAGTGGATGGCACCGGTCGCGTCGTACATCCGCGGCGGCGCTTCCGGCAGTCCGGGTTCCGCCAAGGCCCGCGGCACCTCCCTCGCAAGCCCATTCGCTCCGCCGGATGGCTTTTCCTGTTCCGCGGCCTTGCCGGGGCCCCGGTACCAGGGTACGGGGAGGACTCGGCCGCCATCCCGCCGAACACCGCTCTCGGTGACCGGTCCCACACCCGGATCCATAGGAGAGGACGCCCGATGCGGTTCGCCTGGCACGGCGCCGGCTGCAGCAGCCTCGAGGTGGGAGGAAGGCGCTTCACGGTCGACCCGTACTTCTCGCGCCCTGGCGCGTACGGCGACTGGTACATCCCCAACCGGCGCGCGCCCACGCCCACGCAGTACCTGCGCGACTTCCGGCCCGACTACGTCGTGATCACCCACGGGCACTTCGACCACTTCGACCCCGAGGCCATCAAGTGGATCGACCCCGCCGCCGCGCCCCGCTACATCGCCACCCCCGAGGCCACCCGGGTGCTGCAGGACGTCTGCGGTGTGCCGGCGGAGCGGTGTCTGCCGCTCGAACCCGGCCGGTCCCTCGCCCTCGACGGGGGCCTGGAGGTGCGGGCCTGGCGCGGCGCACACTGGTTCACCGGCCCGGAGGGCGACGAGGCGGCCAAGAAGCTCGCCCACCACTACGGCGCCATGCCGAGCGGCGGCGCCATGCTGGAGATCCTCATCACCGGCCCCGACGGGAAGGCCTTCGTGAGTGGAGACACTCGCCTGGAGGGCATCCCGGACGTGGGCGGGTGCCGCCTGGCCGTGGTGAACATCGGCACCCGGATGCCCAACCCCCGCACGAAGGTCCCCGAGGCCCCGGTCCTGACCCTGGCGGACGTCCCCGCCCTCCTGGAGCGCCTCCGCCCGCGGACGCTGGTGCCGGTGCACTGGGACGTCGACGGCTGGCTCGAGCCCTTCGACCTCGAAGCCTGCCGCCGGGCGGCCGAGGCGGCGCGCCCCGGCACCCGCGTGCTCACCCCGGAGCCCAACGCCTGGGTCGACGTCCCCTGAAGTCCTCCGGCGGATAGCGGACCCCCCGCCGGGGTAGGTTATCCCGGCGGGGGGATGCGGATGGGCGTCTGGCAGCGGGTGAGCGCCCTGCTCGACCCGGGCGCCACCGCGGCGCCCCGGGAGTTCACCCTCGGGGACCGGGGCCAGCGGCCGCCGGAGGAACTCGCGGAAGTCCGGAGGCGGCTGCGGGAGACCGGCGAGTCGGCGCGCGCGGCCGTGCGGCGCATCGACCGGTTCCTCGACGCCCTGCAGCAGGCCGGGCAAGGCGGGGGCCCGGCCCCCGGCGCGGACGTTGGGGACCTCGCCGCGTCCCTCGACGAGAACCTGGCCTGCCTGCGCGCCTTCTTCCGGGCGCCGGACAACATCGACGTCAAGTTCCGCGAGATCCTCCTCGGCCTCCACCCGCCGGTCCGGGCGGCCGTCCTCTACATCGACGGCCTGGTGGACAGCGCCCGGATCCACATGGCGGTGCTGGAGCCGCTCATGCTCCTGGCCCACATGGACCACGACCTGCGCCCGCCGCAGCCGGCCGGCGACCCCGGACCCGGCCCGCAGGGCGGGGCCCCGGGCCAGGCCGGCACGCCGCCCGCCGGGCGCCAGGACGGGCGCACCGGCACGCGCCCTGACGGGCCCGAGCCCTGGCGACCGCTCCTCGAGCGCGTGCTGTTCCGCCTCCTGCCCGGCAACCAGGTCGAGGAGAAGCCCACGATCGAGGGCGTCATCGACGGCATCCTGAGCGGCGACACCGTCATCCTGCTCGACGGGGTGCCCCGGGCCGTCGTGGTCGAGACCAAGGGGTTCCCGGTGCGAAGCGTCACCACCCCGAAGCAGGAGATGGTGATCCGGGGTCCGCTGGACGCGTTCAACGAGTCCATCCGGATGAACATCGCCCTCATCCGGCGGCGGATCAAGGACCCGCGCCTGGTCACCGAGATGATCCCGGTCGGCAGGATCAGCCGGACCTTCGTAGCCGTGATGTACATCTCGGGCGTGGTGAACCCGAAGCTCCCGGGGGAGATCAAGCGGCGCATCGCCAGCCTGGACCTGGACTACGTGGGGACCGAAGGGATCCTCGAGCAGTTCGTCGAGGACCGCCCGTTCGCCCTGTTCCCCCAGACCCTCTCCACCGAGCGGCCGGACCGGGCGGCGGCCTACCTGGCGGAAGGCCACGCGGTCATCCTGGCGGACAACTCGCCCTTCGCCCTGGTCGTACCCGTCACCTGGTGGTCGCTCATGCAGACCGCCGAGGACTACTACATCCGCTGGCCGTACGGGTCGCTCTTGCGCAGCCTCCGGATCATCGCCCTGCTCCTGGCGGTCCTGACCGGCGGGATCTACATCGCCACCGTGAACTTTCACCAGGAGATGTTCCCCACCGAGCTTCTCCTGGCCATCGCCGCGGCCCGGGAGCGGGTCCCCTTCCCCGCCGCGCTCGAGCTGCTGTTCATGGAGTTCTTCTTCGAGCTGGTTCGCGAGGCGGGGATCCGGATCCCCAGCGTGATCGGGCCGACCATCGGCATCGTCGGCGCCCTCATCCTCGGACAGGCCCTCGTCGCCGCCCGGATCGCCAGCCCGGTGGTGATCATCATCACGGCGATCTCGGGCCTGGCCTCCTTCGCCATCCCCAACTACTCGACGGCCTGGGGCATCCGGGTGCTGCGGTTCGTGTTCATCTTCCTCGGGATGACGCTGGGGCTCTACGGCATCGCCCTGGGGATCTTCGGGGTCGTGCTCCACCTCGCGGCGCTGCGCTCGTTCGGGGTGCCGTACCTCTCGCCGGTCGCCCCGTTCCGGGCCGGGGCCGAGGACACGCTGCGCCGCGAGCCCCTCTTCTACATGGAACAGCGCCCCCGGCACGTGCGGCCCCTGGACCCCTGGCGGCAGCCGGAGATCTCCCGCCGCTGGCACAGCGGGGCGGCGGGGCCGGCGGCACGCCCCGAGCGCCGGACCCGGCCGCCCGGTTCCGGCACCCACGGCAAGGGAGGCACGCGCTAGTGTACCAGGAAGGCCACCTCGGGTTCCGGGAGCTGGCCCTGCTCGGGTTCACGGTTCTGGCCGGGGTCGTGGTGCTACCGCACCCGGCACTCGTCGCCCAGCAGGGGATCACGGCCGGGTGGGCGGTCGCCCTGCTGTCCGCCGTGTGGGCCGGGATCCTCACCCTGCCGATCGTGTCGCTGATGCAGGACTTCCCGGGGCGGGGGCTGCCCGAGGCCTTGCAGGAGACGTTCGGCCTTGTGCCGGGCCTCGTGGCCAACGTCGCCCTGACGCTGTGGCTCGTCCTCAAGACCGCCCTCGGCGTGCGGCTGGTCATGGAGACCTTCGCCGTGGCCATCCTGCCGCGCACCCCCCCGACGGCCATCGGCGCCACCGTCCTGGCGATGGCCGTCTACGGCGCCTACCTGGGGCTGGAGCCCGTGGCGCGGGCCAACGTCATCGTCTGGCCGGCGCTGACCCTCTCCGTCCTGGCGGTCGCCGCCGCCGTGCTGCCGGAAGCCCACACGGACTGGCTCTTCCCGCTGGCCGGGCCGGGCCTGTCGGGACTGGTGGCCGCCAGCCTGCGCGACATCGGCCTGTGGGCGGACCTGGGGCTGACCGGGGTCTACGCGTACGCGGCGCGCAGCCCGGGCCATCTGCGGGCAGCAGCCATGTGGGCCCTGGCCACGTCGGCGATCGCCCTGGCGGGGACGGTCGCGCTGGGTACGGCGGTGCTGGGACCCGAGGATGCCGCCCGGCACCCCTTCCTCTTCTACCGTCTCGCCCGCCTCGTGTACCTCGGGCGGTTCTTCCAGCGCGCCGAGGGCCTGTTCGTCCTGTTCTGGATCGTGGGCGCGCTCGTGTACATGGCGATCTCCCTGCACGCGACCGCCTCGCTCGCCTCCGTGACGCTGGCCCTTCCGTACTACCGCCCCCTCCTGTTCCCGCTGGCGGTGGTGGCCTTCTCGATCAGCCTGCTGCCGCCGGACACCATCACCGCCCTGCGGGCGGACCTGGCCGTGCGCACCTGGGCGGTCGGGCCGGTGTTCGGGGTGCCCATCCTCGCCTACGGACTCCGGCTCCTGCGCCGCAAGGGGGTGCCCGCACATGCCCCGACCGGCGACGACTAGCCGGCAGCCCCGCACCCGCCGGGTGTGGCTCGCGGGTATTGCGCTGGTGCTGACCCCGCTCCTGACGGGGTGCTGGGACCGGCGCGAGCTGGAGGAACTCGCCTTCGTGCTGGCCCTCGGTCTGGACCGGGCACCACACGGCGTTCAGGTCTCGGCGATGATCGCCATCCCGAGCAAGATGGCCGGCGGCGGCGGGAATGGCGACGGCGGTGGGAGCGGCGGCGAGGAGGACGTCGTCACGGTCTCCACCGTCACCGCCGCGACGATCCCGGAGGCGGCAAACCTCCTCAACTCGTACCTTGCCCGCACGCTGTCCCTGGAGCACGCCAAGGTCCTGGTCGTGGGGCGGGACCTCGCAGAGCACGACGGCCTGGCCCCGTTTCTCGACTTCCTGGACCGCAGCCGCCCGATCCGGGCCACCATGGCCGTGGTCATCAGCCAGGGCCCGGCAGTGGAGTTGCTCAGCCGCCTGCACCCGCAGGTCGAGCGGGACCCCCACCGCTTCCTCGAGTTCCTGCCGCTGCAGGACCGGGAGACGGGCCTGATCCCGCATTCGGCCCGCTTCAACGACCTTCTGGCCGCCACGGAGAACCCGGGCATGGACGGGATCGCGTACCTGATCGCGCTGCGCCCTCAGCCGGGGCAGCACCAGCAGGAGGGCTCGACGGAGGAGGGCGCCCGGCCGGGCGGCGAGGCCGGGGACGGCACCGGTGGGGGGGGTGACACCGCCGGCCCGGAGCGGCCGGAGCAATGGGTGGCCGGCAACCTCCCCCGGCGCGGCGGACCCAACGCGGAGATGGTGGGAGCGGCCATCCTCCGGGACGCGCGCATGGTCGGGGTTGCCACCGGCCAGGAGATGCGGGTCATCAACCTCCTGCGCGGGGACCTGCGGCGCGCCGTGCTGTCGGTTCCGGACCCGCTGGCCCCGGGCCAGGAAGTCGGACTCGAGATCCGGCCCGGACGGCTCCCCGTCGTCCGCGCGGCACTGGGCGGGCAGCACCCGCGCCTCACGGTGGTCGCACCGCAGGAGGCGACGCTGCTCGGAGTCCAGAGCCGTGTTGACTACGCGCGGGACGAGACCCGCATCGCCCGTCTGGCGGGGGCAACGTCGGCCCTTCTCGAGGCGACGGCTCGGGAACTGATCCGCAAGGCGCAGACCGAGTGGCGGGCCGATCCGTTCGGGTTCGGCCTCAAGGTGGCGCGCCTCTTTCCCACCTACCCGGAATGGCGGGAGTACGACTGGAGCCGCCGCTTCCCGGAGGCGGAGGTCGAGGTGCGCATCCCCGTGCAGATCCGCCGCCCGGGTACGCGCCTCGATCCTCCCCGAATCGCGCCGGCACGTTGAGAGGGGGGACTGCGGTGCTCTACAAGCTCGGAGCCCTCTTGATCGCGCTGGCGGCTGCCGCCTACTCCGTGAACTACGCGCGCTGGGCGCTCCGGCAGCGGCTCCTCCGCGGCGCGGCCGGCCTCCTGGTCCTGGCGGCCGCCAGCTTGGGGCTCCCGCTCTATCTCCTCATCACGCGGTAGCAGAAGTCAAAGGCCCCCCGTGCCCTGACCAGGGACCGGGGGGCCCACGCGCGTGCTGCGCCGCCTTACGGTCGTGCCGTGTCCCAGGGGCGGAACCCCTCCCCCAGCACCTCGCGCACGTCTCCGACCACCACGAACGCCCCGGGGTCCAGTCCGTAGACCATGCGCTTCAGGGCACTCAGTTCGCTCCGCTGCACCACCGAGTAGACGATGGTCCGTCGCTCCCCGGTCCACCCTCCCGTCCCCTCCAGGAGGGTCACCCCGCGCTCCAGCCCCTCCATGATGGCCCGGGTGATCTCCTGCGGCCGGGTGGTGATGACCGCGACCCCCTTGGCGCCGTAGAAACCCTCCTGGACGTAGTCGACCATCCGGCTGGAGATGGCCAGCGTCAGGCCCGAGTAGAGGGCCTGCTCGAACCCGAAGGTGACGCCCGCCAGGAGCAGCACCAGCGCGTCCACCGCCAGGATCACGTTGCCCACTGTCAGGCCCAGGTGGTGGTGGAACAGCGAGGCGAGCAGGTCCGTGCCGCCGGTGGTGGCGCCGGCGCGCAGCACCAGGCCGAGGCCGACCCCCATGGTGAGCCCCCCGTAGACGATTCCCAGGAGGGGCTCGGAGGTGATCGGGTGCACGCCCCGCGTCAGGGCCAGGGACAGGGTGAACGCCACGATCCCCAGGACCGAGCGCGCGACGAAGTCCCAGCCGCGATGGCGCCACGCGACCACGGCCAGGGGCAGGTTGAGCAGGAAGAAGCTCACCGGCACCGGCACGCCGAGGGTGTGCTCGAGCACGATCCCGACCCCGACCACGCCGCCCTCGGCGAGCCGCAGCGGGAGCAGAAAAAGGTTGACCGACAGTCCCATGAGGAGGCTGCCGGCCACCAGGAGGACCAGCCACAAACGCGCAGCACCCCCGGCTAGCCTTCCTTGCGCGCGGAACCCTCCGCCGCGGTCTTCTCCGGAGCGCCGCCGGCCGGTGGCTTCTCCTCCGCCGGCCCCTCGTCCCGCATGGATTGCTTGAACTCCCGGATCCCCTTGCCCAGACCGCGGGCAAGCTCCGGGAGCTTGGACCCCCCGAAGAGCAGCAGGAGGATCAGCAGGATGAGCCCGATCTCCATCGGCCCCAGGTTGCGGAACACGCCCGACGCCTCCCTTCTCCCGTTAACTTCCCCCGCCGGCGGTCCTTTTCCTCCTGCGGGTGGTGACTCAGGTGGTGAAGCGGCTCACCCGGGCGGTCAATCGCTCGCTCAGGTCCTTGAGCTGACCGGCGGACACCGCTGCCTCGGCGGTGGAGACCATCAGCCGGTGACTGGCTTCCGACAGGCGCCCCGCTGCCCCGGCGCCCCACTCGGCCACCTCCGCCATCTGTCCGACCAGCCCGCCGACCTCTTCCGCCGAAGCCAGCATCTCCTCGCTGGCGGCCGAGTTCTCCTCCGCGATCGCCGCCAGCTCCTCGGTCGCGCGCACGACATCCTGGCTGGAGGCGGCGAGCTGCTGCGCCGCGGCCGAGATGTTCTGCGCCGCACGGTCGGTCTCCTCCACGGCCACGATGATCGACTGCAGGGCGTCCCGCACCCCGGCGCCGAGCTGCGCCCCTGCCTCCGCCTCCCGGCTGGTGACGCTCATGGCCTCGACCACTTCCCGGGCGCTGGCCTGGAGCTGCCTCAGCTGCTCCCCGATCTGCTCCGCCGCCTCCCGGGATCGCTCGCTCAGGCGCCGCACCTCGTCCGCCACCACGGCGAAGCCCCGGCCGTGCTCCCCCGCCCGCGCCGCCTCGATGGCGGCGTTCAGGGCGAGCAGGTTCGTCTGCTCCGCCACGTCCGTGATGAGGCGGAGGATCTCGTCGACGTGCGCGAGGCTGGCCTCGAGCGCGTGGATACGGTCCGAGGCGCCCGTCACCTGGTCGCGCACCCGCAGCATCCCGTCGACCGCCTGGGCGATCTGCCGGCTCCCCTTCGTCGAGGCCGCGTGGGCGTTCTGGGCGGCGGCGGCCACCTGCCCGGCGCTGGCCGCCACCTGGTCGATGGCCGAGGCCATCTGCCGGATCGCCTCCAGGCCGCTGGAGGCCTGCGCCGCCTGGTTCTGGGCGCCGGTCGCCACGTCCCGCACGGCCCGCCGCAGCTCGTCGATCACCTGGACCGCCTGCCGGGCCTGGTCGCGCTGCTTGCCCGCCGCCTCGGCGAGGTGGTCGGACTCGGCGCGCAGCTCCGCCGCCACCTGGGCGATGGCCTGCGAGCTCTCCTGCCCGACCCGGCTGGCGGCTGCCACCTCACGGGCACTCTGGGTCATCTCGCCCACGACCCGCCGCAGGTCCGCCACCATCTGGCCGAACGCCTCGGCGATGAGGCCCATGTCGTCCCGGAAGGGGGTCCGCACCTCGTCCACCCGGAGGTCGCCCTGCGCCACCCGGCTCATCGCCTGGCGGATGGCGCGTAGCGGCGTCGCCACCAGGATCGAGATACCGATCCCGACGAAGATGCTCACCACGAACGGGATGGACGCCGCCAGGGCCGCGTACAGGATGTTGCGCCGGAACACCGCCGGATCGACGATGCCGCCGTGCCACTGCAGCCACAAAAGGGTTCCGGCCACGAGGACGGCGGTGGAAAGGGAACCCATGACGAGCGTGGCGGTGAACTTGAAACGGACGCTCCACTGCCGGTAGTCGAGCCAGCGCGCCAATCCGTCCTGCCCCCTGCCCTGTGGACCGGCCCCTCTCCCCCGGTCCGGTGGTCCTCACGGGTGCTGTAATCTGTGTGCACCGCTTGGAACGAGTTTCGCCCACCGGCCTGGCACTTCCTCCCGGACGGCCCGGTCACCGGGGCGGCGCCCTGCCGCGGCCCTCAGATGCCCGCCAGCGCCTGGTCGAGGTCGGCGACGAGGTCCTCGGGGTCCTCGACCCCCACCGAGAGGCGGATGAGCCCGTCCGTGATCCCGAGGGCCTCCCGGACCTCGGCGGGCAGCGAGCCGTGGGTCATGCGGGAGGGCACCTCGATGAGGCTCTCCACCCCGCCGAGGCTCTCCGCCAGGTAGAACAGCCTGACCCGCTCCACCACGCGCTCGGCCGCACGGGCCGAGCCCACGTCGAAGGCGATCATGCCGCCGTAGCCCGTCGCCTGACGCTCGTGCACCTCCCGGCCCGGGTGATCCGGGAGGCCCGGGTAGTAGACCCGGCGGACGCGGGGATGGGCGGCAAGGTACGACGCGACCCGCCGGGCACCCGCCTCGTGGGCCTGCATCCGGAGCGGCAGGGTGGCGATGCCCCGGATGACCAGGTAGCAGTCCAGCGGCCCGGGCACCGCTCCCGCCGCGTTCTGGAGGAAGGCGAGCCGCTCCCCCAGCGCCGGGTCGCGGGCCACCACGAGGCCGAGCACCACGTCGCTGTGACCACCCAGGTACTTGGTGGCGCTGTGCCACACCACGTCGGCGCCCAGTTCGAGCGGTCGCTGGAAGTAGGGGGTCATGAAGGTGTTGTCCACGATGAGGAGGGCGTCACGCGCGTGGGCCAGTTCGGCCAGGGCGCGCAGGTCGGAGATCTTGAGCAGGGGGTTGGTGGGCGACTCCACCAGCACCGCCCGGGTGCGGGGGGTGAAGGCGGCGGCCACCGCCTCCGGGCGGGTGGTGTCCACCCGGGTGGCCTCGAGCCCGAAGCGCCGGAACACCTTGTCCTGCAGGCGGAAGGTGCCCCCGTACACGTCGTCCCCCAGGATCAGGTGGTCGCCGGCCTGGAAGAGGAGCAGGATCGTGGTGAGCGCGGCCAGCCCGGAACCGAAGGCCAGCCCCCGGCTCCCGCCCTCGAGACCGGCGATCAGCTGCTCCAGCGCCGCGCGGGTGGGGTTGCCGGTGCGCGAGTACTCGTACCCCTTGTGGCGGCCGATGGCCTCCTGACGGTAGGTGGACGTGAGGTACACCGGCACGTTGACGGCCCCGGTGAGGGGATCGGGCCCGGGTCCACCGTGGATGCAGCGGGTGGCGAATCGCACGGATCCCACCTCCGGACGTGCACGCTCAGAGTTCCTGCTCGTAGATCCGCCGGGACAGGTACCGCTCGCTCGAGTCCGGCAGGACCACGGCAATGCGAGTGCCGGGCGCCGACTCCCGTGCCACCTCCAGCGCGGCCCAGACGGCCGCCCCGCTCGAGGACCCCACCAGGAGCCCCTCCCGACGGGCGAGTTCCCGAACCGTGTCGAAGGCGGCCCGGTCCGGCACGCGGAGAAAGCGGTCGGCCAGGGACACGTCCATCACGGCGGGGACGAACCAGTTGCCGATCCCTTCGACCTTGTAGGTGCCCTTCGGGCCGCCGCCGATGATCGAGCCCTCCGGCTCCACCGCCACGCAGCGGATGGCCGGGTCCTGCGCCTTGAGGTAGCGGGCCACGCCGGTGAACGTGCCGCCGCTGCCCACCCCGGCAACGAACACGTCGAGCCGGCCGTCCAGGTCGCGCCAGATCTCCGGACCCGTCGTGCGGTAGTGGGCGTCCGGGTTGGCCGGGTTCTCGAACTGGTTCGGCACGAAGCTGCCCGGGATCGCCGCAGCCAGCTCGTGCGCCCGGCGGATCGCCCCGGCCATCCCCTCCTCGTTCGGCGTGAGGACGATCTCCGCGCCCAGGGCCCGCATGAGGGCCGACTTCTCCCCGTCGAACTTCTGCGGCATCACGAAGATGACCCGGTAGCCCCTGCCCACCGCCGCCAGGGCCAGGCCGATCCCCGTGTTGCCGGCCGTGGGCTCGATCACCGTCCCCCCCGGGCGCAGACGGCCCTCGGCCTCCGCCCGGTCCAGCATCGCCACCCCGATCCGGTCCTTCACGCTGCCGCCGGGGTTGAACATCTCCAGCTTGGCGTAGACTTCGACCCCGTCGGGGACACCCATGTTCCGAAGCCGCATGAGCGGCGTGTTGCCCACCAGGTCACGGATGCCTTCTGCGACCCTTGCCACCGCACGCACCCCTTGTCGTGTGTTGCGCGCCGGGTCTGCCGCACGTGCCGGCGCCACCTCCATCATATACTGTAATTCCGATTTGTTCACGTGGGATTTGCCCGCGGCGCCTGACCTCGCCGGTATCATCCTGCCCGCCGGCGGAAGGGATCGCCGGGAGGCGCGATGAACACGATGAGGGCCCCGCCGGCAGGCGGACGTGCGCCGGCTACGACGGGCCCCTCGTCAATCTCCGGTGCGGACCCGCGCGGAGGTGGGAACCGGTATGAACCTGGAGGAACTGCGGGATCGGTACGTGGCGTTTCAGATGGACGGCCACCCGGACCTGACCGAGTTCCTGGACAGGGTGGTCGCAGGGGATTTCGGACCGGTCAGCCCCGAGCTGCTGGCGGAGTTCCTGGACAGCGTCGAAGCGGACATCGTGGGCAACATGGAGACCATGGCCGCGGCGAACCCCGACCTGGCGGCCCGGAAGGACGAGGCGCTCGCCGCTCAGCTCGAGTGGCTTCGCCGGATCCGGGAGAAGTACGTCGCCCGGCGGTAGCGGCGCTCTGGCCAGCCAGCCCTCCAGGACCGGGTGCCGGGCCTGCCGGCCCGGTCACGACGCAGGGCCGGCCCGCTCGCGGATCCGCTCCTCGACATCGCGCAGCCGCAGCGGGACCAGCTCGTTCCACACCTTGAGCAGAGAGCGCACGTCCCGCATCTCGGCCCTCACTTCCTCGTACTGGCGGTCGATGGCCCCGTACAGGATCGAGTGGCTCTCCGCCACGAGTCGAACCTGGTCTTGCAGCGAGTCCAGATTGGTTCCGACACGGCCGGTTTCGGCGTGCAGGGCCCTCAGCTCTTCTTCTGCACGCCCGACGCGCGCCTCCACGCTGCCGACGCGCTCCTCCACGCCGCCGAGGCGCTCCTCCACCCCGTCGAGGCGCCGGGCCATGCCGTCGAGGCGCTCCTCCACCCTGTCGAGGCGGCCTCCCAGATGCTCGAGGCTTCCCTCCACTCCTCCGATGCGCTCTTCCAGTCGGCTCAGGCGCCCTTCGACGCGGCCGATTCGCTCCTCGACACGCCCGATCCGCTCTTCGACCCCTCCGAAGCGCCTGTCGAGGTACTCTCGCAGCTCCTGATCCACCCCTGCTCCCCTCCACGCCCGCTGTCCGGCAGTTGCCAGGAGGGATTCTCCGTGCGGGTTCGGCTTCCCTCCGAGCGCTACGACCGCCGGGACAAGCCTCGCGGTGCGGGGGACGGAGCGCGCAGCCGGGGTAAAATGAGCCTGGCCGCGATGGAACCGGTGTTCCCCCGGGGCTGCAAACCCTGGCGTCCGGACCACAGCGTCCGGAGATGGGTTCGACTCCCATCCGCGGCCTCCATGTTCCATCTCGCCGGCCGCCGGGGCCGCGGCGCGCCGCTGGCCGGGGCTTTACATAAGATACCCGTGAGCCTCTCTGCCCCGGAGGTGAAAGCATGGACAAGAGAGGCGGCGTGACCGAGGTCCGCGTCACCCCGGTGACCCCGGCGGCGGCACCCACGGTGGTGGTCAACTGCCCGCCGGCGGCGGTACCGCCCGCCGTGACCGGGATCACCGGCCTCACGGCTCCGGCGGCGATCCCGACCGTGGCTCCGGCTGTGGGCCCCAGCGCGATCGGGGTTTCCCTGACCGCCCAGCAGCTCATCAACCTGATCTCCACCGTGAACCCCAGCCTGGCCGCCGTGCTGCGGGCCAACCCGACCCTGGCCGCGCAGGTGGCCGCCAACATCCAGCTGGTGAACCTCCTCCTCGCCAACCCGACCGTCGCCTCCATCATGGCCGCATGCCCGGCCCTGCTGGCTCAGGTGGCGGTGAACCCGATCCTCACCGGCCAGTTCGCGGCCGTCTTCGGCACCCCCTTCTTCGGCGTGCCCGGTATCGCCGTGACGGGGCCGCTGGGCGTCCTGGACGACACGACAGCGCTCCTGCTCTCCCTCGGCCTCTGAGGCATCCGCCGGGCGGCGGGACGCGTGCGCGACCGCACCTGCCCCAAACGGCGGGTGCGGTCCTGCGCGACACCGCCTGTCCGACCTAGTCATGGCGACGGGCCGGCCGCGCCACACTGGCGGGTCGGCAACGCAAGGCCCGTATTTCGGGGTTGCAGTCGTGACCCCCGCGGGCATACGCAGCGCGGCAGCGATCGGGCCCCACGCCGCGCGCCTCGTGCTATGATGGAGGCGACGTGGAGGAGGGGCGTGCCGTGCCCGAGGCCCCTGAGCCCGAGAGCGCGCAGGAGCGCTGGAACCGCCGCTACGCCGCCGGGGAGTTCTCCCGGCTACCCAGCCCCCGCCTGGTCGAACTGTCCCACCTCTTGCCCCACGCGACTTCCCGGCCGCCGGGGCGACCGCTGCGCGCCCTCGACCTGGCCTGCGGCGCCGGGCGGAACACCCTCTACCTCCTGAGCCTGGGCTACGAGGTCGACGCCTGGGACGTCAGCGACGAGGGCCTCCGCATCCTGCGGGAGGAGGTCCCCGCCGGGAACCGGGACCGGCTGCGCACCCGCCAGGTCGACCTGGAGGCGGGCCCGGTCGACATCCCTCCCCAAGCGTACGACCTGGTGGTCGTCACCCTCTACCTCCACCGCCCGCTGCTGCCGCACATCCGCCGCGCGGTGCGGCCCGGCGGCGTCGTGTTCTACCACAGCTTCTACGCCGCCGGGCCGGGGCTCCGCCACCGGCCGGACCACACGCTGAGGCCCGGGGAACTCCTCGATACCTTCCGGGACTGGGAGGTCCTGCACTACGGAGAGGATGCGGTCCGGGGGCTGGCCACGCTGGTGGCCCGCCGGCCGCCGGCCGGCACCTCCTGAGCGCGACACGGCGTGTCCGGGCGAGCGTCGCCGTCAGCGGACCGCGGCCTCCTCCCGCAGCCCCCGGAGCAGTTCCCGGCTGATCACGATCCGCTGGATCTCCGACGTGCCCTCGTAGATCTGGGTCACCTTCGCCTCGCGCATGAGGCGCTCGACCCGGTAGTCCTCCATGTACCCGTAGCCGCCGAGGATCTGCACGGCCTCGGTGGTCGCCCGCATCGCGACCTCCGAGGCGAAGAGCTTGGCCATCGACACCTCCCTGCGGCAGGGGCGCCCCTGTCCCAGCAGGAAGGCCGCGCGGTAGACCAGGAGCCGGGCGGCGTCGATCTCCGTCGCCATGTCGGCCAGCTTGAAGGCGATGGCCTGGTGCTCGGCGATCGGCTTGCCGAACGTGTGGCGCTGCCGGGCGTAGGCGAGAGCGTCGTCCAGCGCCGCCTGGGCGATCCCGACCGCCTGGGCGCCGATGCCGACCCGCCCCCGGTCCAGGATCGCCATGGCGATGGCGAAACCCTGCCCCTCGTCCCCCAGCCGGTTGGCCACGGGGACCCGGCAGTCCTCCAGGTACATGGCGGTGGTCGGCGAGGCGTGGAGGCCCATCTTCCGCTCCGGCGGGCCGAAGCGCAGGCCCGGCGCACCCTTCTCGACGATGAACGCCGTGATCCCGCGGTGGCCCGGCGCGGGGTCCGTGCGGGCGAAGACGATGTAGCTGTCCGCCACCCCGCCGCTCGTGATGAACGCCTTCTGCCCGTTCAGGACGTACACGTCGCCGCGCCGCTCGGCCCGGGTCTGGATCGCCGCCGCGTCGGAACCGGCCCCGGGCTCCGTCAGCGCGTACGCGCCCAGGAGTTCGCCCCGGGAGAGCCGGGGCAGGTAGCGCATGCGCTGCTCCTCGGTGCCGAAGCGGTAGATGGCCTCGGAGTGCAGGGAAGAGTGGACCTCGTAGATCACCGCCGTGGCCGCGCATGCCCGGGCGAGTTCCTCCACCACGATCGTGTAGCTGACCCAGTCGAGCCCCTGCCCGCCGTACTTCTCCGGGAGCTGCATGTTCAGGTAGCCAAGCTCCGCCAGACGCCGGAAGTTGTCCCGCGGGAACTCGTGGCGCCGGTTGTACTCGGCGGAGCGGGGGGCGATCTCCTCCTCGGCGAACTCCCGCACCGCCTCGCGCAGCGCCTGTTGCTCGTCGGTGAGGAAGAAGTTCATGCGGGTCCCTCCTGTGCGTCACCCCGGCGGCTCGCCCAGGTGGCGGGAGAGGAGCGTCTCCGCCGCCGTGTACGGGTCGACCTCCCGTGCCGCCACGGCCCCCGCCAGCCGCTCCAGGTCGCCGGACTCCGAGGCGCGCCCGAGCACCGCCCGGGTGGCGTACAGCGACACGAGCTCGCGGAGGCGCGCCTCGGCGTCCAGGCGCAGGCGGGCGTCCCACCGCCCCGACTCGCGCAGGAACGCGAGGTGCTCGAGCAGGCGGTCGACCAGTTCCTCGGTGCCCCGGTCGTCCCGGGCCACCGTCCGCACCACGGGCGGCCGCCAGGAGATCGCGCCGGGCGCCGGCAGGCCGTGCCGCGCGGCCGTGTGGCGCATGGCGGCCGTCATGAGCCCCGTGGCCGCCGCCGGCCCCCTGGCTACCCCCTCGGGGAGCGCGTGCAGGTCGGCGTGGTGACCGCGCGGGTCGAGCCGCTCCAGACCCTGGTATCCGGCCGCGGCAGGCACCCGGGCGTCCTGCGGCCAGCGGTTCATCCCGGGTTCCCCCACGTGGCCCAGGTCGAGCATCATCTCGATCTCGGTGACGGTCCGGTCCGCCCCTTCGCGGTCGGCCTTGTTCACCGCGAACACGTCGCCGATCTCGAGGATGCCGGCCTTGATCGCCTGGATGTCGTCGCCCAGGCCCGGCACCAGCACCACAAGGGTGGTGTGGGCGAGCCCCATGATCTCGACCTCGGACTGACCCGCACCCACGGTCTCGACCAGGATCACGTCGAAGCCGAAGGCGTCGAGGAGCAGCACCACGTCGGCCGTCGCCAGGGAGAGGCCGCCCAGGTGGCCCCGGCTCGCCAGGCTCCGCATGAAGATGCCGGGGTCGGCGAGGGAGTGCTGCATCCGGATGCGGTCACCGAGGATGGCGCCCCCGGAGAAGGGGCTCGATGGGTCGACGGCCACGATCGCCACCGTCCGGCCCCGGGCCCTCAGCGCCACGGCCAGCCGGTCCACCAGGGTGGACTTCCCCGCCCCGGGCGGGCCCGTCACCCCGATCACGTGGGCCCGTCCGGTCCGGCCGAAGACGTCGCGGATGAGCGCCGTCGCCTCGGGCGCCCCGTTCTCGGCCAGCGTGATGGCCCGGGCCAGGGCGCGCCGGTCCCCCTGGATGAAGCGCTCGTATATCTGCATGGGCTACACACGCCTCACGTTCTGCCGGGTGAACTCGATGATCTCGTCCAGGTCGGAGCCGGGGCCGAAGATCCCGGCCACGCCCTGCTCCTTCAGAAACGGGATGTCGTCCTCCGGGATCACGCCCCCCGCCAGCACCAGGACGTCGTCCGCCCCCTGCTCGCGCAGGTGGCGGATCAGCTCGGGGATGAGCGTGTTGTGGGCGCCAGCCAGGCTCGAGATCGCCACCACGTCCACGTCCTCCTGGATGGCCGCCTCGGCGACCTGCTCCGGCCGCTGGTACAGTCCCGTGTAGATCACCTCGAAGCCCGCGTCGCGGTAGGCCCGGGCGATGACCTTCGCGCCGCGGTCGTGCGCGTCCAGTCCCAGCTTGGCGACCAGCACCCGGATCTTGCGGTCCATGTCAGTAGATGGCCTCCTCGCGCCACTCGCCCCACACCTCGCGCCAGACCCCGGCGATCTCGCCCTCCGTGCAGTAAGCGCGGACACACTCCAGGATGTACGGCATGAGGTTCTCGCTGCTCTGCGAGGCCTTGCGCAGCTCGGCCAGCGCCTTCTGCGCCCGGGCCGGATCACGGCGGGCCCGCACCTCCCGCACCCGCTCGATCTGGCGCCGCTGGACCTCGGGGTTGATCTTGAGGATCTTGGTCCTGACCTTCTCGTTCGGGTCGGCGTACTTGTTCACGCCCACCACGACGTAGTCGCCGGACTTGAGGCGGCGCTGGAAGCGGTAGGCGCTGTCGGCGATCTCCCGCTGGAAGAAGCCCTTCTCGATGGCCTTCACCACCCCGCCCAGCGCCTCGATCTTGCGGAAGTACGCCTGGGCCTCCTCCTCCAGCTGGTTCGTGAGCGACTCGACGTAGTACGAACCGGCGAGCGGGTCGATCGTGTTCGCGACCCCGGTCTCCTCGGCGATGATCTGCTGGGTCCGCAGGGCGATCCGAACGGCCTCCTCCGTGGGGAGGGCCAGCGCCTCGTCGTAGGAGTTCGTGTGCAGGCTCTGGGTCCCACCCAGCACCGCCGCGAGCGCCTGGATGGCCACCCGCACGATGTTGTTCTCCGGCTGCTGCGCGGTGAGGCTCACCCCCGCCGTCTGCGCGTGGGTGCGGAGCATCCACGAGCGCGGGTTCTTCGCCCCGTACTTCTCGCGCATGATCCGGGCCCAGAGCCGCCGCGCCGCCCGGAACTTCGCGATCTCCTCGAAGAAGTCGTTGTGCACGTCGAAGAAGAAGGAGAGGCGCGGGGCGAACTCGTCCACGTCGAGCCCCCGGGCCATGGCAGCCTCCACGTAGTACATCCCGTCCGCCAGGGTGAAGGCCAGCTCCTGCGCCGCCGTGGCGCCGGCCTCCCGGATGTGGTAGCCGGAGATGGAGATCGTGTTCCACTTCGGCACGTGGCGCGTGCAGAACTCGATGGTGTCGACGATGAGCCGCACGGACGGCTCCGGCGGGTAGATGTAGGTCTTCTGGGCGATGTAGTCCTTCAGGATGTCGTTCTGGATCGTGCCGGAGACCTGATCCCAGCCCACCCCCTGCTGCTCGGCCACCACCAGGTACATCGCCAGCATGATGCTCGCCGGCGGGTTGATGGTCATCGAGGTGGAGACCTTGTCCAGGGGGATGCCGTCCATCAGGATCTCGAAGTCCCGCAGGCTGTCGATGGCCACGCCGAGCTTCCCCACCTCGCCGTTGGCGAAGGGGTGGTCGGAGTCGTAGCCGAGCAGGGTAGGCATGTCGAAGGCGATGGAGAGGCCCGTCTGGCCGGTCTGGAGGAGGTACTTGAAGCGCGCGTTCGTCTCCTCGGCCGTGCCGAACCCGGCGAACTGGCGCATGGTCCACAGCCGGCCCCGGTACATGGTGGGGTACACGCCCCGGGTGAACGGGTACTCACCGGGGTCGCCCAGGTCGCGCGCGTAGTCCAGGCCGGCGATGTCCTCCGGCCGGTAGACCCGCTTCACCTCGCGATCCGACACCCCGGCGAAGCGGAGCTTGCGCTCCGCCCACTCGCCCGTGTCCCGGCCGGCGCCGCCCGGGCCGTCGTGCTTCTCCGCCATGTCCACCATTCCTCCCGGCCGATTGACCAACCGTTTGGTAGAGCGCGGGGGCAAAATACCCCACCGATTATCGTCAGTATTCGGCGGGCTTTCGCAAGTTCCCTCCTGCCCGGCGCGGCTCCGGACAAGGCACGGAGCGGGCCGGCGACAGGCCATCCGGCCCGCTTCCGTCAGAGGAGGATCCACTGCGGCGCCCACGGGCCTCCCAGCACCGCCAGCGAGAGGAGCGACGCGGCCGGCGGGACCGTGACGGGCGCGGCGCCGGCGCGCGCCGCCGCCAGGACGGTGGCGAGGAAGAGCGCCGCCTGGTCCGCCGGGACGGGACCCGGCTGCCCCGGACGAGGGAGCGTGGCGGTTTGGGTGCCGCCCGACCCCGACCGTGAAGCTCCGGACTCCCCGCCGGCAGCCAGGCGGCTGGCCCACTCCCACCCGAGCTGGAACGCCACCAGAGCCGCCACCGGGTTCTGCGCGGGGCTGAAGAGGTCCATGAGGTTGCTGGCCGCCACCACCGCAGCGGACGGCGAGAGCGCGGCCAGCGCCAGCAGCGGGTGGATGGCCGCCAGCATGTGCACGGGGTCGACGAATACCGCCAGGGGCGGCGGGACTCCGCCTTTCGCTTCGGCCACCGCCTGTCACCTCGGCCGGTACAGGCCGCGCCGCGCGGCACCGGACCCGGCGCAGCGGGGTCGCGGTGCCGCACGGCCCCGGGGTTGGTCAGATGATGATCGGCAGGCCGAACCCGAAGGGGCTGATCGGGAAACCGCCAAAGCCGAAGGAGCTGATCGGGAAGCCGCCGAAGCCGAACGGGCTGATCCCGCCGAACCCCAGGAGACTGAGAGCCGCCAGCGGGCTGACCAGCGACGCCAGCGCCGGGTTCGTGATCGCCAGTGTGGGCGCGGCCGCCGGGTTGAAGGCCAGGAGGGCGGCGGCCGGGTTCAGGGCCGGGTTGAGGAACCGCAGGGCGGGGCCCAGGGCCGAGACGGCCGACACCGGGCTGAGGGCGGCCAGCGCGGCGATCGGGTTCAGCTGCGCCAGCTGGGCGACCGGGTTGACGAAGGACTGCAGGGCCGGGTTCACGGGGGCCGCTGCGGCCGCGGCCGCCTGGGGAAGGCTGGGAGCCGGCATGGGGTGTACCTCCTTCGATCCTCGGGTCACATGAACAGGGAGAGACCGAGGCCCATCGCGAGGGGCCCGGCCAGGACGCTGGGGTCGAAGCCGAGGACCCACGGGCTGACCCCGGCGCCCATGGCCATCAGCGCCGCCGGGTCCAGGAAGGCCAAGGGCGCGGCGGCGAGCGCGGCGATGGGCGAAGTCAGGGCGCCCAGGAGCAGCAGCGACGCCAGCGGGTCGGCCAGGGGGACCAGCGGCGACATCGGGACGGCTGCCAGCCCGCCGCCGCTCACGGGGGGAACACCCTGGGTCATGCCCCCGGGGGCGGGCTGGGAGGCGGCGGCCGGGCCGGCCTGGACCTGCTGGAACTCGAACGATACGGAGCGGACCGTGCCCGGCGGGCGGAACGTGGCCACCGAAGCGGACGTGGGTACCACCTGTACCTGCGTCACCCCCGCGGACCCCGGGGACCCCCGGGACGCGGGACCCCACTTGACCGAGTCCACGGTCATGAGGCGAACCCCTCCCTCCTGAAGCGGGCAGTACCCGGGAGGTGCGGTATCTCCACTCCAGACTATGTCAACCGCCGCCGGTGGTGAAACCGGCGGCGGCGACGTGGCTGGAGGCGATCCGGACGGGACCGGTCAGGACCCCCGGTAGCCCAGGGCGTAGGAGAGCACGACCAGGACGGCGAGACCCACCCGGTATGCGGCGAAGACGCTGTAGCTGCCGCGGCGCAGGTAGGCCAGCAGGTAGCGGATCGCCAGGAAGCCCGTCACGGACGAGGTCAGGACCCCCGTCCAGAAGGCCGGATCGCCCGCTCCGCCGCCGATGTCCGGCAGCTTCAGCACTCCCGCCCCCAGGATCACGGGGAACGACAGCAGGAAGGAGATCCGTGCGGCGGCCTCCCGCTCCAGCCCCTCCAGGAGCCCCGCCGTCATCGTGATGCCGGAGCGGGACACGCCGGGGACCAGCGCCAGCATCTGGGCGAATCCGACGTACACGACGTCGGCGAACCCCACCTGGTCCAGCCGCCGGCCGCGGGCCGCGCGCCGGTCCACCTGCCACAGCACCACCCCGAGCACGGCCAGCGAGGCGGCCATCACCAGCGGCGAGCGGAGGACCTCCTCGACCACGTCCTCCAGGATCAGGCCGGCCAGCGCCGCCGGGACCGTACCGGCGGCGATCCCCCACGCCAGCCGGCCCCGGGAGGTCCGCATCCCTTCCCGGACCGCTGCCAGGGCCAGGTCGAGCAGATCCCGCCAGAACACGGCCGTCACGGCCACCAGCGTGCCCATGTGCAGGCCGACGTCGAAGGCCAGGCTGTGCTCGGGCCAGCCGAGCAGCCACGGGACCAGGTAAAGGTGAGCGGTGCTCGAGATCGGCAGGAACTCCGTGATGCCCTGCACGATCCCCAGCACCGCTGCCTGCACGAGTGTCAACACCCACGCCTCCCCGTCCGTCCCGGACATGCACCTCCGCCAGCATACGGGCTGTCGCCCGGATCTGTCAACGCGACCGGGCCACGGCCTCCACCGCCACCGCGGCGACCTTGAACTCGGGGATCCGGGCGCGGGGGTCGAGGGCGTCGTTGGTGAGGAGGTTGGCGGCCGCCTCGGCGAAGTGGAACGTCAGGAAGACGCTGCCCGGCCGGGAACGCTCGGTCACCCTCGCCGCAGCGGTGACCTCCCCCCGGCGGGAGCGCACCCGCACCATCTGGCCGTCGTGCACGCCCAGCCGGGCGGCGTCGTCCGGGTGGAGCTCCACCAGCGCCTCGGGGTAGATCTCGTTCAGGCCCGCGCTGCGCCGGCTGATCACCCCGCCGTGCCAGTGGTAGAGGACCCGGCCGGTGATGAGGATCAGCGGGAACTCGTCGTCGGGCAGCTCGGCCGGGTCGAGGTAGCCCACGGGGTGGAAGCGGCCGCGCCCCCGGGGCAGGCCGCCGGCGAAGAGGTACGGGGTGCCGGGGTGGTCCTCGGCGGGGCACGGCCACTGCAGGCCGCGCTCCTCGATCCGCGCGTAGGTGATCCCGGCGTACGCCGGCACGGCGCGCCGGATCTCCTCGAAGATCGCCTCCGCCGAGTCGTAGCGCCAGTCGGACCCCAGCCGGCGCGCCAGGTCGGAGAGGATGTCCCAGTCCGCCCGCGCCTCCCCCGGCGGATCGAGGAACCGGCGCACGCGCTGGACCCGCCGCTCGGTGCTCGTGAAGGTGCCGTCCTTCTCGGCCCAGGACCAGGCGGGTAGCACCACGTCGGCCATGGCGGCGGTCTCGGTCAGGAAGATGTCCTGCACCACGAGGAACTCGAGCTGCTCCAGGCAGTGCCGGACGTGGTTCAGGTTGGCGTCGGTCAGGGCGGGGTTCTCCCCCATGACGTAGAGGGCCCGCACCCGGCCGTCGCAGGCGGCCTCGGTGACCTCGGTGGCGGTGAGGCCCGGCGCCTCCGGCAGCCGGACGCCCCACAGCGCCTCGAAGCGGCGCCGGCCCTCCGCGTCGGTCACCGGCACGTACCCGGGGAGCACGTGGGGCAGCGCCCCCATGTCGCCCGCGCCCTGGACGTTGTTCTGCCCCCGGAGGGGGTTCAGGCCGGTGCCAGGGCGGCCGAGCTGGCCGCAGAGCAGCGCCAGGTTCACCAGCGCCAGGGCGTTGTCGGTGCCGGTGGTGTGCTGGGAGATGCCCATCCCCCAGAAGATGGCCGCGGCGGGCGAGGTGGCGTAGAGGCGGGCGGCCTCCTCGACGTCCCGGGCCGGCACCCCGCTCAGCGCCTCCACGACCTGGGGCGTGTAGTGCGCCACGGCCGCGGCCAGTTCCTCGAAGCCCTCCGTGAAGCGCTCGACGAACTCCCGGTTCCAGAGCCCGTCACGGATGATCACGTGCGCCAGGCCGCTCAGCACCGCGACGTCGGTCCCGGGCCGCTGCCGCAGCCAGACCGTGGCGAAGCGGGCGAGTTCGATCTCCCGCGGGTCGATGAGGATCAGGCGGGCTCCCCGCGCCACGGCGGCCTTCATCTCCAGCGCGACGATGGGGTGGTTCTCCGACGTGTTCGACCCGGTCACCAGGATGACGTCGGCATGGTCGCGGATCTCGCCGATCGAGTTCGTCATCGCCGTGGCCCCCAGGGCCAGGTTCATCGCCACGACGCTCGAGGCGTGGCAGAGCCGGGCGCAGTGGTCGACGTTGTGGGTGCCGATCACGGCGCGCAGGAACTTCTGGAAGAGGTAGTTCTCCTCGTTCGTGCACTTCGCGGAGCTGAAGCCGGCCACCGCGCCGGGGCCGTACCGCTCCCGCACCGACGCCAGCCGGCGGGCGACGAGGTCCAGGGCCTCCTCCCAGGAGGCCGGCTCGAGTCGCCCCGTCCGGCGGTCGCCCCGGCGGACGAGTGGCCGGGTCAGGCGATCCGGGCTCGTCACGTAGTCGTGCCCGAAGCGGCCCTTCACGCAGAGGTTCCCGCGGTTCGCCGGGGCATCCGGGGGCGACGTGACCTTCACGATCCGGCCCCGGAGGGTACGCACCTCCAGCGTGCACCCCACGCCGCAGTATGAGCAGGTGGTCACGACGGGCCGCACGGGTCACACCTCCTCCGCCACGAAGCCGGTCGCCGGCGACCAGCGCAGGGCGGGCTCCCGGGGCCAGATGCCGTCGCGGCGGGCCTCGAACTCCGCCACCGGCACCAGCGCCCCGGTCGGACACGCGCCCACGCAGTTGCCGCAGAAGACGCAGGGGGAGTCGGGGAGGAGGCCCGTGCCCCCGGTGGCGATCGCCGCCCGGTTTCCACGACCGGCGATCTCGATCGCGAACGTATGCTGGACGCCCACCCCGCACACCTCGGTGCACCGCCGGCAGAGGATGCAGCGGGCGTAGTCGCGCACGAAGAACGGGTTGTCCCGGATCGGCTCCCTCCGCTTTCGGGCGGTGATCTCACCGAAGCGGCCCGGATCCGCCCCGTAGTGGGCGGCGTACGCCAGCAGCTCCGGCGCCTGCGAGGCGTCGGCCTCCGAGAGGAGGAGTTCCAGCACCACCCGCCGGGCCCGCCGCACGCGCTCGGAGTCCGTGCGGACCTCCATCCCCGGCTCCGCCTGCCGGCTGCAGGAGGGGACCAGGGTCCGGTTGCCAGCCACCTCCACCACGCACACCCGGCAGTTCGAGCCGGTGCGGACCTGCGGGTGCCAGCACAGCACCGGCACGTGCACGCCGGCGGCCTGCGCCGCCTCGCGCAGGGTCGAGCCGGCCGGGACCGTCACGGGACGCCCGTCCACCGTCAGGGTCACCGTCTCGCTCACCGCTCCTTCCCCCCTTCCGCCGGCGCGGCGGGCGCAGCCGGCAGCCCGAACTGCCGCGCCAGGCTCAGGACCGCCCACGACGCGCTCTGACCGAGGCCGCAGATCGAGGCGTCGGCCATCACGGCCCCCAGCTGCTCCAGGACGGCCAGGTCGTCGCTCCGCCCGCCCCGTCCGGCCATGGCGGCGACCCGCTCGAGCTGCCGGGCGGTCCCGATCCGGCACGGGACGCACTGGCCGCAGGACTCGTCGGCGAAGAAGCGCGCGACCCGGAGCGCGACGTCTCGCCACAGGTCGACGGTGTGGTTCAGCACCAGCACCGCCCCGGCGCCCAGCGTCGCCCCGGCGGCCCGCAGGGGCTCGTGGTCGAGCGGCACGTCGATCTGGTCGGGGCGCAGGAACATCCCGGCCGCCCCCCCGATCAGCACGGCCTGCAGCTCCCCCTCTACCCCGCCGGCGCAGTCCTCCAGGAGCCGGCGCAGCGGGGTGCCGAGGGGGACCTCGTACACGCCCGGCCGGCGCACGTGCCCGCTGACCGAGAAGAGCTTCGGCTGCGCCGCCCGGAAGCCGTCCGGGCCTTCCGCCAGGATGAGGGTCACGCACGCCAGGGTCTCCACGTTCTGGACAACCGTGGGCTTGCCGAAGAGACCGTGTGTGGTGGGGAAGGGCGGTTTCGGCCGCGGCTCGCCCCGGTACCCCTCGATCGAGGCGAAGAGAGCCGTCTCCTCCCCGCACACGTAGGCGCCTGCGCCCCGGCGCAGCTCGACGTCGAAGGGCCGCCCGTGGCCCAGGGCGTCAGGGCCCAGCCAGCCGAGCCGGCGGAGGGCGGCCAGGGCCCGCTCGACCCGCCGGGTCGCCAGCGCGTACTCCCCGCGGACGTAGACGTAGCCCCGGCTAGCCCCCACCGCATGGGCGGCGATCAGCATCCCCTCCAGGACGGCGAAGGGGTCTTCTTCCAGGAGCTTCCGGTTCGTGTACGCGCCCGGCTCCGACTCGTCGGCGTTGACCACGACGTACTTCGGTTGGCCCGGGGCGCGCCGGGCCGCCTCCCACTTGGCGCCCGTCGGGAAGGCGGCACCGCCCCGGCCCAGGAGGCCGGCCTCCCGCACGGCGGCGATCACCGCGTCGGGGTCCATGGCGAGCGCCCGCTCCAGGCCACGGAACCCCCCGGCCGCCCGGTATGCCTCGGCAGACTCGGGGTCGACCTGCCCGCAGCGCCTGAGGAGCCGGGGCGCGTGGCCCGGCAGCCAGCCGTGCCGCGCCCCGCCCGGCGCCCGGCGCGACGGGTCCCCCACGGAGTTCGGGTCCGGGAGTGCCTCGGGATCGACCGGAGCCACCAGCTCGCCCTCCAGGAGCGCCGCCGGCCCGCGGTCGCACGCGCCCAGGCAGGCCGTGGGGTGAACGGTGAACCGCCCGCTCGCCCGGGCCGCCGCCAGGACGCGCTCCGCCCGCCCCCCGAGCCGGCAGGCGACGTCGTCACAAACCCGCAGCACCGGCCGGCCGCCGGGGTCGATGGTCAGTTCCTCGTAGAAGGTGACCAGGGCGGTCAGGTGGGCGAGGGGCAGGCGGGTGCGCTCGCTCACGTAGGCCAGGACCGGCGGTGACAGCGCGCCGGCAGCCCGGTGGGCTGCCTGCAGGACGGGCAGCGCGCGGTCCCGCGCCGGCCGGTCGCCGAAGGGACGGAGCGCCCGGTCCAGCGCCTCCTGCACTTCCGCCGGGGGTGCGGGCAGGGACTCCCGCCGTGTCCGGTGCCGCCCTCCGGGCACGTGAACCACCTCCCCGAGGGGCCAAAACGGTCTGACCCGTCTTGCCTTTTCGCCCACGGAAACCGAAATCCTGGCGAGTCCGCGAGCAAACCGGCAAACGAACGGTTCTGCTGCAGCAGGAATCCAGCCCCGGACCCGGAGAATTTTACTGCGCCAGGGAACGGCTGCCGGGGCCGGTGGCCGGTGGCCGGTGAGGCCGCCGCCCGGCCACCCGAGCTGGCGATCGGGAGCAACGGTGGATGCCACACTCATTCGTCGACTTGTTTCTCGAAGCTGCGCTGTCCGCACTGGCCAACATGACGGGTGGCCCGGTGAAGGCGGGTCCTCAGTCCCGGGTCCAGCTCCAGGCCGCCCCGGACGACGTCTCCGCTCTCGTGGCGGTGGTCGGCCGGGTGAGCGGCCTCATCTTGACCTCGACGAGCCGTGAGACGGCGACGCGCCTGAGCGGCGACGCCCGGGACGGTTCGCCGTCCTCCATGGCCGAGAGCGTGGTCGCCGAACTGGCCAACCTCGTGGCGGCGGGCGGCGCCTCCCGCCTCAGCGACCGGGGCCACGAGGCGACGGTGACGGTCCCGCAGCTCGTGCGGCCGGGCGAGGCGTTCGTCTCGCGCCCGGTCACGTTCCATGCGGTCGAGTTCCTCACGTCGGGCGGGCCGGTCCACGTGCTCCTCAGCGTGGGCGCGGCGGGCTCCCGCAGCGCGGACAGCGCCCTGCCGGCGATCGACCACGGGCCGCTCACCGTCCTCCGGGTGCTCACCCGGCGACAGGTCTCCGTACACTTCCAGCCCATCGTGTCCCTGGCCACCGGGGCCGTGGTCGGGTACGAGGGGCTCCTGCGCGGGCCCCGCGGGACGGAGGTCGAGCGCCCGGACCGCTTCTACAGGGCGGCGGAGGAAGCGGGCGTGCTCTACGTGCTGGAGCGTCTCGCCCGGGCCACAGCGCTCCAGGCCAAGCAGCGCCTCTTGCCGTCCGGGACGAAGCTCTTCCTCAACGTCGACGCCCGGGTCCCGATCGCCGATCGCTCCTGTCCCCTCTCCGAACTCCTTCGGAGCGGGGTCCACGCCTCCGAGATCGTTCTCGAGGTGACCGAGCGCACCGTCCTCAACCGGAGCCCGGACTTCCTGGAGGCGCTGGAGGGCTTCCGCCGGATGGGAGGTCTCGTCGCCATCGACGACCTTGGGGCGGGCGACTCGGGTCTCCGGGCCCTCCTGGCGGTCAAGCCGGACTACATCAAGCTGGACATGGAGATCGTGCGGGGCATCGACCGGAGTCCGTGGCAGGAGGCCCTGGCGGCCGGTCTGGTGCACTTCGCCCGCCGGGTGGGGGTGCAGGTGGTGGCCGAGGGGGTCGAGACGCGGGCAGAACTCGACGCCCTGCGCCGGATCGGGGTCGATCTGGCGCAGGGCTACCTCATCGCCCGCCCGGCGCCCCGGCCGCCGGTGGCCATCGCCATCCGCTAGCGGGCGGCGTCCCCGCCGACTGCCGGGGCACCCGCCGCGGCCATACTACGGCAGGGACCACCGGAGTGAACGCCGTTCATGCCGGAGGTGGCGATCCGTCTTGAGCGAGACTCGCGGCGAAGACCCCGGCCGTGCCCGGAATGCTCCCAACAAGCGGGCGAAGCCGTCACGGCTCGACCAGTTCGCCGGAGACATGCCCCGGACCCAGGAGGAGGCCATGCTCCGGACGCTGGACTTCCGGGTCTCCAGCACGAACCCGGCCCGCCGGCAGGGCGAGGACCTGCACGAGCCGGCCCGGAGCGACGTCACGTACCGGCACGACGAACCGTGAGCGTTTCGCTTGCCACCACGAGGCCCCGGGCGGTCGCGCCCGGGGCCTTCGGCCGGGAGCGGTACCCCGTGAGGGCGTCGTAACCCCCGGCACCGGCACCGACCTGGTTGCGCGGGACAGCGCGGCACGTTGCATCCTGATGCGGCGACGCGCCGTGGCGGCGGACGGGCAGTTCGCGGGCGAGGCCGGCCATGGCCGGTTTCTCCCCCGTACGCCGGGCTAAGCACGGAAACCCGGAGGGAGTGGTTGCGGTGCTCAACTGGCAGTCACGGGCCCGGATGCTGGACAGCATCCTCGACACGGCGGGGTACACGCCCCTCGTGCGGCTGCGGCGGGTCACCGAGGGTATCGGTGCGACCGTCGCGGCCAAGATCGAGTACTTCAGCCCGTCCGGAAGCCTCAAGGACCGGATCCTCCGCCACATGATCGCCCGGGCGGAGGCCCGGGGCGAGCTCCGGCCGGGCATGACCCTCATCGAGGGGACGACGGGCAACACCGGCATCGCCACGGCCGCCGCCGGCGCCGCGCTGGGCTACCCGGTGGTCATCGTCATGCCGGCGGGCATGTCCGAGGAGCGCAAGAAGGCGATCCGGGCCTACGGGGCGGAGCTGATCCTCACCCCCGGGGCGGAGAGCGACGTCGACCTCGTCCTGGCAAAGGTCCGTGAGCTGAAGGCGAGGGAGCCGGGCAAGTACTGGGAGGTCGGCCAGTTCGACAACGATGACAACGTCGAGGCCCATTACCTCACCACCGGCCCGGAGATCTGGGAGCAGACCGAAGGCCGGGTGGACGCGTTCGTCGCCAGCCAGGGCACCGGCGGCACGCTCTCCGGGGTGGCGCGCTTCCTGAAGGAGAAGAACCCTGCCGTCCGGATCTACGCCGTCGAGCCCGCCGAGTGCGCCATCCTCTCCGGCGGCGGGTGGGGCTCGCACAAGATCGAAGGGATCGGCGACGGGTTCGTGCCCAAGAACCTCGACCTGGACCTGATCGACGGGGTGGTGACCACCACCTCGGACGAGTCCATCGAGATGGCGAAACAGCTCAGCCGCCGGGAGGGCATCTTCTGCGGCATCTCGAGCGGGTGCAACGTGGCCGCCGTGCTCAAGGTGGCGCGGGCGCACCCGGAGTTCCGGCTCATCGTGACCATGGTCAACGACGACGGCCGGCGCTACTTCTCCACCGAGCTCTTCGAGCCCGAGCGGCAGATCGAGGTGCCGGACCGGCCGCACCCGCTGCCGGCGGCCGACGTCGCCCGGCTGGAGGAGAAGCGCAGGGTCTGGGAGATCCTCCGCTGACTCGAAGGACAGACCGCGGGTGCCGTATGCCCGCCACGTCCATCGCGTCCTCCGTGGCAAGGCCTGGCTGGCCTTCCCGGCCGCCACGACCTGCCCGGACTGCGGTCCGGCCGGCCTCCGGCGCTCCGTACGGCTTCAGAACACCTGCTGCCAGGGGCGAAGCTCCCAGGAGGCGAAGACGCCGCTCTTGTGGAACGGGTCGTCCTCCAGCAGCCGGCGGGCCTCCTCCTCGCTCTCCGCCTCGTAGATGATCAGGGCGCCGCTACCGTCGGTGAACGGGCCGGAAGCCCACAGCTTGCCCTGCGCCTTGACCCGGCTGAGGTACTCCCGGTGGGCGGGCCGCACGGACTGGACCTTGTCCTGGTCCGCGACGTAGTGGATGAAGGCCGCGTATTTCATGGAGATCCCTCCGATTCCGTGGTGACGCACCCCGTGGCGACGCATTCCGTGGCGACGCACTCGGTGGTGCCATGCTCCATGGCGCCGTAATGGTTCGAGATCGGACCCGCCGCTGCCTGCCCCCGGCCACCGCCGACCGCCGGCGCCCCGGCGGAGGGCCGGGGGGCCGGCGGGGCCGGGCTCCCGATCCGCCTCCGAGCCAACGTGCACTGGCTACCCCCGGGGTGGGGGGGCAGTTTTCGCGCGTTGGCCGCGTCTGCAGCGGCGCAGCCGTGCAGGATGTGCCAGTTGGCCCCGGTACGTCGCCGATTCGGGCGGTTCGTGGGCGCCAAAGCGCGATTTCTGCGCGCCACCCGGCGTGCAGAAAGCGCACGTCGTCCCGGCGGATGGCGACCGGTGCCGGCAGCCGGGACACCAGCCGGCGCGGCCGGGCAGGCCGGCGTCAGGTGGGCAGGCTGCCGCGCCGATCAGTCCCGCCCCGGCGCAACCGCCCGCGGGAACCGGCTGCGGATCGGTCCGCCACCCGGCCTGGTCTATGCTCGAGTGACACATTTGATCGCTTGACGATAGGCCCGTGCCATGGCTACCATAAGAACCGGGCTGCGGTGATGCTGAGAATCATTCTCACGGGAGGTGGCCCCCATCTACGCCTTCATCATCACCCTGCGTGAGGGGCTCGAGGCGGCACTGATCATCGGCATCCTGGTCGCCTACCTGCACAAGATCGGGCGGCCGGACGGCCTGGCCCCCATCTGGGCCGGCGTGGCCGCGGCCCTGGCCCTGAGCGTGGGCGGCGGGTTGGCGATCATGGGCACCGTGGGCGAACTGAGCGGCGCCGCCATGGACATCTTCGAGGCCGCTGCGATGTTCCTGGCCGTCGGCGTGCTCACCTACATGGTGTTCTGGATGGGGTCCCACGCCCGGCACCTCAAGGCCCAGCTGCACCGCGAGGTGGACGAGGCCCTCTCGCGGGGCTCGCGCATCGCCCTCGGCGTCCTCGCCTTCTCCGTGGTCGTCCGGGAGGGGCTCGAAACCGTCCTGTTCCTGGCGGCCGGGGCCATGCAGGCGGGGAGCGGCGTGACCTACTCCGGCCTCGGGGTGCTCGGCCTGGCGGTGGCCGCCTTCCTGGGATACCTCCTCTACCGCGGCTCGGTCCGTCTGGACCTGCGGCGCTTCTTCCTGTACACCGGACTCCTCCTGATCCTGTTCGCGGCGGGGCTCCTGTCGAACGCGTTCAAGGAGCTTCATGAGGTCGGCTTGGTGCCGCCGATCATCCCCCACGTGTGGGACACGTACGACATCGTGAGCGACACCGGCACCGTGGGCCGGCTCCTCGCGGCGCTCTTCGGGTACGACTCCAGCCCCAGCCTGGTGCAGGTGATCGCCCACCTCGGTTACCTGCTCGTGGCCGGGGGCCTCTACCTGCGGCCGGCGCGCCCCGCCCGGCCGGCCGGGCAGACCCCGCCCGTGCGGGCCTGACCCGCCTGACCGCATCCGAAAGGACACAACTCCTCGGAGGTATGGGTTCGTGAAGATACAGACCGCACTCATCTTGACGGTTCTCGGGGCGAGCCTTCTCAGCGCCTGCGGCAGGGAGCCCGGCGCCACCGCAGCGGGCGCCGGGGCAGGCCCCCGGGAGATCCGGGTGGCGGCCATCGAGAACGGGGCCAAGATGGGCTTCGAGCCCTCCCGGATCACGGTCAAGCCCGGCGAGCGCATCCGGTTCGCGGTGGAGAACAGGGGCACCCAGGACCACGAGTTCGAGGGCGAGGAAGGCGGGCTCGAAGAGATCGTCGTACCGCCCGGCAAGACCCGCACCGTCGAGTGGACGGCACCCAGGACCCCCGGCGAGATCGAGTTCGTCTGCGACCTCCCCGGCCACAAGGAAGCGGGCATGGTCGGGACCATCGTGGTCGCCGAGTAGCGGCGGTCACCGGGTCGTCCGAGACGGCGAAGGGCCGGCCCCCACGCTGGGGCCGGCCCTTCGCCGCTACGCATCCTCCCGCAGCCAGCGGGCCACGTCGAGCGCGTGGTAGGTGAGGATGAGGTCTGCGCCCGCGCGCTTCATGCCCGTGAGCGTCTCCAGGACGACCCGGCGCTCGTCGATCCAGCCTCGCTGCGCCGCCGCCTTCACCATGGCGTACTCGCCGGAGACGTTGTAGCAGGCGACGGGGACCTTCGTGGCCTCCTTGACCCGCCAGAGGACGTCCAGATACGCCAGGGCGGGCTTGACCATGACGATGTCCGCGCCTTCGGCGATGTCCAGCTCGACCTCTTTCAGCGCCTCCCGGGCGTTCGGGGGATCCATCTGGTACGAGCGCCGGTCCCCGAACCGGGGCGCCGACTGCGCCGCCACCCGGAACGGCCCGTAGTAGGCAGACGCGTACTTCGCCGAGTACGCCATGATGGGGATCTCCTCGAACCCGTTCTCGTCGAGCGCCTTGCGGATCGCCGCCACCCGGCCGTCCATCATGTCGGAGGGCGCCACCATGTCGGCGCCGGCCTCCGCGTGGCTCAGCGCCTCGCGGGCGAGGAGGTCCAGGGTCGGGTCGTTGGCGACGCGCCCGTCCTGTACGACCCCGCAGTGGCCGTGGTCGGTGTACTCGCACAGGCACACGTCGGTGATGACGTACATCTCCGGGAAGCGCGCCTTGATCTCCCGGATCGCCCGCTGCACGGGGCCCTGCGGGTCGAAGGCGCTCGATCCCGTCGCGTCCTTGTGCTCGGGGATCCCGAAGAGGATGCACGCGCGGACTCCGAGGCCGAGGCTCTCCTCCACCCGGCGCAGCAGCATGTCCACCGAGAGGTGGTACTGGCCGGGCATCGCATCGATCTCCTCGCGCACGCCCGTGCCCGGCACCACGAAGAGCGGGTAGATGAGGTCGTCCGTGCCGAGGCGCGTCTCCTGCACCAGGCGCCGGATGGTCTCGCTCGCCCGGAGCCGCCTCGGCCGCTGGACCGGGAAGCCTGTCCCCACCCGGATGCTCTCCACCGCCACGATCCTGCACCTCCGTCGGCGTTCTCCCCAGGGCCGGCCGGCCTGCCTCAGCCGGCATGTCGCGCCGCGTCGGCGCCGATCGCCTCCGCCAGCGCCTCCACCGAGTTCCCCGGCCCGACCACGTGCACCGTGAGTCCGAGTCGCTGCGCCGCCTCGGCCGTCCGCGGCCCGATGCAGGCCACCCGCACGCCCTGCAGGGCCCCCGGCCCGCCGGCGGCGTCCAGCAGGGCACGCACCGTCGAGCCGCTCGTGAACGTCACGTAATGTACCGGCCGCTCCCTCAGCGCCGGGGCCAGTGCTCCCGCCGGCAGGGCGGGGACGGTCCGGTACGCCACCACCTCGTCGACCTCCGCCCCGGCAGCCCGCAGGGGCGTCGCCAGGTCCATGGCCGCCTCCAGCGGCCGCACCACCAGGACGCGGTCGCCGGGACGGACCTCCTGGAGGAGCAGCCGCAGGACGCCTGTCGCATCGGGTGACTCCGGCAGGCGTACGGCCGCCAGACCCTCCCCCTCGAGCGCCCGGGCGGTCGCCGGCCCGACGGCGACCAGCCGGCAGTCACGCAGGGCCTGCGCGCCCACCCCGGCTGCCTCCAGTACGGCCACGAGCCGCTCGACCCCGTGCCGGCTCGTGAAGACCACCCAACCGTACTCCGGCAAGCGGGCCGCTGCGGCGGCCACCTGTGCGGGGTCGGGAGGGCCGGCGATGGCGATCACCGGCACTTCCCACGGCTCGCCGCCCAGCCGCCGGATCGCCTCGGCCAGGCTGCGGCCCTCCCCGGCCGCCCGGGTGATGAGGACCCGCCGCCCGGCGAGGGGTCCGGGTGCGCCGCCCGTCACGGCGACTCCCCCTCCTCGCCGGCCAGGCCGTGGGCCTGCCGGAGCATCTGCCGGCCGCCCGTCCTCAGCACCGTCTCCGCCACGGCCCGGCCGAGCTGCTCGGGGGCGTCCGCCGGCCCGTCACCGGCCGCTTTCACCACCCGGCTGCCGTCCGGCAGGGCGACGAGTCCGTGCAGGTGCAGCCGGTCGCCGTCCAGCGCGGCGTGGGCCGCCACCGGCACCTGGCACGTGCCGGAGAGCGGCGGGGCCTGGCCGGGCACGCCGGCCGCCGGGTCGCCGGGTACCGGCCCCCGGCCCTCCAGTTCCTCGGTCAGGCGGGCGAGAAAGGCCCGCTCGGCCCGGACGGCGGCAGCGGTGACCGGGTCGTGAAGGGGGCGCAGGAGCGCCAGGATCGCCTCGTCTCCGTCGCGCACCTCGATGCCCAGCGCTCCCTGCCCGGCTGCCGGCAGGCACTCCTCCGGCGCCAGGTACGCGCTGATCCGGTCCCTGAGGCCCAGCCGGTGCAGGCCGGCCGCCGCCATGACGAGGGCGCCGTACTGGCCGGTGGCCAGCTTGCGCAGCCGGGTGTCCACGTTCCCCCGCACCGGTGCCAGCTCGAGGTCCGGGCGCAGCCGGCGCAGCTGCGCCGTGCGGCGGAGGCTCGACGTCCCCACCCGCGTGCCGGGGGCCAGGTCACGAAGGCCCCGGCCGTCGGGGCTGAGCAGCGCGTCCCGCGGGTCCTCGCGGGGCGGCACGCAGCCGAGCGTCAGGCCGGATGGCAGGTCGGACGGCAGGTCCTTGAGGCTGTGGACGGCCAGGTCCACGCGGCCATCCAGGAGGGCCTCCTCCAGCTCCCGGGTGAAGAGGCCCTTGCCCCCGACCCGGCTCAGGGGGATGCCCGCCCGCTGCGTGCGATCGCCCGCCGTCCGCAAGGTGACCACCTGAAAGTCGAGCCCCGGGTGCGCCTCCCGGAGCCGTGCCACGACCCATTCCGTCTGCGCCAGCGCCAGGCGGCTGCCCCGCGTGGCCACCCGGATCGTCCGCAGGACGCTCACCTCCCGGACCTGCCTCAGATGCCAAAGCGGTGCAGGCCCGTCAGCGCGGTGTTGATGACGAAGTAGTTGAGCACCACGGCCACGAAGCCGCCGACCGCCCACCAGGCCGACCGCCGGCCGCCCCACCCGTGCCGGCGCCTGAGGAGCAGGTAGCCGCCGTAGACGGCCCAGGTGACGACGGTCCACAGGACCTTCGCGTCGAGGGACCAGCGGTGCGGTCCCCACAGGGTCTCGGCGAAGAGCGCCCCGGACAGGAGGCCGAGGGTCATCAGCGGGAACCCCAGGGCGACGAACCGGTAGCCCCAGAGGTCGAGTGTCTCCAGCGATGGAAGGCGGTAGTAGAGGGGCGAGAACACCTTGCGGCGGAGCTGGTAGTCCAGGAGCAGGTACATCAGCGCGACCACGAAGGCCGAGACGAAGAACACGTACCCGCCCAGCATGCCGCTCACGTGCCAGAGCACGACGCCCGGGGGCAGGTGCACCCGGACGCCCATCCCCGGCACCGGCGGGGCGCTGGCCAGCCCCATGAGGACCAGGAAGCTCAGCACCGGTACCAGGAAGGTCCCCGAAGCCCTGTCGCGCCCGAGGGCCTCCACCAGCAGGTAGCCCAGCGCCAGGAGCCAGGTCAGGGCGAAGAGGGCTTCGAACTGAGTGTACACCGGAAAGCGCCGGGTGGCGAGCACGACCGCCAGCAGGGCAGCGGTGTGGACGGCGTAGGCCGCCCGGGTCGCCCAGCGGGCGAGCGCGCCCCACTCCCGGTACCGCGCGAACGCCAGGTGGGCTGCGGCCGCGACCGCGTACGCGGCACCGGTGCCGCCCAGGAGGCCGGATTCTGCCAGCACCGGGGTCACCCCCTCAGCCCTGACCGACGGGCGGCGCCGCCCGCTCGGCCCGGGCGGGCAGCGGCAGGGCACGGGTCCCCACGTCCGGACCCTCCAGGTCGAAGAGGAGGGTCACGAGGCGCGCCGCCCCGTCCGCCTCGCCGGCCTCGGCCAGCGCCTTGAGACGCTGGGTGGGGTCGTTCAGGAGCTTGTTGACGATGGCCGCGCTCATGGCCTCGACCACCCGCCGCTGGTGCGGATCCAGGCCCGGCAGCTTGCGCAGCGCCTTCTGCAGCTCGGCCTGGCGGATGTCCTCCGCCTTCTCGCGCAGGAGCCGGATGGTCGGGACCACGTCCTGGACCGCCAGCCAGGCGCGGAACCGGGCCAGCTCCTCCTCCAGGAGGCGCTCGGCCCGGCGGGCCTCCCGGGCCCGCTCCTCGATGTTGGCGGCGACGACCTGCTCGAGGTCGTCGATGTCGTACAGATACACACCCTCCAGCTGCCCGGCTGCCGGGTCGATGTCCCGGGGCACGGCGATGTCGAAGAGGAAGATCGGCCGGCCACGGCGGGCACGCAGGGCCTGCTGGATGTCCTCCCGCCGGAGGATCGGGTGGGGAGAGCCGGTCGACGAGATGACCACGTCGACCTCCGGCAGGTGCTGACGGATGGCCTCCAGGGGGATCGGCACCCCTCCGACCTCGGCGGCCAGCTCCCGGGCCCGGTCCAGGGTGCGGTTGGCGACGTAGATCCGCCCGACTCCGGCGGCGGCCAGGTGGCGGACCGTCAGCTTGGCGGTCTCGCCGGCACCGATCGCCATCACCACGCGACCCTGGAGGGTCTCGAAGAGCTTGCGGGCCAGCTCGACCGCCGCGTACGGGACGGAGACCGCGTTCTGCCCGATCCCCGTCTCCGTCTGCGCCCGCTTCGCCGCCGCCAGCGCGCCCGTCATGAGCCTCGACAGGACCTTGCCGGCCGTGCCCGCTGCCGCCGCGGCCTGGTAGGCATCGCGCACCTGGCCGAGAACCTGGGTCTCCCCCAGCACCATCGAGTCGAGGCCTGCAGCCACCCGGAAGAGGTGGGCCGCGGCCTCGAGGTCCTCGCGCCGGTACAGGTAAGGTCGGATGTTCTCCGGGTCCACGCGCTTCTGGGCGGCCAGGGAGCGAATCAGGACCTCGGGGTCGGGCCAGACCGGGTGGGCGACGTACAGCTCCGTCCGATTGCAGGTGGAGAGCAGGGCGACCTCCTCCACCCGGGCCTCGTCGCGCAGGCGCGCGAGGACTCCGGGGAGTTCCTCCGGCCCGAAGGCCAGGGTCTCCCGGAGCTCCACCGGTGCCGTTCGGTGACTCAGGCCCAGTGCCAGCAGGTGCATGGGTGCTTCCCCCACCTTCAGCACGGGCGCATTGTAACACCGGGCTTTTTTGATGGTCAAGAAACCCGCGCCAGAGGCGGACGCCGGCCTCCTAACCGCGCTCCATCCGATCCAGGATGAACCGCAGGATTTCCAGCAGGGTGCGCACCTGGAGGCGGGGGACCTGTCGGGCGAGCAGCGCGACCAAGAGGACCGGCAGGAGCAGCGAGACCCGTTCGTCGCTGAAACCCCGGCGGCGCCCGGGCACGGGGGATCACCTCCACCGGGTCGTCTCAGGCCATTGATATTGCCCGCTACACCCGGCGGTCCCCGCCTTGCGCCGAGCCGGCCGGCGGCAGCCGCTTCTCCATCTGGTACCGCACCACCTCGTACCCAAGGTCGCGGTACAGGCGCACGGCCGCCTCGTTGGCCACCGTTACCATCAGGTGAGCGCTGTGGCAGCCCCAGCCGCGGAGAACCTCCTCCCCCTCCTCCATGAGCTGCCGGCCCACCCCCCGGCCGCGCAGGCGGGGGTCGACGTAGAGCGCCGCCACTTCCCCGCGCCGCCGCCCGGCGCCGTCGATCTCGAGCACCAGCCAGATGAACCCCACCGGCCGGACGCCGTCGTCGGCCACGAGGACGCGCTGGGCCGGGTCACGCGCCGCCTCCCGCAGCGCCTGGCGCCGGCGGGCGAGGAACTCCGGCGTCGCCAGGAAGCCCGGGAAATTCGTCTCGTAAAGGTCCGGCATGAAGGCGAGCAACCGGTCCGCGTCGCGGGCGAAGTCGAGCCGGCGAACCCGTACCGCCAAGGCGCTACCCCCCGACCCCTCAGGGCCTTGTCCCGTAGTGGATGCACACGCTGCCCATCATGAGGGGTACGTGCCCGGTCTCGACAAACCCTGCCTGGCGGAAGATCTCCTCGAGGCGGGCGGGCGAGGGGTAGCCCTCCAGCGAGCGGGACAGGTACGTGTACGGCCGCACGGGCTCGTCCGGGTCCCGGACGCCCACGACCAGGCGGTCGATGACCGGCAGGAGCGTCCCCCACCACGCCCGCAGGAGGAGCCGGCCAATCGGACCTTGCGGCTCTGCGGCGTCGAGGTTCAGGTAGCGGCCGCCGGGCCGGAGGACGCGCAGCGCCTCTGCCACGGTGCGGGGGATGTCGCGGACGTTGCGCATCGCCCACCCCATCGTGACGATGTCGAACGTCCCGTCGGGGAAAGGCAGGTCGAGCGCGTTCCCCTCGCAGAGCTCGATCACCCCGGCCCAGGGCGACGCCTGCACCCGCTCCCGGGCGCGGGCGAGCATGCCGGGCGAGATGTCGACCCCGACGACCCGTCCCTCCGCCCCCACACGGGAGGCGGCCAGGAGGGTGAGGTCGCCGGTGCCGCAGGCCACGTCCAGGACCCGCATGCCCGGCCTGTACCCGGCCATGCGGGCAAAGATCCGGTGCCACCGCCCCCACTGCCCCAGGGACATGATCTGGTTCATCCGGTCGTAGTGGCTCGCGATCCGGTCGAACAGCGCCCGCACGTATGCTTCCTTTTCTTCCGGCGTCGGATGCCGGTACATGCGCGGCCCCTCCGTCGCCACGCCGTCACGCCGCCACGACGGCGGCCGCGGTGAACACGAAGTAGCTCACGGAGATGTACCCGTTCACGTTGAAGAAGGCCGCGTCCAGCCGGGACAGGTCGGTCGGCGAGATGATCGAGTGCTCGTAGTGGAGCAGCGCGGCCATGACCGCCCACCCGGCCATGTAGAGCCAGCCCTTCAGGCCCCACGCCGCCGGGTCCGGTCCGACGAGCCCCGCCAGGTAGCCGGCCCACAGCACCAGGCCCACCACGACCCGATGGGCCGCCCGGGCGATCCGGAGCGCCGGCGCCAGGCCGAAGCGGGCCGGGATCGAGTGGATCCCGTGGCGCCGGTCGAACTCCAGGTCCTGCGTGGCGTAGAGGATGTCGAACGCGCCGACCCAGAGCGCCACGATCGCCCAGAGGAGGTACGCCACCGGATGGGTGCTGCCCGTCACGGCCACCCAGCCGCCGAAGGGCGCCCAGCCGTCGGCGATCCCCAGCACAAGGTGGCAGAGCCACGTGAAGCGCTTGGTGTACGAATACACCACCAGCGTCAGCACGGCCAGCGGGAACAGCTTCAGGGCGAGCGGGTTCAGTTGCCAGGCCGCCACGCCCAGCACGGCCAGCGAGCCCACCGCCAGGGCGAGCACCTCGCCGGGCCGGAGCTTCCCGGACGGCAGGTGCCGGCCGGCCGTGCGGGGGTTGAGGGCGTCGATGCGTGCGTCGATCAGGCGGTTCAGCGCCATCGCCGCCGTCCGCGCGCCCACCATCGCCACGGTCACCCACAGCAGCACACGGGGGCTCGGCCACCCCCGCGACGCGAGGAAGGTGCCCAGGTAGGCGAAGGGCAGCGCGAAGATCGTGTGCTCGAACTTGACCAGTTCCGCAAAGGTCCGGACCTTCCCCGGCACCGTGCGGTCCCTCCCCCCGTTGCCGCCGGTCTGTCAGTCGATCCCGTACTCCCGCCAGCGGCGGTCCACCAGCGCCTTGATCTCCGGGCTCATGACGATGTCGTCCGGCCAGGGCCGCGGGTGGCCCTCCTCCGGCAGCTTGCGCGTGGCGTCGATGCCCATCTTGGAGCCGTAGCGCCACGCCGGCGAGGCATGCTCCAGGTCGTCCGCCGGTCCCCGGGCGAAGAACACGTCCCGCTCCGGGTCGATGTTCGCCAGCACCCGCCACGCGGTCTCGGACAGGTTCTGCACGTCGCAGTCGTCGTCCACCAGCACGATGCACTTCGCCAGCATCATGAGGCCCATGCCCCAGAGGCCGTAGGCGACCTTACGCGCGTGCCCGGGGTAGCGCTTCTTCATGCGCACGAGGACGCAGTTGTGGAAGACGCCCTCGGCGGGCATGTTGACATCGACGATCTCCGGCAGCACCGCCTGCATGAGCGGCAGGAAGATCCGCTCGGTCGCCTTGCCCAGGTAGAAGTCCTCCATGGGCGGCCGGCCCACGATGGTGGCGGGGTACACCGGGTTGCGCTTGCGCGTGATGGTGGTCACGTGAAAAACCGGGTACGGCTCGGCAGGCGAGTAGAAGCCCGTGTGGTCGCCGAAGGGTCCTTCGACGCGGGTCTCGTCCAGGTCGACGTACCCTTCCAGCACGAACTCCGCGTGCGCCGGGACCTCGAGGTCGACCGTCCGGCACTTCACGACCTCCACCGGCTGCTTGCGGAGGAACCCGGCGAAGGCGAGTTCGGGCACCTGCGGGGGCAGGGGCGCGGTCGCCGCGTAGATGGTGGCGGGGTCGGCCCCCAGCGCCACGGCCGCCTCCAGGCGCCGCAGTCCTGCCTCCCGGCCCCGGTCGGCGTGCTGCTGGCCCACCTTGTGCTTGTGCCAGTGCATGCCCGTTGTACGGGCGTCGTACACCTGCATCCGGTACATGCCGATGTTCTTCACGCCGGTCCGGGGATCCTTGGTGAAGACGAGCGGAAGGGTGATGAACCGCCCGGCGTCCTGCGGCCAGCACTGGAGGATCGGCAGCCGGGAGAGGTCCGGTTCCTCCTCGACGACCTCCTGGCAGGGCGCCCGGCTCACCACCCGGGGGACCGTGTGCCGCACCGCCTCCACCAGCTTCAGGCCCGCCCCAAGCTTGTCCAGGAGGCCCGTGCCCGGGGAGGGCAGCTCCATGAGCGAGCGGATCTCGTCGCCGATCTGGTCGAGCCGCTCCACCCCCAGCGCCAGGCACATCCGCTCCATCGACCCGAACGCGTTGATGAGGACCGGGTATGGGGACCCTTCCACGTTCTCGAACAGGAGGGCGGGGCCGCCGCCCGGCTGCTTCATCACCCGGTCGGCGATCTCGGTGATCTCGAGGATCGGGCTCACCCGGGTCTTGATCCGCCTCAGCCAGCCCCGTTCCTCCAGGGCCGCCGCGAACTCCTGGATGTCCCGGAATGCCACGCCATGCACTCCCCTGCCACGCCCCGGCCGAGCCGGGGCCGGGTGCGATCGCACGCAAAAGCGCCGCCCGCCGGGGGGCGGCGCCCGTCTTCAGTGTACCGGCGGTGCAGGGGGGTGTCAACGCGGGGCCCCCGTGTGTGGTGTGTGGCCCGTGCGGTGGGGCCGTGGTCGGCTGCGAGGCCAGGTGACCGCCTCCCGAGGCCCGGCTTCTACGCGGACCCGGGGCCCGGTCGGTGCACAGACTCCCGGTCGTGGGGAACTCCCCGTCTCCCCCGCCTGTCGGGCGTGGACGGCCCGCGGGGTTTGTCCCGCGTATCGGGACATGGTCCCGCTGAGCGGGGCGTCTTCCCCCGCCTCGCAAAAGTTGCGCGGTAAGATCTGGCAATGGGGTTCAACTTCTGCGTTTTGGCCTGGCCCGCCATGCGATCTAGTAGACATAACACTTGGTTTTCGTCGACTGTGGCCGTCGACTTTACCGTTTATCCCCTCTCGCCGACCGCTGCCAGGGCCTCCGCCCGCAGATTCTGACAGGCAACGGGGACGTTAGCGTGTCAAGATATGCGTTTCGTTCCACCCACAGTGACGGCGTTTCGGCCGTCGAAACCTCCCCGCAGGGGAGTACAGCGGGTCTGGCGTACTGGAAAGGGCAAGCACCCGAGCCGCAACAGTGTCGATTGGCGCCGCCGGGCCGCGGGAAGGGGTGGTCGGATGGACCGGACGGACGTTTCCCAGGGCGAGGGGCTGCGCTGGCCGTGGCGTCCCGGGACCCTGTACGCGCGCGTGGTGGATTCGGTCCGCTACTACCTCCACGGCACCCAGCGGTATGGCACCCTGGTGGGGGAGATGGACGGAGAACTCGTGTTGCTGCCGGTCGACGCCCGTGCGTCGCCGGCACCCGCTCCAGGGCCCAGGCGGTCAGGAGCGGGAATCCCAGCACCACGCCCGCCGCCACCACCAAGAGGCCACGCCACTGGGCCCGGTCAGGTCGGGGCTGGCGCGTGAGCCACAGGGCGGCCGCAGCCAGCACGGCGGCGATCAGTGCCCGCCCCGGCCCGTCCACTGCCGGGTGGAAAGCCGCCACGGCAGCCCGGGTCGCCGGCAGCGTGAGGCTGAACAGCACGACGCCGAGGGACCCGTACCCCATCCCGGCGACATCCGCCCGGTCGCCTGCATGTCTCCGCACCCGCTCACCCCTTCCCCGAAGGCGCGGGCACCGGCGCCTCTTCATAACCCGGACCGGCGTGCAGCACGCGCCACTCGCCGCCGTGCCGGGCCATGGCGACCAGCTGGAGCGTGGTATACCCGTTGGGTTTGCCCAGGCCTACCGTCACGATCACCTGCGCCCGCCGATGCGGGGCGGCGTCGGTGACCGTGGCGCCTCCGCCGTACCGGTACGTCCGGTACATGGCCACGAGTTCTTCCGCCGTCTGATCGGCGTCGGGATGGAGGAGCGATCGGACCGTGCCGACGTCGCCGTCCGCCACCGCCCGCCAGAACCGGGCCGCGGTCTCCCGGGCACGGGCCTGGGGGCCGTTCACGCTCCACCGGGCCCAGGCTACGGTCAGAACCACGCCGACGAGCAGCGGCGGACGAGCCACCCGCCAACCCGGGCGGCCCGGACCCCGTCTCACGTGTACAACCCCCCTCCTTCCCCGTCTCCGTGTGCCTGAGCCGACCTACGGGAGCACCGTCTCGATCCGCCAAGGCCGGGCCGTGGCATCCGGCCACAGGTCGACTGCCTGGCCGGTCCGGGTGTCGACCGCCAACAGGCGGCGCTCCGCCTGCGGGGAGAGGCCGTCCTGTGCCACGGCGTACACGAACCGCCCGTCCGTGCCCGCCGCCACGCTGAAGACCTCCTTTCCCGCCAGCCACTGGGCGCGCACCTGACCCGTCGCCGGATCGATGGCCCACAGGCCGTCCCCTTGCAGCAGGCCCGAGCGACCTTCGCGGAAGGCCACCACGTAGAGAACGCTGCCGTCCGGGGCCATCGCCACCCCGGGGAAGAGCGCCCGCTTGGCCTCCGCCACGGAAGCGGCGAGCCCGAGCCGGCGGGCTACCTCCGCCAGCACCGAGAGACCGGCGCGGACGCTCGCCGAACGGGCCGCCCGGGTGTCGCCCGCCGGCGCCCAGGCCAGGGTCCGCTCCAGGTTCCACGCGGCGGTGTCGATCACCGCCAGCTGCCGCAGGCCGCCGGAGGCCGCGTAGAGCTTGCGGCCGTCGGGCGAGAGGGCGATGGAGTAGACCATGAGGCCCTCGTCGGACTGCAGGTCCTCGGGCACCGGCAGGGGCAGGTCCGGACCGATCGCCAGCGCGTCCAGGTCGATCCGCCGCACGAACACCTTGGCGTCGGGGCCCTCCAGCCGCCGGACGCCCAGGTTGAGATACAGTGCGTAGAGGCGCCGTCCGTCGGGGGCCACCACGATCTGCCACGGCACGCCGAAGCCGGCGTGGGGCCCCTTTTCCCACCCGCCGCGGGCCGGGCCCCGCAGCCTGCCCGTGCCCGGGTCGAGGGCCCACAGCTCCACCCGTTCGGGCGGGTCGTTCGCCGACCCGCCGACGGTCTTGGCCAGGTACACCCCGCGGTCGCCGGTCGCCGCGATGGGGTTGAACCGCCCCTCGAGCCGGTGGGAGACGACGGGCTCGCCGGATGGCATTCGCTCGGCCTCCAGCACGGTCGTGGGGACGTTCCCGTCCTCCCACCGGAACCGGTAGAGAACCGCCTCGCCGTCACTCAGCTGTGCCACCAGAGCGGCCGGCTGGACGCCGGCGATCGGGCGCCGCTCACCCGATCCGGTGACCGCCCACAGGCCGTCCTCCGCAGAGACCAGAAGCGTGTCCTCCGGCCGCTCCGCCGCTATCGCGCTGGTAGGCGCCGGGTCGGTCGGCCCGACCCCGCGGCGGCCGGCCGTGCACGCGGGCAGCATGACGGCCAGCACGAGGGCTGTGACCAGGCTCGTGGATCGCTGGCGACGCACGCTGTCCCTCCTTCCGCAGCACAGTGGCCATCTCAGCCCCTGTCCCGCCTCCCGCCGCCCGGGACCCGGGCCGGCTTCCTGGGTGGCCCCGTGCACCGCCGTCCGGGCTGCTCCGACGGCGCTCGTTCCGCCGGCACGACGGGACCCGTCGCCTCCCCCACGCGAACGACCGGTGGCACCTGGGAGCGTCCACCCCCTGGAGGGCGGAGGGCCCCCTGGACGGTGAATCCGGCAAGCGCGTCGAATCCAACCGTCGGGGCTCGCGGCTATCCGTCAGGCCGCCCGGGGCAGGACCGCCGGCCGCGCAAACCCCCCGTCTGTAGCCCCGGGTGTCGAAGATTCGGGACCGTGCAAGGATATGACGGCCCCGGTGGCGGTCGGGGTTCCCCCTCCCCCGTTACCCGCACGGCAAGTGCTACGGGTGGGCCGCGTCCCCCTGAAGCCAGAGAACGGCACACGAGGTGAGCCGATGACGCCCAGAATGCGACTCCTGGCTCCTGCGGCCGTCGTGCTCCTCGCGGCGATCGCCATCGACTTCGCCCGGGCCCAGGTCGCCCGCAGGCAGCTGCTACGCACGGTGCGGGAAGCCGCAGTGGCAGCGGCCGGAGGCTACACGGCGGAAGTCGTCGTCACCCTGACGCAGCGCTGCGGCGACGTGGAGACGTCGGCCCAACACGTGCTGCTCGAGCACGACCTGAACCCGGCCCGGATGGGCCAGCTCCTCAACACCCGCTGCGTTCCGACGGCCGCAACCGCCGAGGCCAGGCGGCTGGTGCCGACGGCTGCGCTCTCGCTCGGCTTCCCGAAACGGGGCGCCTATCGCGTGACCGACGTCAGGGTCGCCACCCCGTCCGGCACGCGACCCACCGCCACCGTGAGCATCGAGGCCCGTGCGGGCTGGCTCCGGTGGCCCATCCGTGTCGAAGCCACAGCACCGGTTCCTCCCCCGGATCCGACTCGGATCGCCGAGGCTCTCCGGCAGGCCGTCGAGGCCGCAGGAGCCAGCCGCGCCACCCAGTGAGGGAGGAGCAGGGTCACATCCGGGTCAACGGTCAGAACCCCGCCTGGCTGACTTCCTGAGCCGGCCGTCCAGGAGGCTTTGCCCGCCGCAGGTCGAACACTACTACGATGCGGCCCCATGGCGCCGTCACATCCGGCACCCGGCGGAGGCGAAGGGAGACAGGCATGCGGCTGATCGTCGGCATCAGCGGGGCGAGCGGGGTCATCTACGGCGTCCGGCTCCTGGAGGTCGCGCGGGAGCTGGGTGTGGAGACCCACCTCATCGCGACCGGCTGGGCGCGGCGGACGATCGAGCACGAACTCGGCCGCCCGGCCGCCGAGGTCACCGCCCTGGCGACGGCCTCCTACCACCCTTCGGACCTCAGCAGCCCGGTGGCCAGCGGCTCCTTCCAGACGGCCGGCATGGTGGTCCTCCCGTGCAGCATGAAGACCCTGGGTGCCCTGGCCGCCGGCTACACCGCCGACCTCCTCACCCGCGCCGCCGACGTCTGCCTGAAGGAGCGCCGCACCCTCGTGCTGTGCCCCCGGGAGACACCGCTCCACGCCATCCACCTGGAGAACATGCTACGGCTGAGCCGGGCCGGGGCGATCATCATGCCGCCCGTCCCGGCGTTCTACGACCGGCCCCGGACCCTCCAGGACGTGGTCGACCACTTCGTCGGCCGGGTCCTGGACCATTTCGGCATTCGCAGCGGCCTGTACGCCGAGTGGCAGGGCATGGGCCCTGAGGCCGTGGACGAGCCGTGAAGGGCCCGGCACCCGTCCCCGCACCCCATCCCTGACGGGGGACCCGACCGTGCAGCCTTTCTCCCTCGACCCGACCAGCCCCGTGCCGCTCACCCTGCAGTTGAAGGAACAGCTCCGCCTCCAGATCCGCCTCGGCCTCCTGCGCCCCGGGGCCCGCCTGCCCGGGCTGAGGGAGCTCGCGCGCCGCACGGGCCTCAACCGCAACACGGTGATCCACGCCATCGCCGAGCTCGAGGCGGAGGGATACGTCCACAGCGAGCACGGCCGGGGCATCTTCGTGGCCGACCGCCCCCCCGGCCCCGCCGGCAGCACCCTGCGCGCCGCCCTGGAGTTCGGCCGGGAGCGCGCCGCCGCGCTCGGGGTGGCGCCGGCCGAGCTCGGCCTCGCCCTCCTCGCGTACGGCCAGCTCGTCGAGCGGCGCACCACGCGCCCCGAGCGGGTCCTGGTGGTCGGCGGCCACCGCCGCGTGGTCGAGGCGCTGCGGGCCGAACTGGAAGCCGCCCTGCCGGTCTACGCCGACACGGCGCTGAGCGACGACCTGCCGCCGCCCCCCGTCCTCACGCGCTACCGGGCGGTGGTTGCGACCCTCTTCCACGCCGCGGAGGCGGCCCAGTCCCTCGCCCGGCTCGGGCTGGCCGTGCCGGTGATCGCCGCGGCGGGGCCCGAGGTCCGCTCGGCCTGGGAGCGGCTGCGAACGTTGCCGGCGGCGACGCGGGTGGTGCTCCTCGCCGCCGACTGGGTGCAGGCCGGCCGCGTCCGCCGCAGCCTGACGGCGGCCGGCCTGGAGCACCTCGACATCGACGTGCGGGCCGGGCGGGCAGACCACGCCCTGCGAGGTCCCGCCGGCGCGATCCTGCAGGCGGCGTCCCGCTCCGCCCTGCCGGCGCCGGCCGCGCCCGACGGGGTCCTGGTGGTGACCGAGCCCGCCGCCCTCAGCCCGGACGTGACGAACGAACTCCGGGAAGCCGTGGGCGCGCCCTCCCGTCCGGCGCGCCCACCTGTCTCGCCCTGGTTCTGATCCGCCGCTTGGGGGCCTAGCGTGTCCCGGAGGTCGGCGCGGGCGCCTCCGGCGCCGCCCGGCCTGGCCGCGCCGGTCCGGGAGCCCCGGCGGTCGCCGGGACGTAACCCGTGAACGGCCAGCCCTCGGCAGTTCGTCCCACGAAGCGGTAGTACGGCTGAGCCACCAGGTCTTCCCCGGCCTCGACGGCCTCCGGCCGCCCGTACACCAGCTTCACGGCCGTGAGGGTGACGGGGCCCTGGGCGGCGATCGGCAGGCCGTTCAGCTCCTGCGCCGCCTCTTCGACCGACTTGAGAGGGACGATCGCCAGCCGCTCCGCCCGGATCGGCTGCAGGCGGACCTGCAGCACCTGCCCCCACGGCGCCACGACCGCCCGGTCGGGCGCGCCGAGGAGGACGTACCCGCCCGGCAGCTGCCCGGGCCATTCGAGCCACAGCGCATCGGGGATACCCCGGTCAGGGAACGTGGCCCGCCGGACCGTGGCGTCGCCCGCCGGCGCGATCAGGCCGGACCGGGCGAAGAAGGCTTCCACGGCCGCGCGGGCTTCGGCCTCGCCGGCCTGCCGGGCGTCACCGGGAGGGGACGGGCGCTCCTCGTAGACCAGCTCCCCGGCGGCCGTGGCCCGCAGGCGCCGGGAACCGTCGGGGGACGAGGCGACCCGCTCTCCTGGCCCGCCCACGCCCGGAGCGCCGAGGTCCAGAGCCTGCGCGACCGCCGCCAGGCGCTCGGCCGGCCAGCCCACGGGCAGGAGCCGGAACACGGGTGGGTTGCTGTGCGGGACATCGAGGACCTGCAGGTCCAGGTCGACGTGCGCGAGCCCCGCAACCGGCTGCGCGCCCGGGGGGACCTGGACCCCGTCGTCGACCGGCACGAAGCGGGGCACGGGCAGGACGAGCTCGGTGCCCGCCGGCGCGTAGCTGGCGATCCCGGTCTGGGCCAGCACTCCCGCCAGCCCACGCCCGCCTCCGCCGCCCGGGTCGGGAGCCGCCGGGCCTCCGGGCATCCCCGCGCCGCCGGAACCGCTCCCGCTGCCCGGCGCGGGCTCCCGGCCGGGTGGGGCCGGCAGGTCTTGCGTAGCTGCGGTCCCGCTGACGATCTGGGCCGCGGGGGTGAGGGGCCGCGCGCGCCGCCAGAGAGGCAACCCGTCCGCACGGAGGGCGGCCGACACCACCGCCGCCGCGGCCGCCGCTGGCAGCACGAGCCCGAGCCAGAGGCGCAGCCGTCCACGCCTGCCCGCTCGGCCGGCCCCGACCACGCCACCGGGTTCAGCCACCGGCAGCACACGGGCCGGTTCCGCCTCCCCAGGGCCCCCGGCCTCCCCGGCGCCGGTCGCCCCTCCGGCGAGGATCCTGCCGGCCTCGGCCACCAGGCGGGCGCGCAGCGCGGCCACGAATTCCGGGCGCGCCTCGACGGGGGCGGCCAGCGCGGCGGTCAGCTGCCGTCCTGCGGCCAGCAGCGCCTCCCGCTCCGCCTCCCCGTCCGCATGCTCCAGCACGAGCTGGTACACGTCCTCGGGCAGGGCTCCGAAGGCTCCGGGCTGCGTCACGACCGCACCCCCCTTTCCTCCAGCTTCGCCCGCAGGCTGTGCAGGGCCCGGAACATCAGGGCCTTGACGGCCCCCTCCGTCTTCCCCCGCAGCCCGGCGATCTCCTTGAGCCGGAACCCCTGTTGGAACCGCAGCAGCACCACGTCCTGCTGTTCCGGGGTCAGCTCCGCCAGCGCCCGGAGGATGGCCTCCCGCCGGTCCTCCCGGAGCGCCGCCTCCTCCGGCCCCGGGGCGCCGTCCGGGACCGGCAGCCGGTCGGTGAGCGTCTCTACCCCACGGCTGCGGCGGAAATGGTCCGTGACCACGTTGGTGGCGATCCGGAACAGCCACGCCGAGAAGGGCTGGCCGGTGTACTGGTACTGCCCGATGCTCCGCAGGACCTTCAAGAACGTCTCGGACGTGAGGTCCTCCGCGGTCGCCTGGTCCCCTGCGCGCCGGTAGATGAACGAGTAGATTCGCGGAAAGTAAATATCATAAAGTTGTCCGAAGGCTTCCGGATCGCGTTTCGCCCGCTCGACCAGGGCCTGCTCCGACAGCTCCGGGGCGGACACGGCCATCCCCCCTGTGGGCGGCCCACCCTTGTAACGGCCGGCCGCCGGATCCGGTTACGCAGGCGGCAGGGCCTGTCCCTTACATTACGCCACCCGCGCCGGCCCTTCCTTTGCGGGCTCGCCCGGGCCCTGGTAGACTTGGCGTAGAGGCGCGTGGCTCACACCGCCGAGCAGCGCGGGGAGGGATCACCTTGGCAGAGCCCGGCCGCAGCGTGGACGAGCGGCGCACGGCGGTGATCCGGCGCCGGTACAACCGCAACGCGATCTTCTACGACGCGATGGACCGGGCGATCCGCGAGGAGTGGCGCCGGTCGGTCGTGGGCCAGGCTTTCGGCAAGGTGCTGGAGGTCGGCGTGGGGACGGGGAAGAACCTGCCTTACTACGACCCGGGCCGGGTGACCGAACTGACGGCCATCGACTTCAGCCCGGCCATGCTCGCCCGGGCCCGCCGGCGCGCACACCTGTGCCCGGTGCCGGTGACCCTCCTGGAGATGGACGCACAGCGCATGGGCTTCCCGGATCACACCTTCGACTCCGCCGTCGCCACGTGCGTCTTCTGCTCGGTCCCCGACCCCGTCCTGGGCCTGCGGGAGATCCGCCGGGTACTGAAGCCGGGCGGCATGGCCTTCTTCCTGGAGCACGTCCGAATCGACGCGCCCGTCATCGGGACGCTCATGGACCTGCTCAACCCGATCAGCGTCGGCCTCACGGGGGTGAACATCAACCGCCGGACGGTGGAGAACATCCGCCGGGCCGGGTTCGAGATCGTCAAGGAGGAAAACGTGTCCGGCCGCCTCGTGAAGCGGATCACCGCCCGGGCGTGACCGGGGGCGGCCAGGAACCGCTGCCCCACCCGTCGAACCCCCGTGGGGAGCCAGTTCGCCATCGAGAGGAGGCCCCACCATGTCCCTGCCCCCGCGGATGCGGGCGCTCGCCCCGGAGGAAGTCGACCCCGCCGCCCGCCCGGTCTTCGACCGCTTCCTGCAGGAGCGCGGCAACATCCCCAACCTCTTCCGCACCCTGGCCCGGCGGCCCGAGATCATGACGGCGTACGCCAACCTGCTGCACGCCGTCACCTACACGGGCACGGTGGACGTGCAGCTCAAGGAGCTGTGCATCCTGCGGGTCTCGCAGATCAACGACAGCGCCTACTGACAGGCCTCCCACAGCGCCTTGGCAAGGCGCGCCGGAGCTTCCGAAGAACGGCTGGCGGACCTGGCGCTCTGGAAGCTCAGCCCGGCCTTCTCCGACCGCGAGAAGACGGCCCTCGAGCTGGCCGAGCGCATGACCCGCAACGAACCCGTCGACGACGAGCTGTGGAGCCGCCTCACCGCCCACTTCGACGAGGGGCAGATCATCGAGCTCGTCGCGGCCGTCGGGGCCTTCAACGCCTTCAACCGCATGTCCGTGGCCCTGCGGGTGGAGGTCACCCGCTGAGCGGCTCAGGAAGCGAGGCGCCCACGCCACCCCGGCCTGGGCGCCTCGCGGATTCACACGGACCGGCCTGGGCCCGGCTGGCCTAACCCAGCCGCTGCCGCACGAGCTCCGGCACCTCCCACGGCAGGGAGGCGACGCTGGCGCCGGCGGCGGTGAGGGCGTCGACCTTCGACTGGAACGTGCCCCGGTTCCCCTCGATGATCGCCCCGGCGTGCCCCATGCGCTTGCCGGGCGGGGCGGCCTTGCCGGCGAGGAAGGCGACGACGGGCTTGGACATCGTCTTGATGTACTCGGCGGCCACTTCCTCCTGGATCCCGCCGATCTCGCCGACCATGACGACGACCTTCGTCTCCGGGTCAGCCTCGAAGAGCTTCAGGGCCTCGACGAAGTTCGTGCCGATCACCCGGTCCCCGCCCATGCCGATCACCGTGGTCTGGCCGAGGCCGGCCCGGGTCAGGTTGTAGGCGATCTCGTACGATAGGGTGCCGGAGCGGGCGACGATGCCGACGGGCCCGGGCTTGTAGATGTGGTTCGGCATGATGCCCATCTTGCACTTGCCGGGCGAGATGATGCCGAAGCAGTTCGGCCCGATCACCCGGACGCCGTGGCGCTGGGCCAGCACCATGATCTCCATGGCGTCCTGGGTCGGGATGTGCTCCGGGATCAGGACCAGGACCTTGATCCCGGCGTCGATGGCCTCGAAGGCGGCGTCCTTGGCGAACGGGGCCGGCACGAACACCACGGAGGCGTTGGCGCCGTACTTCTCCACGGCCTCGTGCACCGTGGCGACCACGGGCACCCCGTGGACTTCCTGCCCCGCCTTGTCGAAGTTGACGCCGGCGACGACCCGGGTGCCGAAGGCCAGCATCTGCCCGGTGTGGAACGACCCCTGGTTCCCGGTGATGCCCTGGACGACGACCCGGGTGTTCTCGTCGATGATCACCGCCATGCCCGCTCAAGCCCCCTTGCCGTAGGCCGCCTCGACCACGGCACGGGCGGCCTCGCCCATATCGGTGTAGGCGTGGATCCCGGCCTCCGCCAGGAGGCGGCGCCCTTCCTCGTCGTTCGTGCCGACGAGGCGGACCACCAGCGGCACCGGGATGCCCTCGCTCTGCTTGACCTGGATGATGGCCCGGGCGACGTCGTCGCAGCGGGTGATGCCGCCGAAGATGTTGATCAGGATCGCCTTGGGCCGGGTCTCCAGCAGGAACCGGATCGCCTGGGCGGTGGGCTCCACGCTCGCCCCGCCGCCGGCGTCGAGGAAGTTGGCCGGCCGGCCGCCGTAGTGCGAGAGCACATCGAGCGTGCCCATCGCCATGCCGGCGCCGTTGGCCATCACGGCGATGTCCCCGTCGAGCTGCACGAAGGCCAGGCCCGCCGCCTTCACCTTCCGCTCCAGCTCAGTGCCCTCCTCCACCTTCGGCAGGTCCGGGTGGCGGAAGAGGGCATCGTCTTCCACGTTCAGGCGGCTGTCCGCCGCGACGAGCCGGTCACCGACCACCGCCAGCGGGTTGATCTCCACCAGCTCGGCGTCATAGCGACGGAAAACCGTGTACATGTTCGTGAGGATCTGGGCGAACTGCTTCGCCAGGCTACCGGAAAGCCCCAGCCGCCTGGCGACCTCCCGGGCGTGGAAGGGCAGGAGCCCCGTCGTGATGTCGACGTTCCGCTTGACGATGTGCTCCTCCGGCACCTCCTCGATGTTCACGCCACCGTGGGCGGAGGCGATGACGAGGGGCTGCCGGGTCTGGCCGTCGACGGTGATGGAGAGGTAGAGCTCCCGGTCGATGTTGAGTTGCTGCTCGACCCACACCTTCTCCACGACGTAGCCCTTCAGATTCATGCCGAGGATCTCGGCGGCGCGCTGCCGGGCCTCCTCGGGCGTGCTGGCCAGCTTGATGCCCCCGGCCTTGCCCCGGCCGCCGACCAGCACCTGGGCCTTCACCGCGCACGGCCCGATCTCCCGGGCGGCGGCTTCGGCCTCCTCCGGCGTGGTCGCCAGCCTGCCCTTCGGGGTCGGGACACCCGCCTCGGCCAGGAAGGACTTGGCGAGGTACTCGTAGAGCTTCATCCCTACACCTCCAGCTGCTGCGGCGCCCGTCCCCGGCCGGGGGCGGCGCGTCCTTTCCGATTGTAACAGACAGACTCTGAGCGTGAAACCCTGTCCGGGGGCGGCCCGGGCCGTGCCGGGCCGCGATGCGGAACGCCGTTCCGGTGGTCGGCCGGACCGGACCCGGCAACCCGCCCCCTCCTTCGCCGTGGCCATCCGTCCGTCTTGCCTCTCAGGATTCGCCACCCAGGGCGGCGGCCCCTCGCGGCCGGGAAACCGTCGGTCGGTATGTGAAGGAGTTCACGTTCACACACGCGAAGGATACGGTGGAGGCGGTCACCTCCAAATCCACGCACGACCGAGGGAGGTCTACGTATGGCAGCACCGGCAGTTCCGAAGGAGCCCCCGCGTGCCGGCAGCGGGCTGTCGCCCGCCTGGAGGGCAGCGATCCCCGTCGCCGTCGCCCTCGTCCTCTGGTTCCTGCCCCCCTTCTGGGGTCTCAAGCCCGGCGCCATGCACATGATCGGTCTCTTCGTAGGCACGATCCTGGGTCTCATCCTGCAGCCCCTGCCACAGGGCGCCGTCGTCCTCTTGGGCGTCGCCCTGACGGCCCTGACGGGTACCCTGTCCGTCGGCGACTCCCTGAACGGCTTCGCCAACAGCACGGTGTGGCTCATCGTCTCCGCCTTCCTGTTCGCCCGGGGCTTCATCAAGACCGGGCTCGGCCGGCGCATCGCCTACCTGATGATCCGTTCCTTCGGCAAGAGCACGCTCGGCCTATCGTACGCCATCGCGGCCAGCGACCTCATCATCGCCCCGGCCACGCCGTCGAACACGGCCCGGGCGGGCGGCATCCTCTTCCCGATCGTGCGCAGCCTGGCAGCCAGCTTCGGGTCGGAACCGGGTCCGACCGCCCGCAAGGCCGGCGCCTTCCTCATGCTGACGGAGTACCAGGTGAACCTCGTCACGTCGGCGATGTTCCTGACCTCGGTCGCGCCGGCGCCGCTCGTCGCCGAGCTGGCCCGGAAGAACTTCAACGTCGAGATCACCTGGCTCGGCTGGGCGGCAGCCGCCATCGTCCCCGGCCTCGTGTCGCTGCTCTTGATCCCCTACCTCCTCTACCGCCTGTACCCCCCGGAGGTGAAGCAGTCGCCGGACGCGCCGCGTACCGCGGCCATCGAACTCGAGCGCATGGGGCCCATGAGCGGCGGCGAGAAGGCCATGCTGGCGGTCTTCCTCCTCACCCTCGTGCTGTGGGCGACCGGCCAGTGGAACGGCCTCCACGAGACGGCCATCGCGCTGGGCGGCGTCGCGGCCCTCATCGTCCTCGGGGTCATCACCTGGAAGGACGTGCTGGGCGAGACCGGCGGCTGGGACGCCCTGGTCTGGTTCGGCGGGCTCGTCTCGCTGGCGAACGGCCTCAGCAAGTGGGGCGTGATCAAGGCGCTGGCCGGCTCGGTCCAGGCCAGCCTCGGCAGCGTCGGCAGCTGGGTCCTGGTGCTCTTCCTGGTCATCGTGCTCTACCTCTACCTCCACTACTTCATCGCCAGCATGACCGCGCACGTCACGGCCTTCTTCGTGCCGCTGGCGGCCGTCGCCATCGCCCTCGGGGCGCCGGCCTACCTCGTGGCGATCTCCCTGGGCGTGTTCTCGAGCCTGAACGCCTCGCTGACGCACTACGGCACCGGTCCGGCACCAATCTACTTCGGCGCCGGGTACGTGGACCAGGCCACGTGGTGGAAGTATGGCTTCCTCCTGTCGCTGGTGAACCTCGCCGTCTGGGTCGGGCTCGGCGGACTCTGGTGGAAGGTGATCGGGATCTGGTGAGTTCCGGACGCGGCGAGGCCGCCCCCGCACCTGCGGCGGGCAGCCTCCCGCCTCTTGCCGCCGGCCTGACGGACAGGGCGGCGCCCTAGGCCAGCTTCCAGGCCTTCTGCCCTTCGGCGTACTGGTCGCCGCCGTAGATGTCGTGGATGCAGACGGTGGGGAAGTCGACGACCTGCAGCTCCCGGATCGCCTCCGGCCCCAGGTCCTCGTAGGCGATGACCCGGGCCGCCTTGATCTGCCGGGCCAGGAGTGCCCCCGCGCCGCCCGTGCTCACGAGGTACAGGCTCCTGTACTGTACGAGCGCCTTCTTGACCTCCTCGCTCCGGTACCCCTTGCCGATCACCGCCTTGACACCCTGCGCCAGGACGGCCGGGGTGTACTTGTCCATGCGGACGGAGGTGGTGGGCCCGGCGGAGCCGATCACCTGGCCGGGCTTGGGGGGCGTCGGCCCCACGTAGTAGATCACCGCGCCCTTGGGGTCGAAGGGCAGGGGCTCGCCGCGCTCCAGCGACTCGACCATCCGCTTGTGGGCGGCGTCGCGGGCGGTGTAGATGATGCCGGTGATGAGCACCCGGTCCCCGGCACGGATGGCCGCCACGGCCTCGTCGCTCAGGGGGGCGGTCACGCGGTGCACGCGCTGCTCTGCCATGGCAGGAGCCTCCTCACAGGACGGTGTGCTTGTGCCGGTGGCTGTGGCACTCGATGTTCACCGCGACCGGCAGGGCCGTGATGTGGCAGCCCATGGTCTCGATGTGGACCGCCAGCGCCGTGACCCGGCCGCCCAGGCCCATGGGGCCCACGCCGAGCTTGTTGATCTCGGTCAAGAGCTCCTGCTCCCGGGCGGCCCACTCGGGGTCGGGGCTGGGCTGCCCCACGGGGCGCAGGAGCGAGCGCTTGGCGAGGTAGCCCACCTTGTCGAACGTGCCGCCCACCCCCACGCCGACGATGAGAGGCGGACAGGCGTTGGGGCCGGCGTTCGCCACCGTGTCGATGACGAACTTCTTCACGCCCTCCCACCCGTCGGACGGCTTCAGCATCGCCAGCCGGCTCATGTTCTCCGAGCCGCCGCCCTTGCAGTCGACGGCGATGTGGACCTTGTCGCCGGGCACCAGGTCAATGTGGATCATCGCCGGCGTGTTGTCCCCCGTGTTCTTCCGGCGCAGGGGGTCGTCGAGCATGGACTTCCGCAGGTAGCCCTCCGTGTACCCCTTGGCGACACCCCGGTTGATGGCTTCCTTCAGGTCGCCGCCCACCAGGTGCACGTCCTGGCCGACCTCGATGAAGACCACGGCAGCGCCCGTGTCCTGGCACATGGGCACCGACTCGGTCTCGGCGATCGTGTAGTTCTCGACGAGCTCCTCGAGGATCGCCCGGCCCACGGCCGACTCCTCGCGCTGCCGGGCCTGGGCCAGGGCGAGCTTGACGTCCTCGGAGAGGACGAAGTTCGCCTCCTGGACCAGGCGGGCGACGGCGTCGGTGATCTGGTCCACGTGCAGCTCCCGAACGGCCAACGCTTCCGCCTCCTCCGGATCAGGACATGGTGGGATGGTCAAGGTCCAGACCCTAGCGTATCAAACCGTTCGCGGCGTGTCATGGGCTCCGCGCAGGGTGTGACGTGATCGACGCGGGGTACCGCCGTCGACCTGACGCGGTTGCCGCGAACATCCATGTGGGGGCCGGCCGCGCCCGATCGAACCGCGGGAACTGCACCTCACCCGCGCAACAAGTTCACCGAGGCTCGGAAGGCCTCCCACACTCCTGGGTACCCGAGTGTGCCCACGTGTGTCTATACAATTACCATTCATACAATTACCATTCTATTGCATGAATACCGATTTCATAGTACGCTAAGAGGCGCTGGGCCCGTCCTTTCCGGACGAGCCCCATGTGCGAGTCACAAGGGGGAATGCGGGATGCCCGTGCGCCGACCTACAGCGGAGGAACTGGAGCGCATCGCGCGGCTGTACCACTTCGAGATCACGCCGGAGGAGGCGGAGGTGTACCGGGCGGCCATCGACGCAACGCTCCAGTCGTACGACCGGCTGGACCAGTTCGCCGAACCCAAGCTGCCGGTCGCCTACCCGCGCGATCCCGGCCGCCGCCCGGCGCCGGAGGAGAATCCCACGGGCGGCTGGGCGTGGCGGTGCTCCATCAAGGGGCGCGAGGGAGGACCCCTGTCAGGCAAGCGGATCGCCATCAAGGACAACGTCGCGGTGGCCGGCGTACCGATGATGAACGGCTCCGCGCTGCTGGAGGGCTTCATCCCGGACGTCGACGCCGTGATCGTCCGCAGGATCCTGGACGCCGGCGGCGAGATCGTCGGCAAGGCCACGTGCGAGGACCTGTGCTTTTCCGGCGGGTCCCACACCTCCCACCCCTGGCCCGTCCGCAATCCCCGCAATCCCGAGTACATGGCCGGCGGATCGTCCAGCGGCAGCGCCGCTCTGGTGGCGGCAGGGGAGTGCGACATGGCGATCGGCGGGGACCAGGGCGGGTCGATCCGCATCCCCAGCTCGTGGTGCGGCATCTTCGGCCTCAAGCCCACTTACGGCCTCGTCCCCTACACCGGCGTCTTCCCGATCGAACTCTCCCTCGACCACACCGGCCCCATGGCCGCAACCGTGCGGGACGTCGCGCTGCTCCTGGAGGTCATCGCCGGACGGGACGGGCTCGACCCCCGCCAGGCGCGTACACCCACCGACTTGCCGCGCTACACGCGAGCGCTGGAACAGGGCGTCCGGGGTCTTCGCATCGGGGTCGTGCGGGAGGGCTTCGCCTGGCCGAACGCCTCCGAGCCCGACGTCGACGAGGCCGTGCGGGAGGCCGCGGCCCGGTTCGAGAATCTGGGGGCAAGCGTGGAGGAGGTCTCGATCCCCCTCCACCACGAAGGCATCCACATCTGGAACGCCATCGCGGTCGAGGGCGCCTGGAGCATCATGGTGCGTGACGAGGGGATGGGGCACGGTTGGATCGGGTACTACGACACCCACGTGATGGAGTTCTACGGCCGGTCCCGACGGGTACGGGCGAACGACTTCTCGCACACGGTGAAGATTGTCACCCTGCTCGGCCACTACATGAGTGACCGCTACCACGGGCGGTACTACGCCCGGGCACAGAACCTCCGGCGCGCCTTGACGGCCGCCTACGACGAGGCTCTGCGGCACGTGGACCTTCTCGTGATGCCCACCACGCCGCAGAAGGCCATGCGCCTCAACGCGTCACCCGATCTGGCAGAGTACCTGACCATGGCCCTCCACATGATTCACAACACGTGCCCGTTCGACGTGAGCGGTCACCCGGCCATGAACGTCCCCTGCGGAGACTCGGGCGGGCTGCCCGTCGGGATGATGCTCGTGGGCCGCCACTTCGAGGAAGAAACGATTCTTCGGGCCGCTCACGCCTTCGAACAGAGCGCGTAGTGACCGGGTAGTCCGACCGCTCAAGTAGACGGGGCATGGAGCAAGGGGATGAAGGGCGGTGCCGGGGCAAGCCGTGACGGTGGCCGGGGGATGTCACCCCCGGTCTTGTCGTCGGCTCGGTCGGCAGGGAGTGCACGGCGCGCTGCTCGTCCTCTCCCCGGCTACGTGCCGGCATACGGGAAGCTTTCGCCGCCCCGGCGGGGAGCGACGATGTTGAGCATGACCGCCCCGGTAGGGCCGGCCCTCGCGCTGTGTGGCACCCCGCCGGGCACGAACGCCTCGTCCCCCCGGCCGAGGAGGATCGTCCGGGCGCCCACGTGAAACTCGATGGTCCCCTGGAGCACGATCGCCAGCTGTTCCTCCGGGTGGTGGTGGTCTGGAAAGACGGCGCCCGGAGCAAACTCGTACCGCACCACCGTCATGTTGGCGCCGTCCCAGCGCCGGGCGACGACGCCGGGATACGGCTCCCGGGCCGCCTGCGCACTCCAATCGATGTTGCCGCCCACGGCTGGCACCTCCGGTCCTCTCGCTCCCGTGTCGACTTCCACCCGAGGGAACCGATCTCCTACTTCGGCCCGTCCCCTGCCCCGCACGGAGCCCGTCGGTGTCCCCGCACCCCGCCATTTTGCGCTACAGGGTGCAGACACCAGTCCCGAGTGGCGTGGGCGGGGACTGGCGGCGGCATCCGGGTAGAATGGACCCGCCTCCCCAGGAAGGCGCGTCGGGCGGGTCTGGCTGCAAGCCACCCCTGTCGGAAGACCGATCTACGAGGAGGGGGGATCGTTCCGAAGGCCTCCGGGATGGAGCTCATGACTTGGCCGCCTTGCATGCCCGCACGCCTGGCGCCACACCCTAACGCCGGTTCACTTCAGGAAGGGGTGGGGTGAGGGCGTGAAACCGAAGGTTGCCGTGATCTACTACAGCTCCACCGGCACGATCTACCGTCTGGCGCAGGAAGTTGTGGCAGGCGCTCAGGAGACCGGGGCCGTGGTGAAGCTCTGCAAGGTGAAGGAGCTCGCCCCGCCGGAGGCGATCAACAGCCGCCCGGACTGGAAGCGGCACCTGGACGAGACGGCGAACATCCCGGAGGCCACCCTGTCCGACCTCGAGTGGGCGGACGCCTACGCGTTCGGGACACCCACCCGGTACGGGAACGTCGCCGCCCAGCTCAAGCAGTTCCTGGACACCACGGGCCCCCTGTGGGCACAGGGCAAGCTCATGAACAAGGCGGCCACCTGCTTCACCAGCGCCCAGAACTCGCACGGCGGCCAGGAGGCTACGATCCTGGCCCTGTACCATACCCTGGCGCACTGGGGCTGCATCATCGTACCGCCCGGCTACACCGACCCGATCCAGTTCCAGGCCGGCGGCAACCCCTACGGGGTGAGCGCGACGGTACCGGAGGGCCCGGATGGCCAGATTCCCGCCCCCGTGCTCCAGGCGGCCCGCTTCCAGGGCAAGCGCCTGGCCACCGTCGCCGGGTGGATCCTGGCCGGGAGAGGTGCGGGGGTGACGGCGTAGCTGGCCGGAGGCCCTCGTCGGATGCGACAGGCGGGGCGCAGGCCTCGCCTCGCCGCGCGCGTTCACAAGCGATCTTTCACACGCCAGCCGGCCGTTCGCACGGGCGTCTCTTCGGGCCCCCGGGACCTCCCCGACGGAGCGGCACGACCTGTTACAGCCGGCACGGTACGGTAGCGAAACTGGCGGCACCGCAGGCCACTGCAGACCATGACCTCGAGCTCACGGCCCGGAGCCAACGGTTCCGGCGTGACGATCAGACGACCGAACCCGGCCCGCGTGACGCTCTCGACGTATTCCCGCGCCCCCGTAGCATCCACGTATGCCACGTAACCGGTCGTCCCGACCCCCTGCCAGGCCGGCCAGGTGAAACGGAACACGGCGTCGAGTGGAACCTCGGAGCCGGGGGGAGGATCGGCTGTAACGCTCCACACCGAACTCCACAGCCACAGCATGGCGAACGGCGACACCGTGATCGCGGTCACGCCGGCGAGTGCGGTCACCCACAGGGACCGCCTCACACGCTCGGCCAGCACGAGCCGGGCGGCCGGGAGCAACGCCGCCAACGCGACCAGGAACAGCGCCCCATGGCCGATCATCGGAAGCGTCGCCTGGGGGTGACGGCGAAGCAAACCGGCATAGACGACGAGAGGCGGTAGCTGGCCCAGCGCGTACAGCGCAAGGCCGGACAGCGCCGTCAGGTGCTGCAGGGCGCGGCGCCGGGCACCGCTCGGAGGGTCGGCATGAAGGAGGGCCGCTCCGTAGAGGCCGATCCCCCCGCCGGCCAGTGCGTACAGCGCCAGGAGTCGGGCGAACGGGTGGCCGACGGGCAGGTAGAGTAGCCCTCCGCTCAACGACATGAGGCCGGCAAGGGTCAGGTACCCGGCCACCCGCTGCCGCACCGCCAAGCCCCCCTTCCGGTGGGTGTGCGGCCGTCCATCAGAACCGTCACGTCCGAACCGTCCCCCACCACCGCCACGACCGGGCGGCCCTGCCACGCCAGCTTGATCCCCACGGCCGCCGGCAGCGCCCAGCCCAGGCCGCCGCTCGCGGTGCGGAAGTAGCCGCCGGGCCGGCGGATCGGCACGTGCTGGCGCAGCAGGGGGCTCACCCGGTCTGGGGGCTCCGTCACCCAACCGCAGGTCCGCCCACCCGTCTCACGGCCTCCCGGAGCGGGGTCGGGTCCAGACCCCAGTCGCGGTATCCCCGCTGGATGACCTCGAGGTACCGGGGGTGAGGCGCCGCGTACCCGTGCCCGGGCTGCATCACGTAGACCAGGGCCTCCGTCGCCCCCATGGCTGTCTCCACGGTGACCGTCTCCCGCCGGTAGAGGTACGGGACCCCTTCGTAGATGTCGAGGGCCTTGAGGTCGGCCGGGAACACGTCCCACAGGCCGCCGGGAACCGCCCCGCCGGACCACGGCTCGATGTCGGCCACGCCGTGGCGGCCCGACCTCGCCCGGAAGGTGAGGCGGTAATCCCGCAGCACGGCCGGCTCGCGCGGACGGGCGGTGGGGCACCGCCGGACCATCTGCGCCCGGTCCAGGTTGCTGCCGTAGGCGAAGTAGAGCCGGGCTTCGGGCACGGGCCGTCCCTCCCCCATTCGTGACCCGACCGGGAACCGCGGGTCTCACGGGCCTGCAAGTCGAATTCCCACCGGTGCCCCCCAACTCCTTCGTCCGGGGAGCCAGGCCCCGGGGGACCAGCAGACCGCCGACCCGGCGGAAGGGCCGGCGGTCTGCGTGGCCATCGGCCGGTTCAGCCAACCGGCTGTGCGGTGATCTTCACCTCGATCCGGACTTCGTCCTCAACCGAAACGATGCCGGCGACGCTCGGGGGCTCGATCCCGAAGTCGGTCATCTTCAGCGTGGTGGAGGCAACCCAGTTCAGCGTCTCGCCCTCGCGCCGGGACCGGACCTCGAAGGTGACGGGCTTCTTCACCCCGTGCAGTTCCATGGTCCCGCTGAGCGTGAAGGTTTCCTCCTGTCCGGGGCGGAACGTCGGCGCGCCGCCGGCGGACTCGATGTGGAAGGTGGCGTAGCGGAACTCCGCCACCCCGAGCGCCCGCTGGACGGCCCGGTCCCGCCGCTCCTGGTCACTCTTGAGCGTGCTCAGGTCGACGCGAACCGAGGACGGCAGCACGAGCCCCTTCTGCAGGTCGACGACCAGCTCGCCCTCGATGGCCTGCGTCCGGCCGACCGCCGTGTTGAACTGCTGGCGCTGCAGGAAGGTCTCGTCGACGTGGTAGGCGGCCTCCGACCGGTCCCCGATGATCCGCAGCCGCTGCCCGGCCGCCTGATCCGCTCCCTGGCCGCCCCCTGTGGCGCCGCTGGTCTGGCCGCTCCCGCCGGTCTGCGCCGGACCGGACGCGTCGTGGCCGGAGCCGGCGGAGCCGTGCGTCTGGTCCTGGGTCGCCGGCTGGGCCGCGGGCGCCGTGCCCCGGCTACAGCCGGCCAGCACGGCGATCAGGACCGCCCCGAGAGCGATGACCACGTGTTGCTTCAGTTTTTGATTGAACATCGAACCTCCCTCCTTCCCCCAATTGTGCCGGTGGGGGGCGGGAAACGCAACCATGGCCTCAACCGGCAAGGGAAGTGCGCAGCCGTTTGCCCCCGGTAGGGGAAGTGCGCCGGCCCGTCGAATCCTCTTGCGACTCTGGACAAGCCTTTTTCAGGGCGGGAGGGGGACACCATCGCAGAGGGACTGGAACTCGTCCTCCTGGCCGTCACGGCCTTCGTCGTAGGCCTGTCGGGGGCGGTGGTGCCGGGGCCGCTCTTCACCATGACCGTGGCGGGTGCCACCCGGATCGGCGGCCGGGCGGGGCTCCTGACGGCCCTGGGCCACGGCCTCGTGGAGGCACCCCTGGTGGTGGGGCTCGCTTTCGGCCTGACGCGCTTCCTCGCCCTGCCGGGCGTGACGGCGGCCATCGGCATCGGAGGCGGCCTGATGCTCGCCTGGATGGGGTGGGGCCTCCTGCGCGCTCCGGCTGACCTCGTCGCCGCAGGGGCGGAGACGAGAGGAAGCCCCCCCGCGGGTAGCCTGGTTCTGGGCGGCGCCATCGCCAGCGTCTCCAACCCCTACTGGGTGTTGTGGTGGGCCACGGTGGGTACGGCCTACGTCGTGGCGGGGCTGCGCCACGGTGTCCTGGGCGTCGCGCTGTTCTACATCGGCCACTACCTGGCCGACGTGATCTGGTTCGGTGCCGTCGGGTACGGCGTCGCCGCCGGCCGGCGGGTGCTCGGCGCCCGCGCCCATGCCTGGCTCCTGGCAGGAAGCGGGGTGTTCCTGATCGCCCTCGCCAGCTACTTCATCTATTACGGCCTCGGGCAGATGGGGCGGATCGCGTGATCGGGGCCCGGCCGTCACCGCGGTACGGTGAGATGGGCCAGTGGGACGGCGGCGTAGTTGTGCAGAAACTGCACCTTGACCCCTGTGCGGCGGCGTTTGAGGCGCTCCACGGGGGTCAAAGCGCGTTTCTTGGCCCCCACCTGGGGTGCAGTCAGTGCAAGTTGTCCCGTTCGACGGCCAGCCGTGCCGGCACGTGGACCAGCGGCGTGCGGCCGCCGGGGACGCCGGCCGGGTGGGCGCCACCAAAGCGACAGAGGGGGCGGGGCGGCCCCCTCTGTCGCTACGGCTTCAGTCGATGAGCCCCTTCTGCTTCAGGTAATCCCGAGCAACCTCGGCCTCCGACTTCCCCTCGCTGTCGACCAGGTAGTTCAGCTCCTGCATCTCCGCGTCGGAAATCTTCCCGGCCAGGAGGTTCAGCACGTTCTCCAGCTCCGGGAATTCCTTGAGCGTGTCCAGGCGCACCAGCGGAGCGGCGTTGTACGGCGGGAAGAAGTGCTTGTCGTCCTCGAGGATCACGAGATTGAACTTCTTTAGCATGCCGTCGGTGGCGAAGGCGTTGATGACCTGGACCTCACCCTGCTCGATGGCCTTGTACTTCAGGCCGGTATCCATCGGCACGACCTTCTTGAACTTGAACGGGTAGGCCTTCTGCAGGCCCGGCCAGCCGTCCTGCTCCCGGTTCAGGAACTCGTGCTCCACGCCGAGGACGAACTGGTCCGAGACCCGGGCGAGGTCGGAGTATGTCTTGACGTTGTGCTTCTCCGCGAGTTCCTTCGGCAGGGCCAGGGTGTACGTGTTGTTGAAGCCCAGCGGCTTCGTGAACTTCATCCCCAGTTCCTTCTGGAGCCGCTCGTTGACGAGGTCGTATACCTTTGTCGGGTCGGTGATGGGGTCCTTCATGCCGAGGTGAAAGGCGTAGGCGGTGCCGTCGTAGTCGAGGTAGAGGTCGAGATCGCCGCTTTTCAGGCCCTTGAAGTTCACGTCCGTGCCACCCAGGTTGAGCTTGCGCTCCACCTTGTAGTTGGTCTTCGCCTCGATGAGCTGGGCGAGCATCTCGCCCATGATGATGTTCTCCGTGAAGTTCTTGGAACCCACCACGAGCGTCTTGCCGCCACCGCTGCCGCCACCGCCGCAGCCGGCCAGGGCCGTGACGCCCAGGGCCGCGAGGAGAAGGGTCACAAGCGTCCTCCGCAACGGTCGAACCCCCTTTGACCTGGTTTCCTTGATCGGGTTTCGCCAGGACGGTGGCCGCGAGCGGACAGGCGCCCGCTCAGCGCACCGCCTCGGCCCGGATGCGGAGCCCCGGCGAAGTGAGCCGGCGCTCCAGCCAGGCGATCACCGCGTCCGTCAGCACCGCCAGGAGCGCGGCGGGGATGGCCCCGCCGACAATCCGCACGTCGTTCACCCGCTGGATCCCGGAGAAGATCTCGTAACCCAGACCCCCGGCGCCGGCCAGCGACATGATGGTGGCCGTGCCGATGGCGATCACCGTGGCCACCCGCACGCCGACCAGGAGCACCGAGAAGGCCATGGGCAGCTGCACCATGCGAAGGATCTGCCAGCGGGTCATCCCCATGCCCCGGGCCGCCTCCACCATCGACGGGTCCACGGACGTGATTCCCGTGTACGTCGCCCGGATGATGGGCATCAGCGTGTAGAAGAAGAGCACGGCGATGCCCGTGTCCCGCCCGAGTCCGAACAGGACCATCAGGAACCCGACAAATGCCAGGGCCGGGATGGTCTGCAAGGCGTTGGCAACCCACAGCACCGGGTGGACGAGCTTCCGGTAGCGGACGATCAGGATGCCCACCGGGACCCCGACGAGCAGACCGAAGAACACCGCCGCGAGGGACATCTGCAGGTGCTCCCACGTGAGTTCCAGGAGACGCCCGGAGTTGCTCCCGAGGTAACGCGCGAAGTCGGACAGGAACTCCACGATCCCCACCTCCCCGGTCCCGCCGGCAGCGGTCACCCGATCCGGATGCCCCGGGGCGTGACGGCGTGCTCGAGCCGGCCCAGCGCCCAGTCGGCGAGGAGCGCCAGCAGGGTCACCGGGATGCCGCCGGCGAGGATGTGGCCGCTCGACACGGTGGCGAAGCCGGTGACGATCAGGTCGCCGAGCCCGCCGGCCCCGATGTACGCCGCGAGGGTCGCCCAGCCGATGATCAGTACCGTCGAGACGCGGATCCCGCTCATGATCACCCGGAAAGCCAGGGGCAGCTCCACCCGCAGCAGGAGCTGTGTCGGCGTCATGCCCATCCCCCTGCCCGCCTCGATGAGGGCCGGGTCGACTCCCCGGATGCCGGTGTAGGTGTTGCGCAGGATCGGGAGTAACGCGTAGAGGAACAGGGCCGTCATGGCCGGCCGGTCGCCGATGCCCAGGAGCGGGATCATCAGCGCCAAAAGCGCCAGGCTGGGCAGGGTCTGCAGGACCCCGACCACGTTCATGACCGGCTCGGCGATCCGGCGCGTCCGGGTGAGGTAGATGCCCAGCGGCACCGCCACCACGACCGCCGCGAGCACCGGGACCACTGACAGGTAGATGTGCTTGCCGACCTGCACGACGATCGCGCGGTGAATCTCCGGGTCGCTCAGGACTTCCAGGATGCGCTCCCACTCGTTCATGCGGCTCCCCCCTGACCGCTCTGGGGCCAGCCCCCACGGGAGAGCAGGTCCACCAGCGTGGTCCGGGTGATGAGCCCCACGAGCCGCCCGTCGGGGTCGACGACCGGCAGGTGGTCGAGCCGCTCGACAAACATCCGCTGCAGGGCCTCCGAGACCGGCGCACCGGGGTCGACCCACGCCGGCTCGGCGCGCATGAGCTCCTCCAGGGTGCGGGCCTCACGCGGTGCCTGCTGGATGTCCCGGGCCGTCACGACGCCCAGGAGGCGGTTGTCCCCGTCCACCACGACCACCGAGTCCACGCGCTTCTGGCGCATCAGCTGGATGGCCTCGGCCAGGCCGCGCTCCGGCCCGGCGGTCACGGGCCGGCGGATCATCAGGTCGGACACCGGCAAGCTGCTGGCCGCCGCGGCCAGCCGGTCCCGCCCGATGAAGGTCGCGACGAAGTCATTGGCCGGGCTTCGCAGCAGGTCCTCGGGGGACCCGTCCTGGACGATCTCCCCGTCCTTCATCAGGACGATCCGGTCGGCCAGCTTCAGCGCCTCGTCCATGTCGTGGGTGACGAAGAGGATCGTCTTGTGGAGCCGGGCCTGCAGCTTCTTGAGCTCGTCCTGCAGGGACTCCCGGGTGATGGGATCGAGGGCACCGAACGGCTCGTCCATGAGAATCAGGTCGGGCTCCGCGGCCAGCGCCCGCAGCACCCCGACCCGCTGCTGCTGACCGCCGGAGAGCTCGCGGGGGTAGCGGTTGCGGTACACCTCCGGGTCGAGGTCCACAAGCGCGAGCAGCTCGTCGACCCGGCGCCGGCGCCGCTCCGCATCCCAGCCCAGAAGGCGCGGCACCAGGGCGATGTTCTCGGCGATCGTCATGTGCGGAAAGAGGCCGATCTGCTGGATGACGTAGGCGATGCTCCGCCGCAGCCTCACCGGGTCCTGGTGCATCACGTCCTTGCCGTCGACGTAGATCCGGCCGCTCGTCGGCTCGACCAGGCGGTTCACCATCTTCAGGGTCGTCGTCTTGCCGCAGCCGCTCGGGCCGATCAGGCAGACGAACTCACCCCGGTTCACGGTGAGGTTCAGCCGGTTCACGGCCCGGGTGCCGTCCGGGTACTCCTTTGTCACGTCCTCGAAGCGAATCATCCTGCCTCCTCACCTCCCCGTGGCGTGCTGGCAAAGGCAGCCGACCAAACAAGCGCGGCCCCGGTGGTCCCGCGGCCGCTGCGTCCCGCGTCAGCTCACGCCGAGAAAGCGACAACCTAATTATATACAGAGGAGTTGTCTGTAGTCAACCGGCCTGTCCCGATGGCTGGACCGTCGGGGGAACGGAGAAAACGAACAGGGGGCCGTGGTGGCCCCCTTCCTTAGAGGCATGGATTGCCCCGCCAGCGGGATCACAGATCCCAGATCCGGCTATACTCCTCCTCGGGAACGTCGAACACCGCGTTGTGCGGTGGGAGCGGCTCCTCCCTCATCCACTCCGGCAGCCGCTCATACGCCGGCTGGCCCGCCGCCACGTTAAACCGGACCTCCCGGCGGATCACGTCCAGCGCGTAGGCCATCATGTCGTCGGGGGTTAGGTTGCTGCCCATCCGTGCATTGAACAGGTCGGCAAAGGTCTGCGGGGTCGCGTTCAGCACGCCTCGCGCAAAGCTGCAGAATCCGAGGACGTCCAACAATGTGGTCTGGAGTTGGATCTGACGGGAGATGGCCACTTTGCCAGCTGGATCCAGGTGGTCGATCTGTAGGGCAATGGTGTTCCCGGCCGTGTGATCCCCGCCCATCGGAGTCGTCACGTACGTGACCCCGTTCCCCTTGATGGCGCGCGGGTCGTAGGCAGATAAGGTCTGGTTCTTTACCACGGGCACCCGACGTACGCCCAGGACTTTGCCCGTGGTTCCTGCCCCCTGGCCCAGGAGTTTCCCCAGGACGGTTCCCGACCGGATCTCCCGGAACAGCCGGAAAATGCCGTCCACGTCACCCCAGGGGATCAGCCCGGCCTCCATGGCCACCCCGATGGCCCCGCCGGTCTCGATGGTGTCCACTCCAAGGTCGTTGCATTCCCGTGTGAACCGGGCGATGGCATCGAAGTCGAACACCTCGAGGTTCGCACCGAGGAGCCCGTTGGTTTCGAACTCCATGGAGGACGCGATCTCGTTGCCTTCCTCGTCGGTATACACGTTGGAGCACTGAATGGCACAACCCGTCATGCACGAGTGGGTGGGGCGACCCCCTCGCTTGAGGATGATCTCCCGCATCCTGAATCCGCTGATCGCATCCGTCCGGGGGTCCTGCCCGTATCGGAAATTGCGAATCGGCAGCCCACCCAGCTTGTTCACCAGTTCCAGCGTGGCGGCTGTGCCGAACTGTGGATATCGCACGGAGGTGGCCGGCTGGGTTCGGAGTTCCTTGATGTAGGCCTTGGAGGCTATCTTCCAGAGACTCTCATCCACGGGTACCGGCGGCTTCCAGCCGCAGTCGGGCATGACGATCGCTTTCAACCGCTTGCTACCCATCACCGCTCCCAGGCCGCCCCGAGCGCAGAGGCGGCTGGGGCGACCCTCCACGTCCGTGTTGCAGATCCCGGCGATGTTCATCATCTGCTCACCCGCGGGGCCCAGCACCATGAGGGCCGCCTTCTTACCGAACCGGTCGAAGAGCCGCCGCGCCGTCTCAAAAGTGCCCAGGCCGAGCAGGTCATCCGCCGGCTCGAAGCGGGCGCCATTGGGCTCCACCACCATCAGCCACCAGCCGTTGCCGGAGGGGGCGCCCTCGATCACCACCGCCCGGTAACCAAGTTGTGCCAGCCGGGCACCTGTCTGTCCGCCGCCGTTGGACTCCTTGATACCCCCGGTCAGGGGGCTCTTGGCGCCCGCGGAGATCCGGCTGGAACTGGAGAGCGGGGTCCCAGAGAGGAGGCCGGGGGCGAGGACGAGTTTGTTCTTCGGCCCTAGAGGGTCGCAGCGCGGATCCACCTCGTCGGCTACGATCCTACTGGTCAGGGCTCGACCTCCGAGTAGGCGATACTCCTGCGGAAGCGGTTCGACCCGCGCCGCCAACGCCGCCATGTCCACACGCAAGATACGGTCCACGCGAACCACCACCCTCAGATCACGCCGGCTTCCGCCAGGGCCGCGTCCAGCTTCCTGGCCATCGCTTCGGAGACGTCCAGGATTGGAAGCCGGGGAAGGCCCACATCCCAACCGGTGCGCCGCATCATGTACTTGATGGTGCTTGGGATGGGACCCCAGTGGCAGGCCTGAATAACGGGCAGCATCTTGTAGAAGAGCTGTCGGGCCTCGCTGATCTTCCCGTCCTCCCAAAGCCTGACGATCTGCACCAGCTGTGGGGCGATGATGTTCCCCGAGAAGCTGATGGATCCGGGGGCACCTAAAGCCAGAACGGTGAGGAGGTCAAATTCGCCTCTGGACCAAACCGGGATCTTGTGCATGAGGCGGCGGCAGCTTTCAATAAGTTGGTTCGGGTCGGCCTGCTTCAGGCCCACGACCTCCTCGAACTCGTCGGTAAGCCGTTCGATCACCTCCAGGGGAAGCTGGACGCAGGTGCGGTCGGGGTTGTTGTACAGCACTACCGGGAAGCCCGGGGCGGACTGTATCACGGCCTTGTAGTGGGCGTAGAGTCCCTCAGCGTCGGGACGGCTGAAGAGGGGCTGGACAAGGAAGTAGGCGTCCGCCCCCACCTTCTGTGCGTACTGCGTTAACCGGATCGTGTGAGCAGTATCTGCGCGACCCGGATAGGCGGTCACCAGGGTCCCTGTCCCCTTGCACTCCTCCACAGCGATCTCCAAGAGCCGCATGTACTCCTCGTCGGTGGTCTGCATCACTTGACCGGTGGCCGCCGAGGGCTGGACGTAGCCGACGCCGGATTGGATCAGCCAGCGCAGGAGGCGCCGGTATTCCTGCTCGTTGATGCTACCGTCTGGGCGCAGCGGAGTAGCCACGACGACGCCGATTCCTCGGATGACCATACGCTTCCACATCTACACTGGATCCTCCTCATCAGTCGTATTACGGGAACGGGCGGAGTCCTAACAGTGGCCACCAGGTGTAGGCTGACACCAGGAGGACAGCGACCCATAGAGGGGCCAAGCGCATTCCCAGGCGGCTCAGTTCGACGAGCGGGAGATCTCCCTGGGCAGCCAGGGTCACGGCCACCGGAGACTGGGCAGGCAGGAAGAACCCCATGCTCCCGGTATAGAGGCCGAGGAGAACGAGCCAGACCGGGTTGAATCCCAGGTCCTGCCCGACCGAGGCCACTAGGGGCAGGAGGGTGACCAGCAAGGAGAGCAAGTTGACAAAGAGGATTCGGCCCACGAGAAACGCCAGCAGGACGGCAAAGGTGACCAACCAGTCAGGGATGCCGCCCATCGCCTCTGTCAGGTACGCACCCAACACGGTACCCATGCCGGTTTGCTTGAAGGCGTCTCCCACGGCGATGGCAGAGGCCAGCAATAAGGCCGTTCCCCAGGGTATGCCCTCCTTGAGGTCCTCCCAGACCAGGACTCCCACCTTGGGCACACAGAGTAGCGTCGCGAACAGGAGGGTGTAGGGGTGGATCGGCAGTCCGGCCCATGGTCCCAGGACCCAGACCAGGAGCAGGACGGCGAAGACGGCCAACACTCGGGCCTGTTGTCCCGAAAGCAGGAGCTTCTTCTGCCCTCCGGTCGCTCGGTCCACCCGGACCCGGTCCAGCCGGTACTCGCGCCTCAGCACCCACCAGACCAGCAGGGCCTGGATGATGCCAAGGGGGGCCATGAGCGCCAGCCAGCGTCCAAACGTGATGGATACGGGGCCATGCAGCTCAAACCAGGCAACGGCGTACAGCGCCCCGTTCGTACCCGTCATCACGCTGAGCTGGAAGGCGAAGACCGACATGGCCGCCCCCAGGGCGAAGGCCCGAGGAATGTCCTCCCGCTCCCGACCGTAGGCGGCAACGATCCCGTCCAGAAGGAGGGCCACAAGGCCCGAGCGGGCGACGGCAGTGGGAACGGCAGTGGTCAGGAGCAGTATCGCCCCCATCATCGCCAACAGAGTCCGGGAGGCGTTCCCCCGTCCCAGCCGGACCACCCAGTCTGCCACCCAGGCGACGATGCCGACCTTCCGCAGGGCGATGGCGAGGATGGAGACAGAGAGGAAGAGCCACACGGTGCCCGAAGCAAGGCCCGCCACGGCGGCCTCGAAGTTGGTGACCCGGAGCACGGGCAGGAGGGCGATCACCATGAGCCCCGCCAGGGGCGGCGCCAGGGTGCTACTGGACCAAAGGCCGATGGAGAGCACCAAGATGGACCCGATACCGGCCTGGGGCCACGGGAATCCCATAGCGAGGAGAAGGCTGCCCGCCACCACCGCTGCCGGAGGGCCCAGAAGCAAGGGCACATCGACGGAATGCCGCCGGAGCGATTCCATGCGGTTCATAACAAGACAGATACGGCCACTTCCACGATCTCCGGTACCAACTCCATGTCGCTCCTACCTGCGGCGTCTATCGAAATCACCCTTATCCCTGCAGTCTCCAGCTCTCTCGTGGCCTCCCGCATGTCGGGGTAGCGTTTCCCCTTGTGGAGCACACTGGTGGGCGGGATCTGTCGGGTACTCAGTATCAACGTCAGCCCGGGCGAGTAGTGGGCTACGGCCTGTCGGACGCCCTCCAGGGCTTCCAGGCCGATCACGGCCGTGCACCTGCCTCTGCCAACCAGAGGGGACAGAGCTCCCTGGCCCCATCTCACCACAGCCGTGACGCCCTTGCCCGCCCGAGCCTCCGGCGAGCCAGAGACGGCGACATCCAACCCACGCCCCATCGCCTTCTCAGCCAGCCGTGAGGCAATTTCGTACACCGGCTGGTCCGCCACTCCGGCCACCACGATCTGAACGCTCTTCATCTCGCCACCCCCTTCGGAATGGCCCGGATCGCTCCAGTCGGGGCGGCCCTGGCGCAATCGCCGCAGCACACGCAGGCCGCCTTGTCGATATAGGCACGCTGGCCGTCCCAACCCAGGGCAGGGCAGGCAAAGTCCTCCACGAAGGACTTTAGGCCGGGGGCCTGGACCTCGTCGATCTCGACCGAGACATACGGGTAGTCATCGGTGTAACGTCCCACTGCCACCACTGCCGTCGGGCCGTTCTCGGCGGCGCACCGGTTCAGGGCAGCGAGCACCGCACCGGCGTCCCGGGCATCGACCTCCTCCACCCGGTCCAGCCCTAGCGCCCGCAAGGTACCGGGGATGTCCAGCACCGGAGCGGGACCCGTAAGGTTCCGGCCGGTGGTGGCCGTCTCCTGCCAGCCGGTGGACTCCATCGTGCCGTTGTCGCAGATGAGAGTGATCACCCGGTTCCGGTTGTAGACGGCACTGGCGAGCCCGCCGAGGGCGAAGCCTAACAGGGTGCCGTCGCCGCAAGTGGTCAGGGCGATGACATCGGGGTCAGCCCCGGCGGCGCCGATGGCCATGCCGATCCCGCCCCCCATGGTGGCGTGGCTTTTCATCCACCGCCGGGCCACCACCGGGGCTTCCCCGACATCCCCCATGAAGATCACCTGTCGGGGGGCTTCCCTGATGAAGCGTCGCACCGCGTAGAACGTGGCACGGTGGGGGTTGCCGGCACGAGGAGCGGGTTGGCGCTCGGGAAGGGTGGCGGCCAGGGCCTTCAGCGACGCCGGTGGGGCAGGCGAAGCCACGCCCACCCCGGCCAGGGAGGCGATGGCCTCCAGAACTGAATCCGGGGTCAACTCCCCCACGGTGGGGACGGTGCCCCGGGTGAGGCGACAATTCAGCCCGGCTGTGTGGGCGAGTTGCTTCAGCCGGTCGAGTACCAGTGGCTCGCCCTCTTCTACCACCAGCACCTGCTGGCAGCGGCTCAAGAACGGGACCAGGACCCACTCAGGGAGGGGGTTGAGCGTGGCGACCTTGCATAGCGGCACACTCGCACGAAGGCCAAGGACCTCCAGGGCCTCCCGCACGTAGGTATAGGCGAACCCTGCGGCGACGACGCCGATCCTGGCCGAGCCTTCGGGCCCCTCGGTCCGGTTGCAGGTCCAGGAACGGACGAGGTCGCCGACTGCAACCAGCTTTTCGTGCAGGGCCCTGTGCCTGTCTACCACTGGGCGGGTCTCGTATTGGGTGGCGTCCCAGGCGGGTCGGGCCACCGGGGTGCGGGGGCTACTGGTCAGGGCCACCGGGGCCGCCCAGTGGGAAAGCCACTTGACGGTCCGGAAGTACACCGGCAGCTTCGCCTGCTCCGAGAGGACAAAGGCCGCCTGGATGAGGTCATATGCCTCCTGAGGGTTGGCAGGCTCGATGAGAGGCAGCTCCGCGGCGAAGGCGTAGTTCCTGGTGTCCTGCTCGCTGTGGGAACTGTGGCCGCCGGGGTCGTCGCCAACCACCAGCACCAGCCCAGGTACCCCCATCAGCGCCACGGCGAAGAGTTGGTCGGCTGCGTTGTTGACGCCGAAATGCTTCATGACGGAGATCGAGCGGACCCCGCTCATGGCGGCCCCCGATGCGGCCTCCAAGGCCACTTTTTCGTTAATGGCCCACTCCAGGTATGGCTTGCCCCCGGCGGCGGCTGCCAGGTCCCGGAGGGTGTACGTCACCTCCGTGGTGGGGCCGCCGGGAAAGCATCCCCCGTAGCCGACGCCGGCGTGGAATGCTCCATGCGCGATGGCCTCGTTGCCTGTCAGCAGTCGGCGCATGGCAGCCGTCATCTGGCTTCCTCCTCTTTACTCGGCGGCCTGCCTAAGGACAGGCTCGGCTACCGCTGTCTCAGTCTTCCGGGTGCGAAAGGCCCGGTAAACCTGGTAACCCACCGAGAGTGCCGTGAGCAGCAGAATCGAAAGGGCCACCGGGCGGGTGAACAGGAGGGTCAATTTCCCGCCGGAGATGATCAGGGTGCGGCGGAGGGAGCTTTCCATCATGTCCCCAAGTACCATCGCCAGTACGACCGGAGAGACCGGGAATTCGAATCGGCGCATGAAATAGCCCACCACACCGAAGCCAACAGCCAGCCACATGGTGAAGCGGTCGTTGGACTCGGCGTACGCCGCGAACAGGCTGACGGCAAGGACGATGGGCATCAGGACGTACTTGGGAATGGTGAGGACTCTGGCCCAGAGCTGCGTGCCAAGCAGGCCTATGGCCAGCATGAAGACGTTGCCCACCAGGAGGGCGGCGAAGAGGCCGTAGACCAGGTCAGGATTCTTCACGAATAGCATGGGCCCGGGCAGGAGGCCGTGGATCATGAAGGCACCGATTAGCACCGCGGCGGTGGCGGAGCCCGGGATCCCGAGGGCGAGGAGCGGTACCAAGGCTCCGCTCACCACCGCGTTGTTGGCCGCTTCGGGGGCCGCGACGCCCTCCAGCACGCCGGTGCCGAACTTCTCCGGGTGCTTCGAGACTCTCTTTTCCTCGTTGTAGGCGATGAAGGAGGCGATGGCCTTTCCGGCCCCCGGAATCACGCCGATCAGGAAGCCGATGATGGTGCCCCTGAGCATCGCCATGTGGGTGCTTAGGTATTCCTTCAGGGTCGGCAGCGCACCTGAGATCTTCCGATAGGTCACATTCCCCTTCGTGACTTCCTCCATGGTGACCAGCACTTCCGAAATGGCGAAGAGCCCGACCAGTGCCGGGATCAGCGGGATACCCTCGTACAACTCGGGGACGTAGGCGTAGCGGGCCATGCCCGTGATGGGGTCGAGGCCCACGGAGGTGATCAGCAGGCCCAGCAGCACGGAGATGGTCCCCTTCACCCAGGACTTGCCGGCCAAGCTCGCCACCACCGTCAACCCGAAGAGGCCCAGCGCGAAATACTCCGGCGGCCCGAACTTCAGGGCGACGTTGGCCAGGGGCACGGAGAGGGCGAAGAGCGCGAGAGTACTGACGGTCCCTGCGTAGAAGGAGGCCATCATTGAGATGCCCAAGGCCTTGGCGGGCATCCCCTTGAGGGTCAACTGATAACCGTCGAACGTGGTGGGCGTGGCGGAGGCCTCGCCCGGAACGTTGATCGTGACGGCGGTGATGGAACCCGCGTACTCGGCGGCTCCGTAAAGCGCGGTGAGCAAGGCCAAACTCGTCAGCGGGGACAGGTCGTAGGTAAAGGGTAGGAGCAGAGCGACGGATACAGCCGGCCCCAGCCCCGGCAAGGCGCCCACGAAGTAGCCAAGAAGGGCCCCGACCAGGATGGCCAGGAGGTTTTGCCACTGTGCGACGAGCACAAACCCGCTTAACAAGTTTTCAAGCACGTTTACACCCCCAGCGGCAGCCTACGGCAGGGGAACGTTGAGGATGCGGGCGAAGACGTAGTAGCTCAGAGCCGTATAGCCAGCGCTGGTCGTCAGGAGCACCCACCATTTCCGTGCCCCGCCCATGATCATCAGGATCAGGATGAACACCGTGTTGAGCCAGACGTACCCGGTTTCCCAGAGGAGGACGTAGCCGAAGATCAGGAGAAAAACCCCTCCCACCAACCTCCAGGCGATCGCTTCGAACTCTTCCTTACCCTTTCTGCGAATCGAGATGATCAGCTGCATGACGCTGAAGGACAGCAGCAAGAGGCTGATCAGCCTGGGGTAGAAGTTCGGACCGAGGTCCGCCGAGTTGTACGCCGTCCGGGCGAAATCAGCGAGTGCGAAAAACGTCAGACCAAAGCCGGCCAGAACCAAGCTGATCACGATCTCCCCTGTTCGCAAGCCTGTTCACCCACCCTCCAGAACCCGCACAGGACTTCGGAAACCGCCAGCTGGAGGACTGTGACTCGTCTGCTTCTGGCCGCCTTGGCTGGTCGTTCGGCCCCTATCCGGTGCCCGTCCTGCTCCGGCTACTTCTTCTGCTGCTCCGCCAGCAGGTTGGAATCCTTGAGGAGCTCGTAGTACACCTTGTCCTGCTGCTTCACGAACTCCCGGGTGTCCATCGAATTCAGGAAGCGGACGTAGGACCCAGTCTTATCCATGAACTCCACAAACTTCGGTGAGTTGGCCGCCTTTTCCAGTGCCTTCTCCAGGACAGCGATCCGCTCCTTGGGTGTACCCTTGGGAGCAAGTACAACTCGAACGGTCTCGAATTCGACGTCATACCCCAGCTCCTTGAACGTGGGCACATCTTTCAGCGCTGGCATCCGCTTGGCGGCCGTCAGGGCCAGGACGCGGATGTTTCCCGCCTCCAGCTGGGCCCGGAACTCTGTCGGCGACCCGAAGGTAGCATCCAAAACACCGCCCGCAAGGTCCGCCACCGCCGGGGCAGCGCCCCCACCGTATGGGACAAGGTTGAAGTTGGCCTTGGTCACCTTATTGACAAGGGTAGCAGCGAGGAAGTTGTTGCCACCGATGGCTGTGGTGCCGACGTTTAGCTTCTTAGCTCTCGAAGCGTTCAGCAGGTCTTGGAAACTCTTGTAAGGCGAGTCGGTCTTCACAGCAATGCCGTACGGCTCCGCCTGGACCGTAGCGATGACCTCGAAGTCCTCCGAGCCGTACGGCGAACGGCCCATGGGTTTAAGGGCGGAGAGCGACGACGTGATGATCATGATGGTGTACCCGTCGGGCTCGGCCTTCTTCAGTTCGGAGAGGCCGACGGCACCTGAGCCCCCCGGCCGATTGACGGGGACAACGGGCTGCTTCAGCTCCTGCTCCATCAGGCCAGCCAGGAGCCGGGCAGTCACATCGGAGCCACCGCCGGCGTCATAGGGGATGATGAAGGTGATAGCCTTGGTGGGGAAGTCGGTGGCTGCACCGCTGTGTCCCGCCGGAGCGCTCCGGTCGCTACTCGCCGGCGCCTCGGACTTCTTGGTCCCACAGCCCATCGTAGTCAGGACCAGGAGCAGGCAAAGGACAAGAGCTGCCATCCTGCCCAGAGACCGCATCGACTTTCCGCCTCCTTGTCTTGCCATGAGATCATAGCCTTGCGCTGATACCAAGTTCATGGGCGACCTCGGCCAACGCTCGCCGCGTGTGCTCGCTCAGCGGAATGCCGTCTCGGCGACGAACCCGCTCAAACCGGGCCTCCAGTTCTCCCGGGAGGAGGATCTCCGCAGACCCGGCCCTCGGGCCACCCTGCAGTCGAGCCCGGAAGTCTCGTAGCGCGTCGGCGCTTGCCGACTGTGGCTGAACCTGCCCCGGGTCGATGGCGAGGAGAAAATGCCCGACCCGGCTTCGTACGCATACCCCCCTTCCACGTCCATACATCTGTTTCAAACGGTTGGCGTAACCCGCCCCAGCAAAGACCCCGGAGAGCAGGTCGACCGCCACCGCCAAACAGTAACCCTTGACCCCGCCGAGTGGGAAAAGGGTGCCCTGCAGGGCTGCGGCAGGGTCTGTGGTCGGCTTCCCTGAGGCATCCAGAGCCCAACCCTGGGGAATCGGCTCCCCTCTGTCCGCCGCGAGGCGGATCTTCCCTCGGGCCACAGTGCTTGTTGCCATGTCCAGTACGATTGGGTCTCCTCCATCGGGGGCAGGAAAAGCGATGGAGAGCGGGTTTGTACCCAGCACCGGCTCCACTCCGCCCCACGCCGCCATGGCTGGAGGTGCGTTCGTGGTGGCGATACCGATCATTCCTTCTCGGGCGGCCATAAGAGTGTAGTAGGACGCCATCCCGAAGTGGTTGGAATTGCGGACGAAGGCAGCCCCGATGCCAAAGCGCCGGGCCTGTTCCAACACCGTCCGCATCGCTTGGCTGGCCACGACGGCCCCCATCCCGCCATCACCGTCTACGGCACAGAGGGCGTGAACACCGCTGACCTTGATCGACGGTCTCGGGTTGATCGCTCCCTCTTGGAGTCGCCTCAGGTAGACCGGTACCCGGGATACGCCATGGGACTCAACCCCCCGCAGGTCCGCAAAGACCAAGTTCTCCGCGACTACGGCGGCGTCGTTCTCCGGTAGACCTGCCGCGGTGAAGAGGACCCTCACATATGCCTGCAACTCGTGGGGTGCGACGTTCATCTGCCCCCAGGCCCCTTTGTCAGGTAGAAATCGACCACATCCTCATAACGAGCGGGTTGCTCCCCCCCAAAATGCTCTCTTCCGCCGGCCGCCCGGCACCACCGCATGCGCTCCAACACGCCCCGAGTCACCAATGGTTCCACCCCCATGGCCTCCATCATGGCCATGGCTTCCTCCACCTCGTGGACCCGGCGGTCAGCGTGGATAGAATTGCCCGTGATGTACCGGTTCGCAGTGTCCAGGAAGGACTGCTGGGAGAGAGTGTGCTGGATCGATTCCAGCACCTTGCGGTCCACCTTCGCCTTGCGAGCCGTCATGGCGCACTCCACCAGAAGGGCTTCTAGCCCCTTGGTGAAGACGGAGCGGCACAGTTTGATAGCCGACGCCTCCCCGGGTCTATCCGAGATCCGCTCGATCTGCATCCCCAAGGACGTCAGGGTGGCATATACCTCGTCCGGGACGCGACCGCTCGCGAGGATGGGAACCTGGTGACCGAGCACCTTAACCGGCCCGATGATGGCCAGGTCCGCAAAGGCGGCCCCCGTAGGCCTGATCAAGTCTGCCATCTCCTGCTTCTTGTCAGGGGCGGAGGCGCTCACGTCCAGGTAGGTATGTCGGGGGCTCAGATAGGGACAGATCTCTCTAGCCGCATCGGCCGCAAACTGGGCCGGTACGGCTGCTAGTAAGATGTCGCAGTCCTCCGCCAGTTGCCTCGGGCTCTCGACGAGTGCGACGCGGACCTCCTCTGCCCGGCGGCGGATCAGTTCCCCGTAGCCGGCCGAGTTCTGCGCCCTGTCGTATGCCAGGATCGGACCGTCGCAACTCTTGCGGAACCCTCTGGAGAACTGGAACCCCACCTCACCGAATCCTAGGAAACCCACAACCAGGTTCCTCAAAGGATCTCCCTCCGCATCTGCAAGGGCCAACCCACAAGGTCCCGAATACTTCCCTCGCCTGTCATCACGGCTGTCTCGATCACATGCGCTCCCTCCTCCCCGATAAGCGGTCCGGTTAGGTTCCGAAACTTCGTGGTAATGTCTTCCGCCCTCAGGGGCCTGTCCGGCATCCCCGCTGGAATCTCCACCCGGCTTTCCGCCGTGGACCCGTCTTTCAACCAAGCCGTCACCCGGGCCGGGCGAATGCGGGGGAAACTGGCCGTCATCTCCGCGTCCTCCGCACACTCCGTGCGAACCGCCAGCTCCATCACGGTCCGATCCTTGAGCCCGGCCAGGATACTCTCGATGGACACTTCCCCTCGGACCAGAGCCAGGGAGACCAGGAAGGGGATGCTGAACTCACCCTGTTGAAAGGTCGTCGGGTGTCGATCCCGCAGGACCGCTCCGGCCCTGTACGTCCTGACCTCCAACCGCTCGACCTCCCCCAGGCGGAGGCCTCGCGCCCGCAGGTCCAGGGCCGCCTCGATCGCTCCGAAGGCGTGGCCGCACGCAGCGTGGAGCTTGAAATAGGTGACGTCCAGTTCCCAGCGCTCGCCCAGCCCGGCGACGATCTCGTCGAGGCGGTACTCGTCCGAGTACGCCTTGCAGAACCCGTTTTCGCCTTCCAGGAACTCTTCGGGGCCTGTGTAACCTTCCTGGACCAACAACGCGGCCATGACTCCCGCGTGTGCGGCATGCCCGGCGTGCAGGTGCTTGGTAGGGGCAAGCCCGCTCAGGAACTGGAAGACGCCGCCCGCCATGGCCCCGGCCACCCCGAGCACCCACTCCATCCGATCCGGGCCGAATCCCAGGAGCTTGCCCGCCCCCACGGCGGCGCCGAAGACTCCCACCGTGCCGGTACTGTGGAAACCCCGATACCGGTGGGACGGGTTGATCGCTCGTCCGATCCTCCCGCCGGCCTCGTAGCCTGCCGCCATCGCTTCCAGTAGTTGCCGGACGGAACTGCCCTGACTCTCGGCGACTGCAAGGCATGCGGGGACGACGGTGGCGCCGGGGTGGTAGCCGGTGGCGTAACGGTGGGAGTCGTCGATGTCCAGAGCATGGGCGGAGACGGCGTTGCAGAGGGCTGCCCAGGGTACCTGGACTTGATCGCCAAACCCGATGACGGTTGCGCTACCCCCCGCCCCCAATCCCCGGACCATGTCCCGGACCATCCGAGGGGATGACGAGTAAGCGGCGCCGGCGTAGGCCGCTCCCAGGGTGTCCAGCAGGGCCAGGCAGGCCTTCGCCCGGACCTGTTCGGGAAGCGTCTCGAACCGAACGTCAGCCAGGTACGAGGCCAGATCCCTGGTGATTCCCACGGCCTTTCCCTCCGGCGACTAGGCGTAGAAGAGTCGGATGATCGCCCAGCTGACGCCCCCGATCAACAACGATGCCGCTAGGCCGAGAAGCATGGGCCGGGGGCCGATGCGTGTGACCGCCTTGAAATCAGTGTTCAACCCGACGGCGGCGAGGGCGGCGACCATCAGAAACTTGCTGAGAAATCTGGCGACAGGTGCAACGGAAGCCGGAATCCACCCGAGGCTGTTCATTGCCGCGGCGACGGCAAACCATAGGACGAACTGGGGGAACTTCCTGAGGGTGGCGGAGAGGGAGAGCTTCTGGTCGCCACCGGCCAGCAGTCCGTAACCCACGATTACCGGCAGCAGCATCGTAGTCCGCGCCATCTTGACCACCGTGGCATATTGGCCTGCCTGCTCGCTGAACGAGTAGGCCGCCGCCAGCACAGAGGACGTATCGTGTATCGCCGTTCCGGTCCAGAGGCCGAACATCCAGTCCGTGAACCCGGAGAGGTGCCCCAGCAGGGGGTAGACCACCACGGCCAGTGTGTTGAAGACGAAGATCGTCGAGATCGCGTAGGCCATCTCCGCGGCAGTCGCCGCGATCACCGGCGTGACGGCGCCGATGGCCGTCGCCCCGCAGATCGCGGTGCCCACCGCGACCAGGTGGGTGACCTTCCCCCCTAGCCCGAAGCTGCGGCCGAGGTAGGGAATGAGAACGAGGCCAGCCAGGATGGTGATCAGGATCAGCGGCGTGGCCAGCGTGCCCGCAGACCAGATCTGGCGGATGGTGAGGGCCGACCCCGACATCACGACGGCCGCCTGCAACAGCGTCTTCTGACCGAACGTCAGTCCGGGCTGGAAGTAAGCGGCGGGAGCCCGGACGAGGCGCAGTGCAATCCCCATGACCAGGGCGAAGATGGGCCCACCGATGACAGGAACGAGGGTACCCATCCAGTATGCAGGAACACCAAGCGAGAGGGCCAACGCAAGTCCCGGTATATAACCGTGTAGTCCCGTTCGAGGTTTGTTTGCTGGTGCGACTACATCGTGCACGATCCGTCACTTCCCGAGTAGGCTTCTGCGAAATCCTGGCTGACGACGGTGTCCCGAACCATACTTGGCGCGCATTTCGAAATCCTACTTCCTTCTAATCGGCTGGTATTCTAAAACCAAAGAGAAAACCCGGGTGGAAGGACGCGCTGTGAGTTCCTTCGACGCTCCCCAACTTTGTTGTGGGACCCAAGTCAAGCTTAGAGGGAATCCGAGTGTGAAATCAAATATATAAATGGTCGACAATAGATATCGGATCGCTTATGGCGGAGCTTGCCCGGGGAGGATTAAAATTGTGAAACTTCGTCAGCTTGAGGTGTTTTGTAAGGTGTTTGAGTGTAGGGGCGTCACCCGTGCGGCGGACGCGCTGTTCATGACACAGCCGGCCGTCAGCCTCCAGATCAGAGCCCTGGAGCGCTCACTCGGGGTGAAGCTTTTCGAGCACCGGGCGGGGTCGATGGTGCCGACACCTGCTGGCGAGATCCTTTACCGTTATGCCAGCGCGATTCGCGATCTGCATACCGTTGCCCAGTCCAGCTTGGAGCAGTATCGCCACGGGTACCACGGCCGCATCCTTCTGGGGGTGGCCACGGGTGTGCTCTATCTGTTACCGCCCTTCCTCAAGCAGTATCGGAAAGCCGTTCCCGGCGTTGAGATCACTCTGCACTCTGCGAATTCGGATCGCGTACGTGAGGACGTCGCCCGGGGAACGCATGACATCGGCCTGGTGTGGGGGCCTGTGGCCGACGACCGGCTGGAGTGCGAGGTGGTGGCTCGAACAGAGTTTTGCGTGATCGTTCCGTGTGACCACGAGCTAGCTGAAACGGACGAAGTGTCCCCCGAGCGCCTGAGCCAGTACCCCTTCGTGCTGGGCGCAGAAGGAACGGCCACACGGAACTTCGTGGAGGCAAAGTTGCGAGAGGCCGGGATCATCCCCCGGGTCGTGGCGGGATTGAGCACCACGGAGGCGATGAAACGGGCGGTGGAGTCCCAGATTGGCCTGACTGTATTGAGCCGCGAGGCGGTCCAGTACGAGATACAGGCCGGAGTGCTCAAACCGATACGGATCAGCGGGGTGTCCATTCACCGCGATGTGGTTCTGGTCCAGGCAAACAGGCGCATCAAGCCTTCGGCGGTGGTACGGTTCGTGAGCGCCGTGCGCTCTCATCCGATGTTTGTCCAGAGCAGGGTGACATAGCATGGCGCCCCAGCCCGGCGCCTGCTCATCTTCCCGCACCGGAGTGCATCCAGGTGGGACGAGGCCCGGTAGCAAATCGGTGTGGGAAAGAGAAGGGGATTCATATATCCTTCTGTTAAAATGAACACTTGCTGTTCACAACTGGGGGGAGCCTCCCTTGCCGGATTACCGCATCGAACGGGACTCCATGGGCGAGATGCGGGTGCCCGCCGGCGCCCTCTACGGGGCGCAGACCGCCCGCGCCCTGGAGAACTTCCCGATCAGCGGCATCACGTTCCCCCGCCGGTTCTACCGCGCGATGGGGCTGATCAAGAAGGCGGCGGCGCTCACGAACCGCGACCTCGGCCTCCTGGACCCCCGCATCGCGGACGCCATCGCCCGGGCCGCCGGCGAGGTGGCGGACGGCCGGCTCGACGAGCACCTGGTCGTCGACATCTTCCAGACCGGGTCCGGCACCTCGACCAACATGAACGTCAACGAGGTCATCGCCAACCGGGCGACGGAGATCCTGGGCGGCGAGCGGGGTTCGAAGCTCGTCCACCCCAACGATCACGTCAACCTCGGCCAGTCGTCAAACGACGTCATCCCGACGGCCATCCGCATCGCCGCCCTGGAGGCCATCGAGGAGGAACTGGCGCCCGCACTGGAGCGGCTGGGGACGGCGCTGCAGGAGAAGGCCCGGGCGTGGGACGGCATCGTGAAGATCGGCCGCACGCACCTGATGGACGCCACGCCGATCCGCCTGGGGCAGGAGTTCAGCGGCTACGCCAGCCAGGTGGACCACGCCCTGCGGCGGCTGCGCATGGCCCGAGCGCACCTCGTCGAGCTGCCGCTGGGCGGAACGGCGGTGGGGACCGGCATCAACACGCACCCGGAGTTCGCCCGGCGGGCCATCGCCCTCCTCGCCGAGTGGACGGGGCTGCCCTTCCGGGAGGCCGAGAACCACTTCGAGGCCCAGGGCTCCCAGGACGCCCTCGTCGAGGCCAGCGCCCTTGTACGCACCGTCGCGGTCGGGATCCTGAAGATCGCCAACGACATCCGCTGGCTGGCGTCCGGCCCCCGCACCGGCATCGGGGAACTCGTCCTGCCGCCGGTCCAGCCGGGTTCCTCCATCATGCCGGGCAAGGTCAACCCCGTCATCGCCGAGTCCCTCATGATGGTCTGCGTGCAGGTGATGGGCAACGACCTCACGGTGAGCCTGGGCGGGCAGCACGGGAACTTCGAGCTGAACGTGATGATGCCCGTGATGGCCCACAACCTGCTCCAGTCCATCACGCTCCTGGCCCGGGCAGTCGACAACTTCACCCGCCGCGCGGTGGCCGGCCTCGAGGCGAACCGCCAGCGGTGCGAGGAGATGGTCGAGCGCAGCCTGGCGATGGTGACGTCCCTGGCACCGGTGATCGGCTACGACCGGGCGGCCGCGCTGGCAAAGAAGGCCCACGAGGAGAACCGGACCATCCGGGAGCTCCTGCTCGCCGAGAAGGTGCTGCCGGCAGACGAGATCGCCCGTCTTCTGGACCCGTGGTCGATGACCGAGCCGGGCCTCGGGAAGGGCGAGGGCGGGGGCTGAGCCCCCGCCCGACCGCTTCCGCTCGCTCCCCCGCGCGCCCGTCACAGCAGCACGCCGATCCGGTGCGCCGCCTCCCGCACCGCCTGGCTGTACCGGACGATGGCGGCCTCGTCGAAGCGCTGCACAGGCCCCGACACCGCCAGCGCCGCGACCAGCTGTCCAGACCGGTCGAAGATGGGGGCAGCGACCGATGCGACGCCCTGCTCCCGCTCCTCGGCGCTCACGGCGTAGCCCTGCTCCCGGACCTTGTCCAGCATCTGCCGGAACGCGATGATGTCGATCCCGTGCTGGCGCTCCAGCGCCTCCAGCAGCCGGCTGCGCTCCGGCTCCGGCGTGAAGGCCAGGAGGACCTTCCCGGAGGCTCCCAGGTGGAGCGGCAGGCGCTGCCCGAGGCCGACCACCCGCCGCACGCCGTGACGCCCCTCGGCCTTCTGCACCCGCACCCGGTCGCCCCGGTCCCGCACGTACAGGCTGACGGTCTCCTCCACCTCGTCCCGGAGGTGCACCATCTCCGGGTACGCCACGGTGGGCAGGTCGCTCTGGGCCAGGTAGGCGCCGGCCAGCTCGAGCGCCTTCAGCCCCAGGTGGTACCGGCCCGTCGCCGGGTCCTGGCGGAGGAAGCCGCGCGCCTCCAGGGTCGACAGGATGCGGTGCGCGGTCGACTTCGCCAGGTTCAGCCGCTCGGCGATCTGCGTCACCCCGAGCCCCCGGCCGTCACCGGAGGCCACCGGGGGCTCCGCGAAGAGGAGGAGCACCGCAAGAGCCCGGTCCACGGCCTGGATCGTGAGTTGCCGGTCCACGGCCACAGCGCACCCTCCTCTCGTGCTTGCCCAGGGTCCATTATAGCACGGTGCCCGGCACGGTGTTCCGTTCTCGCGAACACCGTTCCGGACGGCGCGCGGCCACCGGGCCGGGGGCGCATCCCCGGCCCGGTCCCAAGGCCGCGGCGGAAACCGGCGGCCGGCCCCTCAACCCCGGACCTGCCCGGTGCCACGGATAACGTACTTGTATGTCGTGATCTCCCGCAGGCCCATCGGGCCCCGGGCGTGGAGCTTCTGGGTGCTGATGCCGATCTCCGCGCCGAAACCGAACTCGCCCCCGTCCGTGAACCGGGTCGAGGCGTTCCAGTACACCGCCGCCGCGTCGACCTCCCGGAGGAAGCGCTCCGCCCGGGCGGGGTCCTCCGTGACGATGGCCTCCGAATGGCGCGTGCCGTAGCGGGCGATGTGCTCCAGGGCGGCGTCCAGGCCGTCGACCACCCGCACCGCCAGGATGAGATCCAGGTACTCGGCCGCCCAGTCCTCCTCGGTCGCCGGCTCCGCCCAGGGCACGAGCTCCCGGGTGCGCTCGCAGCCGCGCAGGGTCACGCCCGCCTCGCGCAGGGCCGCGGCGAGCCGGGGCAGCAGGGCCGGGGCGGCGGCGGCATCGACCAGGAGCGTCTCGGCGGCGTTGCAGACCGCGGGGTTCGAGCACTTCGCGTTCACCACGATGGCCTCGGCCATGTCGGGGTCGGCCGCCCCGTCCACGTACACGTGGCAGACGCCGGTGCCGGTCTCGATCACCGGAACCCGGGCTTCCTCCACGACCGCGCGGATGAGCCCGGCCCCGCCCCGCGGGATCAGGACGTCCACGAGGCCTGTCGCCCCCATGAGCGCCCGGGCGCCCTCCCGGCCGCCCCCCACGTACTGCACGGCGTCGGCGGGCAGGCCGGCGGCCTCCAGCCCCCGCCGCAGCGCGGCGACCAGGGCGGCGTTCGTCCGGTCGGCCTCCTTGCCGCCCTTGAGCAGCACGGCGCTGCCCGCCTTCAGGCACAGCACCGCCGCGTCCACCGTGACGTTGGGCCGGGCCTCGTAGATGACCCCGATGACCCCCATCGGCACCCGTACCTTCTCGATCCGCAAGCCGTTCGGCCGCTCCCAGGCCTCGATGACCTCGCCCAGGGGGTCGGGCAGCGCCCGCACCTCTTCCACCCCGCGGACCATGGCCTCGAAGCGCCGGCCCGCCAGACCCAGCCGGTTGACGAGCGGGGCCGGCAGCCCGGCCTCCCGCGCTGCGGCGAGGTCCGCCTCGTTGGCGATCCGGATCTCGCCCTCCGCATCCCGGAGCGCCGCCGCGATCGATTCGAGGGCCCGCTCGCGCTGCGCAGCCGTGGCCACGCTCAGCGCCCGGGCGGCTGCCCGCGCGCGCGCCGCCTGCTCCCGCACCTTCGCCTCCACGCTGCCCACCGTGCTCACCCGCCTCGCCTTCTCGCCGTCCCGTGCGGCCAGCGGAACAGGGTGCCGGGAACCTCGCCCGAGAGGATCTCGGTCAGCACCCCCTGGCGGTGGCCGCTGGCGATGACCATCGGGATGCCCCGCTCCTGGCAGATGGCCGCCGCCTCCAGCTTGGTGCGCATCCCGCCGGTCCCGCCCGGCGTGCCGGCCCCGCCGGCGGCCGACCACAGCTCCTCCGAGAGCTCCTCCACCACCGACAGGACCTCCAGGTCGGGCCGGCTCCGGGGGTCGGCGGGGAAGAGACCGTCCACGTCGCTGAGGATGATGAGGAGATCGGCGTCGACCAGGACGGCCACCCGCGCGGACAGGGTGTCGTTGTCGCCCACGCGGATCTCCTCGCTGGTCACCGTGTCGTTCTCGTTCACGATGGGCAAGACGCGCCACTCGAGCAGGAGCTGCATCGTGGCCCGGGCGTTCGCACGGCGCTCGGGGTGCTCGAGGTCCTCCCGGGTGAGGAGGATCTGGGCGACGGTGACCCCGTACTCCGCGAAGAGCTTCTCGTAGCTGTGCATGAGGAGCCCCTGGCCGACCGCGGCGAACGCCTGCTTCTCCGTCAGGGAGGCCGGCCGCCCCTCGGCGCCGAGCCGGCCGATGCCCGCCCCCACCGCGCCGGAGGTCACGAGGACGGGCTCGAGGCCCGCCGCGTGCAGGTCGGAGAGCTGGCGGACGAGCATCTCCAGCCGGCCCTGGTGCAGCCGTCCGTTCGGGTGGGTGACCAGGGACGTGCCCACCTTGACGACCACCCGGCGGGCGCGGCGCAGTTCCTCAGCGTACACGGCGTTCCCCCCACGTCGAAAGGCCCCCCGTCCCGAAGGACGGGGGGCCGCGGTACCACCTTCATTGCCCGCGCGAGCGGGCCGCTCTCACGCGCACCGGCATGGCCGGAACGCGCCCCCGCTGGTAACGGCCGGGGAGGCCCGGGATGGCTTGGCTACCCACGTCAGAGCGGGCAGCGACGCCTCCGGCTCCGGGGTGGGTTCGGCACCTGCCGGCGACCGGCCTCGCAGCTCCGCCCGAACCCTCTGCAGGCCCGCGCGGCGGCCGGCTCTCTGGGCACCCGCTCGGGCGCCTACTGGTCCCCTTCACCGCCTGTTCCGCCTTGCATGTGCTTGTATGTGGGCATCGTACCAGCCCGGAGCCAGCGGTGTCAAGATCCTGGCAGGCGGCAGGAATGCGGCCCGGCGCGACCGCTCACGCTCCCTGCAGGAGCTGGTCGAGTTCGGCGCCGGACAGGGTCTCGCGCTCGAGCAGCGCGTGGGCGACCCGCTCCAGGCCCTCCCGGTGGCGCTGGAGGAGCTCCTTCGCCCGCTGGTACGCGCCGCCGACCAGCCGGCGGACCGCCGCATCCACATGCGACGCCGTCCGCTCGGAGAAGCCGCGGTCGATGGGCAGACCGAAGAGCGGCACGGGCACGCCCGGGTCGACCATGTGAATCGGACCCACCTCCGGGTCCATGCCCCACTGGGTCACCATGCGGCGGGCCAGCTCCGTGGCCCGCTCCAGGTCGTTCGCTGCACCGGTCGAGACGTCGCCGAGGACGACCTCCTCGGCCGCCCGTCCGGCCAGGATGCCGGTGAGGAAGTCGAGCATCTCCCGCCGGGACTGCAGGTGGCGGTCCTCCTCCTGCCGGAAGAGCGTGTAGCCGCCGGCCCGGCCCCGGGGCACGATCGTGACCTTCTGCACCGGCTCGGAGTGCTCCAACTTGCGGGCGGCCACGGCGTGGCCGGCCTCGTGGAAGGCGACCCGGCGCTTCTCGTCCGGGCTGATCACCCGCTTCTTCTCCGGGCCGCCGGTGACGATCCGCTCGAAGGCCGCCTCGATCTCCTCCGGCCCGATGGCCGGCTTCCGCCGGCGGGCGGTCAGGAGGGCTGCCTCGTTGAGGAGGTTGGCCAGGTCGGCGCCCGTGAAGCCCACGGTGAGCGCCGCCACCTGGGCCAGGTCGACCCCGGGCGCCAGCCGCTTGTTGCGGGCGTGGATCTTGAGGATCTCCTCCCGGCCGCGGCGGTCCGGGGGGTCGACGTGGATGATGCGGTCGAAGCGGCCCGGGCGCAGGAGCGCGGGGTCGAGGACGTCGATGCGGTTGGTGGCCGCCATGACGATGATCCCCTCGGCCGGGCCGAACCCGTCCATCTCGACCAGCAGCTGGTTGAGCGTCTGCTCCCGCTCGTCGTTCGCCCCGCCGAGGCCCACGCCGCGGTGGCGCCCGACGGCGTCGATCTCGTCGACGAAGATGATGCACGGCGCGTTCTGGCGGGCCCGCTGGAACAGGTCGCGGACCCGCGCGGCCCCGACGCCGGCGAAGAGCTCGACGAACTCGGAGCCCGACACGGAGAAGAAGGGCACGCCCGCCTCGCCGGCCACCGCCCGCGCCAGCAGGGTCTTCCCGGTGCCCGGCGGGCCCTCGAGGAGGACCCCCCGGGGGATGCGGGCGCCCATCTCGAGGTAGCGGTCGGGCGCCTTCAGGAAGTCGATGATCTCGGCCAGGTCCTCCTTCGCCTCGGGGACCCCGGCCACGTCCTTCATCGTGACGTTGTTCTCCTCCCGGCGGTAGAGCCGGGCCCGGGAGCGGCTGAACTGGAAGATCTGGCCCCCCGGACTGGCCTGGCGGGTCATCAGCCAGAAGAAGGCGATGAGGAGCGCTGTCGGGATGAGCCCGGACACCAGCCCCGCCCACCAGGGCCGCCGGGGCGGCCGGGCGTACTCGACCGGGACGCCCTGCGCCTCCAGCCTGTCGAGCACGTAGTTCACGTCGAGGACGTGGACCTGCACCCGCTGCCCGTCCTGCCGCTCGGCGGTGACCGTCTCGCCGGCGATCTGCGCCGCCCGGATCCGGCCGGCGTCCACGTCCTTGAGGAACTGGCTGTACGACACCTCGGTCGCGCCGGGGTCGACGGCGTAGAGGGCAGGACCGGCGAACATGAGGAGAAGGAGCCCGATCATGAAGGCGAGGGCCATCGCACGGCCACCCGGAGCCACCGGACTCTCCCCCCCTTGACCTTCGGTGATCCCATTCTAACCGATGGGGCAATCGCCTGTCACCGGCACGGCGACGCCGCCCCCGCACGGGGGGGCGGCGTCGCGGCGTCGTATGTTCTGGAACCCTCGGGTGGACGGCCTGTTCAGGACTTCCGGCCACCCTCGGCAGCCCACTGCTCGAGCATCTCGGTCGTGACCGACTTCGGACGCTCGATGGGATAGCCGAGCGCACGGTCCCAGGTGATGTTCGCCATGGTGCCCAGGGCGCGGCCCACGCCGAAGAGCACGGTGTAGAAGTCCCACTCGCGCACGCCGTAGTGCCACTGGATCACGCCGGACTGGGCATCGACGTTCGGCCAGGGGTTCTTCGCCTTGCCATGCTCCATGAGGATGCCCGGGGCCACCTCGTAGATCAGGCTGACCAGCTTGAAGAGCGGGTCGTCCGGCATGTGCTTGAGGCAGAACTCGCGCTGCGCCGTGTAACGCGGGTCCGTCTTGCGGAGCACGGCGTGGCCGTAACCCGGGATGACCTGACCGGCGTTGAGGGTGTCCCACAGCGCCTTGCTGACGTTCTCCTTGTTCGGCTCGGCACCGCCAAGCTTCTTCTGGAACTCCATGATCCAGGACAGCACTTCCTGGTTGGCGAGGCCGTGGAGCGGGCCGGCAAGACCGTTCAGGCCGGCGGAGTAGGCGTAGTACGCATCCGACAGCGCCGAGGCGACCAGGTGGGTGGTGTGGGCGGAAACGTTGCCGGACTCGTGGTCGGAGTGGAGGATGAAATACATGCGGGAGACGTCGTCGTAGGGCTTGGGGATCCCCATCATGTGGGCGAAGTTGGCGCCCATGTCGAGGTTCGGGTCGATGGGGATGTGTTGATCGTTCTTGTACTTGTACCGGTAGATGAACGCAGCGATGATGGGGATGCGGGCGACGAGGTCAAAGGCGTCCTCGTACATGTACTCCCACGCCTGCAGCTTGTTGTATCTGCCGGAGTGGTAGTACGCCGTGAACTTGGACTCCCGCTGCATCGACAGGACGCCGGCCGAGAGCATGACCATCGGGTGGCTGTCCTTGGGCAGGGCCCGGATCACGTCGAACACGTAGGAGGGCACGTTCTGGCGCTGCTTCCACTCGGCCATGACCTCCTCGACCTGCGCCTGGGTCGGGATGTCGCCGGTGAGCAGGAAGTACCAGAACGCCTCGACGGTCGGGTACTCGGAGCCGCGGGCCTTGGGCAGCTCCGCGAAGACTTCGGGGATCGTCTTGCCGCGGAACCGGATTCCCTCGTAGGGGTCCAGGTAGGAGATGTCGGTGACCAGGCACCGGACGTCACGGGCACCGCCGATCGCCTGCTCGATGGTGACCTGGTCGATGACGACCTTGCCGAACTCCTTCAGCAGCCGGGTGGTGCGGGGGCGCCACGCTTCGATCTTCTGTTTCAGGGTCTCCTTGAGGCTCGACGTGACCGTCTCTTTCACCGTCGACATGATGGAGCCTCCCTTCCGGAAGCGAGCTGACCCGGCAGACCATGAGCGGCCTACTTCAGGACGTTCTCCTTGACGAACGCGATGGTCCTGGCCACGCCCTCCGCGCTCTTGTCGAGGGCCGCCTTCTCCTCCGGCGTCAGGTCGACCTCGATGACCGACTCCAGTCCGTCGCCGCCGATGATGGTCGGGACGCCCATGTAGATGTCCCGATAGCCGTACTCGCCGTCGAGGTACGCGATCGCCGGCAGGATGCGCCGGCGGTTCTTGAGGACGGCCTCCGCCATTTCGACCAGCGAGGCGCCCGGCGCGTACCCGGCGCTGGTCCCCATGAGGTTGACGATCTCCCCGCCGCCCTTGCGGGTGCGCTCCACGATCCGGTCGATGGTCTCCTTCGGCAGCAGCTTCGCGACCGGGATGCCGCCCGCGTAGGTGTAGCGGACCAGCGGCACCATGTCGTCCCCGTGGCCGCCCAGGACGAAGGCGGTGATGTCGGAAACGGACACCCGCAGCTCGTGCGCCAGGAAGGTGCGGTACCGGGCCGTGTCGAGCACGCCGGACTGGCCGAAGACGCGGTTCTTGGGGAAGCCGGAGACCCGGTAGGCGACGTAGGTCATGCTGTCGACCGGGTTGGTCAGCACGATGATGAACGCGTTCGGGGAATACTTCACCACCTGCTCGGTGACCGACTTCACGATGCCGGCGTTGGTGCTGATGAGGTCCTCGCGGCTCATCCCCGGCTTGCGGGGAACGCCGGCGGTGATGATCACGAGGTCGGAACCCGCGGTGTCCGCGTAGTCCGCCGTCCCGGTGATGGTCACGTCGGTGTTCAGGATCGGCGTGGACTCCACCAGGTCGAGCGCCACGCCCTTGGCGTAGTTCTCCCGCTGCGGGATGTCCAGCAGCACGATGTCGCCGAGACCCTTCGCCGCCGCGAACACGGCGGTGCTGGCTCCGGTGAAGCCGGCGCCGATGACGCTGATCTTGGGACGCCTCACGGCCATGGCTCAGGCCCCCTGCTACGAAGTTGTTGGGGTGAAGAAGGGCCCGCCGCCGGATGCCGCGGGCCCCTCGAGAAGGGGCGCGACGCCCCTTTCTCAGCCGTCCATGTTCTTGATGATCAGCTGCCCGAACTCCGAGCACTTGACCTCGGTGGCGCCCTCCATGAGCCGGGCGAAGTCGTACGTCACGGTCTTGTTCGCGATCGTCCGCTCGATGCCCTTGATGATGAGGTCGGCCGCCTCGTCCCAGCCCATGTACCGGAACATCATCTCGCCGGAGAGGATGACCGAGCTGGGGTTGACCTTGTCAAGGCCGGCGTATTTCGGCGCGGTGCCGTGGGTCGCCTCGAACAGGCCGTACCCGTCGCTGTACGAGATGTTGGCCCCGGGCGCGATCCCGATGCCGCCCACGTGCGCCGCCACGGCGTCCGACAGGTAGTCGCCGTTCAGGTTCAGGGTGGCGATCACGTCGAACTCGGTGGGGCGGAGGAGCAGCTGCTGGAAGGTGATGTCGGCGATCCGGTCCTTGATCACGATCTTGCCGGCCGGCTGCTGCCCGCCGTACTTGTCCCAGAGCTCCTCCTCGGTGATGGTGACGTCGCCGAACTCCTGCCGGGCGACCTCGTAGCCCCACTCCCGGAAGGCGCCCTCGGTGAACTTCATGATGTTGCCTTTGTGCACCAGCGTCACGCTCTTGCGGCCGTAACGCAGGGCGTACTCGATCGCCGCGCGCACGAGCCGCTTGGTGCCGAACTCGGAGACCGGCTTGATGCCGATTCCGCTCCCCGGGCGGATCTCCTTGCCGAGCTCCTTGACGAGCTCGATCACCCGGTTGGCCTCGGGGCTGCCGGCCTTCCACTCGATCCCCATGTAGATGTCCTCGGAATTCTCCCGGAAGATCACGACGTCCGTCTTCCAGGGCTCCCGGAGCGGGGACGGTACGCCGGGGAACCAGCGCACGGGCCGCACACAGGCGTAGAGGTCCAGGAGTTGCCGGAGCGCCACGTTCAGGGAACGGATCCCGCCGCCGACGGGTGTGGTGAGCGGGCCCTTGATCCCGACCCGGTACTCGCGCATCGCGGTGAGCGTATCCTCGATCAGCCACTCGCCGAACTTGTTCAGGCACTTCTCCCCGGCGTACACTTCGAACCAGACGATCTTGCGCCGGCCGCCGTACGCCTTCTCCACCGCGGCGTCCAGAACGGGCTGCGCCGCCCGCCAGATGTCCGGGCCGGTGCCGTCGCCCTCGATGAACGGGATGATCGGATGATCGGGTACCTGCAGCTTGCCGCCCTCGAAGCGGATCGGCTCACCCTGAGCGGGCGGGGTCAGTTTCTGGAACCTGGCCACTCCTTCCAGCACCTCTTCCTGTGTCGAATTGCCGTGGTGGGACGGAACGCCCCCGGGGCGGGACAGTTTCGGAACCGCGTTCCAAAATCGCGGCCGGAATAGACAGAAACATCCACACACCCGGTGGCTTTCGTACCAATCCCCTCGTTATAGTAGCAAGTTGCACGGTGCGGTACCAGTCCCCTTTCGGGCACACGTGTTGGAAAAAGGTGCTCCCCGACGCATAGACCCGCCGTAGACCCCGGGGGGTATACAGCCTCCGGCAGGGAACCGGGGCGCCCGGCGCGGAATACGAAAGCTACCAACACCTTCAGGGAGACACGTTCAGGGAGAGATGGGCATGCGGGTGGTCATCGCCCCCGACTCCTTCAAGGGCAGCCTGAGCGCGATCGCGGCCGCGGAGGCGATGGCCGCCGGAGTCCGCCGCGTGTTCCCCGAGGCGGAAACGGTGCTGACCCCCCTCGCCGACGGGGGAGAGGGGACGGTCGACGCCATCCTGGCCGCGACCGGGGGCGAGCGGATCCGGGTCACCGTCACCGGACCGCTGGGAGACCCGGTGGACGCCTTCTTCGGCATCGTCGGCGGGGGGCGCACGGCGGTGATCGAGATGGCGGCCGCCTCCGGCCTGACCCTGGTGCCGCCGGAGCGCCGCGACCCGCGGCGGACCACCACCCGAGGTACCGGGGAACTCATCCGGGCCGCCCTGGACCGGGGCTGCCGGGAGATCGTCCTCGGGATCGGCGGCAGCGCCACCAACGACGGCGGAGCGGGCATGGCCCAGGCGCTCGGGGCCCGCCTCCTCGACCGCGCCGGGCGCGAGATCGGGCCCGGCGGGGCCGAGCTCGCCCGCCTGGAGCGGATCGACGTCTCCGGCCTGGACCCCCGGCTGCGGGACGTGCGGATCCGGGTCGCCTGCGACGTCGACAACCCGCTCACCGGCCCCCGGGGCGCCTCGGCGGTGTATGGACCCCAGAAGGGCGCCACGCCGGAGATGATCGCCGAGCTCGACGCCGCCCTCGGCCGCTGGGGCGAGATCCTCGCCCGGGACCTGGGTCGCGAGGTGAGCGGCGTGCCGGGAGCGGGCGCGGCAGGCGGGCTCGGTGCCGGGCTCCTGGCCGTCGCAGGCGCCCGGCTCGAGCGGGGGATCGACCTCGTCATGGACACGGTGGGCTTCGAACGGCGCCTGGAGGATGCCTGGCTCGTCCTGACCGGCGAGGGCCGGACCGACGCGCAGACCCTGCACGGGAAGGTGCCCCTCGGCGTCGCGCGCGCGGCGGTGCGCCGCGGCGTGCCGGTGGTCGTGATCTCCGGGAGCCTGGGCCCCGGCGCCGAGGCCCTCCTGGACCGCGGGGTGAGCGCCCTCCTGAGCATCGTCCCGGGCCCGATCCCCGAGGCGGAGGCGATGGCCCGGGCCGCCGAGTTCGTGACCGAGGCGACCGCCAGGGCCCTCCGGCTCGTCCGGCTGGGCGCCGACCTCACCAGCCGGGCGGCGCACCCCTGGCGGCCAGCGCCCCGCCCGTGACGCCCGTGCCGGCGATCGGGGCCCGGGCCCACGGATTCCCCTGCCAGCCGCCCGCGGCGCCGGCGCTCCCCGGGCCGGTGTTCCCCGCGGCCGGCGGCGCGAACCCGCCCTCCGGCCATGGCATCCGGGGCATGTTCAGGGGCAGCGGCGGCATCGGCGGCGGGCCCGCGGGGAACCACGGGAGTCTCGGGGGAAGGAAGGGCGGAGCCTGAATCCGGATCCGGTGCACGTGGTTCCCTCCTCGGCGGGTGGATGTACGGGCCGGCCGGGGCACAGCACCCCGGCCGGAGGCCGCAGGGCCGGGATCAGATGAACGGGAAGGGCGTCGTCGCCACCGTGGTGGCGGGTATCGCCGCCGCGCTCGTGCCGGCGATGGTCGCCGGGAACCCGAACGGGAACCCGAACGGGAACGCGAAGGGGAAACCCGCGGGGAACCCAAAGAGGAACGCAAAGGGGAACGTGAACGGGAAGCCGAAGGGCACCAAGCTCACCTCCCCGGCGTCCTTCTCGGTTGCAGGGTATGAGAATCCGCCGTTGTCCGCCACCGGTTCCGATGGGCGTGACCGCGGCCGCCACCCCGGCATAACGTGCTCCGGGGGGTGGCAGCCCTGGAGCTCAAGACCCGCGTGGCCGCGGGCTACAGCCAGACCGCGCTCGAGTACGACGCCGTCGCCGGGCACGCCTACCTGATGGGGCTGAGGCGCCTGTTGCCGCTGGTGCGGGTACCGCCGCAGCCCGCCATCCTCGACGTCGGTTCGGGGACCGGGATCAACCTGCTCGAACTGGCGCGCGTGTTCGGACCATGCCGGCTCCTGGTGGGCATCGACCTGTCCCCCGGCATGGTAGCCGTGGCCGGCGCCAAGGCGGGGATGGCCGGCGTCGTGGCCGTCCTGCAGGAAGGGGACGCCGAGGACATCCCGTACCCCGACGGCACCTTCGACCTCGTCGTGGCGAACAGCATGTACCACTGGGTCCGGGACCGCCCCCGGGCTGCGCGCGAGTTCGCCCGGGTGCTGCGCGCGGGGGGCCAGCTGGTGCTGGCCTGCGCGACGGCCCCGGGCTTCGGCGAGTGGCGGGCCCTTCTCCAGTCGGTCCTGACCCACCTCCTGGGCCCTCATGCCCCGGAAGCGTTCCCCGACCTGCCCAGCGCCCAGGAGGTGGCCTGCAGCCTCCAGGCGGCCGGGTTCGCCCTGCCGTTCTTCCGCCCGATCGCGGAGCGAGTATACGTCTACGACCCCGAGCGCTTCGTCCGGCTCATGGCCACGGTTGCCCCGAACTGGGCGGCGGGCCTCTCCCCCGAAACCCGGCGGGCCGTCGAGGCCGAGGCAGCACGGGCCATGCGCCGGGCCGCGCCGGAGGGCTTCACGGTGACCTGGACGGCGGTGGAGACCGTCGGGACCAAGGTCGCGGGCTAGAGCCCGCCGCCTTTCAGCAGCTTGTCCATCACGGCCAGCAGCTCCTGAACGGCCGCCTCGCCGTCCCCCCGCCGCAGCGCCGCCGCGACGCAGCCGCGGGTGTGGCTCTCCAGCAGCAGGAAGGCCACGCGGTTCAGGGCCGCCCGCACCGCCGCCAGCTGCACGAGGATGTCGACGCAGTACCGGTCCTCCTCGACCATCCGCTGGAGGCCCCGGACCTGACCCTCGATCTTGCGCAGGCGCTCGAGGAGGTCCGCCTTGTCGCGCAGGCCGATGCCTTCGGTGCGCAGGATCACCGGTAGGGATTGCAGCGACTCCTGCTCATCTGCCACCACCATCACCTCCTCGGAGCGGCTGCCAAGCGCTCCAGATCACCGTGCCGGCCCCGACGGCCGTGAGCACCAGGGCGACGGCCCGGGCGGCGGGTTCCAGGGCCTCATCCGGCAGGTACGGGTGGGTGTGGAGCGCCCAGTAGTCGACGTAGTCCTGGAAGAGAAGCCATCCGAGCGCCGCCAGCGCAGCGCCGCGCGCCGGCCGGTGTAGCCGGAGGAACACGAGGGCCTGCGCCCACATGCCCAGGTGCGAAAGCGACAGGTAGACGTCGGGCGGCGTCCACGTACCGGACGCGATGGCGTGGAGCGGGAGCACGACGGCCGTCCAGAGCCCGTACTTGATGTTGGACGCCAGCGCCACGGCCAGGAGTGTGCCCCAGGCCCCCCGGACCCGGACCGGCTGCCCCGGTCGGGCGCCGGGGACCGCGCGCGCCAGCAGGGCGGCGAGGAAGACGGTCAGCAGCAGGGTCGACCCCGGGCTGTCCGGTACCACCAGCCAGTACCGCGCCGGCGTCGAGGCGAGCTGATCGCGGTACCACCAGAAGCCGTACGCCGACCCCACGGCGTTGATCCCGAAGAGGGTCCACCACCACCGCCGATCCGTCGCGACCGCATCGAGGAAGACCGCCGTGCGGGGAACCACAACGTTGTTCATGGTGGATTCACTTCGGGAATGGGGTGCCCGATTCCTCGTCCCGGCCACCCGGCATCGCCGGCACGGGCGGAGCGCCCGGACAGGCGAGCAGGACAGGCGGGCACACTACCCTACTGTAGTATGCGGCTTCCGGGGTCCCGGCGTGGCGAACCGCGTGCCCGAGTGCCGCCTGCCCCGGGCGTTCCGAACATGCACCCGTACGAACCCGGAAGGGACACCCCTCCCCCCCGGAGAAGGATATGTGCTCACGGCGCGAACCCCGCAGCTCTTCACGCTCGCGGCGCGCCGTTCGTCGTCAGGACGGGAGAGCGGGGGACGCCCATGCAGACCCGAACGCTGGTGGAGCAGGTGGTCGCCAACGTCGAGCGCGTGGTGGTGGGGAAGCGCCGGGAACTCGAGTACGTCCTGGTCGCGCTCCTGTGCCAGGGCCACGTCCTCATCGAGGACGTGCCCGGCGTGGGCAAGACCACCCTCGTGCGGGCGATGGCGCGGTCGCTCGGCTGCCAGTTCCGCCGGATCCAGTTCACGCCCGACCTCCTGCCATCCGACATCACCGGGGTGAGCGTGTGGAACCAGGCCACCGGAACCTTCGAGTTCCGGCCGGGACCGCTCCTCGCCCAGGTCGTGCTGGCCGACGAGATCAACCGGACGTCGCCCCGCACGCAGTCGGCCCTCCTGGAGGCCATGGAAGAGCGGCAGGTGACGGTCGACGGGGTGACGTACCCGCTGCCGCAACCTTTCCTCGTGCTGGCCACCCAGAACCCGATCGAGTACGAGGGGACCTTCCCCCTGCCGGAGGCGCAGCTCGACCGGTTCTTCATCCGGCTCCAGCTCGGGTATCCGACCCCCGCGGAAGAGCGGGAGATCCTGCGGCTGTCGCACGGTTCGCCCGTGGAGTCGCTGGAGCCGGTGGTCTCGCCGGAGGACATCCTGACGGCCCAGGAGCAGGTCCGGGCGGTCCACGTGGACCCGTCCCTCGAGGAGTACATCGTCACGGTCGTCCACCGCACGCGGGAGCACCCGGACGTGTACCTGGGCGGAAGCCCCCGGGGAACCATCGCCCTCTACAAGGCTTCCCAGGCCCTGGCGCTCGTGCGCGGCCGGGACTTCGTCACGCCCGACGACGTCAAGGAGATGGCGCCGCTCACCCTCGGGCACCGGCTGATCATCCGGCCGGAGGCGCAGCTGCAGGGAAAGACGGCCCTGTCCGTCCTGGCCGAACTCCTCGGCACCGTGCGCGTCCCCACGGGGGTGCGGCGCCATGCCCGCAATCCGTGACGGGCGGCTCCTGGTCCTGGCGGCGGCCGCGCTGGCGTTCGCCCGGCTCGCCGGGGGCACGCTGCCGTGGTTCCTCTTCTACGCCGCCGCCGGCTCCGTGACGGCCGCCCTGCTGTGGACCCTCTGGCTCGGGCGCCACCTCCGCCACGAGGTCACCGTCGACCGGGACCGGCTGTCCGCGGGCGAGGTCGTCCACGTCCGCATGCGCGTCGAGAACACGGGTGCCGTTCCCGTCCCGTGGGTCGAGGTGGACCTGCCGATCCCCGGGAAGGTGGCCTCCGTCGACGCCCCCGCGCAGGGCGGGGCCCTCGGCCCGTACGGCACGCAGCTCCTGGAGTTCCGGCTGACGGCCAGGCGGCGGGGCCGGCTGCCGCTGGGCCCGTTCCGGATCGTGGCGGGGGATGGGCTCGGGCTCTTCGTGGTCCGCCGCGAGTTCGCCACGGGCCGCTACCTGACCGTCTACCCGCGGGTCGTCCGCATCGAGGACCTGCCGCTCCCGCTGGCCCAGCCGCTGGGGCGTCTCCAGGACCCACGGCACGGCGTGGCGGATCCCGCCCGCCTCGCGGAGATCCGTCCGTACCGCCCCGGGGACAGCCCCCGGCACATCCACTGGCGGTCCTCTGCCCGCCACCAGGGCAGCCTCTACCTCAAGGAGTTCGACCGCACGGCCACCACCCAGCTGCTCGTGGTGCTCGACCTGGACCGCCGGGCCCACGTGGCAGGACCGGCGGGAGAGACCGTGGAGCTTGCGGTGGAGCTGGCCGCGGCCCTGGCGGACCTGGCCGTCCGGCAGGGCTTCGCGGCCGGCCTCCTCGCCCGAGGGGCGCAGCGGGTGCTCCTGCCCCCCGCTCGCGGCGCCCGGGCGCTGCGCGGGATCCTGGAGCTGCTTGCCGGCGTCGAGGCGGACGGGGACCGGCCCCTGGCGGAGGTGCTCCGGGCAGAGACGCCCTCGTTGCCCGCGCGCTCCGCGCTCGCCGTGATCACGCCCGACCTGACCCCTTCCCTGGCCGCCACCCTGCTCCGGCTGCAGGGACCCTACCGGCTGCTGCTGGCGGTGGTGCGGTCGGAGAGCGTGGCGCCCGGAAGAGGCCGGGCGCGCCCGGAGCGCGACCGGCTGGCCCGGGCGCTGGCCGACAGACGCATCCCGGTCTACCTCCTGGGGGTCGGCGACGACCTGCGGAGCCTCCCGGCCTATCAGGTGCAGGGCCCCTCGCCGGTGGAGAGGGTGGTTCCGTGACGCAGCGACGTCCGTGGATCGCCGAGGTCCCGGTTGCGCTCCTGACGGCGGGCATGGTTGCCGCGCTCCTGGTCTCGCTGGCCGGCTTCTGGCGGCAGGAGATCCCGGCCCCGAGACTCGCCGGCCTGGCGGTGGTGGCGACCGGCCTGGCCTGGGCCGGCTGGCGGCGGCCGGTCCGGCTCCTCGGCAGCGGCGTGCTCGTCCTGGCTTTTCTCGCCTGCACACCGCTCCTGAACGCCCTGCTCTCCCGGCGCTGGGACATCCGCCTCTCCTGGCTGGGCGGCCTGGCCGCCCGGGTCGAGGTCCTCCTGCTGCGCCTGGCTTACCTGGCCGGTCAGGTCCGGGTGGGACACTTCGAGACACTTCACCCGTCGGTGGCCTGGTTCTTCCTGACGCTGATCGCTGGCGGTCTGGCCCTCTTCATCCTGCGGGAGGCCCTGGGCCGGGGGAACTCGTTCTGGTCGCTCACCCTTGGCGCCGCCCTGTTCGGGTTCCAGTGGGTCCTGTTCTGGGACGACGCAGAGGGGTACCTCGTGCTCTATCTCGCTCTGGGCCTGCTCCTGTGGGCGGTCGCCCGCTCGTCCCACCAGGCCCTGGCGTGGCGGTCGGCCGGGCGCCGGGCGCTGCGCCCACCGGACTGGATGGCCGGCTCCCTGGCCATCCTCGCCGTCACCTCCCTCGCCCTGGCGCTGCCGTCGGACATCCCGCCCGTGAGCCTGGGAGCCGCCGGCGAGCAGCTCCGGGGACTCTTCCCTGCCCTGCAGCGGCTGCGGGGGGCCGGCCTCGGGACGGGCGAGGCACTCCGCTTCAGCCTTCGCCTGGTGGGATGGGGAGGCAGCACGGAGGAGCTAGGGGGGCCGGCAGTCCTCGACGACACCGTCGCCCTGCGGCTCGAGCTCGACCGCCCGCTGGAGGCGCCCCTCTACCTGCGCGGCAGCGTGCACACCACCTACACGGGCCGGGGCTGGAAGGTGCCGGAAGGCGAGACCGACGTTCTCGGCCCGGCGTCCGTGCTCCCCACCGCGTATTCCCTGGAGGTTCCCCGGGACGTCGTGCGGGTCACGGTGCAGCCCGTGACCGTGCGCACGGACACGCTCTTCCACGCACTGGAGCCCGTCCGGGTGGAGGGCGTGCCCCTGTACCGGGCGGACCGCGACCAGAACCTGATCGCGGCCGGCCCGCGCATCCCGCTTCAGCCGTACACGGTCGAAAGCCGCGTGGCCCGCATCTCCGCCGACCAGGTCCGGAACCTGGGCCGCCCCGCGTCCCCGGACGACCCGGCGCTGGGCCCCTACCTCCAGCTCCCGGGGGATTCCCGGGACCTGCGGCGCGTGCTGCGGCTGGCCCGCCGGATCGCGGAGGAGGCCGGCGCCACCCGCCCTTACGAGGCGGCGGAAGCGATCGAGCGGTACCTGCGCACCATGTACCGCTACAGCCTCAACACCCCGGCGACCCCGCGCGGACGGGACTTTGCCGCCTACTTCCTTTTCGACGTGGGCCAGGGCTACTGCACGTCCTTCTCCACCGCCATGACCGTCATGCTCCGGGGGCTCGGCATCCCGGCGCGGTGGGTGCAGGGCTTCGTCGCCCTGCCCGACGGGGATACCCGGGTCGACGTCCTCAACAGCCAGGCCCACGCGTGGGTGGAGGCGTTCTTCCCCGGCTACGGCTGGGTGCCCTTCGATCCGACCCCGCGCCCGGATGTCCCTCTCCCCGACCGCTCGGCCCGGCCTGCGGCCGTGGAGGCGCCGGACGCCGAGGACGGGCGCCTGAACCCCCGTCCGCAGCCCGAGCCGAACGAACCGGCGCCCGAGCAGCCCGACGAAACCCCGGCGCCAGCCGCCGGCACCGGGGGAGCCGGAGGCCGCCGGTTGGCTCGTGCGCTGGCCATGGCCCTGGGGGTCATGGGTCTCGGCGCCGCGGCCCTCCTGGCGAGGGCGCACGGCCTACTCCGCCCTCCGGCGGGCGGCTCCGGCCCGCAGGCCGTGCAGGAGCAGTTCGTGTACCTGGGCCGGCTCATGGACCGCTTCGGTTCCGGGCCGCGACCGGAGGAGACGCCCCTGGAGTACGCCCGCAGCCTGGGGCCGGTCTGGCCCGAACTGGCCGGACCCGTGGAGCGCCTCGCCCGGGCTTACGAGCGCGCGCGCTACGGCCCGCCGGGGCCGCTGCCCGGCCCGGTGGACGTGCAGGCCGGTCCCGAGGCCATCCGGGCGGCCCAGCGCGCCCTCCGGGCCCGCTACGGCCGCTGGGGCTACCTGTGGCGGCTCCTGGTGCCGCCGCTCAGCCCGCGGCGCTACGCCGGCTCGGGGCCGTCCACGTCCGGGTCCATGGCGGTCCGGGCACCGGGGCGGACAGGGCCCGCCCCGCGGCGCACGTGAAAGGTGGCGATGGCCTTGGCGACGAGGCGGCCCTCGGCGTCGAGCACGTCCGCCTCGCCCACGGCCGTCGCCCCGCCGACGTGGATCGCCCGCGCGTGGGCGTCCAGGTCGCCCCGCGCCGGAGCGAGGAAGTTGACCTTCATCTCGATCGTCGAGGCGAGGTCGCCCGGCATGAGGGCGCTGCGCAGCGCGGTAGCGATGGCCGCGTCGGCCAGGGTGCAGATGGCTCCCCCGTGCACCGTCGCGGCGCTGTTGTGCAGGCGGTCGTCCGCGGGCATGCGCACCACCGCCCGGCCCCGCTCCACCCGGAGCACCTGTGCGCCGATGAGCTCCCGGAACGGATTGCGCGGCATCTCCAGCACTCGACCCTCCCGTCAGCGACCCTGCACGGTGTCCAGCGCCAGGGCGACGGCGCCGTAGAGGCCCGAGTCACCGCCAAGGCCGGCCCGGACGACCTCCGTCGCCCGCCACTGCGCCCCGAAGGCGCGGCGTCGGGCCTCTTCCCGGACGCGCTCCAGGAGCCAGTCGCCGGCCGCCATCACCCCGCCGCCCAGCACGACCCGGTCCGGGCTGAGCCCGTTCACGAGGTTCGCCACCCCGGCGCCGAGGGCTTCGACGAACCGGTCGAGCACCTGCTGCGCCTCTCCATCCCCCTCCCGGGCCAACCGGAACACGAGCGGCGCCGCCGGCGTCTCGCCCGGCTGCAGCCGGTCGGGCCGGCGCGCGACGATCGCCCGGGCCTCCCGGGCCAGGGCGGTCCCGGAGGCGATCGCCTCCAGGCACCCGTGCCGTCCGCATCCGCACAGCGGGCCGTCGAGGTCGACCGTCATGTGGCCGAACTCCGTGTTGCCGGTGGCGCCGTGGTAGATGCGGCCGAGGACGACCAGGCCGAAGCCGATCCCCGTGCCGATCCCGAGGTACACCATGTACCGGGCGCCCTGCCCGGCCCCGTACCGGTACTCCCCGTAGGCGGCCAGGTTGGCGTCGTTCTCCACCCGGACGGGTATGCCGAGCCGCTCCGCCAGGATGTCCCGCAGCGGCACGTCCCGCCAGCCGAGGTTCGGCGACTCCAGCACCACCCCGGCCTCCGGGTCGAGGGGCCCCGGGGCCCCGACGGCCATGGCCCGCGCCCCGCCGAGGTCGAGCCCGGCCGCGTGCGCCGCTTCCTGCACCGCCTCGACCATGCGGCCCAGCACCGGCCCGGGCCCTTCCCCCGCGGCGGTGGGGCGGACCCCGCGCCCGAGCACGCGCCCGTCCAGGCCGGCGATCGCCGCCGCGATCTTCGTCCCGCCCAGGTCGACTGCCGCCACGTACTCCATGCGGCTCTCACCCCCTCGCCCGCTTGCGGCGCTCCACGAGGTAAGCGATCCAGATGCCGGCCTCGTACAGGGCCAGCAGCGGGACGGCCATGATCACCTGGGAGACGACGTCTGTACCAGGCGAGATGACCGCCGCCACGACGAAGATGCCCACGACCGCGTACTTCCGAAGCCGGCCCAGCATGGCGGAGCTGACCAGCCCGATCTGCGCCAGGAGCCAGACCACCACCGGTAGCTCGAACACCACGCCCAGCGGCACCGTGAGCTTGATGATCAGGTCGAAGTACTGCCGGACCGTGAAGATGACCGGGGTCCCGGCAGTCTCGGCCACGTACAGGAAGAACCGGAGGCTCATCGGGAGCAGCACGAGGTACCCGAACAGCACCCCGAGGACGAACAGGATCAGCGTGGCCGGGAGCAGGGAGAACAGCCAGCGCTTCTCCGTGGGGGTGAGGGCGGGGAGGACGAAGGCGATGATCTGGTAGAGCACGACCGGCGAGGCCAGGACGAGGCCCGCCAGCGCCCCCATGCGGAACTGCACCACGAAGACCTCGGCCGGCCCGAAGGACTGAAGCGGCAGCGGCGCCTGCCGCATCAGGAGGCGGAAGACGTCGCCCACGAACACCCACCCCACGGCGACGCCGATCGCCACCGCCACCAGGCTCCAGATGATCCGCCGCCTGAGCTCCTCCAGGTGCTCCATGACGGGGGCCGGCCGGTCTCCGGGCGCCGCGGCGGCGTGCTCCTCCGGTTCACCCCCGGCCGGGCCCTCCCGGCCCCGAACGTCTGCCACCCGCTGCGCCCCCTCAAGCCGAAGCGGCCGCGCTCGCCGCGGCGCCTGCCGTCCCCGTCGCCAGGGCCGCCAGCCAGTCGACCAGCGCCTCCAGGTCGGCCGGCGCGACGACCTCCGCCGGCGTGCCCCGGTACCGGACGGGGTAGCCGGCCACCGCTACCGGGACACCCCCGGCGGCCGCCTCGGCGCCGGGCGCGTCCGACGCGCCCTTCTCCGCCACCTCGGGCTGCCAGCGGACCCCTGCCGTCCGGGCCGCCTCCTCGAGCTCTCGCCGCGCCGGTGCCCGCAGGACCCACCCCGCCTCCCGGAGGCGGAGCACCGGCCCCTGTCCGACTCTCGCCCGCCCGGCGCCGGGCTCGTCCGGCGCGGCCGTGACGACGACCGCCAGGTCCGGCTGTACCTGGAAGGCCGCGGTGCGGGCCCCGCGGGGCGCCACGGTCCCCTGGACGGTGAACGCCAGGTGGACCTCGTTCCGGTGGCCGGGATTCCGGGCGAGCCGCCCGGCCAGGGCGACGAGCACCGCGCAGCCGGCCCGGCCCGCCAGGTTCGGGCCGGCGACCCAGTCCCCGATCGCCGTGAGCGGCTGGTCGAGGGCGAAGAACGAGCCCGGCGCCACCCGGGCCAGGGCGTCGTCCCGGTCCCGGGCCCCGATGTCGATCCAGGAGTTCTGCACCTTCAGGTCCTTGGGATCTTCCACCGGCTCGCCGCCCACGACCCCGGCGGTCCCGTCGGCGAACCGCACGCGCTGTCCGCGGGCCGCCACCAGGCTGAGACCGCCCACCGGGGCGAAGCGGAGGTAGCCCTCCGCCGTGCCGTCGAGCACCACGCCGCCGGGGCCGTCCATCCCGGCCAGCAAGAGGAGCCGCCGGGCCGGCGCGCTGCCGGCGCGGCGGACGGCCAGCACGTTGCCGAGCGCGTCCGTCCGCACCTCGTCCACGTGCGGCCGCACGAGGTCGGCCAGCGCCTTCGCCACCGCCTCCTCCCGCCCCGGCGGGCCCCAGAGGCCGGAAAGCTGTCCCAGCAGGTCCTTCAAGGCTTGAACTCTCCTCTCTCCAGGCTGTCGAGGAACAGCCGGACCAGCGCGAGCGCGTGATCGTAGTCGCTCTTGTGCACGAGGGAAGCGGCGCTGTGGATGTAGCGCGCCGGCAACGCCATCACCGCGGTGGGCACGCCGGCCCCGGTGAGGTGGATCGCCCCGGCGTCGGTCCCGGCCGTGGCCAGGCGGCGGTGCTGCAGCGGGATGCCCGCCCGGGAGGCGAGCGCCTCCAGGTGCGCGCGCAGCCGCTCGGGCACGATGTTCGTGCCGTCGAGCCACGAGAGCGCCGGCCCCTGTCCGAAGCGCGTCACGGACTCCTCGGGGGGCACGCCGGGGACGTCGGCACACGAGGTGGCCTCGAGCGCCAGGGCCACGTGGGGCTTCAGCCGCTCGGCCGCCACCCGGGCGCCGCGCAGGCCGATCTCCTCCTGCGCGGAGAAGCTTGCCAGGAGGGTCACCCGGGAGCCCCCGGACCAGTCCCGCACCGCCTCGGCCAGGAGGGCGCAGCCGGCGCGATCGTCCAGGGCCTTGCCCTTGACGACCGCCCCGCCCCACTCCTCGAACTCCGTCGCCCAGACCACGGGATCGCCGTAGTCGACCACCGACTCCGCCTCGTCCCGGGAGCGGGCCCCGATGTCGATGAAGAGGTCCCGGACCGGTACCGCCTTGTCCCGCTCCCCGCCCGTCAGATGGATCGCCTTGAGGCCGATCACCCCCGGGACCCGGTTCGGCCCGATCCAGACGGCGCGGCCCGGCACCACCCGGTCGTCGATGCCGCCCACGGTCTTGAACCGGAGGAGGCCGTCCTCGGTGAAGCCGCTCACCAGGAAGCCCACCTCGTCGATGTGGGCGTCCAGGAGCACGCGCACCGGGCCCCGGCCCTTGCGCACCAGGAGGTTGCCGAGGGGGTCGGTGGCCACCTCGTCGGCGTGGCCCTCCAGGTACGCCCGCAGGACGGCGCGCACCGCCTCCTCGCGCCCCGAGACCCCCGGCGCCTCGGAGAGGGCCCTCAGGAGAGCGACGTCCACTCGCGCACCATCCCTTCGTCGAGCCGGGCCACGGCGGCCGCCACCAGGCGCCCGGCCAGCCGGATGTCGGAGAGGCTCACGACCTCCACGGGCGTGTGCATGTACCGCAGCGGGATCGAGACGACCCCCGTCACCGACCCCTCCGCCGCCACCTGCATCACCCAGGCGTCGGTACCCGAGCTGCCGCCAGAGACCTCCATCGCGTACGGGATGCCTTCGGCCGACGCGACCTCCCGCAGGAAGCGGGCAAGGCCCGGGTGGCAGTTCGGCCCCACCATGATGGTCGGCCCGCCGTCGAGGGGAAAGTGGTCGTCCGTCACCCCGTGGTGGCTGCCGAAGGTGACGTCCAGGGCGATCGCCACGTGCGGCCGGATGGCCTGCGCCGCCGCCCGGGCGCCGGGCATGCCGCCGAACTCCTCGCCGACGGTCCCCACCGCGTACACGTCCGCTGCCTGGTCCAGGTGGCGGAGCTCCCGCAGCACCACCCCGAGCGCGGCCACGCCCGCCCGGTTGTCGAGGCTGCGCCCGGCCACCCGCCCGTTCCGGAGCCGCAGGAGCGGCCGGCGCCAGGTGACCGGGTCGCCGGGGGCGACGAGCTCGCGCACCTCGCCCTCCGGGAGGCCCGTGTCGACGAACAGCTCGGCGACCGGGGGGATCGACCGGCGCTCCTCCGGACGGGTGATGTGGGGCGGACGCGCCCCCACCACCCCCGGCACCGGCCGCCTGCCGTGGACCACCACCTCCAGGCCCAGGAGGTAGCGGCCGTCCACGCCCCCGACCGGCACGGCGCGCAGGAACCCGCCCGGCTCGATCGCCGCCACCATCATCCCGATCGAGTCCACGTGGGCAGCCACCAGGACGCGCAGCGACCCCTCCGGCAGGCTCCCCCGCCGCAGGCCCACGTAGTTGCCGGCGCGGTCCACCCGGGCGCTGTCGACCCGGTCGGCCCACGCCTCGAGCAGAAAGTGCGTGACGTCATCCTCCCGGCCCGTGACGCTGGGCAGCTCCACAAGCCGGGCCAGCTCGTCCGCCAGTTCCAACCTTGCACCCCCCTGCGGGTTCCGCCCCGGCCACCGGGCAGTCCGCCGTCCCCGCCCCTGTTAGCCTGCCCGGGACCGCGCCCGCTCGAGCGCGATGTCCAGCAGCCGTCCGGCCGTGGTGGCGTCGGCCGGGGCCGACGCTGTCCCCGTGAAGAGGCGCAAGCCGCCCGATCCGGCCTCCGTCCCCCCTCCGGCCAGCGCCCGGGCGATGCGCTCCTCCACCACCTGTGCGCCTGCCCGGTCCGTGTCCGGGAGAAGGAACACGACCTCTCCGGTTTCGAGTCCGAACACGAGGTCCGTGTCGCGCACGCGCAGCGCCTGCACCAGGAGCGCCAGCAGATCCGGTACCGGGCGGCCGTCCGCCGTGCGGGCCAGGGCGACCACGACGGAGAGCGGGAGCCCGCTCCGCAGGGAGCGTTTCATCTCCCGTTCCAGGTACTCCGGCAGGGACCAGGAGATCTCGCCCTGCCGGGACTGGCGCAAGGGCCGCTGGCCGGCCAGGATCTCGGTCACCCGCCGCAGGAGGACCTCGCTGGCGAACGGCTTGGAGACGACGTTCTCCGCCCCGGCCAGGATCAGGTCGATGACGAGCTCCCGCGGCGGCTGCGGGGTGACCACGAGTACGGGCACCCCCGCCGTGGCGGGAGCGGACTTGAGCGCGCGGATCAGCTCCAGGCCGGACCGGTCCGGCAGGTTCAGCTCCGTGACGAGAAGCTGGAAGCTGCCGGCGGGCTCGCGTGCCAGGCGGTCCTCGGCGGCGCGGGCGGTCTCCGCGACGACCACCGAGTGGCCGGCAGCCTCCAGGAGCCCCGCGATGCGAGCCCGGTCGACCGGCGCCGGCTCCAGCACGAGGATGCGCGCCACGGCACCCGCCCCCCTTCACCGGAGGGGCTGCCGCGCGGAGCGGCGCCCCGCCTAAAGGGAGCTTCGGCCCCAGCCGCGGGTTTCCCTGCCGGCTGCCAGGAGCGCTCCGGAGACGCTAGAGAAGCGGCCCGGCGACCCGCTCGTCGCCCGTCCGCCGGGTCCACCGCTGGGTGTCGAAGTGGTCGAGGATCGGCAGGGCGTACTTGCGGGTGGTCCCGAGCAGATCGCGGAAGTCCGCGACCGTGAGGGTCGGGTGCGTACGCAGGAACTGCCGGGTCCGTTCCCGGGCTTCGCGCAGGTGGTCGGCGTGGAGGATGAGGTCGCCGGGGAGGCGCACCACCCGCCCCTCCTCCTGGAGGTGGAGGATGAGCTCCTCGGTGAGCGCGTCGGGGAAGCGGTCTCTGAGCTCGGCCACGGAGGGCGGGCTGAAGCCCGCCGCCCGGACGGCGGCCTCGAGCGACCGGGCCAGCGACTCCTGCGCCGGCGTGAGACGCACCTCGCGCCCCGGCAGCAGGACGCGGTCCCGGTCCAGGACGAGCTCGCCGGCCGCCACCGCCCGTCCCAGGACGGCGGCGAAGGCCCGGGCGTCCGCCTGGGGGACCGCCTTGCGGCGCAGCTCCTCCTTCGGCAGGCCGGGGCGCAGCGGCCACTGGCGGTAGAACGCCTCGAGGGCCGACCGCGCGGCCTCCACGAAAGCCGCGTACCCGCGCCGGTGGACCCAGTACCCCCCCTCCAGGGCGAGGATCTCGCCGGCCTCCTCGAGCGCGCGAAGGTCCGGGGCGAGCACGTCGGCGGGGGCGCCGATGAGGCGTGCGAGTTCCGCCTCCGCCAGGGGGACGGGGCCGCGGCGCGCCAGGGTCTCGGCGATGACCCCCGTCCGCCCGCCGGTCTCCTTGGCCCGCAGTTCCTCCAGGTGGGGCGCGTGGTGGCGCCGGTAACGGGCGTGCGGCTCGATCACCCCGCCGCCGCCGATCGTGTGCACGGGGGAGTAGCTGCGGATGATGAAGCGGTCGCCCCGCCCCACCACGAGCGGCGCCTCGCTGCGGAACTGGATGAAGGCGGAATCGCCCGGCTCCAGCTCGTCCCGGTCCAGGAGGAGCACCCGGCCGGTCACCTCGCTGGCGCCCGTGTGGAGGTGCACCCGGGCGCCGTGCCGCAGGGGGCGCGGGACGGAGGCGAGCAGGTGCAGCCGGCCGGCGAAGGTGTCGGTCGGCCGCAGCACGCCGGGCTCGGCGAGGACATCGCCGCGGCGCACCTCGGCCCGCTCCACGCCCGAGAGGTTCACCCCGACGCGCTGCCCGGCCTCGGCCACCTCCACCTTCTCCCCGTGCACCTGCAGGCCCCGGACCCGCACCTCGAGGCCCTGCGGCAGCAGCTCCAGCCGGTCTCCCGTCCGGATCCGGCCGCTCACCAGGGTGCCCCGCACCACGGTGCCGAACCCGGGCCGCACGAAGGCCTGGTCGACCGGCATGCGGGCGAAGGAGGTGACGTCCTTGGGCTCGGTGACCTCCAGCAGGCCGTCCACGATCTGCACCAGGCGGTCCAGCCCCTCGCCGGTGACCGACGACACCGGGACGACCGGCGCGCCTTCCAGGAAGGTCCCCTTCACGGCGGCGGCGACGTCCTCCCGGACGAGGTCCAGCAGCTCCGCGTCGACGAGGTCGACCTTCGTGAGCACCACGACCCCCTGCTTGATGCCGAGGAGCTGCAGGATGTCGAGGTGCTCCCGGGTCTGGGGCATCACCCCTTCGTCGGCCGCCACGACCAGAAGGACCAGGTCGATGCCGGTGATCCCGGCCAGCATGTTGCGGATGAACCGCTCGTGGCCGGGCACGTCAATGATCGACGCCCGCCGGCCGCTCGGCAGGCGGAACTGGGCGAACCCGAGGTCGATCGAGATGCCGCGGGCCTTCTCCTCCGGGAGCCGGTCGGTGTCCTGGCCGGTGAGGGCGCGGATCAGCGCCGTCTTGCCGTGGTCGACGTGCCCCGCGGTGCCGATGATGAGGTGCTTCACCGCCCCCGACCTCCTCCTCCCTACCTTACCACACCGCCAGGCGCGGCGAGGGGGCCCGGTGGGCCCCCTCACGGGATCGGCGGCCGGTCACGCGCCGGTGCCGGCGGTGTCGGCGTAGTGGTAACCCAGAGTCATCGACCCCTCCAGGTACTTCTCCGTCTCCAGGGCGGCCATGGCGCCCGTGCCCGCGGCCGTGATGGCCTGGCGGTAGCGGGAGTCCATCACGTCACCGCACGCGAAGACGCCGGGAACGCTCGTGAACACGTTGTCGCGGGTCTTGATGTAGCCGTCCGGCCGCAGCTCCAGCTGACCCTCCAGGAAACCGGTGTTCGGCTGGTGGCCGATCGCGATGAAGAGGCCTTCCAGGGGGAACTCCGTGACCTCGCCGGTCTTCACGTTGCGGAGCCGGACGCCCTCCAGCTGCTTGTCGCCCAGGAGCGCCTCCACGACCGTGTTCCAGATGAAATGGATCTTGGGATTGGCCTTCGCCCGGTCCTGCATGATCTTCGACGCCCGGAGCTGGTCCCGGCGGTGGATCACGTGCACCTCGCGGGCGTACCGGGTGAGGAACAGGGCCTCCTCCATCGCGCTGTCCCCGCCGCCGACCACGGCGATCTTCTTGTCGGTGAAGAAGAAGCCGTCGCAGGTCGCGCAGGTGGACACGCCGTGGCCGATCAGCTCCTTCTCCCGCTCGAGGCCCAGCAGCCGGGCCGAGGCCCCGGTGGAGATGATCACGGCGCGGGCCTCGATCTCCGTGCCGTCATCGAGCCACACCTTCTTGACCTCGGGGTTCGAGAAGTCGACCCGGGTGGCCGCGCCCCACTGGAACTCCGCGCCGAACTTCTCCGCCTGGCGGCGCATGTTGTCCATGAGGTCGGGGCCCAGGATGCCGTCCGGGAACCCGGGGAAGTTCTCCACCGTCGTCGTCAGGGTCAGCTGCCCGCCCGGCTCGTTCCCCTCGACGACCAGCGGCTTCAGGTTCGCCCGTGCCGTGTACAGGGCGGCGGTCAGACCCGCCGGCCCGGTGCCGAGAATGACGACGTCGCGCATGGCTATTCCCTCGCCTGGCCGTGCGCCAGGCCTTCGCCTCCTTTCGGCTGCTGGATGGCCCGCGACGGGATGGGGACAGGGGGATCGGGCTTATCGTGACCGATTCGCTCCAAATGATACCACAGCGGGGGGCCGGTTCGCGCCCCGGCCCCCACTGCCACCCGGCACACCCGTCGCGGCCAGGGCGCGCCAGTCGGGGGATATCGTACCATACCCCGGGTGGTATGCGCAACCCGGTCTCCCGCGGCGCCCGGTGAAACCCGGGGAAGTACGTCAGAGCGGGTACCACGGTGCGCACCCGATACGTCCGGCCCCGCGGGAAGCCTTGCCGGCGGGGACAAGGTGTGGTTCCATGTTGGTCGAACGGTCCGAACCGGCATGGCAGGTAGGAGGCGTCCGGCGAGCATGCCTTCCCGCACCACCCGCGGCCTCGTCTTCGGAGCGCTGATGGCCGCCCTGACCGTCGTCTTCGTGGGGGGAGCGATGGTCCTCCCCCTGACCGTGCACCTGCCGCTCCCGGTGGCGCTGGTCACCCTGCGACACGGGCTCCGGTACGGGGTCCTCTCCGGGATCGTGGCCAGCCTCCTGGCCGCGCTCCTCTTCGGGTGGGTGAACGTCGCGCTGGTGCTGATCCCCCTGGGGCTCCTCCCGGGGCTGGTCCTGGGCTGGGCGCTGCACACCCGCAAGAGTCCGGCCACCACCGGGGCGTTCACCGCACTCGCGGGCCTGGCGGGGCTCCTCCTCACCGTGGCCCTGAGCCTCCTCATCATGGGCCAGAACCCGCTCGACATCCAGATCCAGACCTTCGCCGACGCGATGCGGCAGGCGGTGGCACGCCTGCCGGCCGCGCAGCAGGAGCTCTACCGGCCCCTGCTCGACGCCCTCCCCACCCTCATGCGGACCCTCCTGCCTCTGGCGCTCGTCCTCAACGCGGCCCTGATGGCGCTCCTGACCTACTACCTGGTCCACTGGCTCTTCCCGCGGCTCGGCCACGCGGTGGAGCCGCTGCCGCCCTTCGCCCGCTGGGCGCTGCCGGTCTGGTCCGTCTGGGCCTACGTGCTGGTCATGACCCCGGCGCTGCTCCTGCAGCGCCACCTGCCCGCCTGGGCGGTGACCGTCGTGACCAACGTCGCCCTGGGGATGCAGTTCCTCTTCGCCCTGCAGGGGGCCGCGGTCGCCTCGTGGTGGCTCCAGGAGCGACAGGCCTTCTCCCCCCGGGCGGCCACCGGGATGGCGATCCTCCTCCTGTTCTTGCCGTACCTGGGCCCCGCCGCCGGCTTCCTGGGCGTCCTGGACCTCGCCCTCGACTTCCGGCGGCTGCGCCCGGGGCCCACGGCGAGGACCGGCTAGCCCAGGAGGCGCCTGACCATCGCGGCGTGGGCCCGCTCCTCGAACTCGTCGTCCAGCCGGCCCAGACGCACGGAGCCGCCGTACCGGTAGTCGAGGGCACGCTGCAGGAGCCAGTCGGCCAGGTGGGGGTTCTTGGGCAGGAGGCTCCCGTGCAGGTAGGTGCCGACCGCGCTGCGGTGGACGATGCCCTCGTGCCCGTCCTCGCCGTTGTTCCCGTGACCCCGCAGGACCCGGCCAAGGGGGCGCGCCGACGGGCCCAGGAACGTGCGGCCCGAGTGGTTCTCGAACCCCACGAGCGTGCGGGTGCCGCCCAGGAGGTCGGTCTCCACCACGACGTCGCCGATCATCCGGCGGGACCCGGCCTCGGTCCAGGCGTCGAAGATCCCGAGCCCCGGGATCTCCTCGCCCTGGGCCGTGCGGTAGTACTTGCCCATCAGCTGGTACGCCCCGCAGACCGCCAGGACAGCGACCCCCTCCCGGACGGCCTCGGCCAGGGAGGGGCCCTTTTCGTCCTTGAAGTCCGCCGCGATCAGCTTCTGCTCCCTGTCCTGCCCGCCGCCGATGGCGACCAGGTCGTACCGCCGGAAGTCGACCGGGTCTCCGATGGACGCCTCGGTGACCACGGGCTCCAGCCCGTGCCAGCGGGCCCGCTGCACCAGGGTGATGAGGTTGCCGCGGTCGCCGTAGATGTTCAGGATCTCCGGGTACAGGCTCAGGATGCGGATCTCCGCGCGCATTCGATCCCCCGCCCCCGTGGGCACGGCTCAGATGTCCCAGGCGCCCCGCAGGTAGCCGCGCTGCTGCAGCACCGTCCGTAGCTCCAGCATGGCGGTGTACGTCGGCAGGACGTACAGGACCTCCCCGGGCCGGGTGAAGCGCAGCCCCTGCTCGAGGGCCCGGGAGGGGTCCGCCTCCACCACGATGCGCGCCGGGCTCACCCCGGCGTACTTCATGCGGACGGCTAGGTCCTCGGCCCGCCGCCCGGAGCAGATGACGAGGTTCAGTTCCCCGTCCCGCGCGGCCAGGACCTCGAAGTCGACGTCCCAGATCCAGGACACGTCGGTGCCGTCGGCCGCCAGGTCGTTCAGGAGCAGCAGGAGGTTCTTGGGCCCTTCCACGCCAAGTACCGTCCGGAGGACCTGGTTGTACCCCGCCGGGTTCTTCACCAGCGCCACCAGGACCTCCCGCCCCTCGGCCTTCAGCCGCTCCATGCGCCCGAAGGCGGCGGACGTCTCGCTGAGGCCTGCGGCGATGACGTCCAGGTCGACCCCCAGCGCGTAGGCCGCCGCTGCGGCACCCACGGCGTTGTAGACGTTGTACAGGCCGGGGGCCTGCACCCGGCAGGTGCGCACTCCGGCCGGGGTGACGAGGTCGAACGTGGTGCCCGTGAGGTCCGCGTCGCGCAGGTTCTCGGCATACACCTGCGGCCGGGGCCGCCGGTGGCCGCAGGCCGGGCAGCGGTACTGGCCCAGGTGGGCGTAGTACACGTGCTCGTACTCGTACGGGTGCCCGCACCGCACGCAGCGCCGGGCGTCCGCCGCATGGGCGGCGGCGCCGCCGGCGGTGGGGTCCTCCAGACCGTAGAAGAGCGTGTCCGATGCCGGTCCACCGGGTTCTGCGGCGGCGGCGATCCCGGCGGCCGCCGTTCCGGCCGCGACCGGGACCTGGACCCCCGGGGCGAGCCCCTTGGCCAGCCCGGCACACAGGGGATCGTCCGCGCAGAGCACGGCCCGGCCGCCCGCCGCAAGCCGCTCGAGGCCCTGCCGGACGAGCCCCACCGTGTGGTTCAGCTCGCCGTACCGGTCGAGCTGATCCCGGAAGAAGTTCGTGACCAGCGCCACCCGGGGCCGGATCGCGGCGAAGACGCCCGGCACGGAGGCCTCGTCGACCTCCAGGACGGCCACCTCGCCCCGGGGCCGGGCGCTCCAGGTCGCGTCCTCCAGGAAGGCGGCCGTCACCCCGTCGATCATGTTGGCGCCGGCCCGGTTGTGGATGACCCGGCGGCCCGCCCGCGCGGCGATGCCGGCGACGAGCTTGGCCGTCGTCGTCTTCCCGTTGGTGCCGGATATCGCGAGGCTGCCCATGTGGGGGCCCCGTGCCAGCTCGTCCAGGACGCGCGGCTCGATCCGCCGCGCGATCCGGCCCGGCAGCGAGGACCCGCCCCGGCCAAGGCGGCGGGACAGCGCCATCGCGAGTTTCCCCGCCCACAGGGCCAAGAGGAACTTCGGTCGCACGTCGCTCAACTCCGGCCACGCCTGGGGATCCGGGTGCGCCACCGCCCGGCTCACAGGACCTTGCTCAGGAACTCCCGGGTGCGGGGATGGCGGGGCGAGCCGAACACCTCGGCCGGCGGCCCCTCCTCCAGGATCACCCCGCCGTCGATGAAGACGACCCGATCCGCCACCTCCCGGGCGAACCCCATCTCGTGGGTCACCACCAGCATGGTCATGCCCTCGGCGGCCAGGTCCCGCATGACCTGGAGGACCTCGCCGACCAGCTCCGGGTCCAGGGCGGACGTCGGCTCGTCGAACAGCATGATCCTCGGCTCCATCGCCAGCGCCCTGGCGATGGCGACCCGCTGCTGCTGGCCGCCGGAGAGGCGGGAGGGGTACTGCGTGGCCTTGTCAGCCAGCCCCACCTTGCGCAGGAGCCGCAGGGCGAGCGCCTCGGCCTCGTCCCTGCGCATGCGCCGCACCTGCAGCGGTCCCTCCATCACATTCTGCAGCGCGGTCATGTGGGGAAACAGGTGAAAGCGCTGGAACACCATGCCGATCTTCGCCCGCATCCGGTTCAGATCGGCCTCCCGGGCCGGGACGAGCCGCCCGTTCACCTCGCGCATGCCGACCAGTTCCCCGTCGACGTAGATCCGGCCCTCCTGGATCGGCTCCAGGTAGTTGATGCAGCGGAGCAGGGTGGACTTCCCCGACCCGCTGGGGCCGATGATGCACACGACCTCGCCCGGGTCGACCCTCAGGCTCAGGCCCCGGAGCACCTCCAGGGAGCCGAAGCGCTTGTGCACGTTCTCGACCCGGATGATCGGCTCTGCCATCCCCCTACTCCTTCACCTCCAGACTCCGCTCCAGGCGAGCGGCGATCGCCGAGAGCACCACGGTCATCGCCAGGTAGAAGACCGAGACCCAGAGCCAGGTCTCGGCGGCGCGGAACGTGCGGGCGTACACTTCCCGGCCGTTCCGGAACAGCTCGTGCAGGGCCACGGCGCCCACGAGCGAGGTGTCCTTGGTGAGCGCCACCAGTTCGTTCACCAGGGGCGGCAGGGTGCGGCGGTAGGTCTGGGGCAGGATGATCCGCCGCATCGCCTGGGCATAGCTCATGCCGAGGGAGCGGGCCGCCTCCATCTGACCCCGGTCGATCGACTGGATGGCAGCCCGGATGATCTCCGCGATGTACGCGCCCGAGTTGATCCCCAGCGCCAGCACGCCCACGGTGAACTCCGGTAGCGTGATGCCGAACTCCGGGAGCGCCCCCCACAGCGCCATGATCTGAACCAGCGCCGGCGTGCCCCGGATCACGGTGACGTACAGGTTGGCGGCGGCCCGGAGGGGGAGACTGCGTGCGATCCGGCAGAGCGCCGCGATGAGTCCGAGGACCAGCCCGATGGCGAAGGAGCCGAAGGTCAGTTCGACCGTCACCACGGCCCCCCGGGCCAGGTGCGGGATGAGGTCGCGGGAGAACTCCCAGAAACCGGGCTGCAAGCGTCCCTTCCCCTCTCACGGAAGCGGCTGCGGGCGCGCCGGCCCCGGGGGCCGGGCGGACCGACCCCCGGGGCGCCGGGCACGGGCTAGCGGACGGAGATGTCGGAGCCGAACCACTTCTTGCTGATCGCCGCGAGGGTGCCGTCCTTCTTCATCTCGGCGATCGCGGCCTCGACGGCGGCCTTCAGTTCGGCGTCGTCCTTGCGGAGGGCAATCCCGACCGGCTCCGGCTCGGCGGCGGTCCCGGTGACCTCGAAGACGTCCGGCTTCTGCTTCACGTAGAAGAGGCCCACCGGCTCGTCGATCACGATCACGTCGGCCCGCTTCTGCTCCACGGCGATGAACGTGTCCGCGAAGCTATCGTAGGACTTGATCTCCTTGACCCCCTGGACGCTCCGGGCCAGGTCCTCCGAGGTGGTGTTCTTCTGCACCGCCACGACACGGCCCTTGAGGTCCTCGAGCTTCTTCACCGGGGCGGCGCCCTTGGGCACCACGAACACCTGGGCCAGCTTGGCGTACTCCACGAAGTCGACCTGCTGCTGGCGCTCCGGCGTGACGTTCATGCTGGAGATCACGGCGTCGAAGCGCCGGCCGGTGAGCCCGACCAGGAGGCCGTCCCACTCGGTGGAGACCATCTCGGCCTTGACGCCCAGCCGCCGGGCCACCTCGTTCGCCACGTCGACGTCGAAGCCGATGATGGTCTTGTTGTCCGTGTCCTTGTACTCCATCGGCGGGTAGGTGTCGTCGGTGGCGAAGGTCATCTTGCCGGCGTCCTTGATGCGCTGCGGCACGGCGATGCCGCCGGCCTGGGCCTGCTGGGTGGCCTGGCCCCCGGCGGGCTTGGCCTGCTCCTGACCGCCCTGACCCTGCGCGGCCTGGCCCTGCGCCGGCTGACCGCCGCCCGAAGCGGCCGGGGCGCTGCCCTTCCCGCACGCGGTGAGCGCGAGGGCGAGCACGGTCAGGAGCGCCAGCGCTGCCCCCTTCGCCCGGGACATCTTCGACATGTCGTGACCCCCTTGTGGTCCACACTTCCGGGTTCGGCCCCGGTGCCCATATCGGCGATTATGTTCCACAACCCACCCCCTCAAACCTCTTCCGGGTGGGGCGCGATTCACACATCGCCCGTCCATCGGTACGGGAGCTCCCACAGGGATCCCCGCTCGGCCATGGTCTCGAGCGCGTCGAGCGTGTCGCGGAGCACCTGCTGCTGCTTGGCCGCGTTGCCCGGCTGCCCCAGCGGCGCCCCCACCGGGTGGCGGACCCACACGGCCCGGGGCGGCTGCACCGCCGTCCACACCGCAGGCTCCACGCCCAGGCACACGGTGGGGATCCCCGCAGCCTCCACCCCCCGGGCGATGAGCGCTGCCGTCTGGTGGCAGAGGGGCGAGACGGCCACCACCACGACGGCGCCGGCCTGGGCGCGCCGCAGCCGCTCGACCAGGGCGGGCAGCGTCTCGGCGAGGAAGCGCGCCGGCCGGGGCAGGTGGCCCATCACGCTGTAGTGGAAGGGGGCCGGTCCGCCCACCACGCCCATGTCCGCCAGCTCGCGCAGCCGCTCCACCGGGAACACCACGTTGGGGTCGCGGACCGCGTGGCGATCGTCGTAGTACGGGTGGGCCACCTTCAGGTCCTCCGCCTCCACCACCCACGGGAACTCCCGGAAACCGGGGTCCCCCCAGGGCTGGCCGGGGTCGAAGGGCTCATGGAAGTCGTTGCCGAGGTACACCCCACCGGTCGTGACCAGCGCGACCCGCGCCCGGCGCACGGGCACCTGCACGTGCGCCCAGGGCACGAACGCGGTCCGCAGCCATTCGAACTCGGGGTCCTGCGCGCTCCGGATCGACCGGCGGATCGCCTCCAGCGCCGCTGCCGGATCGGACATACCCGTCTCTCCCGTCTCCTTCACGCCTCGCCGCCCTGCGGACCCCCGGGCAGCTCTTCGGGCAGGCCCTTCGCCCCGCCCCCCGGCGGCCCGCCGAGTCGGATACCCTCGTGACCGGGACCGGCGGTGCCGGCGACCGCCCGGCCGTCCGGTTCCAGCGTGGGGGTGAGGCCCAGCCGCCAGAGCGCGGTGGCCACGGGGTGGGGGTCGTCGGGCTCGGTCACGAGGGCGCAGACGCGCTTGACCTCGTCCGGCGCGGCGGCCATGGCCACCCCCGTACCCGCCCAGCTCAGCATCGAGAGGTCGAGGAGGGCGTCGCCCATCGCCACGACCTCCTCGGGTCGGTACCCCCGCGCCGCGCAGAACTCGGCGAGGGCGGTCCCCTTGTTCGCGTCCCGGTGCCACAGGTACAGGACGTGCTCGTCGTCGCGAGGAGCCCACAGTTCCCACTGCGTGTCGGGCAGGGCGGGCGCCAGCGGGAGGAGCGCCTCGCAGGACCGCTTGCCGTAAACCGCCATGAAGAGCGGAAGCTTGCCGCCCCGGTGGCGGGCCAGCGGCTCGCCCACGATGCGCGTCCACGGGTTCCAGATCTCCCACGGCCCGAAATCATCCGCCCGCCGCGTACCCAGGGACAGCCCGGAGTCCTGGACGGCGACCAGGGACGCGCCGGCCGCCTCCGCCGCCGACTCGATCGCTGCCACGGCGTCCGGGTGCATGCGGTGCTCCTTGAGCACCCTGCCGTCCGAGTCGACGATCTGCGCCCCGGCGATGGTGATGGCCGGGGTGCTCAGGCCCAGGGCCCGGTAGACGTCGAGCATGGCGTCCCAGTCGCGCCCGGTGGCGATGAGCACCTCCACCCCCTGCCGGCGCACGGTCTGCACCGCCCGGCGGTGCGCCTCGGGGAGTTGGCCCCGGGCGTCGAGCAGGGTGCCGTCCAGGTCGAGCACCAGGAGACGGTAACCGGGGTTCGGCACACGAGTCCCTCCAAGAAGCGGTCGCCCACGGCCGGCGCTCCACCCGCGCCCCGGGCCCCGCCGCCGGAGCCCCGGCCCGGGCGGGCCGCTCACAGCGGCGGCCGGGCCCAGGGGCCCCGGGCCGACTCGTACGCGGCGGCCGCGCGCAGCACGGTGACCTCGTCGAGCGGGCGGCCGAAGAACTGCAGCCCCACGGGCAACCCGCCCTTTGCCTGGCCGCACGGCACGGTCACGGCCGGCAGGCCGGTGTGGTCCAGGGGGCTGGTGAGCCGCACCAGGGCCGATCGCACCTCGAGGGTGCGGCCCTCCACCTGGACCTCGCTCTCACCGAGCCGGGGCGCCGGCACCGGCACCGCCGGGGTGGCGACGACGTCGACCCGGGCCAGGACGGCCGCGTACTCCCGCCGCAGGCGGGACCGCAGGCGCTGGGCCAGCACGTAGGCCGCCGCGGGCAGGAGCGCGCCGGCCTGGAGGCGGGTGCGCACCTCGGGGCCGTAACCGCCGGGCTCTTCCCGCAGCCGCCGGGCGTGCCAGCTGGCGGCCTCGGCGGCGATGATCGGCGTGTGGATGGCCGGCACGACCGCCGTGGTGGGGAGCGACACCGGCACCCGGACCGCCCCGAGCTCCTCCAGGACCTGCACGGCCGCCAGCACCGCGGCCCGCACGTCCGGTTGGACGTACTCAAAATAGTACTCCTCCGGAACCCCGATGCGAAGCCCCCGGACGTCGCGGTCCAGCGCGGCGGCGTAGTCGGGCACCGGGGCGGCGATGGAGGTCGGGTCGTCCGGGTCGTGCCCGGCGATGGCCGCCAGCACCAGCGCCGCGTCGGCCACCGTGCGGGAGAGGGGGCCGGCGTGGTCCAGGGACCACGCCAGCGGGATCACGCCGCGGCGGGATACCCGGCCATAGGTGGGCTTGAGCCCCACGAGGCCGGTGAGGGCGGCGGGGATGCGGATCGACCCCCCCGTGTCGCTGCCCAGGCCGGCGTGGCACATCCCCGCGGCAACGGCGGCCGCCGTCCCGCTCGACGAGCCCCCGGTGTGACGCTCCCGGTCCCACGGGTTCCGGGACGGCCCGTAGTGCGGGTTGGCGCCCGTCGCCCCGAAGGCGATCTCGTGCAGGTTGTGCTTGCCCACCAGGACGGCTCCCGCCTCCCGCAGGCGCCGCACCGCCGTGGCATCCTGCCGCGGTACGTAGCCGTCCAGCGCCCGGGTGCCCGCGGTGGTGGGCACGCCGGCCACGTCGTACAGGTCCTTGAGGCCGATCGGGACGCCGTGCAGCGGCCCCCGGTAGTTCCCCCGCAGGATCTCGGCCTCGGCGGCCCGCGCCGACTCCCTGGCCGCATCGGCCAGGACGGTGATGTGCGCGTTCAGCTGCGGCTCGAGCGCCTCGATGCGCGCGAGGACCGCCTCGGTCACCTCGACGGGCGACACCTGGCGGCCCCGGAGGAGCGGGGCCAGCTCGGAGATGGGCATGAAGGCCAGCTCGTCCTCACCGGCCAGTGCCCGGAGGCCGTCCGGGCCGGATCCGCCGCCCGGAGGGGGTGACCCGTCCCGTCCGTTTCCGGCCGCCGGCGGCGGAGCGCCTCCGGGCCCGAGCGGCGCCGGCGCCAGAACCGGCTCCTCGTCGAAGAGGTCGACCCCCTCGGCGGCCCGCTCGAGCGCCTCGAGCCACGCCCCGAGGGTGCGCGCCACGGCCTCCCGCTCCTCGGGGGTGAGGGGAAGATCCGCCGCCTCGGCCATCCGACGCACCGTTTCCGGGTCCACCTGCGACCACCCCTCCGTACCTTGTGGTTGTCCGGTGGAGGAGATTCGGCTGCAGCCCTATGGGTTCCTCCGGTGGCGGCCGATCCTCCGCAGGCGAGCGCAGGCGGGAACAACTGCAGAAATCGCGAATCGGGCCCCGCGCCAGGTTTGCAGAAAACGCAGTTGCCACCCGGGAGGTGGGTGAAAGAGTGCCCGGACGCGCCCGTAGTTTACCGATATCGTGGCGTTCTGTTCACCTGCCTGGGCAAGTCGAGCACAGTTCGGCCGCGGTTCCGCGGATTCTGCACACGAAGGATCGCGGCGGGTTTGCCAGAAATGCAGTGCCAGGGCTTGTGGTACCCGCGTGCTCTGGGAGGGGGGTGCCCGGTTCCCGGCCGGCGCCGGTCGCCCTGAGATCCGACTTCACCCCCGAGAGGTCGGAACCGTCGCGTGGCGGCCGAACTCCCACCGGAGGGCGGAGACGACCTTCCCGGCGAAGGTGTCCGCCTGCCGGGACCGAAGGCGCATGGCGTAGGCGAGGGCGATGCCCGGCAGCGGCACCCCCCGGGACCAGGCCTCCTGGATGGCCCAGTTGCCGGTGTCGCCGCCGCCGACCACCCCCGTGATGCCGGCGAGGTCCGGGTCCCGGCGGAATGCGGCGGCCGCCAGCTCGAGGAGCCAGCCCCGGATCACGCTGCCGTTCTGCCACAGGTCCGCGAGGGACGCCAGGTCGTACTCGTAGGGCGCGGACCGCAGAAGCTCGAACCCTTCGCCGAGGGCCTCCAGGAAGGCGTACTCGATGGCGTTGTGGACCATCTTGGCGTAGTGGCCCGCCCCCGCCGGGCCCACCCGGGCGTAACCGCCGGGGCGGGCGATCGCCCGGAAGAGGGGCTCCGCCAGGGCGAACGGCTCCGGGTCGCCGCCGATCATGAGGCAGAGCCCCCGCTCCGCCCCCTCGATGCCGCCGCTGGAGCCGCAGTCGAGGAAGTGGATCCCTCGCGCGCGCAGGAGATCGTGCCGGCGCAGCGAGTCGCGGTAGAAGGAGTTTCCCCCGTCGATGACCACGTCCCCTGCCTCCAGCGCGGGGCCGAGGGCATCGACCACCTGGTCCACCGGCTCCCCGGCCGGCACCATGATCCAGACCACCCGCGGCGGCCGGAGGCGCGCCGCCACGTCCGCGGGGTCCGCGGCGGCGGTGGCTCCAGCCGCCACGGCGGCGGCCACGGCGGCCTCGTCCCGATCGTGGACCACCACGTCGAACCCCGCCTCGAGGAGGCGCCGCGCCACGCCGCCACCCATCCGGCCGAGACCGATCACGCCAAACGCCCTGTCTGCCATTCGCGCACATCCTCGTCCGAGATTCCGGATTCCCTCCCGGGTCCGGCGGTGCCGGAACCGGCCGGGGCCTCAGCCCCCGCCGCCCCCGGGTGGGTGGCGGGCCCGCAACCGCGCGAGGACGTCGAACTCCTCCCGGACCTTCGTGTCCACGCGGCGGTAGAGGTCGAACAGCTCCCGGTAGTGTGCGTGCCGGTCCGGGTCGGGCGCCACGCGCTCGCGCACCCCCACGAACCGGTGCACCGCCTCCAGGCCCGGGAAGAGGCCGAGCGCGACGCCGCCCAGGACGAACGCCCCGAGCGCGGTGGACTCCACCTGGTCGGGGACGGCGACCTCGCGCCCGAGCACGTCGGCGCACACCGACAGCCACAGGGGCGACCGGGCCAGCCCGCCCGCGGCCCGCACCTCCCGCGCGGGCCCGGCCAGCTCCTCCAGGGGCTCCAGCACGCTGGCGAGGCGGAAGGCGATCCCTTCCAGGGCCGAGCGGACCAGGTGTCCCCGGCCGTGCTCCAGGCCGAGGCCGAACCACACCCCCCGCATGCGGGCGTTGAACCCGGGCGAGCGCTCGCCGCTCAGGTAGGGCAGGAACAGGAGGCCACCCGCCCCCGGCGGGACCGCTGCCGCCTCGGCCAGCAGGGTCTCGTAGGGCGTGTCCGGCGCGTACAGCCGGTCCCGCACCCAGGCGAGGACCATCCCGCCGCTGCTCAGCGACCCTCCCAGCACGTAGCGGCCCGGTGCGAGATGGTAGCACCAGAGGCGCGCCCGGGGGTCGGTGCGGGGCACGGGCAGCACCGCCCGCAGGGCGGCGCTGGTTCCGACCGTCGCCGCCAGCACCCCGGGCTCGATGGCGCCGCTGCCGAGGTTGGCGAGCATTCCGTCGCCGGCCCCCACCACGACCGGGGTCCCCGCCCGCAGCCCGAGCCTGGCGGCGGCCTCCCGCAGCAGGGGCAGGGCCGTCGTGGGCGGGACGAGGGCCGGCAACCGGGAGGGGTCGACCCCCGCCCAGGCGAGTGCCCCCGGGTCCCAGTCGAGCCGGGAGACGTCCACCAGCCCCGTGGCCGACGCCACGCTGTGGTCCAGGGCCCACTCCCCGGTCCAGTGGCGGATCAGCAGCGACTTGGGGTCGGCGAAGCCGGCTGCCCGGGACCAGAGGTCGGGTCGCTCCTCCCGGAGCCAGCGCAGCTTGTAGAGCGGGTACATCGGGTGGGGCGGGCAGCCCGTGCGGGCGGCCAGGCCCGCCCAGTCGGGGCGGGCACGCATGGCGTCCGCCTGAGGGGCGGCGCGCCCGTCGGCCCAGGTGAGGACGGGAGTGAGCGGCGCCCCCCGCGCGTCGAGCGCGCCGAGCCCGTGCAGGTAGGTCGAGAGCACGAGGCCGAGCACGTCTCCCGGCCCCGCGCCGGCCTGCGCGAGCGCGGCCGGTACGGCCGCGTCGGCGGCGGCCAGCAGCTCGGCCGGGTCCTGCTCGACACGGCCGGACCCGGGCGTCCGCAGGGGGTACGACCGACCCGCCTGTCCCAGCACACGCCCGTCGGGGGCGAAGGCGAACGCCCGGCACGACGTCGTGCCCAGGTCGACGGCGATCAGCACGGGCTGCCCGCTCACAGCTTCTTCCGGGCGGCTGCCCGTGAGGTCTCGTGGATGACGGCCCGGGCCCGTTCGGGGTCGGCCAGGACCATCGCCACGTAGAGGGCGTCGATCACCGCCAGCTGAACGATGCGCGAGGTCATCGAGTCGGTGCGGTACTGCGTCTCCCGGCACGGGGCCAGGAGCACCAGCTCCGCCGCCCGCGCCGCCGGCGAACCCGGAAAGCCGGTCAAGAGGACCGTCGCGGCGCCGCGGGCCCGCGCCGACTCCAGCGCCTCCACGATGTCCCGCGAATCGCCTGAGTGGGAGACGGCCACCACGGCGTCGCCCGGACCCAGGACCGCCGCGGCCATCCCCTGGACGTGCGAGTCCCAGAGCGGGGTGGACACGATGCCGATCTTGAGCAGCTTGTGGGCCAGGTCGAGGGCCACCGGCGCCGACCCGCCGAAGCCCATCACCACCACCCGGCGCGCCTGGAGGAGCACGTCACGCACCCGGGCCAGGACGGCCGGATCGACGGCAGGCAGCGCGTCGTCCAGCGCCTGGCGGGTCGCGGCGAAGATCTTCTGCACCACGGTGTCCGGGCCGTCGCCCTCGCGGATGTCGCCCGCCGCGGCCACCGGCGCGCCGGTGAGCGAGCGCGCGATGTCGATCTTGAACTCGTGAAAGCCATCGTACCCCAGCTTGCGGTAGAGACGGACGATCACGGTCTCCGAGACACCGCAGCGGGCGGCGATGGCCGAGATCGAGAGCGAGACGAATCCGTTCGGGTCTGCGAGCAGGAAATCGGCCACCGCCTGCTCCTTGGCGGAGAGGTGCGGCCAGCGGGCCCGGATCCGGGCCTCCACGGCCGTCCCGACCCGCACGCCCGAGCTCCCTTCCATGCGGACTACCCCTTCACGGCCCCGGCCGTCAGGCCGCGGACGATGTAGCGCTGGGTCACGAGCCCGAGGATCACGACCGGCAGCGTGATGATCACCGCCGCGGCCATGAGGGCGCCCCAGTTGATCTCCGAGTAGGAGAGGAAGTTGAAGATCGCCACCGGCAGAGTCTTGGTCCGGGCTCCCGTGAGGATCACGGAAAACATGAAGTTGTTCCAGGAGAAGATGAAGGCCAGGATGCCGGAGGTGACGAGGCCCGGGCCGGAGATCGGGAGCACGACCCGCCAGAAGGCGCCCGCCTCGGTGCAGCCGTCGACCATCGCTGCCTCGATGACCTCAGTGGGAATGGCCTCGAAGAAGGCGATCATCACCCAGACGATGAAGGGCATGACCACCAGCAGGTGGCTGAGGATCAGGGCCGTGTAGGTGTCGACCAGCTTCAGCTTGCTGAAGAAGATGTACCACGGCACCAGGAAGGTGATGCCCGGCACGATCCGGGCCACCAGGATGACCATGCCGAGGCCGTGCTGGCGGTACCGGGCGATGGCATACGCCGCCGGCAGGCCGAGGACAAATCCGGCCAGGGTCGACCCCGCCGCCACCACGAAGCTGTTCCAGATATAGGTGCCGAAGCGCTGGGCCTGCAGGACCTCGACGTAGTTCTCGAGCGTGGGCTGCCAGATCCACTGCGGCGGGGTGGCCGTGATCTGCACCTGGGTCTTGAACGACGACATGACCATCCACGCGAAGGGGAACAGGAAGACGGCCAGCACCACGGCCACGCCGAGGCCATGGAGGACGCTGACGAGTGTGCGCAGGCGTCCCCGGCTCACATCAGCACCCCCCGGCGCGCCCGGTTCAGGAGCACCACGACCCCCAGCACCAGGGCGAAGAAGATCTCCAGCAGCGCGGAGGCCATGCCCATCCGGAAGTAGCTGAAGCCGAGCGTGTAGGCGTACAGGTTCAGCGTCTCGGAGGCGTAGTTCGGGCCGCCCTGGGTCATCGCGTAGATGATGTCGAAGGTCTTCAGGGCGTCGATCGCGCGCAGGATCACCGCGACGCCGATGGTCGGCCGCAGGAGCGGCAGGGTGACGTGCCACAGCACCTGCAGCGGGGTGGCGCCGTCGACCTGGGCCGCCTCGAAGGGATCCGCCGGCAGGGAGGCCAACCCGGCCAGGACGATCAGAGCGACCATGGGGGTCCACTGCCAGATGTCGACGAGGGCCAGCGAGGGCAGCGCACCCCGCTCAGAGGCCAGCCAGGGCTGGGGCGGCAGGTGGAACAGGCCGAGCACGTAGTTCGCCAGGCCGATGGTCGGCTCGTAGAAGAGGAGCCACACCATCCCGATCGCCACCGGGGTGGCGATCATCGGCAGCAGCACGAGGGTCTTGACCAGGTTCTTCCCCGGAAAGTCCCGGTTCAGCAGGAGGGCGATGGCGACCCCGAGCACGGTTTCCACCACGAGGGCGAGGCCGGTGAAGTAGATCGTCCGCCACACGGCCATCCAGAAGCGCGGATCGGCGCCGAGGAGGGTCGCGTAGTTGCGCAGCCCCACGAGGCGCGGCGGCGTGACGGCGGACATCGACCACTCGTGCAGGGACAGCCACGCCGTGTACACGATGGGGAACAGCATCATCACGACGACGAACGCCAGTGCCGGCAGCGGGAACAGCCATCGCACCGCCTGATCTGCCCGGATCCCCATCCACGCACCCCGCTCTCGGAGCGTGCCGCCCGGGCCGGCCTGGCCGGCCCGGGCGGCTCCCCCGGCTTCCGTCACTTGCTCTCGCTGTCGATCAGCTGCTGGAAGCGCGCGTTCGCGTCCTTGGCGGCCGCGGCCACGTCCTTGCCGGTGATGGCCGCCGTGATGACCTCGCCGATGATGTCCCGGGCCTGGCCCACGTTGATCACCTGGGGCCGGTCGGCCGGTCGGCCCACGGCGCTGGACTTCCGGGCCACCTCGACCCACTCCGCCGGCCACGCCTTGGTGCCCTCGGGGTTTTCCCAGACCGACTTCCGGGCGCCGGGGTTACCGGCCGACTGGGTCTTCAGGACGATCTCCTTGCTGGTCGCCCACTTCACGAACTCCCAGGCCGCGTCCCTGTTCTTGCTGGAGGCGGCGATGCTGATGCCCCAGGACGTCACCGAGTACGGCAGCGAGCCCTTGTCGCCGGCGGGGAACTGGGCGAAGCCGACCTTGTCGGCGACGGTGGACTTCTTCGGGTCGGTGACGTTGTTGTAGAGGGAGTTGGCGTCGAGCCACATGGCCGCCTTGCCCTGGGCGAAGAGCGCCGCCGCCTGCGGCCAGGACATGTTCAGCACGCCGGGCGGGCCGTACTCCCGCAGCAGCTTGCCGTAGAACGTGAACGCCTTGATCGCCTCGGGGGTGGCGATGGCGGCCTTGCCGTCCTGCAGGAAGTCCCCGCCCATGCTGTAGAGGAAGCTCGAGAACTGGGTGACCGCCGGGTTGCCCTGGCCCCGCATGACGATCCCGTAGACGCCGCCGCTGGGGTCATGGAGCGCCTTGGCGGCCGCCTCGAGTTCCTCCATCGTGGTCGGAACCTTGATCCCCTTCGCCTCGAAGAGGTCCTTCCGGTAGTAGATGATCTGCTGCTCGGTGATGAGGGGGATGCCGGTGAGGTGCCCCTGCACGGTCTCCGTCTCGACCGGGCCGGGGTAGAAATCCGCGAAGTCGTAGTCGGCCGGGGTCTTGGCGCTATCCTTCAGGTACTCGTTCAGGTCCGCGTACCAGCCGTTCTTCTGGAAGAGCTTGGCCTCCTGGAGCGGCCGCTGCATGAACACGTCGACGGTACCGCCGCCCGCCGTCAGCTCGACCGTCAGCTTCTGGGTCAGCTGGTTCTCGGCGATGCTCTCCATGTTGACCTTGATGCCCGTCTTCTGCTCGAACTCGGGCAGCAGGCCCTTGATCGTGTCCGTCCAGGGGTGGTTGGCGGCCAGGAAGCGGATCGTGGTGCCGGCGTACGGCTGGCTCGCGGCGGGCTTCTCCGTGCCCGGCTGCCCCTGCTGGCCGGCGGCCGGCTGCCCGGCAGGCTTCGAGCAGGCGCTGAGGAGGACGGCGAACGCCGCGGCCCAGGCGAGACGGTGCAGGACCCGTTTCACGTGTGTACCCCCTCTTGCGGTGCTGGTAGTGCTGGTACGACTGGAGCGAACGAGGCACTCCGACCACAACGTAACAAATTTACTCGACGGGAGCAAGAGGAGGAAAATCGTTTTCTAGCACCCCCGCGAAGCCGGCACTCCCGGTACGCCGGTCCCCCACGACCCACAATCCGCCACTCACCACTCCGCGACGGTGCCGTCGGCGTTGCGCCACACCGGGTTGTGCCAGTCGTGGCCGGTGCGGGCCGCCTCCCGCACCTTCGCCTCGTCGATCTCGATGCCCAGCCCCGGGCCCTTCGGCAGCTCGACGTACCCGTCCTTGTACCGGAAGACGCCGGGGTCGGCGAGGTAGTCGAGGAGGTCGGCGCCCCGGTTGTAGTGGATCCCGAGGCTCTGCTCCTGGATGAAGGCGTTGGGCGAGCAGGCGTCGACCTGAAGGCATGCCGCCAGCGCGATGGGGCCCAGCGGGCAGTGGGGAGCCAGGGCCACGTCGTACGCCTCGGCCATGGCGGCGATCTTGCGAACCTCCGTGATCCCGCCGGCGTGCGAGAGGTCGGGCTGGATGATGTCGACCGCGCCGCCGGCGAGGAGGCCCTTGAAGTCCCAGCGGGAGAAGAGCCGCTCGCCGGTGGCGATCGGGATCGTCGTGTGCCGGGCCACCTCGCGCAGGGCCTCGGGATGTTCGGGGAGCACGGGCTCCTCGATGAACATCGGCCGGTACGGCTCCAGTTCCTTGGCCAGCACCTTCGCCATCGCCCGGTGGACGCGGCCGTGGAAGTCGACCGCGATGTCCACGCCCTTGCCCACCGCCTCCCGCACGGCGGCCAGGCGCCGCACCGCCGCCTCCACCTTCTCCAGCGAGTCGATGTAGTGCATCTCCTCGGTGCCGTTCATCTTGATGGCCGTGAGGCCCGCCTCGACCTGCCGGCGGGCCTGCTCGGCCACGTCGGCGGGCCGGTCGCCGCCGATCCAGTTGTACACCCGGATCCGGTCCCGGCACGGGCCGCCGAGGAGCTCGTACACCGGGGCCCCGTGGTACTTGCCCTTGATGTCCCAGAGCGCCTGGTCGATGCCGGCGATCGCGCTCATCAGCACCGGGCCGCCGCGGTAGAACCCGCCCCGGTACATCACCTGCCAGTGGTCCTCGATCCGGAGCGGGTCCTTCCCGACGAGGTAGCCCGCCAGCTCCTTCACGGCCGCCAGGACGGTGTCGGCCCGGCCCTCCACCACCGGCTCGCCCCAGCCCGTGATCCCCTCGTCGGTCTCGACCTTCAGGAAGAGCCAGCGGGGCGGGACCTTGAACAGTTCCATCCGCGTGATCTTCACGTCGCGTGCACCTCGCTTGCGGGCTGCGCTGTCCAGAGCCCTACTGTTCGGCCCAGGGGCAGGGGGTTCCTCTGCGGCGGGCGGCAGCCGGCACGCCCCACGCCGTGTTCCGCCTGAGCCCGCGGGACCTCGTCCGCATCACGGGCGGCACGGTCGCCGACGTGCGGGAGGGGTGATGGAAAGGCCGCCCCCGCCTGTGTGGCGGGGGCGGCCTTCCTTCCGGCGCCGACAGTCGCACGCGGTCCTTACCAGCGGCGGGGGGCGGCGCGGCGGGAGCGATCCTCGCGGGGGCGCTCCTCGCGCGGCCGGGCCTCGTTCACCGTGATGGTCCGGCCGTCGAATTCCTGGCCGTTCAGGGAGGCGATCACGGCCTCGGCGGCGTCCGCCGGCACCTCCACGAAGCCGAAGCCCCGGGAGCGGCCGGTCTCACGGTCGGTGGCGATCCGGGCCGAGATCACCTCGGCGTACTGGCTGACGAGTTGCTGGAGGTCCCCCTCCGTGGTGGCCCAGGACAGGTTGCCGAAATACAGCGTCTTGGTCATGCGCGCGTCTCCTCACGCGGTTCCGATTTCGGCCCGAACACGGCGCAGGGCGGCACCCGGTCTGCCCGCAGTAGCCGCCCTGGTCCGGACCCAAGTTGCAACTCGCGGAGGAACCGTTGTGCGCCGGCGCGCTCACCGGCCGATGGTCCCATCATACACCACCGCTGCCGGACCTGCAAGTGCCGATCCGCCCCGAGGCGTCAGAACCGCCGAATGACGTTGTAGAACGTGTCCCGCTGGGCCGGATGGAAGCCGGCGTCCCGGATGAGCCGGACGGCGTCGTCCGGGTTCACGTGGTGGATCGTCCCGGCGGCGGAGACCACGTTCTCCTCCATCATCGTCCCGCCGAAGTCGTTGGCGCCGAAGCGCAGCGCCACCTGGGCGAGCTTCGGGCCCTGCGTCACCCACGACACCTGGATGTTCGGGATGTTGTCCAGGATCAGCCGGGCCACCGCCATGATGCGCAGGTAGTCCCAGCCGGTGCCGAGGTGATATCCCCCCTCCGCTTCCATCTCCAGCCCCAGCCGGGTGCCGCCGGGCTGGAAGTCCCAGTGGATGAAGGCCATGTACCCGCCGTACCGGTCCTGGGAGTTGCGGATCCGGACCAGGGTCTCGACCTGCTCCTCCACCGTCTCGACGTGCCCGTACATCATCGTGGCGGTGGTGTTGAGCCCGAGTTCCTGGGCGACCTCCATGACCTCGAACCACTGGTCGGTCAGGACCTTGCCCTTGCCGATGCGCCGCCGGACCCGGTCGACGAGGATCTCGCCGCCGCCGCCGGGGATCGACCGCAGGCCGGCGTCCCTGAGCGCCTGGATGCACTCCCGCAGGGTCATCCGGGAGATGCGGGCGAGGAACCAGATCTCGGCGGGCGAGAACCCGTGGACGGTGAGCTGGGGGAACTTCGACTGGATGCGGTGGATGAGTTCCTGGTAGTATTCGAGCTTCAGGTCCGGATTGAGGCCGCCCTGGAGCAGGACCTGCGTGCCGCCCTGGTCGACCAGCTCCTGGCACTTCCGGTCGAGCTCCTCCCACGAGAGGACGTAGCCCTCGGGGTGCCCCGGGTCGCGCTTGAAGGCGCAGAACGAGCACTGCGCGGCGCAGATGTTCGTGTAGTTGATGTTCCGGTCGATGATGAAGGTCACCGTGTCATCCGGGTGGAAGCGGCGGCGCACGTGGTCGGCCGCAGCGGCGATCTCCAGGAGGTCCGGGCTCTTCATGAGCGCCAGGCCGTCCTCGAAGGTGAGCCGCTCGCCAGCGTACGCCTTCTCGAGGATGTGCCGGATGCCGGTGCCGGTGGCGATGCTCAACGCCCTTCCTCCCCCCAGACCCGCAGGACCGGCACCTCTGCCAGTTCGCCCAGGGCGTGGGCGTGGCGGAAGAAGGTGAGGAGTGCCTCGCGGTACCGCGGGCCGAACTCGTGCCGGATGAGCCGGAAGTAGTCCTCGATCACGGGTTCCGGCAGGTGCCGGCGCCGGCGGGCCTCCGCCAGGAGCGCGTCCCGGTGGGTCCAGGAGTACGCCTGGCTCTCCTGCAGGAGCCGGCCCACCAGCCACACGCCCTCGGGGCTCCTCCGGGCGAATTCGGCCCGGATCACCCACAGGGCGTACACCATCGGGAGCCCGGTCATCTCCTTCCAGGCCTCGCCGAGGTCCAGGGCGAGGACGCCGGGATACCGCCCCTCCCGGCGGGCCTGGTCGGCCAGGAGGGCGTCGTCGCCGATCATGAGCGCGGCGTCGGCCCCGGCCAGCATCGCGTCCAGGTCGGGGGCCATGCGCACGTACTCGGGCACGAGCCCCAGGTGCCGCTCGAGGATGATGCGGGTCAGCACCACCGAGGTGGCCGAGGCCGTGGTCAGCGCCACCCGCCGCACCCGGGGCAGGGGGACCCGGTGGAAGAGCAGGATGCTCGCCACCCGGCCGTCCGCGCTGATGGAGAGGTCCGGCAGGAGGACGCAGCGGTCGGCGTGACGGCCGAACTCGATCGAGGAGATCGGCGTGATGTCGAGGCTACCGTCCAGGAACAGGCGGTTCAGCTCGGACGGCACGCCCCGGCGCACGGCGACCGGCAGGTCGATGATCCCCTGCTCGATGCCGAAGTACACCGGCAGCGTGTTCAGGTAGTCGATGTAACCCAGACGCACCGGCCCCAGCCGCCACAGGGCACCCGCCTCGGGCGTGCGGGCCAGCGCCGCTCCGGGCCAGGTCTCGAGGGCCACGGCCGCTACGCCTCCCCCGCAGGAACCGGACCGTACTCCCGCAGGTGCCGGTAGAGCGTGTCCCGCTCGACGGGAATCCGCCCGGCCTGCCGGATGAGGTGGACCATCTCCCCGACGTCCGCCTCCTGCGCGGTGTCCGCGCCGGCGTCGTGGATGATGCGCTCCTTGCGCACGGTGCCGTCGAGGTCGTCGACCCCCCACGCCAGCGAGGCCTGGGCCATCTTCATGCCGACCGCCATCCAGAAGACCCGGATGTGCGGGATGTTGTCGAGCAGGAGCCGGGCCAGCGCCAGGTGGCGGAGGTCGTCGATCCCCGTCGTGGCCGGCGGGACCCGCTCGCCCCGGGCGAGGAGTTCCTTCGTGAGCGGGGTGTTCGCCGGGTGATAGGGGAACGAGATGAAGGCCAGGAACCCGCCGGTCTCGTCCTGCAGGTCCCGGAGCGCCAGCATGTGGTCGACCCGCTCTTCCGGCGTCTCGATGTGACCGTACAGGATCGAGCAGTTGGACCGCAGCCCCATCGAGTGGGCGATGCGGTGGATCTCCAGGTACCGGGGGCCGCCGATCTTGCCGGGGTAGAGCGCCTTGTGCACCCGCTCGGCGAAGATCTCGCCGCCGCCGCCCGGGAGCGCCGACAGGCCGTCGGCAACCAGGTCCTCCAGAACGGCCCGGGGGCTCTTCCGGGCCAGGCGGGCCAGGAAGTCGATCTCCACCGCGTCGTAGGCCTGGACGAGCGCCCCGGGGTGGACGCGCCGGATCGCCCGCACGACCTCGCGGTAGTACTCGTACGGGACGTGCGGGTTGAGGCCGCCGATGACGTGCACTTCGGTGGCGCCGAGCGCCCGGGCCTTCTCGGCCTCGGCCTCGACCTGGTCGATGGTGAGGGTGTAGGCCCCCTCCTCATCGCGGCGGCGGGCGAAGGCGCAGAACTTGCAGCCGGCGTAGCAGATGTTCGTGTGGTTGATGTGGTAGTTGTTGATGAAGTACGCGACGTCGCCGACCTGCCGGCGCCGCGCGAGGTCCGCCAGGTAACCCAGCGCCAGGATGTCCTTCGTGCGCGCCAGACGGTACCCGTCCTCCCGGGTGAGCCGCTCGCCGGCCTCCACCCTGGCCGCGATGTCCGCCAGTTCCGAGCGCTCCACGTAGGCTTTCAGCATGTGTCCCCTTCTTCCCGGTCGACGAGGAGGGTGGGATGGCGGAAGGACGGGCAGGCGCAGGCGCGCTCCGCCGGGATGCGGCGCAGGGCGTCCAGCAGGATCCGCCCGATGGCCGCCGCCTCGCCGTAGAAGAGATCCTTCAGGTCCTCGTGCCGCCAGTCCGCCACCACGCCCTCGGCGTAGTTGACCACCATGTGGATCCCGGCGTAGCACGCCCCGATCTCGCGGGCCAGGTACACCTCGGGGCAGAGGGACTGCCCTACCACGTCGGCGCCGGCGCGGGCGAGCATCTGCACCTCGGCCCGGCTCTCGAAGTGCCGCCCGTCCGTGTTCGCGTACACGCCCCGCGTGAACACGCGCCGGGGGAGCCGGCCCGGCCGGGCCCCCAGCTCGGCCAGCGCCGCCGCCACGGCAGCGTCCGCCAGGGCCCTGCGCAGGTCCGGGCACAGCGGATCGCGCATCGAGAGCAGGTACGGGCCGCCCAGCCCCACGTCCTTGCGCACGCTCACGTCGATGTAGTCGTCGGGGATGACCAGGTCCCGCAGCTCGAGCAGGCGGCTGATGCTGCCAACGCCGCCCTCGGCCAGGACCCGGGTCACGCCGGCCTGCTGGGCCACCCAGAAGAGCTGCCGGGAGGCGTCGGCCCGGGTGATCCCGGAACGCCACCCGTGCATCTTGACCGTGAGGACCCGGCGGCCGTCGAGTTCGAAGAGGCTCAGGCGCGGGCTGGGCCCGTACGGGGTGTCGAAGACCAGGCGCGGCTCCAGGACCCTCACGCCGGGGTCGGCGAGGTCCTCCGGGAACCGCAGGGAGAACGTGGAGGAACCGCCGATGAGCAGTATCTCCGCCCGGGGAACGATCCCGGGTGTGTCGGCCATGCACGGGATCCTCGCTTTCGCCGGCCGCGCGGGCGCACTTGCGCGCGATGTCACGAGCCGGTAGAGGGGGTTCGAGACCGCGGCCGCCGATTCCTGCCGCCCCGGCGGGCGGCGCCCGCCCGCGCCCCGGGCCGCCGTCAGTCCCGGGCCACCACGACCAGGAGACGGCCCTCTCCGACCCGGATGGACGCCGGGCCCTCCCGGAACTCGTTGGAGACGCCCAGGGACTCGCCCCAGCGCAGGGTGGCACCCTCGAGCTCCCAGCGCACGTTGCGCGCGTGCACCCCGGTCACCACCGGCGTGAGCGGCAGGAGGGAGAGGAACCAGCCCGGCTCGGGTGCGACCTCCAGGACCTGGTCGGGCCCCACGAGCCAGGCCGTGTAGGCGTCGCCCACCGCCATCGCCCGCACGGCGGGGTCGAGCCCTGCCAGGACGAGGAGATTCGCCACCGTGTGGTCCAGCCGGCTGCCGCTGCCGGCGATCAGCACGAGCTCCGTCGCTCCCCGGCGGAGCGCCTCCTCCACGGCCAGGTGGGTATCGGTCTGATCCTTCGCCCGGGGAACCACCTGGATGGGAATCCGGCGCGCCTCGAGCTGCGCGAGGACCTCGGACGCCACCGAGTCCAGGTCCCCCACGACCAGGGCCGGCACCAGGCCCAGTGCCAGGGCGTGGGCGGCGCCGGAGTCCGCCGCGAGCACGAGATCAGCGGGCGAAGGCCGAATCACCCGGCGCACGCGCCCCGGGTCATGAAGGCTCCCGCCCGAGAAGACCAGCGCGCGCACAGCAGCGCCCTCACGCCGGCGGCGCCGGCAGGTCGGCCAGCACGTCACCCTGCTGGTCCCGGACCCGGATCCGCGCGCCCGGCGCCAGCCCGGCCCGCGGGATCCGGGCGAGGCACGCGGGGTGGGTGATCGCCTGCGTCACCAGGCCGCCCGGAGCCGGCCGGCGGACCTCCAGGTCGACCAGCGCCTGCCCGCTCTCCACCTTGACCCCGAGGACCCGGACGCTGTACCCGCCGGTGCGCTGCTCGCCCATGTCGGCGATCAGCGCCAGCTCGCGCTCCCAGTCCACCGGCCGCAGGTCGACCACCGCCGGGGGCGCGAACTCCCCGGGGAGTTCCACCCGGGGCTGCGGCGAACTGAGCAGGAGAAACCGCACGCGGACCCCCCCGAACCGGGCCTACCGGGCGCCGGCCAGGCGCGCGTAGCGCCAGCCGTAGTCGACGCCCGAGGCGACCGTCGCGACGACCGCCGCCGCCAGCGCCCACGGACCCACCGCCCGGAGCACGGCGGCCGCGGGCTCCTGGCTGACGATGACCACGAGGATCGCCGCGATCTGCAGCGCCGTCTTCAGCTTCCCCCAGGGGCTGGCCGCGATCACCACGCCGTCGGCGGCCGCCACGGCCCGCAGGCCCGTGATCGCGAACTCCCGGGCAAGGATGACAAGGACGACCCACGACGACAGCGCGCCCCGCTCGACCAGGGCGACCAGGGCGGCGGCGACCAGGAGCTTGTCCGCCAGCGGATCGATCAGCTTCCCCACGACCGTCACCTGACCCGTCCGGCGGGCGACGTACCCGTCCACCCCGTCCGTCAGGGCACCGACGGCGAAGACCAGGGCCGCCCAGAACTGGCCGTAGGGCAGCCGGCCCAGGAGAACGTACAGGAGGAGCGGGACCAGGGCGATGCGGGCCAGCGTGATGGCGTTCGGGACATTCAACGACCTCGGCATGACGATCCCTTCCGGCCGGTGCTCCCCCCATTATAGCAGACGCCTTCTCAGCAGCGGTCCACCCCCTGTTCCCGGAGGATCTTCGACAGGCGGTTCAGCGCGTAGGCCAGCCGGCTCTTGACCGTCCCCAGCGGAATCTCGAGGATGCGGGCGATCTCGGCGTACTCGAGCTGCTGGAAGTACCGGAGCTCCACCACCTCCCGGTAGACCGGCGGCAGCCGGGACAGCGCCTCGCCCAGGCACGAGATCACCCAGGCACGCTCGACCTCCTCCTCCGGCAGGGTGGCCGGGTCCGGGTGCCCCTGGCCGAGTTCCTCCGTGCACGGGCGGCGCCTGCGCAGGTGGTCGATGGCGCTGTTGCGCGCCACCCGGAACAGCCACGCGCGCAGGTGGGCCTCCACCCGGAAGGAGGTGGCCTGCTGCCACGCTTTCAGCAGCGTGTCCTGGCAGATCTCCTCCGCCACGTACGGGTCGCCCACGAGCCGGAACGTGAAGGCCCGGAGCGCCTCCCTGTACCGTTGCATCAGGGCGGCGAAGGCGTCCTCGTGCGCCTCCCCCCGGTCCTCCGCGGATCCCTCTTCACCGGCACTCCGGGCACTCTCAGGGCCGGGCCGCGATGGATGACGGAAACTTCTGAAGGGAACGAGCTGCGCCATCCCGGCCTCTCCTCTCCGGCCCGTTCTGCAACTCATGGCCCAACGTCTCAGGACACCTGTCCCGGTTGCTTCCTGCTTCCTCCACCGGCACCGGCCGAAGCCTGCAACCTCCGGTGTCCACAGGCGTCACTCCCCGGGGAACTCCCGGTAGCCGGCCACGCCGTAACTGGCCAGATGGAGCAGGTTCCGGGCCGCGTTCACGTCCCGGAAAGCCCACCTTCCAGCCTTCCTTCCGGCCGCGGAAGAAGTTCGCAAGTTCCCGGTGCTGCTCGATGGCGTTCGTGCTGCCTTGCCGGACCCACCGCCCGGCAGTCTTGTACGAGATGCCTTGCTTCTTGGCCCGTTCGCCCAGCTTGATATGGCTAGAATAACCTGTTTATCCACTTTTACCCATAGTTTGATGAGCCGTCCTCTACCCTTTCAAGGCGAGCCCGTTGTGAAGCGGTCTGGACTCTCGATACCCATACCATATTGTAGAGGCGAAGGAAGGCACGGGAAAGGGGGCTATCGAGAAATCTTTTTTATTGGCCAAATTGCGCCGACGCAACGGACGGCAGGTATTCTGGCGGTTACGGTGCAGTCCCGTGCGTGTCAAGCGCGCCGGTGCGGAGCAGGAAAGACCACCGGCGTGTGTCCAAGGTTTTCTCCCGGATCTGGTCAGGGGAAGCTGGGGGCGCCGGCCCGGGCGGCCGTCCCCTCCCCCGAGAGTTCCAAGCGTGCACGTTGTCCCGCCCGGCGACAACCCGTCCTGCCAGACGGAACCCCGCCCGCCGCGCACCGGACGCACCGGCCAGGCCGGGGTGGTACCCGACCGCCCCGTCTCACCACCGCGGGACCGGAGCCGCCACGACGGACGATCCGCAGGCCGGCGATCCGGCCGGACCCGTCGCACGGGCCGGCGTCCTGCCGCACGAAGGAGAGATCGCATGCACCCGCTTGCCGTCGGGGGGATCGCCGCCCTGGTTCTGGGCCTCGTGGCCGCTGCCGTCGCCCTGGTACGCCTCGGCGTCCACGGCGTACCCCTGGGGCCGGTGCTGCTCCTGAACGGCCTGCCACTCCTCATCTTCGCCGGCGGGGTGGTCCTCAGCGTCTGGCTGTCCCGGCGCAGCCGGACGCGGGCCGGCAGCTACGTGCTCTGGGGCGCCACGGCGCTGGCGGCGGCGGTGTGGTGGCTTCTGGGCGGCTAGCCGCCCGAACCGCGCCCCCGCAGCGCGGCGAGGACCTCATCGTCGCTCACCGCCGGATAGCGGCGGTAATACCGGCTCACCGCGGCGAAATCGCCCGGCTGGAGGGGACAGACGATCTCGTCGCACCACCCGGCCAGTTCCGCCAGCTGGTCGGGGCCGCCGACCGGGGCGCCGAACACGAGGCGGGCCGGCCGGCGGCGGCGCACCCAGCCCAGGGCGGCCCGTGCGGTCAGCCCCGTCGCCACCCCGTCGTCCACCACGATCACCACCCGCCCCTGGATGAGGGGCTCGGGACCGCGGCGGTAGCAGTGAAGCCTCCGCTCGACCTCGGCACGGGCAGCGGCCACCTCCCGGGCCAGAGCGGCCGCCGCCTCGCCCGCGCCCGACAGCTCCGGCCCGAGCACCACCTCGCCGTCGGGGTCGACGGCGCCGAGCGCGTACTCGGGATGCCACGGCGCGCCGATCTTCCGCGCCACCACCACGTCCAGTTCCCCGTCCAGGGCCGCGGCCACCTCGGCCGCGACGATCACCCCGCCCCGGGGAATGCCGAGCACCAGCGGCCGCTTCCCGTGGTACGCGCCCAGCGCCTTCGCCAGCGCCCGGCCTGCGGTCCTCCGGTCTTCATACACCACGGCCCTCACCGTAAGAATTTTTCCTCATCAACCCCGGACCTTCCTGCCGCGTTGCAGGAGCGGTCGGATCTCATCGGGCGAGGCCCGGGCGAGGAAGGCCCGGAAGGCGCGGGTCTCCCGCAGGCAGCGCGCCAGGCGTCGCATCGCCGGTGTGTCCGCCGGGGCGCTGCCGCCGTCCAGGAGCCGCAAGACGAGGCCGCCGCCGTCGTCCTCCCAGTCCAGCCGGCCCGCCTCCCGGAGGGCCTCGAGGCCGGCCCAGACCGCCGCCTCGGTCTCCCACAGGGACAGCGCCAGGCGCGCCGGGTCCACCCAGCGCCCGTCGCCGGCGGCGGGACGCACCGCGCCGGCCAGGCGCAGGAGCCAGCGGGGAAGCGGACTGGGAGAGGCCGCCCGCGGCCAGGCGAGCACCGCCACCCGCGCGCCCGTCGCCGCGAGCACCTCCGCCAGGAGTTCTGGCCCGGGCGGCGCCTGCGCGAGGATGACCGCCGCGGCGCGGGGCAGATCGCCGTCCCCCGGGAGCACGGCCGCGCCCGGAAACTCCCTCCGGACGCGGTCCAGGGCCTCGCCCCGCCGGTCGACGAGCTGCACCGGCTCGCCGGCCGCGCCCGCCGTCCCGCGCGCCGCCGGCTCGCTCCCCCGCGCGGCGGCGACCTCACCCCTGGCGGCCAGGGTCGCGTCCTGGGCGGCGGCCACCTCCCCCACGACGATCGGGGCGCCGCCGTCCCAGGGCGCCAGACCTTCCACCACGGGCTGGACCTCGGTCGTGCCGCCCCACCGGCTCAGCCCGAGCCGGAAGGCGACGCCGACAGGGCCATCCGGAAGGGTGCTCGTGCCCGCGCCCCACCAGATCGCGCGCAGTCGCACCTGCCCGTCTCCGAGCACCAGCCGCAGGTGGCGCCCGTCCCCCGTCGGGCCGGCCCAGAGCACCTGCACCCCGCGGGCGAACAGCACGGGCGCCGGGTGGCCCTGGCCGAAGGGAGCAGCCTGGCGCAGGCCGGCCTGCAAGGCCAGGCCGACCTCCCCGAGGTCGACCTCGAGGTCCGCCTCCTTCACCACCACCTCCGCCGGTCCGGGCACCCGCGCGGCCGCGCGGGCCCGGAACCGCTCGGCGAAGGCCGGCACCCGGTCCGCAGCCAGAGCGAAGCCGGCGGCGGCCGCGTGCCCGCCGAAGCGGTCCAGGAGCGGCGCGCAGTCCGCCACCACGTCGAACAGGGGCACCCCATCGGGCGCGCGGGCCGAACCGGTCGCGGTCCGGCCGTCGCCCTTCAGGGTCAGGAGGGCCACCGGGACCCCGAGCCGGCGGGCCAGCTGGCCGGCAGCGATTCCCAGCACGCCCTCGGGCCAGTCCGGACGGTAGAGCAGGGCGGCCGGTCCGGGGCCGCCGGCCCCGGCCAGCATCGCCTCGGCGTCGGCCAGGACGGCCGCCGTGAGCTCACGCCGGCGGCGGTTCAGGGCGTCGAGTTCCTGCGCCAGCCGGGCACCTTCGGCGGGGTCGTCGGCGAGGAGGAGCCGCGCCGCCAGGTCGGCGGAGGCGAGGCGGCCCGCCGCGTTCAGCCTCGGCACGAGGTGGAAGGCGACGTCCTCCTCGTCGCCCTCCCGGTCGCCCACCGCCAGGCGCAGCAGGGCCGCCAGGCCGGGCAGCTCCGTGTGCCAGAGCCGGGCCAGCCCCTCCCGCAGGAGCGCCCGGTTGGTGCCCACGACGGGGACCACGTCGGCCACGATGCCGATCGCCACCAGCTCCAGGTGGCGGTCGGCCAGGGCGGGGTCGCGCCCGGCCTGGCGAAACAGCTCCCGGGCCAGGAGCCACGCGGTACCGACGCCCGGCAGGTGACGGCACGGGTGGTCCGGGGGGAGGCGGAGCGGGGAGACCACGGCGGTGGCGCGAGGGAGCTCGGCCGGCAGCTCGTGGTGGTCGGTCACCACGACCGGAATGCCCAGGCGGGCGGCGAGGTCGACCTCGGCGTGGGCCGTGACCCCGCAGTCGCAGGTGAGGATGAGCCGGGCGCCGTCCGCCGCCATCTCCTCCACCCGGCGGGCGCTCAGGCCATAGCCCTCGTGGAAACGGTCGGGGAGGTAGTAGCGGGGCTCGGCGCCGAGCAGCCGCAAGGCCCGCACGAGGAGTGCCGTCGCAGTGACGCCGTCGGCGTCGTAGTCCCCGTAGACGGCGACCCGCTCGCCCCGGCGCAGCGCCCCCAGGACGGCGGCAGCAGCGGCCTCGAGGTCCGGGACCTCGGCCGGGTCGCAGCCGAGCGGCGGGTCGAGGAAGCGCCGCACCGCCTCCGGGTCGCGCAGGCCGCGCCGGAAGAGCAGCTCGGCGGCGCGGGGGTGAAGGCCGGTGGCGGCGGCCAGACCGGGCGGCACGGCCAGCGCCGGGGGCGGGAGCCAGCGGACGTTCACGGGTTCACCTCCGGCAGGTCGTCCCAGGAGAAGGTGGCGAGGATCTCCGACGCCTCCTCCTCCTCGGCCACTTCCTCCCGCGCCGCCCCGAAGCAGAGGGGGCGGTAGGTGCAGTGCCGGCAGACGGAGTCGTCGTCGGTGGCGGCCATGGCCGCCGCCGGGGTGTCCCGGAGGCGACGGACCAGCTCCCCCACCACCGCGGCGTCCTCGGCCAGGAGCTCGGCCGAGTACGACAGGACCGCGGGCTGGTCCGGGTCGCCGGGGTACCAGTACACCATCCGGATGTCCTCCGGGGCGGCGGGCGCGTACGGGGGGCCGGCGAGGGCCAGGACGAGCCGGTACACCCGGGTCTGGAGGGAGGCCGCCAGGCGGCCGGAGGGCGGCAGGGGCGACGTCTTCCAGTCGTAAATGGTCCTGCGCCCGTCCGGCTCGAGGACCAGGAGGTCGTAGCGGGCGGCGAGCGGGAGGTCGGGGGCCCGCAGCCCCAGCTCGAACTCGGGGAGGTATGTTCGGTCCGGGCGCGGGGAGCAGAAGCGATGCAGCGCCCGGACCCACTCCGCGAGCTCGGCGGCGTGGGGCACGCCGGGCGGAACCACCGGCTCCAGGCCGGCGAAGTGGCGGTGCGCGAGCAGGTGGAAGGCCCGGCCCCGCTCGACCCGGGTGCGCACTTCCGGCGCAGTGGCCTCCGGCAACCGGACGCCGTCCAGGTAGCGGTAGCGGAAGCGGAGCGGGCACTCGGCGAAGTCGGCCAGGGCCGACTGGCTCAGCAGCAGGTCAGCGGGTAGCGCCGGCACCGGGCATCGCCTCCACGAGGGACCGCAGCGCCTCCAGGGCGGGAGAGGGCCGGACGGGCACGTCGCGCCCGCCCTGGCGGCGGGTGGTGTGGTAGCTCAGGACCAGGCGGCGGCGCGCGCGGGTAATCGCCACGTACAGCAGGCGCAGGCGCTCGGCCACGAACTCCTCCCGGCCGGTCCGGGACCCCCCGGCGGGGGCGTCCCCCGTCAGGGCCTGCCAGCCGGCCAGCGCCGCCGCCTCCGGGTCGGCGAAGCCTTCGCGCAGGTACCACCGCTCCCGGGAGGCGGCGTCCACGGTGGCCGGGTAGTGGTGCTCGGTCACGCAGGCGACCGCCACCGCGTCCCACTCGAGCCCCTTTGCCGAGTGGGCGGTGACCGCGTACACGACCCCGGGCTCCGCCGCAAAGCCACGGCGGTCGCGCAGGGGAGCGACCAGACGGCGCAGCTCCTCGCCGCTTTCGCGCAGCCAGCGCGCCACGTCGCCGGGTCCGGCCAGGGGGCGCTCCTCCAGCCAGACGGCCGCGCGCGCCGCCAGGAGGTGGGCGGCGGCCGCGTCGGCCCCCTCGAGGCCCAGCGCCCGCGCGGCAGCGAGGAGCCAGGCATCGGGGCGGCCCGGCGGGTCGGCGAGGAGGGCCCGCAGCCGCTCCGCCGCCGGCCGGAGCACCTCGGCGGCGTCACCGTAGAAGGCTCTGAGGTCGTGCAAGGGCCGGGGGCTCTCGAGGGGGAAGAACAGTTCCTCCGGGCGCAGGTCGGGCGGGGCCGCCGGCGCCACGGCCGCCGGGCCTGCGAGCGCCGCCAGGGCCGGCCCCAGCAGGGCCGGGTCGTCGGGCCGCGCCAGGAACTCGACCACGGGCGTGAGCCGGTCGAGCACGTCGCCGTCCTCCGGCTCCGCCCGCCGCAGCTCCACCGCCCGGACGCCCTCCTCCCGGACCCGCCGGGCGAAGGCCTGCACCAGCTCGTTCGTCGGCAGGAGGACGGCCAGGGTTTCTCCGGGCGCCTCGCGCACCCCGCGGGCGGCCCACCGGGCGAGGCGGCGCAGCTCGTCGTCCAGGGTGCGGCTCTCGACGATCTGGAGCCCCCGGGGAGCCGCTGCCGGGTTGGGCTGGGGGTCGCCGGGGGGAACCGGGCGGATCTCCTGCCGCACGAGGGCCGACCGGGCTGCAGGGTCCGGGGCCTCTTCCGTCGCCCAGGCCACGAGCCGGTTGGCGGCGGCGATCACCTGGACGCTGCTCCGGCCGGCGTGGACGAGGGTCCGATGCCGCACGTCGGAACGGGCGCAGAAGCGCCGGAAGCCGTTCGGGTCGGCGGCGGTGAACGTGCCCATGATCGCCTGGTTCGGGTCGCCCACCCGCACGAGGTTGCCACCCGGACCGGCCAGGGCCTCCAGGATCGCCTCCTGCGCAGGGGTGCTGTCCTGAGCCTCGTCTTCGAGGATGAACGTCCAGCGCCGGCGCAGACGGCGGGCGAGGTCCGGGTCCTCCGCCAGGAGGGCCCGGGCCCCGCGCACCAGGTCGTCGTAATCGAGGAGGTTCTGCCCGGCCAGCTCGCGCTCGTACAGGTGGTAGGCTTCGGCCGCCCAGCGGACCAGGCTCCCGGCAGGGAGGGAACGGGTGAGCCGGTCGGCCTCTGCCGGCTCCAGCCCCTGCGCCTTGAACCGGCTGAACATGGCGGCGAACACCCGCCGCAGGGCCTTCTCCCAGTCCTCCTCGGCCCGTGCCCGGACCTGTGGCCGCAGGTCCTCCCGGAAGACCCCTTCGCACCGCGCGGCGTGGTGGCGCAGCCACTGGCGGGTGATCCGGGCGACGAGCCGGTCGCGCTGCATGTCCCCCAGCACCGGGGGCGGGTCGGGAACGCCGAGCCGCTCGGGCCGCTCCCGGACGATGGCCAGCGCCAGCGAGTGCAGGGTTCGCACGTCATACCCCTCGCCCGGGGGGAGCCGGAGCTCGGTCAGGAAGCGGCCGATGCGGGCCCGGAAGTTCCCCACCGCGGCGTTCGTGTAGGTGACGACCAGGACCTGGCCCGGGGCGGGCCGGCCGGAGGCGATGAGATTCGCCGCCAGGCGGGCCAGGACGTGGGTCTTGCCGGCGCCGGGCACGGCGGAGACCGCCAGGTAGCCTCCTTCGTACCCCAGGACGGCCGCCTGGTCCGGGCGCGGGGTCACGGGGCCGCACCCCCCGCCGCAGCCCCGGCCATGGCCTCATCCAGCAGCGGCAGCAGGCCGCCGGGGCTGTCGTGGCCGGCGGCGTCCACGGCGGACGAGCCGACGACCAGCGCCTCGCGGCAGCGGCGGAGGAGCGCCGACACGGTGCCTGCCGCGGCGTCCCGCCGCGCCGCCGCGCCGTGCGCGTCGGTCCAGACGGCCCCTTCCGGCCAGCCGGGGGCCAGGACGTGGGGGTTGGCGAGGGGGCCGGCGCCGCTGGGAAGCCAGCCGGGGGCCGTCACGTCCGCCCACACCTGCACCCGCGCCGCCAGCCCCTGGGCGAGGAAGCGCCACGGGGTCGTGAGCACGACGGCGTCCCGGCGACCGGCCGCCCGGGATGCCCGGCGAGGGGCGGCGCCGGGGTCCCAGCGCCCGTGGAGGACGGCCTCCAGGGCGGCGCTGAGCGGGTCGCGTCCGGGCTCCGGGTAGGCGGGGCTCGTGGTGATCCGCTCGACCTGGCGGGCGATCTCGACCGCCCTGGCGCAGGGCTCCAGGGCCGCGGCCTGCCGGGTGAGGGGGGCGATGGCCTCGGCCACCGCCCGGGCGAGGAGGTCGGCGGGGCCCGGCTGAGACCCCTCCCCCACGCTCTGCAGCCAGCCGCGGACCCGCTCCCACCGCTCGCCGGCCAGGAACCCCACCCGGTGCAGGAGGGCCGGGTCGGGCGCGCTGCTGGCCCCTCCGCCCACCGCAGCCGCCAGCGCGGAGCTCCGGACGGGGTCGAGTCCCAGGAGCCAGCCCAGGCCGTCGCGCAGGAGGTCATGCCCCGCCCCGGGCAGCGCGCCGGGTCTGGCCAGGGCCACCAGGGCGAGGAGCGCGCGCACGCAGGGCTGGGCGGCGAGGGGCGAGGGGCTCAGGTCCAGCACGGGCGCTCCGGCCTCACGGATCGCCTCCCGGAGTGCGGCGTCGGGCCACGGGGAGAGCACGGCGATGTCCCCCGGCGACACCCCGGCGTCCATGTGCTCCCGGACCGCCTGGCCGAGGAGCCGCAGCATCTCGGGCCGGAACTCGGCGTGCAGGCGGCGGATGGGGAGGAGCGGCCCCGGAGGGGTTTCCGCCGCAGCCGTGGCGGGGTCGCCGGGACGCAGGCGGGCCGCGAGGGCCGCGGCCGTCCGGGCGGCGGCCGGGGACCCCGTGTAGCAGCCGGTGAGGAGGGTGACCCGGACGTCGCCACCAAGGCGGGCCTGGAGGGCCGTCACGGCATCCCACGTGCGCCCCGGACGGCCGCCGTCCGCGCCGGCAGCCAGGACGGCGCTGCGCGCCTCCCCGGCCAGTGCAGCGATCACGTCGTGGAGGACCGGCGGGGCCTCGTGGAGGTCGTCCACCACCACGTGCCGGGCACGTTCCCGCAGGTGCGCCCGGTACGCGGGAAGCGGGAAGAGCCGGCGCACGTACAGCTCGGTCACCAGCGGGAAGTCGGCAGCCCCGGCGGCCTGCAGGCACTGCCGGTACGCGTCCAGGATGTCCCGGGCCTGCGTCAGCACCTGGGGGTCGGCCGTCCCGGCCGAGGCCAGCCGCTCGGCGGCCGCCGGCAGGTCCATGCCGGCGGACGTAGCTGCCCACAGCAGCGCCTCCAGCTGGAAGGCCAGCCGGCGGTCGCTCGCCCGCGCGTAGGCCAGCGGGCCGGTAGCCCGGCGGTGGACGAGGAGCGTCCGCAACAGGTGCGCGGTGACGTCGCCGTCGACCACCAGGGGCTCGAGGGCGCCGGCGTGCTCCGGCTCCGGCGCCAGCAGGGGCCAGAAGAGGCGCACCTCCGCGGCCATGAACCCGTAGAGGGACTGAACGGCCGGGACAGGGGTGCCGAGGTGCTCCCGCCAGGCCGCCTGCCGGCGCCCGTCCGGGACCAGGACCAGGATCCCGTCCGGCCGCTCCCCCGCATCCCGCAGGGCACGACAGTGCCGGGCCAGGCGGGTGGTCTTCCCGGAGCCCGTCGGGCCCACGAGAAGCTCCACCGTCGCCATCCTGTCAACCTCCCGGGCGTTCACGCCAGATACGATTCGCTCCGGACGGGTGCCCCCTCCTGCCGGCCGGAGGTATTCCACCCACAAGCCCCTGGGGCCCAGCCGGCGGCTGGGCCCCAGGGGCTTCGAAGCGCGGAGTCGACGGCCGGCGCGGGCCGGGCGCGGGCTCAGGAAACGGTCGCCCAGGCTTCCGGCTCCGCGAGGAGCCCGGCGAGCCGGTCCAGGAACAGCGCCGCCGGCGCCCCGTTGACAACGCGGTGGTCGATGGTGAGGCTCAGCGTCAGCAGCTTGCGGGCGACCACGCGCTCACCCTCCAGGGCGAGGGCGTCCGCCACCCGCCCCACCCCGAGGATCGCGCTCTGGGGCGGGTTCAGGATGGGCGTGAAGAAGTCGATGCCGTAGCCTCCCAGGTTCGTGACGGTGAACGTGCCGCCCTCCAGGTCCCGTGCGGTCAGGGTGCCTGCCCGCGCGGCCGCCACCAGTCGCTCCCGCTCGGCCGCCAGCTCCTCCAGGCTCAGGCGATCCGCCCCCCGGATGACCGGCACCACGAGGAGGTCGCCGTCCGCCACGGCCACGCCCAGGTTGATCGCCTCGGGCACGAACAGGGCGTCCTCCTGCCAGACGGCCTGGAGACGGGGATGCTCCCGCAGGGCGAGGGCCACGGCGCGGTGCAGGAGGTCGGTCAGGGTGACCCGGGAGCCCTGCTCCCGCAGCGCCTCCCGGCGGCGGACGAGCGCTGTCACGTCGGCCTGCCGCTCCAGGGTGAGCTGCGGCGCCTCCCGCATGCTCTGGGCCATCCGGGACGCCAGGACGCGCTGGGCCGGCGGGAGCGGCTCCCAGCGGCCCTGTACGCCGGCGATCGGCACGGGGCGCTGGCCGGCGGCCGCGGCGGTCCCGGCGGGCGCAGCCGGTCCGCCGGCAGGGCCGGGCCCGGCAGGCGCGCCTGCCGCCTCCGCGGCGCGGCGCACGTCGGCCTCGGTGATCCGGCCACCCGGGCCGCTCCCCTGGACCCGGGACAGGTCGACGCCCAGCTCCTTCGCCAGGCGGCGCGCCGCCGGCGAGACCGGGGCCGCCGGGGCAGCGCCGGTGGCCCCGGTCGGGCCGCCCGCGGCCGCCGGGGCGGCGGCGGACCCCGCCCCGGCGGAGACCTCCGCGGGGGCTCCCGGCCGCTCCGCGATCTCGCACACGACGTCGCCGGGGCGGACCGGCTGCCCGGCCGGGACCCGGATGCGTGCGAGGACACCGTCCCTCGGCGCGGCCACCTCCGTGGCGACCTTGTCGAACTGGACCTCCAGGAGCAGCTCGCCGGCGCGGACGGCTTCCCCCTCCGCCTTGAACCAGTTCACCACGAAGCCTTCTGCGTCGGGACCTGCGATGTCAAGAGGGAGCCGGAACTCGTACGGCAACGCGTTCCACCTCGAATTATTCGCCCAGCATCTCCCGCACCGCGGCGACGATCTTGTCGGCGCTCGGCAGCACGAACTGCTCCAGCGGGCGGCTGTACGGGATGGGCACGTCGGGCACGGCGATGCGGCGCACGGGCGCGTCGAGGTAGTCGAGGGCCCGCTCCGCCACCGTCGCCGCCACCTCGCCGGACATGCCGTAGCTCAGGTAGTCCTCGTCGACCACCAGGAGCCGGTGGGTCCTCTTCACCGACTCGACGATGGCGTCCCGGTCGAGCGGCACGAGCGTGCGCAGGTCGAGGACCTCCACCTCGATCCCGTCCCGGGCGAGGACCTCCGCCGCCTCCATGGCCCGGTGCACGCCCATCGCCACGCTCACGACCGTCACGTCCCGCCCCGGCCGCTTCACGTCCGCCTTGCCGAAGGGGATCGTGTACGGCTCCTCGGGTACCTCGGACATGGCCGAGGGCTGCGGGGTCATCCACCCCAGGCCCATCAGGCCTTTGTGGAAGAAGTACATGACCGGGTTGTCATCCCGGATGGCCTGGATCATGAGGCCCTTCGCATCGTACGCGTTCGAGGGCACCACGATCTTGAGCCCCGGCACGTGGGCGAAGAGCCCGTACAGGCACTGGGAGTGCTGGGCGGCGTCGCTGTACCCGCCGCCGATCGCCGTCATGATGACGACGGGCACCTTGAACCCGCCGCCCGACATGTAGTGGATCTTCGCGATGTGGTTGTAGATCTGGTCCATCGCCACGCCGAAGAAGTCGACGAACATCAGCTCGGCGATGGGCCGCATCCCCTCCAGCGCCGCGCCCAGCGCCGCGCCGATGAAGCCCGTCTCCGAGATCGGGGTGTCCATGACCCGCTCGGGGCCGAACTTCTCGTAGAGGCCCTGCGTGGCGCCGAAGATGCCCCCGTACACGCCGACGTCCTCGCCCATGACGAAGACGCGCGGGTCGCGCTCCATCTCCTGCGCGATCGCCTCGGCGATCGCCTTGCCCATGGTGAGCCGGCGAGTCTCCACCGCCATGTCGGACACCCCCCTACTCCGCGAACACGTGCATCAGGGCTTCCTCGGGCGACGGATACGGGCTCTCCCGGGCGAAGCGGAAGGCGTCGTCGACCTTCGCCCGGGCCTCCTCCCGGGCCGCGTCCAGGTCGGCCTGGGTGCCGGCGCCGGTCTCGAGGATCCGGCGGCCGAGCCGGTCGATCGGGTCGTTCGCCTTGAGGCGCGGCACCTCGTCCTTCGGCCGGTACACCTCCGGGTCGCCCTGGAAGTGGCCGTAGTAGCGGTCGGTCTTGACCTCCAGGAGGGTCGGACCCTCGCCGCGGCGCGCCCGGGCCACGGCCTCGCCCGCCGCCTCGTACACGGCCAGGGCGTCGTTCTCGCCCACGTACACGCCGGGGATCCCGTAGGCGGCAGCCCGGTCGGCGTTGGAGGCGATGGCGGTCGACTTCGCCTTGGGCACCGAGATCGCCCAGGCGTTGTCCTCGACCACGAAGATCACGGGCAGCTTCCACAGCGCCGCCAGGTTGAGCCCCTCGTGGAAGGCGCCCTGGTTGGCCGCCCCGTCGCCGAAGAAGGCGACGGCCACGTTGTCCCGGCCCTGCTTCTTGAACGCCAGGGCAGCGCCCACCGCGTGCGGGATGCCCGCGCCCACGATCCCGCCGCAGCCGAAGTGCGTCTCCGGATCGAAGAGGTGCATGTGGCCGCCCTTGCCGCGGCCCAGACCGGTGACCTTGCCGAAGATCTCGGCGGCCATCCGCCGCAGGTCCATGCCCTTGGCGATGGCGAAGTGGTGCGGCCGGTGCGTCCCCGCCACGGCGTCCTCGCGCCGCAGGTGCGCGCAGACCCCCACCGCCACCGGCTCCTGCCCGGCGGCCAGGTGCATCTCCCCGGGGACCGGCCCGGCGGCGATGTTGAAGACCGGCTGCTTGCCCTCCAGGTACGCGGCCGCCATGGCGTCCTCGAACAGGCGGATGGTCCACATGTCCCGGTACATGGTGAGAAGCGTCGTCCGATCCACGGCCATGCCCAGCACTCCCCTCCTGTGTCGGCGATTTCTCCCCACTCGCTACCGTCGCGCCGGGGCAGGGACAAGTCAAAGGCCGGGACACGAGCGGTCCCGGCCAGCCCACGAGCGGTACGGATCGGGTCACGAGCGGCACCCCGTCCCCGGTTCACAGCCCCAGCAGTTCCCGCAGGGCGGCCGCCCGGCGCCGGGAGACCGGCACCTCCGTGGCCGTCCGGTTCCCGAGCACGAGCACCAGCGTCCGGTTGAACATCGGCTGCACCTCGCGCACCCGGTTCAGGTTCACCAGGTGCGCCCGATCGGTCCGGAAGAAGCCGTAGGGGGCAAGGCGGTCCTCCAGGGTGACGAGCCCGTCCGCTTCCGCCGGAAACTCCCCCTGGTCGGTCAGGGCGAACACCGCTCCGCCCGACGCCCGGAACAGGTAGACCTGGTCGGCCCGCACCAGCAGGCGCCGTTCTCCCCGCCGCAGGATCACGAGCCCCGGCGGCGCGGGCACGTCCACGAGGCGGGAAGGCGGCAGGCTCCCGCCCTCCGGGCGGCGGGGCCCGGCCGCGCCCGGCGGGGTCGCCCGGGACCCGGGGCCGGCCAGCAGGTTCTCGATCACCCGGCCGAGCCGGGCGGCCAGCACGAGCGCCCGGGGGCTCGCCCCGGTCCGGTACCCGCTCACGTCGATGCTGCCGATGACCGCCCCCTCGCCGGGCAACCGGATGGGCACCGCAGCGCAGGTCCAGTCCCCCCACCCCTCGCAGAAGTGCTCCGCGTGGGCGAAGCGAACGGGCCGCGCCAGCCGGAGGCTCGTCCCGATCGCGTTGTTGCCCACCAGGCGCTCCTCCCAGGTGGCACCGGGGACACACCCGACCCGCTCGGCCGCCGCGGCCAGCGGGCGGTCGCCGGCCACCGCGAGGACGACCCCCTGCGCGTCGGCGAGGATGACCCCGTGCCCGGTGCCGCGCAGCAGTTCCCCGGCCGTGGCGACCACGGGACGGCCGGCGCGCAGGAGCCGCTCGGCCTGGTCGTCCGCCACCCCGCCGTCCGGTCGCACGAGGGGGATCTCCTTGCGGGCCGGGTCCACCCCCGCCTGGCGAGACCGCATCCAGGCGGCGAGGACCACGGGACGGACAGGCGGCCGGACAGGCTCGGAGGCCAGGAACGCCTCGCGGGCGCGCCAGAGCGCGCGCAACCGGTGCGCCGGGGCAGGGCGCGCGGATGGCAGGAGGCGCTCGTCCAACATCGCGGCGGCCCCCTCGTCTCCCGGGCCTCCGGAGGCCCAGGGAGAACCCGAGTCGCGCGTTTGGCTTTTTTGTTTCTTCGACTCCCCGCTCCCGATTCCTGCGGCCCTTCCGGCGATGAGAACCGTCCTCAGCGGCTGGACCGCAGAGACCCGCTTGGTTATGATTGGGCCGGAGGAGAGCCAGCATGCTCGAGCCCGGAGCGCTGCGGGACATCGCGATGTTCGCCGGCCTCAGCGACGAGGAGCTCCGGCGGGTCGCGGCCTGCGTGCACGAGCGGCGCTACCGGAAGGGCTCCGTCATCTTCAGCGAGGGCGAACCGGGCGAGGCCGTGTACTTCGTCCGCCACGGACGCGTCAAGGTGTACCGGGTCTCGCCGGAGGGACGCGAGCAGATCATCGCGATCTGGACCGACAACCAGGTCTTCGGCCTCGTGGTCGCCCTGGACCGCTCGCCGTACCCGGCCAGCGCCCAGGCCGTGGAGGACTCGCTGATCTGGATGATCCGCGCGGACGACCTGCACGCACTGCTGGAAGAGATCCCCTCCCTGGCGGCCCGGACCATGGGCACGGTGGCCTGGCGCCTCCGGCAGGCGCAGGACCGCGTGCACGGCCTGTCCGTGTCCGGGGTGCAGCAGCGCCTCGCCGCGCTCCTCCTCCAGCACGCACGGGAACACGGCGAGAAGGTTCCGGGCGGGGTCCGGATGAAGCTGGACCTCACCCACCAGGAGATCGGCGGGCTCATCGGCGCCTCCCGGGAGACGGTGACGCGGGTTCTGGGCGACTTCCGCCGCGAGGGGGCCATCGAGGTCCGGGAGGGCGACGTGATGATCGTCCGGGAAGAGCAGCTGAAGCGCTACCTCGACTGAGGGGGCGACAAGAGACGGAACGAGGCCGGCGAGGCGCGTGCTCGCCGGCCCCAGTGCATTTAGGGTCCGGATCACCCGTACCGCTCGACCCCCGCGGCGGTCACCCGCCCGTAGACGAGCGGCTGGGCCGGGGGCGCCTCCGGCCCGATGACGTACGCGGCGGCGATCCGGCGCGCCGCTTCCGCGGCCCGGTCGGGGTCGGGCGCGTGCACCTCCGCCAGCGCCTCGCCCGCCTCGACCCGGTCGCCGACCTTCTTGCGCAGCAGCACCCCGGCGGAGAGGTCGATGACGTCCTCCTTCCGGGCGCGGCCGGCCCCGAGGAACATCGCCGTGAGGCCGACCTCCAGCGCGCGGATCGCGCTCACGTACCCGGCGGCGGGCGCCGGCACCTCCCGGATGACCGGGGCCCGGGGCAACTTGACCGGCTGGTTCACGTAGCTCACGTCGCCGCCCTGGGCCTGCACCAGCTCCCGCAGCTTGTCGAGGGCCCGGCCGGAGCGGAGGGCCCGCTTGAGGGCCGCCCGGGCCTCCTCCGCGGTGGCCGCGGCGCCACCCAGGCGCAGCATCTCGCTACCCAGGACCAGGCAGAGCTCCTCGAGGTCCGGCGGGCCGAACCCGCGCAGGGTCTCCACCGCCTCGGCGACCTCCAGGGCGTTGCCCACGGCATAGCCCAGCGGCTGGTCCATCCCCGTGACATAGGCCACGGTCTGGCGGCCGGCCCGGGTGCCGATCGCCACCATGGTCCGCGCCAGCTCGAACGCCTCGTCCGGGGTGCGGACGAACGCGCCGTCGCCGGTCTTGACGTCGAGGACGATGGCGTCGGCGCCGCCGGCGATCTTCTTCGACATGACGCTCGCGGCGATGAGGGGGATGCTGTCGACCGTGGCGGTCACGTCCCGCAAGGCGTAGAGCTTCTTGTCCGCAGGCACCAGGTCGGCGGTGGCCGCGGCGATGGCGCAGCCGATGCGGTTCACCTGATCCGCCAGGGCCTGCGCCGGCAGTTCGACCCGGAACCCGGGGATCGACTCCAGCTTGTCGATGGTCCCGCCGGTGTGGCCGAGCCCCCGGCCCGACATCTTGGCGACGGGCACCCCGCACGCGGCGACCAGGGGCACGAGGACGAGCGAGGTCGTGTCGCCCACCCCGCCCGTGGAGTGCTTGTCCACCTTCACCCCCCGGATCGCGCGCAGGTCGACCGTCGCCCCCGACCGGACCATGGCCATGGTCAGGTCCGCGGTCTCCCGGTCGGTCATCCCCCGGACGCAGACGGCCATGGCCCACGCCGCCATCTGGTAGTCCGGCACCTCTCCCCGGGCATAGCCGCTGACGAGGAACTCGATCTCCTCCGCCGACAGTTCCCCGCCGTGGCGCTTCTTGTACAGGATGTCGTAGACCCGCATCCGCCGAACCCCCCAAGGGCGTTTCCATCCGCCTACCCTCGATGGTACCGCACCCCGGAAAAACAAGACAGGCAGATCCGGAGGGGACGGATCCGCCCGCGAGTCCCCCGGTTTCCGCCCGCCCGGGTGGGGGGAGCCAGGGCGAGCGTCTCCGGGTGAGGAAGAAGAGGGAACAGAAAGGGGGCTGCGTTCCGGAAAGCTCCCCGGCTGGCCGCGGCCGCCCCGCCCTGCCCGTGGCGTCCTCGGCGTACCAGCGAAAAGCCCCTGTGGCCGGTGCCACAGGGGTGGCGCCTGGCCTTCGGCAGTCCCGCTGTCGTGGCCCGGGGCCGCTGGGGGAACGGCCCCGGACGGTAGACCGGTGACTTTGCGCCCCCGGCTTTCGCCGGGTTTGCCGTTTCGGGCCGGTGCGTTCTGGCTTCCGGGCGACAGCCCGGCTCGCTTTCCAGTTCCCAGGCTAACAGGCAGTACCCGCCTTGTCAACTGGGTGCAACAACACCCCGCAGAACGTGCGCGACCTGTTGCATTTGCGTGAGGCCGCGCCCTCGCCGAGCGCGGATTTTACCAGCAACCGCCGGGCGGCGCAAGACTCCACTGCAGCCACCCGGGAGGCTACAATGTGGGCATCGGTTCGCGTCGATGGCGAGGGGGAAAACCCTTGATCGAAGGGAAGTCCGACCTGGTCGGTGCCTGCCGGACGCGGGGCATGCGGGTCGCCGAGACGCCGGTCAACCTCCTGGAGAGCGTGGTCGAGGCCGACGGGGTCCTCGACGGCATGGAGGTGCGCGTGGAAGTTCACTGTGTGGCCGGCCTGCCCGGCGATTCCACCGGCACGGTCACACTGAAGGGCAACCTGGGCCAGGTGCTCGCGGTGCTCGAACGCCTCTGGCCGGCCCTGCAGCGCCGGCGCGCCTAGCCCGCTCCGCGCTCAGGGGGCCGGCGGCCACCGGGCCGCCAGGGCCGCCAGCGCGGCCAGTTCGGTCACCTCCGCGGTGGCCCCCAGCGTATCACCCGTGTATCCGCCGAGCCGCCGCCCGAGCCATGCCGCCAGGGCGGCGGCCGTCGCGCTCGCCACGCCGAAGGCCAGGAGCCCTCGCCCGGCCCCGGCCCCGGCGCTCAGCAGCGCCGCCAGCACGGCCGCTCCCACCGCCCCCGCCGGGGAAAACCCCTCCTGCAGCTGGCTGCCCAGGCCCGCCCGGGCGGGCGGCCGGCCCCAGGCGGCCAGCACGATGCCCCACCGGCCGAGCGCCGCCGCGGCGACGAGGGCGCCGGCCCGTCCGCCGGGCGCCTGCGCGGCCAGCGCGCTCACCAGGGCGTACCGGAGGAGAAGCGCCAGGGCACCTGCGGCGGCCCCCATCGCCCCGACCCGGCTGTCCCGCATGATGGCCAGCGCCCGCTCCCGGTCGCCGCCGGACCCGCCCAGCCCGTCGGCGGTGTCCATGAGGCCGTCGAGGTGCAGGGCGCCGGTGACCAGCACCGCTGCCAGGGTCGCGCCCGCCGACCGGACCGGCACGGGGAAGAAGAGCCCGAGCGCCGCGTCGGTGGCAGCCGCGGCGAGGCCGGCGGCCGCCCCCGCCAGCGGGAACCACGGGACCGCGGCGCCGAGACCCATCCGCTCCCCCGCCGGCAGGGGAACCGGGAGGCGGGTGAGGAATCGCACCGCCAGCGCGGCGCCCGTGAGCGCGCGCGTCCACCCGCTTCGCCGCACGGCTCACCCCTCCGCCGGGCCCGGCGCGACGGCGGGGGCCCCGGGGTCCGCGCCACTCCGTTGCAGGCGCCGGGCGTCCAACGCCTTCACCTCCACGGGGATGCCGGCCCAGGTGACGTACACCGCGTCCGCCGCGGCGGCCACCGCCTGGTTGGCCAGCCCCAGGAGATCCCGGAACGCCCGGCCGAGGGCGCTCTCCGGCACCGGCCCCAGGCCGACCTCGTTGGAGACCACGATCACATGCGCGGCCGCCGCCCGGGCCGCCTCCGCCAGGGCGCGGGCCTCCGCCAGCACGGCCCCCTCGACCTGCTCCAGGACCTGCGGGTCGGCGACCGGGGGGCCCTGGGGCTCCCTCCACAGCGCCAGGAGCCGGTTGCTGACGGCGAAGCCCAGGCAGTCCACCACCACCGCGTCCGCCGCCGCGTGCCGGCGCACGGCCACCGACGGTTCCAGGGGCTCTTCCACCGTGACCCACCCCGGGGGCCGGGCAGCACGGTGGCGGGCCACCCGGACGGCCATCTCGGGGTCGGTCACCACGCCGGTCGCCACGTAGACCACGCGGGAGCCGCTGCGAGCGGCCAGCTCGATCGCGAAGCGGCTCTTCCCGCTGCGGGCGCCGCCCAGGACCAGGCTCAGCACCGGCGTCACCCCACGACCCGGACGGCATCCCCTGCCAGGGGCAGGACCTGGGGGCAACCCGTGCGGGGATGGCGGACGATCACCGTGTGGGCGCCGTACGCGGTGCGGATCCAGGTCTCCGTGAGCACCTCCGCCGGCGTGCCGGCGGCCAGGAGGCGGCCGCCGCTGAGCAGGAAGAGCCGGTCGCAGTACTGGGCGGCCAGGTTGAGGTCGTGAAGAACCGCCAGCACGGTGACGCCGGCGGTCCGGTTGAGCCGCCAGATGAGGTCCATGACCTCCACCTGGTGGCCGACGTCGAGGTGGGCCGTCGGCTCGTCCAGGAGGAGAATCCGGGGCTCCTGCGCCAGCGCCCGGGCCAGGAGGACCCGTTGCCGCTCGCCGCCGCTCAGGCCGGTGACCGGCCGGTCCCGGAGCGCATCGGTCCGGGTGAGCGCCAGCGCCCGCTCGACGGCCTGCCGGTCACGGGGTCCCTCGGCCTGGAGCGGCCCGAGGTGGGGCAGGCGGCCCATCTGCACGATCTCCTCCACGGTGAAGTCGAACGGGACCGCGGTGTCCTGGGCCACCGCGCCGATCTCCCGCGCCAGCGCCCGGGCGCCGAGGCGGGCGACGTCACGGCCGTCGACGAGCACGGAGCCCGCGGTCGGGGCGAGCACCCGGGCGATCGCCCGCAGGAGGGTCGTCTTGCCCGACCCGTTCGGGCCGACGATGCCCGCGAACTCCCCCCGCCGCACCTGCAGGGTCACCCCGGCGAGCACGGGATGGGCGCCGTAGGCGCAACTGACACCCAGGACCTGGATGTGGGCCTGTGCGGTCTCGCTTCTCGGCATGGGAGACTCCCCTCCCGCCGCCCGGGGCACCCGGGGCGCAGTCACAGGCTGGTCGCCGGCTGGAGCCGCCGGCGGACGAGGTACAGGAAGACCGGGGTGCCGGCGAGGGACATGATCACCCCGACCGGCAGCTCGGCCGGCGCCGCGAGGGTCCGGGCCAGGGTGTCGGCGGCCACCAGGGCGGCCCCGCCCAGCAGGGACGCCACCGGCAGCAGGTAGCGGTGGTCCGGGCCCACCAGGAGCCGGGTGGCGTGGGGGACGACCAGCCCCACGAAGGCGATGTTGCCCGTGAAGGCCACCGCCGCGGCCACGAGGCCCGAGCCGGCGAGGAAGATCCAGCGCTTCGCGGCCTCGACCTCCACCCCGAGCAGGTGGGCGGTCTCCTCGCCCAGCAGGAACGCGTTCAGCTGCCGGCGGTGGGCGAGCAGGACGAAGAGGCCGGCCGCCGACCAGGGCGCCGCCACGGCGACCTTCTTCCAGCTCGCCGCGCTCAGGCTCCCCACCAGCCAGAAGACGATCTCCCCCGCCCGGTCCGGGTCGCTCAGGATGAGGAGGGAGACGATCGCCATCGCCAGCGAACCGACGGCGACCCCGGCGAGGAGGAGCCCCAGGATCGGGACCCGGCCGCCGGCCGCAGCCAGCCGCCAGACCGTCCAGACCGCCAGAAGGCCACCCAGGAAGGCCGCGGCGGGCACGGAGGCTAGAGGCACCAGGCCGGGCGACTTCCCGGCGAGCGTGAGGACGAGGGTCGCGCCCAGCGAGGCGCCGGCCGAGACCCCCACCACGGACGGGTCGGCCATCGGGTTGCGGAAGAGGCCCTGGAAGGCCGCACCCGCCAGGGCGAGGGACATGCCGGTCACGGCGCCCAGGAGCACGCGGGGAAGACGGACCTGGATGAGGATCGCCGCGGCGGGATCCTGCGGACGGAGGAGGAGCCCGAGCGGTACCGGTACGGCCCCGACCGCCGCACCGGTCAGGAGCGTGGCCACCAGGACCCCCGCGGCGATCCCCAGGGCGAGCGGCCCGCGCACGCGGGGCGTCACAGCCCTCACCCCTGCGGGAAGCGGTCCGGGTGGAGGAGGCGCGCGATCTGCTCCAGGCCGTCCACCAGGCGGGGTCCGGGCCGCGACACCACGTTCTGGTCCGGGAGCACGTACACCCGCCCCTCGCGCACGGCACGGATCTTCTCCCATCCGGGCCTCGCCCGATCCTTCAGGGCCTTCCCGCTCTCCGCAGAGGGCGTCAGGATCACGGCGGGGTCGTGCTTGATGACAGCCTCGAGGCTGTACTGCGCCCAGGGCTGGCCGGCGTCGGCGGCGACGTTGACGCCCCCCGCCCGCCGGATCAGGTCGTCGATGAAGCTGCCGGGGCCGGCCGTCATGAGGGGATCCGGCCACACCTCGTAGAAGACGGTGGGTCGCTCGGACGGCGGGATGTCCCGCACCCGGGCCTCGATCGCCGCGACCCGCTCCTGCATCCGGGCGACCACCTGCTCCGCCTCGGCCGTCTTGTCCACGATGCGGCCGACTAGGCGGATCTTGGCGTACACCTCGTCCAGGGTCTTCGGGTCGAGCACGACGGCTGTCATGCCGAGGTCGCCCTCGAGCTTCTGCCGCAGCGGCTCGCTGCCGCCGATCATGAAGACCACGTCAGGCTTGAGCGAAACCATCTTCTCCACGTTGGGGTCGACGATGCCGCCCACGCTGGGGACCTTCTGCGCCTCCGGCGGGTAGTCGCAGTAGTCGGTGCGCCCGACCACCCGGTCGCCCGCACCCACGGCGAAGAGGATCTCCGTGTTGCTGGGCGCGAGGGAGAGGATGCGCTCGGGGCGGGAGCGGATCGTGACGGTGCGACCGGCGTCATCCTGGACGGTGAGGGGGTACGAAGTGCGGGCGGCCTCGGCAGCGGCACCACCCCCGGGGGCCCCCGTGGTCTCCTGTGCGGCGGCGCCGGAGGTCCCGTCCTTCCCGGACGGACGGGGTGGGCCCGAGCAGGCGGTCACGAGAGCAAGGACGGCGACCAGAACGGCCAGCAGGGCAACGGACTTACGGCGCATTCCTTCCGGCAAGGGTCATCCCTCCGCCCGGCGATGTGAGGGGCACCCCGCCCTCCGGATGCGGAAAACGGGACGGGCGCCCCGGCCTTCGAGACCGGGGCGCCCGATGCGGGCACGCGCCGCACGGACCGCCGACGGCAGCCCGACGGACCTCCCTCTCCGCGAAGGCGGGCCCGTGAACGACCCGGGCAGGTCTCCTGGCTCCCGGATCCTCGCCCCCGCACCCCTTCCCGGCCTGAGCCAGTGGGCTCCGTGCGGGGCTCCCCGGTCACAGTGGCGGGACCGCGCCGGACTCGCCGTCAACCGGCTACACCGGACTTCCCTCTTGGCCCCCGCTGCAGCGGGAACACCCGGTCGTTGCACTCACCGTCATTCATTATAGGTGTTGCTGCTCCGTGGAAACAAGTGGCCCCGGCCGCCGGGCCGGCGCCTCAACGCACGACGACGACGGGGATCCGGGACAGGTGCACGACCTCCGTGCTCACGCTGCCCAGGATGGCCCCCTCGAGGCGGCTGAGCCCGCGACTCCCGACCACGATCAGGTCGGCCCCGATGGACTCGGCCGTCCGCAGGATCTCCTGGGAGGGGCGACCGGTCCCGCTGTGCACCTGCACCGCCGCGCCGCCCTCCGCCAGTCGCTCCCGGATGCCGGCCAGGAGACGCTCGGCCTCCGCCAGGGCGGCCTCCATGTACCGGTCGTACTCGGGGATACCGGGGCTGCCCGGGATCGGCGTGAGCGCCGGTACCACCGTGACCACGTGCAGTTCGGCACCGCACCGCCTGCCATAGTCCAGGGCCCACCGGAGCGCCTTCTCCGCGTGCTCCGAGCCGTCCGTCGCCACCAGCACCTTCTTCACCGCACGCTGCCTCCCTGGTCCACCGGTTGTCGTAACTTCCGTCACCCGGAGCACGGCTCCCTGCACACGGCACTGCTGGCGATCTCCGTCGGGCGGTCCGCACCGGCGGTCCGGTGAGGATTGACAGCGCCTGCACCGGCGCGCGATAGTGGAATGGAATTTTCGTCGATCCTTAAGTACACACCGCTGCGGAAGTGCACACCCCGGAGGGCGAGCGTTCGTGGTCACCGATCGCAGGCTTCTGGAACTCCAGGCTTCACTTTGCCGGGTCCTGGCGAACACAAAGCGCCTGGAGATCCTGTACGCGCTGGAGCACGGCGAGCGCTCGGCAGGGGAGCTGGCGCGGGCGGTGGAGACGACGCCCGCCAACCTGTCACAGCACCTGGCGCTGATGCGCCAGCACGGGCTGGTCGAGGCGCGGCGCGAGGGGCTGAACGTGTACTACCGGCTCACCTCGCCGGTGATCCTGGATGCGTGCCGCGCCGTCCGCGAGGCCCTGGTACAGAACCTGGAGCGCCAGCGGTCGCTCCTCGAGCAGGAGCGCCTGGGAACCGAGAACCTGGGGGGATAGATCGTGGTGGACATCGCCTACTCCGTGACGACGCCGAAGGACCTCGACACCGCCATCGCCGACCTCGAGAAGGCCCTGGCCGACCGCAAGTTCGCGGTGCTGTGGCATCTCGACATGAACGAGAAGCTGCGGGAGAAGGGCCTGGACCTGGAGCCCAAGGTGCGGGTGCTCGAGGTGTGCAGCGCCCCGCGGGCCAAGCAGGCGCTGGAGACGAACCTCGACATCGCCTACCTGCTGCCGTGCAAGGTCGTGGTGTCGCGCCAGGGCGGGGAGACCCGGATCGGCCTGGCCCGGCCGGTGAAGCTGCTGGGCACCCTGGGGGACACCCGCCTCGATCCGCTGGCCCGCGAGGTGGAGGAAGTCCTCACGGAAGCCGTGAACGAAGCGGCGAAGGTCTGAGGGCTCCCGGGAGAGACACACCGCCCCACCGGCCCCAGGCCGGTGGGGCTTCCCTTCTCAGGCGGGCCGCATGTGCTCCTCGGCCCAGTTCTGGCCCTGCGGGTTCCAGAGGCGGTTCGCCCAGTTCACGTAGCCGCGGCTGTTCGCCGTGACCGGCCCCTCCATCAGCTGCAGCTGGCTGAGCTGGCCCAGCAAGTAGGGGGCGAGGAGCTTGCCGCCGCCGCCGGTGAGGAGGAGCAGGTCGAACTCGGGCACCTGCCAGAACGACTGGATCTCGACCAGCACCTTGGTGGCCAGGTGGCGCAGCGCCTCGTCGCGGATGGCCGAGATGTCGATGCGCTTCCCGTTCACCCGCACCTCGCCGCTGATCACGCTCTCGTCCAGGGCGTAGGTCTCCCGCTCCAGCCCGATCTCCTGCCCCAGGCGGGCGGCGATGAGGTCGTAGGCGTGGGCGAGGCCCACCGGGATGGTCCGGCTGGCCCGCGCCACGTACTCGCCCGCGGCGACGGTCGCCAGGTCGACGGTCCGGAAGCCGACGTCGATGATCCCCACGCGGCCCTCAAGAAGCGTCGGGTCCTCGCGGGGCTGGCCCCGGCCGTCGAGCGCGTGGGCCCAGAAGGTGCCCAGGGGCTGCGGCACCACGACGAGGCGGTCGACCCGGATGGCCATCTCCCGCCGCTGGCCGTCCCGGTACACCGCCACGTGGTGCTCGCCCTCCATCATGGCGGACACTTCTTTCTCGGTGTGCATCCGCCCCGGCGGCAGGCCGGTCACCACCGCGAAGCTGTTGAGCGGCTTGTCGCTGAAGAGGCTCAGCCCGGTCAGGAACAGGACCTTGAAGTCGTTGCCCTCGGTGCGGCCCGTCGAGAGCGAGCGGAACGCGAGGGCCCCCTCCTGGATGGCCATCGCCCCCACGTAGTGGGTCTGCCCCTCGATCTCGATGACCAGCTCGTGCAGGGGTTCCGCCGGCCGCAGCCGGGTGCGGATCACGCCGGGCCCTGCTGCTGCGCCCACGACGCTGGGGAAGGTGTGCCGCGCCTGGCCGTCGGTGACCTTGACGAACCCGTAGCCCACGTCGATACCAATCGCCCGCTGCAACGGCCTGCCTCCTTCTCGGGCCGGCCCTGTGTGCCGCTCCGGCCGCACGTGAAATTCCCGGTGTGTTACATTCCACACCATTCCTCCAATCCCTGCCAGAGTTGCATGCGTGCCACGAGAAACCCCCGGAACGTCATCCCCCGCCCCGGGCGTCGACCCAGAAGAGCCCCCTCAGCCGCCGGGCACCGCTGCGGCTGACCGGCACCTCGCTGCGCTCCCGGTCTTTCATCCGCAGGAGGTAGGTACCGTTGAACATCGGGGCGATCTCTCTCACGCAGGCGACGTTCACGATGTAGCTCCGGTGGCAGCGGACGAACCGGCTCGCCGGCAGCCACTGGGCGAGCTCCTGGATGCTGTAGCGGGCGAGGAAGCGGCCGGCGTGGGTCACCACCGCGACGTAGTCGCCCTGCGACTCGACGAAGATGACGTCCTGTACCGCCAGCGGGACGCTCACGCCGTCCCGCTGCACCAGCAGCCACTGCAGCTCGCGGGGGCCGGCACCGGGCGCGCCTTCGCCCGTGCGTCCACCCTCGCCCTCTCCGCGCGGACGGCCGGAACCGCCGGCCGCATCGCCGCCCCCGGGCCCCTGGCGCTCCCGCTGCGCCTCCTGGAGCCGGCGGATGGTCTCTGCCAGCCGCTCGTCGTCGAACGGTTTGAGGAGGTAGTCGAAGGCACGGGCGCCGAAGGCTCGTAGGGCATACTCCTCGTACGCCGTGACGAACACGACCCGGGGCGCGGGCTGCCGGTTCTTGAGCGCCTCGGCGACCTCGAGGCCCGAAAGCCCGGGCATGCGGATGTCGATGAACACGACGTCGTAGTCGAGCGCCCGCAGGAGTTCGAGCGCCTCCCGGCCGCTCTGCGCCTCCCCCACCACCTCGACCTCCGGGAACCGCTCCAGCCGAAGCCGGAGCTGGAGCCGGGCCGGTGCCTCGTCATCGACGATCAGCGCCCGGAGCGCCACCTCGTGCACCTCCTCTCCCGCCCGGGTCGGGCACCGGGAACCGGACCCGCACGATCGTTCCGCGCCCCCGGCGGCTGCGAATGCGGAGGCCGTACGCCGGACCGTACACCGCCCGGAGCCGGTCGTTCACGTTGTTCAGCCCGATGCCCGAACCGGTACCGAAGTCCGCCTCCAGCACGCGCCGGCGCTCCTCCGGCCCCATGCCGACGCCGCTGTCGGCCACTACCGCGTGGACCTCGCGGCCCCGCCGCCGAACGCGAATGTGGAGCATGCCCCCTTCCTCCCGGGGCGCCAGCCCGTGCACGATCGCGTTCTCCACCAGGGGCTGCAGCGTGAGCACCGGGATCTCCACCCACAGGGCGGCGGGGTCGACCCGGATCGACAGCCGGAGGCGCTCGCCGAAGCGGGCCTTTTCGAAGTAGAGGTACGTGTTCAGGTACTCGATCTCGTCGACCAGGGGGATGAAGTTGCCGCGAGATCCGAGGGAGCGGCGGAAGAAGTCTCCCAGCCTGACCAGCAGCTCCCGGGCCCGGCGCATGTCCGTGTAGCTGTACAGGAGGATGGTATTGAGGGTGTTGAAGAGGAAGTGAGGGCGGATCTGCGCCTGCAGCGCCTCGAGGCGGGCCTTGGCCACCAGCTCCTTGTGGACCGCGGCCTCGGCCACGGCCCGTTGGAGCTCGATGAGCTTGGAGATGCCCGCCATGAGCCGGGCCAGGTCCCGGCCCGACGGACACGTGGCCGGGGTGTAGAGCTTCACCACCCCGGCCACTTCCCCGTGCAGGAGCAAGGGGATGAGCGCCACCGTACCGGGGTCGCACCGGCACCCCCGGTCCTCGCACAGCTCCCCCGTTCCGATCGGCGCCTGGCAGGGGCGCCGGGCCCGTAGGGCCCCCCGCACCGCCGGGTCCCGGAGCCCCAGGCAAGGCTCGTGCCGGGTGCAGATCTCGCCGGCGCTCCCCAGGAGGGTCCGCCCGTCGGTCACGACCACGCCGCGGGAGCCGGTGATGTCGTGGAGGATCTCGGCGATCCGGCGGGCCGAAAGTTCGTCCAGGGTCCAGGCCAGGGGCCAGCCGGCTGCAGCCCGCTCGCTCACCGCCGTCACCTCCCGTTCGCGTCGGTCTCCGGTGGGCCAGCCGCGCCACACCCGAACCCGCTGCATGTTTCTGCGGATAATACAATCGGACCGGCGCGAGAGAAAGGCCGCCCGGCAGCCATTCGCCGCCGGGCCGCCGCCGTTCGCCGCGCCTCAGGACACCTGAACGGTGAGATGGGGCTCCGAGGTCCGGGGGATCTCGGCTCCGTCGGCGAGGGTCCGGACCACGCCGGCCACGAGCGTCTGGGTGAACTCGACGGGGGTCAGGTCTCCGCCGTTCAGCGCGTCCCCGGCGCCGGTCGGCACGTCCGCCATCTCGAGGACGGCCGCGGCGGCCGCGGCGGGGACCGGGTCGGCCAGGTCGACCCCGTGAAACGCCCGACCGTGGAGGCGGTCGTATACGGGGGCCGCCCCCAGCAGGCCGAACCGGGCAGCGAGCGCGACCCAGCGCACCACCCGGCTCGGCGCGCGGGCCGGCTCCAGGAGACAGACCCGGACGCCGTCATCGCCACGGCCGCCGGGCAGGAGCCGGATCAGGAGGTCGGCGTGGCGCCGCTGCGGCTCCACGTAACGCTCGACGTCGGGGCGGCGCCTCTCGATCTCTCGCCGCACTTCTTCCTCCGTGTAGCCCCGCTCGGCTGCGTCCCGCTGGACCTTCCACCGGACCCGCAGGTCGCGGTGGGTGTCGTAGTAGATCTTGAAGTCGAGGAGCTCCCTCAGCAACACCATCAGGAACGGGTGCAGGCCTTCGAGGAGGACCACGTCCCGGGGCACGACCCGCTCCGGCCGTCCGAACGTCCCCGTCTGATGGTCGTACACCGGCTTCAGGACGGACCGGCCCTGCCGCAACTGCCAGACGTGGTCGACGAGCAGGCCGAAGTTGTTGGCCTTCGGGTGCAGGGCCGTCACGCCGAGGCGCTTGCGCTCCTCGCGGTCGAGCAGGTGGTAGTCGTCGAGGCCAACCACCGTCGTCCGCGCACGGCCCAGGCGCTGGCGCAGGGCCTCGGCAAAGGTCGACTTCCCGGCGCCGCTGTCGCCGGCGATCCCCACCAGGATCACGGAGGTCCGCGCCATGCTCTCACTCCTCGCCCGTGCTTTGAGACTACGGTACGCATCGCCTGGCTTGTGAGCAATTTCGCATCGCCGGATGGCCACAAGCGGGGGGTGAACGACCACTACCGTCGCCGAACGGCGGAGCGGCCGGCGCAAGGCTGCGCCTCCACCCGACGGGGGCGGTGGCCCGCAATCCGCCGCCGGACCGTTGACGCGGCGGTCGAAGCCACCCCATGATTCACGGCAAGGCCGGAAAGGGGGGAGACGGTGGACGACCTGAACCCGTACCCGCTGCGGGTGTTCCAGACCGCCGCGCGGCTGGGCTCGTTCTCTCGCGCGGCGGAGGCTCTCTTCATGACCCAGCCCGCCGTCTCCGCCCACATCCGCCAGCTGGAGCGGCGCTTCGGCCTGCGGCTCTTCCGCCAGGCGGGCCGGCGCCTGGTCCTGACGGAGGCGGGCGAGCGCCTCCTGGCATACGCGGATGAACTGTTCCGCCTGCTGGCGGCGGTCGAGGCCGGGATGCGGGCGCTGCGCACGCTCGCCGCGGGGAGCCTGCGCGTGGCGGCCGACACCACGGCCGGCGCCTACATCGTCCCACACTACCTGAGCCGGTTCCACCGCCTCCACCCCGGCGTGGAGGTGACCCTGCAGGTCGCCAACCGGGCGGCGGTCGAGGCTGCACTGAGGGACATGCAGGCCGACCTCGGGGTCCTGGGCCACGTGCCGGACGGCACCGGGCTCGTGCAGGACCCCTTCCTGGCGAACCCCCTGGTGGCGGTCGGGCCGCCGCACCACCCCTGGGCTGACCCGCGGGGGCCTCGCTGGGCGATCGGGGGGGAGTTGCCCCAACCGCCGGACCCCGCCACCGCCCTTCCCGGTGCGACCCTACCGGCCCTCCTGGAGGCGCCGCTGCTGGTGCGAGAACCCGGCTCCGGCACCCGGGCGGCGCTGGAGCGCGCCGCCCGGGAAGCCGGGAGCCGGGTCCACCCACTGCTGGAACTGGGCAGCAACGCCGCCCTCAAGGAGGCCGTGGCCGCGGGGCTGGGTGTGGCTGTGCTGTCCTGGTACGCAGCCCGCCACGAAGTGGCGGCGGGCCGCCTGTCGGTGCTGGCCGTGGCGGGGTTACCGCTGGAGCGCCACTGGTACGTGGCGTACCCTCGCGGGCCACTCTCACCCGCTGCGGCCGCCTTCCGCGCCCTCCTGCTCGAGGCCGGTGGGAGCCGGGGCCGCGGCTAGTCCGCCTGCGCCATCGCGAAGCGGACGTCCCGCCAGAGGTCGAGGGCCTCCTGCAGCTCCCTGCAGCCCCGGGCTGCCTCCTCGAGCGTCTTGCCGGCCACGATCGCCTCCGTGGCGACCCGGTTGGCGTATGCGCCCGCCCGGCTGCCCCGCGGGTGGCCGTGGGTGCCGCCGCCGAAGAGCCAGAAGGCGTCGTTGCCGAAGATGCGGTAGAGTTCGGGGATGTGGTGGACGTGGATACCGCCGGAGGCGACCGGGAACACGGACTTGTGGCCGGCGAAGTCCTGGTCGAACCACAGTGACCCGCCCGCCTTCACGTAAGGTTCCCGCAGGATGTCCACCGTCTCCCGGACGTGCTGCAGGCTGCCCTCGAGCTTCCCCAGCACCGTACCCACGTGGAGGTGGTCGCCGCCGGCGAGGCGCAGCCATTTGGCCACCACGTGAAAGTTGATCCCGTGGTTCTTCTGCCGGGTGAACACGGCGTGCATCGCCCGGTGGCAGTGGATCATGAGGCCGAGCTCCTCGGCACGCCTGCGCACGTCGGCGAAGGCAGAGAAGCCTACGGTCAGGAAGTCGACCATGATGTAGCGGCTGCCCTGCTCCCTGGCGAACTCCGTCCGCCGCAGCATCTCCTCCGTGCTCGGGGCGGTGACGTTCAGCCAGTGGCCCTTCGCCTCGCCGGTCTCGGCCTCGGCCTTGTGCACCGCCTCCATGACGAAGAGGAAGCGGTCGCGCCAGCGGCTGAAGGGCTGGGAGTTCATGTTCTCGTCGTCCTTGGTGGTATCCAGTCCGCCCACGAGGCTCTCGTAGACGATGGTGGCGTACGCCTGCGGGCTCAGTCCCAGCTTGGGCTTCACGGTGCCGCCCAGGAGGGGACGGCCGTGCTTCTTCAGCCGGTCGCGCTCGTTCCGGATGCCCGTGACCGGACCGGGGAACGTCTTGACCAGGGCCACGGGGATGCGCATGTCTTCGAGCCGCAGAGCCGCCACCGCCTTGAACCCGAACACGTTTCCGACGATGCTCGACAGGATGTTGGCGATGCTGCCCTCTTCGAAGAGGTCAAGGGGGTAAGCGATCAACGCGACGTCGCCCTCGACGTGGTAGACCCGCGCCTTGTAGCGCTCGAGATCGGTCAGCTCGTTCGACCAGACCTCGGTCCACGTGCCCGTGGACGACTCGGCCGCCACCGCCGCCGCGGCCTCCTCCATGGAGACCCCGGCCGCCGGAGTGATGCGGAACGCGCAGAGAAGGTCCGTGTCCCTCGGCCGGTAGTCGAGATCGAGGTACCCCTCGGCGTAGGGCCGAACCCCCGCCTGAAACGTGCTCACCTTGCCATCCCCCTCCCTCCGGTCTTGCCCCCAGTGTAGCGGGAGGGAGGGGCAGGCTTCTCTCCCGATCGTCCTTGGCAGGGATAGACCGCGCCTTATGGAATGAAGCCGGGGAGGGATGCCTCCGCATGCTCGGCAGTCACGCCGTCCGGGCCCGCGGCCTCGTCAAGCGGTACGGTGCGACCCTGGCGGTGGCGGGGATCGACCTGGCCATCCGGACGGGCGAGTGTTACGGCTTCCTCGGCCCCAACGGGGCCGGGAAGTCGACGACCATGAGGATGATCTACGGCCGCACCCCGATCACGGCGGGCGAGCTCACCGTGCTGGGGCTCGACGCGCGCTCGCAGATGCGGCGGATCAAGGCCCGCATCGGGGTCGTGCCGCAGGAGGATAACCTTGACCCGGACTTCACGGTGCTCGAGAACCTGGTCATCTACGGCCGCTACTTCGGCCTCTCCGCCGCAGTGGCCCGGAACCGGGCTCTCGAGCTCCTGGAGTTCGTCGCCCTGGCGGGGCGGGCGAACCAGCGGGTCGACCAGCTCTCCGGCGGGATGAAGCGCCGGCTCGTCATCGCCCGGGCGCTCATCGCCCGGCCCGAGCTGGTCATCCTCGACGAGCCCACCACGGGGCTCGACCCCCAGGCCCGCCACCTCCTGTGGGACAAGCTGCGGGAACTGCGGGCGCAGGGGGTGACCCTCCTCCTGACCACCCACTACATGGAGGAAGCGACGCAGCTCTGTGACCGGGTGGCGATCATCGACCACGGCCGCATCCTCGCCGAGGGCCGGCCGGAGGACCTGGTGGCGGCCCACCCCGGGGCCGCGAACCTCGAGGACGTGTTTCTCCGCCTCACCGGCCGATCGCTGCGGGAGGGCTGAACGAGGCGATGGAAGACCCGAGCCGGATGCTGCCCGGGGCACCCGACGCCCCCGCCGGACGGGCGGAGCGGCCGGCCTGGCTGGCCGAGCCGCTCCAGCTGTCCTGGCGCTTCGCCTACGTGTGGCTCCGCAACCTGCGCGTCTGGCGCCGCTACTGGTTCTCGAACCTGCTCTCCAGCTTCCTGGAGCCAATGCTCTACCTGATCGGCATGGGCTTCGGGCTGGGTCGCCACGTGAGCGGGATCGAGGGCGTGCCGTACCAGAACTTCATCGCGCCCGGCCTCGTCGCGTCGTCGGCGATGTTCGCGGCCACCTTCGAGTGCACCTTCGGCACCTACGTCCGGATGGTGTACCAGAAGACCTTCGACGCCATCATCGCCACCCCGGTCAGCCTGGACGAGGTGATCGCCGGCGAGCTCCTCACCGGCGCCACGAAGTCCGCCATGTACGGCAGCGTGATCCTCCTCGTGATCACCGGGGCGGGCCTCGTGCCCGCGCCCGGCCCCCGGCTGCTCCTCGTGCCCCCGGCCGCCTTCCTGACCGGGCTCGTCTTCGCCTCGCTCGCCATGGCCGTGGCCGCCGCGGTGCCCCAGATCGAGATGCTCGACTACTACTTCACCCTGTTCATCACGCCGACGTTCATGTTCTCCGGCATCTTCTTCCCGCTGGACGACCTGCCCGGCTGGGCGCAGCGCGTCGCGGGCCTCACGCCGCTCATGCACGCGGTGCGGCTCATCCGGGGGCTCGTGATGGGGCGCACCGGTCACCTCACCGGCGACGCCCTGTGGCTCCTGGTTGCCGCGCTCGTCCTGCTGCCGGTTCCGGTCCTCCTCATGCGCCGCCGGCTGGTCCGGTAGCCGGCCCCACCTCCAGGCAGAGGCGGGTGCCGAAGCCGAGGCGGTTGTCCGTGAGCCAGAGCCGCCGCACGTCAAGGGCGTACCAGGCGACCTTGCGCCCCGCGCGCTCGTAGAGGGGCCCGCCCGGACTGAGGAATTCGGCGGCGAAGGGGAAGCGGGCCAGGTAGACGGCGCGGGCCCGCGCCTCGTGCTCCGCGCTGCCGACGGGCGCCGCGAAGCCCTCGAGCTGCAGGCCCTCGATGTCCTGCCAGCGCTCGAAGTCCGCCGTGACCGCGCCGGCCACCGTCGCGCCCCCGCCGATGGCACGGCCGTGGCGCGTCGCCGGGTCGGACACGAAGTACAGCCGGAAGCCGTCGGCGGCGAAGAACACGGGCGCCGCCCACGGCCCCTCCCGGTCGGCGGTGCTGAGGATCAGTACCCGCCGGCGGGCGAGGAGGTCCAGGGCGAGCGCCCGCACGTCGACCATACGCGTAGCCCCTACCGTCCCGGCCGGCCCACCGGGCCGAACACCCGGGGCTCCTTGCCGCGGGCGAGCTTCTCGCGCACGATCGGGTCCAGGTAGCGCTTGCGCACCCGGATCGCCTTCGGGGTCACCTCGACGAGCTCGTCGGCCTTGATCCACTCCAGCGCCTGCTCGAGGGTGAGGAGGCGCGGAGGCTCGAGCCGCAAGGTCTGCTCCTGCGTGGACGAGCGGATGTTGGTGAGGTGCTTCGTCTTGCAGACGTTCACGTCGATGTCGTTCTCCCGGGCGTGCTCCCCGACGACCATCCCCTGGTACACCTCGGTCCCGGGCGTGATGAAGAACGTCACCCGCTCCTGAAGGTTGTAAAGGGCGTACGTGGTGGCGGTGCCGGTCTCCGAGGCGACCGCGGAGCCCCGCGACCGGCCGGGGATATCTCCCCGGTAGGGGCCGTACCCGTGGAACAGGTGGTGCATGACGCCGTAGCCGCGGGTGTCCGTGAGGAACTCGGCGCGGTAGCCGATGAGGCCGCGGGCGGGGACGGTGAACTCGAGCCGCAGCTGGCCCTCGCCGGAGGCGGTCATGTGGACGAGCTCGCCCCGGCGGGCCCCCACCTTCTCCATGACGACCCCGAGGTATGCTTCGGGGATGTCCACGATGAGCGTCTCGATCGGTTCCAGCAGCTGGCCGTCCGGGCCGCGGCGGGTGATGACCTCCGGCCGGGAGACGGCGAGCTCGTACCCCTCCCGGCGCATCGTCTCGATGAGGATGGCGAGGTGCAGCTCGCCCCGGCCGCTCACCTGGAAGACGTCGGGGTCGTCCGTCTCCTCCACCCGCAGGGCCACGTTCCGCTCCAGTTCCCGGAACAGGCGCTCCCGCAGGTGCCGGGAGGTGACGTACTGGCCGTCGCGGCCGGCGAAGGGCGAGTCCGAGGTGCGGAAGGTCATCGTGAGGGTGGGCTCGTCGACGTGCACGACCGGCAGGGGCTGCGGGTTCTCCGGGTCCGAGATCGTCTCGCCGATCTGGACCGACTCGAGCCCGGTCACCGCCACGATGTCCCCGACCGTGGCGCTCTCCACCGCCACCCGCCGCAACCCCGCGAAGGTGAAGACCTGGAGGGTCCGCCCGCGGTCCGTGCGGCCGTCGCGCCGGCAGATGCTCACCGCCTGACCGGGACCGATCCGCCCCCGGGCGATGCGGCCGATCGCCACCCGCCCCACGTACTCGTCGTAGTCCAGCGTCGTCACCAGGAGCTGCAGAGGGCCGTCCGGGTCGCCCTCCGGCGCCGGCACGTGGTCGATGATGGTCCGGAAGAGGGGCTCCAGGTCCCGGCCGGGGTCGTCGGGGCTCAGGCTCGCCGTGCCCCGGCGGGCCGAGGCGTACACCACGGGAAAGTCGATCTGCTGGTCATCCGCCCCCAGCTCGATGAAGAGCTCCAGGACGGCGTCCAGCACCTCGCGGGGGCGGGCATCCGGCCGGTCCATCTTGTTCAGGACCACGATGGGGACGAGGCGGGCCTCCAGGGCCTTGCGCAGCACGTACTTGGTCTGGGCCATGGGACCCTCGAACGCGTCCACCACCAGGAGCGCCCCGTCCACCATCGACAGGATCCGCTCCACCTCCCCGGAGAAGTCGGCGTGCCCCGGGGTGTCGACGATGTTGATCTTCACCCCCCGGTACTGCACGGCCGTGTTCTTGGCGAGGATCGTGATCCCCCGCTCCCGCTCCAGCTCGTTCGTGTCCAGCACGCGCTCCTGGACCGGCTCGCCCGGGCGGAAGACTCCGCTCTGCCGCAGCAGGCCGTCCACCAGCGTGGTCTTGCCGTGGTCCACGTGGGCGATGATCGCCACGTTGCGCAGGTCGCTCCGCTTCATGAACTCCTCGCTGACTCCTCTTCTCTCCTCGCCCGTCTCACGCCCGGCCCACCAGGGCGCGGCGCAGGGACTCCTCCGCCCCCGTGTGGGCCAGGGCCATCACGCTGTCTCCCGGCCGGAGGACGGTGTCGCCGCGGGGGATCAGCACCTGGTCGCCCCGGATGACGGAGACGAGCACGCAGCCCTCCGGCAGGTGCGGCGCCAGCTGGGCCACGGAGCGGTGGGCGCCCGGCGCGCCGGCGGGCAGCGTCACCTCGACCAGGGTGAGCTCCCCGTAGTGGAACGTGAGGAGTGTCCGCACGTGCTCGCTGGCGATCTCCCGCTCGATGAGGTCGACGATGAGGCCGGTGCTGCTCACGGTGAGATCAACCCCGAGCCGCCGGAAGAGGCTCCGGTTCTTCGGGTTGTTCACCCGGGCGACGGTCCGCCGCACGCCGAGCCGCCGCTGGGCCAGCTGGCAGGTCACCAGGTTCACCTCGTCGAGCCCCGTGGTGGCGACCAGGACGTCTGCCCGGTCGGCGCCGGCGTCCGCCAGGTTGGCCACCACCGTGGCATCGCCGCAGATGGTGAGGACCTCGAACTCCTCCGCCACGCGCGCACACCGCGCCGGGTTCTTCTCCACGACGGAGACCCGGTGCCCGTGCTCGAGCAGGGTCTTGGTGAGGTAGTAGCCCACCTTCCCGGCCCCGACGACCACCACGTTCATCCCGTCTCCCCCTCCCCGAGGAGGGCCGGCAGGCTGTCCGCCAGGTCTCGCCGTACCGCCGCCACCACCGTGTCGCCCGCCTCGAGGCGGAAGTCGCCTCCCGGAACGTGCGCGATCCCGCCGCGGAGGACGGCGGCGACCCGGAGCTTGCCGGGGATCTCCAGGGCGGCGGCGGCCACCCCCGCCCGCCGAGCGGAGACGGGGAACTCCACGAGGAGGACCTCGCCGGCGCCCATCGCCTGCCGGACCTGCACGTGCCCCAGGGTGAGCATGCTGATGACGGCGGCGGCGCCGAGGTCGGTGGGGGAGAACGTGGCGATGCCGAACTCGCGGAAGTTCTCCTCGTTGGCCGGGTCGTTGACCCGGGCCACCACCCGGGGCACGCCGAAGACCTCCCGGGCGACCTGCGCCGCCACCACGTTCACGGCGTCCTCGCTGGTGACCGCCGCGAAGGCGTCGGCATGCTCGGTGCCGGCGCGGCGCAGGACGTCCTCGTCGATCCCGACCCCCACCACCGTGCTGCCGTTGAAGGCGGCGCCCAGGTTGGCGAAGGCGTCGGGCCGCCGGTCGACCACCACCACGTCGTGCCCGTACACGGCCAGGCTGGTGGCCAGGCGGGACCCGACCCGCCCGCAGCCCACGATGACCACATGCACTGGCGGCGCCCCCTACTCCGCCCCACCGGGCCCTTCGCCGGTACCCTCGCCGTCCGTGGCCGGCGGCGGGGCGCCCGCCTCGCCCAGTTCGGGCGTCTCCGGATGGTAGTCCCACTGGGTGATCCGGTGCAGGTTGGTGAGAGCCGGGCGGTAGCTCGGGTCGATGGCTAGGGCCGCCCGGTACATCTTCCGTGCGTGGTCTGGCTCGCCGAGCAGTTCGTGGATGGCCCCCATGAGGTTGTACGGCTCCGGGTGCTCCGGTTCCAGCGACACCGCCCGGTGCAGGAACGGCAGGGCCTCGCGCGGCTGGCCGCGCTGGATGAGGAGCTTCGCCTGCTCGACGCACGTGGCGAAGGATGCCGCCGGCTCGTCGACCGGCAGCCGGCGCCGGGACAGCACCCGCGCGACGATCGCCTGGATCTCGTCCGGGGTGAAGGGCTTCTGGAGGTAGTCCACCGCGCCGAGCTTCATGGCCTCCACCGCCGTCTCGATGGTCCCGTGGGCGGTGATCATCACCACGGGCTGATCGGGGCGCCGGCCGCGGGCCTGGCGCAGGACCTCCATGCCGCTCATGCCGGGCAGGCGCAGGTCCAGGAGGACCAGGTCGTAGCCCCTTGCAGCGATCTTCTCCAGCGCGTGCTCGCCGTCGACCGCCGAGTCGACCTGGTAGCCCGCCTGCTCGAGGCACTCCTGCATCATGAGGCGGATGTTCTTCTCGTCGTCAACCACCAGGATGTGCTCGCCCGCCACCGGGGATCTCCTCCTGTCGGATCGTTTCGGACGGGGTGCCGGGCCCGCCCGGTGCCGGCGCGCCTCCGGGCGGGGAGGCGGCCTCTGCGGGCGGCGTGCGGGCAAGCGGCAGAGTGAAGCGGAACGTGGCGCCCCGGCCCTCCTCGCTCTCGACCCAGATCCGGCCGCCGTGTGCCTGAACGACCTCCTTGCAGATCGCAAGCCCCAGCCCGGCGCCGCCGCGGGGACGTCCGGGGACCTGGTAGAACTTCTCGAAGATCCGGGACTGGAGCTCCCGCGGGATGCCCGGGCCGCTGTCCGCCACCGCAATCACGACCCGCCGGCCCTGCCGCTCCGCCCGGACCGTCACCCGTCCGCCCCGGGGGGTGTACCGGACGGCGTTCGTGAGGAGGTTCGTCAGCACGAGCAGGATCCGGTCCGGGTCCGCCCGCACGACGGACTCCTCCGGGTCCGGGTCGACCTGCAGCACCAGGCCCTTCTCCTCCGCGTGGGCCCGCAGCGCCCCCGCCGCGTGCGCCAGGAGGTCGTTCACCGGTACCGGATGGAACTCCATCTCGATGCGGCCGGCCTCCAGCCGGGACAGGTCGAGGAGGTCGTTCACCAGGCGCGTGAGCCGGTCCGTCTCCTCCGCCATCGCGTCGAGAAGCTCGGCGGTGCGGCTGCCGGGCTCGGCCAGGGGGCTCTTTCGCAGCAGGTTCACCCCCATGGTCAGGGTGGTGAGCGGGGTACGGAACTCGTGGGAGACCGTGGCGACGAACTCCGACTTGATGTCGCCCAGCTCCTTGAACCGGGTGACGTCCTTGAAGAGGGCGACCAGCCCCTGCGGGGGTCCTTCCGGCCCCGTCACGCGGACGGCCTCGATGTCGTAGTACCGCTCCTGCCCCTTGGGGCCCAGCTGGAGCGGTTCCAGGGGCCCGGTACCCCCGGCTCCCCCTTCCAGGGACTCCCGGAGGCGGGCCACCACGTCCGGCCGCCCGCTGACCCGGGCCAGCGGCTGCCCGGCGGCCTCCCGCTCCCGGACGCCGAAAAGCCGCTCGGCCGCCGGGTTCATGAGCGTCACCCGCAGATCTCCGTCGAGGACGACCACGGGGTCCCCGATCACCCCCACGATGGCGTCCGACCGCTGCCGCTCGGCCAGGATGCGCCCCAGCGTGCTCTCCTGGTAAGCGCGCAGCCGCTCGACCAGGCGGCGGAACTCGGCGGCGACCTCGCCGATCTCGTCGGCCGAGGTCACCTCGATCTCCTCCGCCAGGTTCCCGGCCGCCACCCGGCGAACCGCACGGGCCAGGTTGGCGGTCGGCCGGACGATGGCCTCGCTGAGGCCCCATCCGGCCCACAGCGCGAGCAGGACGGCCGCCCCGCCAGCTGCGAGGGTGCTCCACGCCGCCCGCCGGGCGGCCACCCGCGCCTCCTCGTTGCGACGGACGATGGCGCCGTCGTTGGCGGCTGCGAGCCGCCCCAGGGCATCCCGCAGCTCCCGGAAGGCCGGCACGATCTCCCGCTCGTACAGGTATCGGGCCCCGGCGGTCTCGCCCCGGGCGAGGGCAGCGGCGAACCGGCCGTGGAGCTGCTGGTACGCGCTGTAGCGACTGCGGATCTCCCGCAGGAGCGCCGGCTCCTCCGGCAGGGTGACGTTGTCCTCGGCCCGCCCGAGCCATGCCAGGAACTCCGTCTGACCCGAGGCGAACTCGGCCCGGCCGAAGTCCGCTTCGCCCAGGAGCAGGAGGAGCTGGCCGCTGTCCTGGCGCTCGAGCGCCGCCACCATCCGCTGGGCCGCCACCACGGACCGGTAGTTCTCCCGGGTGAGGGCCACGACGGTCCCCGCCAGGCGGAAGAAATTGTAGACGGACCAGGCGCCGACCCCGGCGAAGATCGCGATCAGGACCAGGTTGCCGGCCAGGATCTTCTGGCGCAGGCTTCGGAACATGGAGCGGTCGCCTCCACCCGGCCCGGCTCCGCTGGCAACACTCTACTCCAGCGTCTCCTCGCTCGCAAGCACCCGGTGGGCGCGCCCCACGGGGGCTTCTTTACGGGAGAGGAATCCGAGGTTATGCTGTCGCTGTCGGCGCTCTGCCGATGGGAGGGATCGTACCGTGCGGAATGGAAGCGGTGCGGGCGAGCCGCCGGCGCCGCGGCATGCGGCCGGGGTACTCGCCGAGGTAGGATTCGCCCTGGCGATCGCCATCGTCGGGCTCGTGCTGTCCCTCCTCGCGGCCGGGGGGCGGTGGTGATGGCCGGGCGGATGCGGCTCCGGCAGTGGCAGGCGGTCGCCTATTACGCCGGCCTCGTGGTCCTCAGCCTGGGGGGGTTGATGCTCATCCCCCTGGCAACGGCCCTCATCCAGCGCGAGTGGCCCGTGGCAGTCGACTTCGCCCTCAGCGCGGCCGTCGCAGCCGTCGTCGGGTTCGGCATGCTGCTCCTGGGTCCGCCGGGGGGAGGCGACCTCACCTGGTCGCAAGGCATGGCGGCCGCGGCCTTTGCCTGGCTGATCGGCATGCTCGTGGCCGCCGTCCCCTACTACCTGAGCGGGCACTGGGGCTCGTACCTCGACGCCGCCTTCGATGTCATGAGCGGGTTCACCACCACGGGCCTCGTGCTGGTCCAGGACCTGGACCACATCGCCGACGGGGTGAACATGTGGCGCCACCTTCTCACCTGGGTCGGAGGGCAGGGCATGGTCGTCCTGGCCCTCATGTTCTTCGTGCGGGGGCTACCCGGCGCGTTCAAGCTCTACGTGGGCGAGGCGAAGGACGAGCGCCTCCTGCCCAACGTGATCCACACGGCCCGGGCCATCTGGTACATCAGTGTCGTCTACCTGGCGGTCGGTACCGCGCTCCAGTGGGCAGCGGGCCTGGCGATCGGCCTCCCGCCGGGGCGGGCGCTCCTCCACGGGCTCTGGGTGTTCATGGCCGGGTGGAGCACGGGCGGGTTCGCCCCCATGTCCCAGAACATCGTCTATTACCACAGCCTCCTCTATGAAGTCGTCACGGTCGTCTTCTTCATCATCGGCTCCTTCAACTTCAACCTGCACTGGGCCGTATGGCAGGGAGACCGGCGGGAACTCGTCCGGAACCTCGAGACCGTCACCTTCCTGGTCACCACCACGGTCCTGGGCGCCCTCACGGTGTGGGATTTGGCCGTGTCCGGGACCTACCCCGGCGCCGTGGGCCTCTTCCGGCGCGGCTGGTACAGCCTCATCTCGGCGCACACCACCACCGGGTTCATGACCGTCTACGCCCAGCAGTTCGCACGGGAGTGGGGCCCGCTGGCGCTGGCGGCGATCACGCTGGCGATGCTCTTCGGCGGCAGCGCGAGCTCCACCGCCGGCGGGTTCAAGGCCGTCCGCATCGGGCTGGCGGCCAAGGCGATCGCTCACGACGTGCGGCGTCTCGTCGCGCCCGAGTCGGCCGTGGTGGTGGAGAAGTTCCACATGTTCCGCAGCGCCGTGCTGGAAGACCGGCTGGTGCGGACCGCCCTCTCCGTCATCGTCCTCTACGTCATGCTCTGGTTCGTGCTGGTGCTGATCGGCGCGTACTACGCGCCCTCGTACGGCTGGGCGTTCACGGACGTGATGTTCGAGGCCGCCTCGGTGACGGGCAACGTGGGCCTGACCGCCGGCGTGACGTCCCCGGCCATGCCCGCCTTGATGAAGGTGGCCTACATCGCCGGCATGTGGCTGGGGCGCCTCGAGTTCCTCTCCGTGTTCGTCCTCGTGGCCTTCGCGGTGAAGGCGGTGAGTCGGCGGTGAGGGCAGGGGAGTTCCCGTGGCGCCTGCTGCTCGCGGCGGGGGCGCTGGTCTTCCTGGCGATCGGGGAACCGGCCGCTGCGGCGGCGCGGGTGTCGATCGCCGACTTGCTGGCCGGCGCCGAGCGCTTCGACGGCGCAGAGGTGCGCATCGCCGGCGAGGTGGTCGGGGACGTGATGCTCCGCGGCGATCACGGCTGGATCAACGTCTCCGACGGAACCGGGGTCATCGGCGTGTGGGTCCCGGCAAGCGAGGTGCGAGGCCTGCAGGGGGGACGTTACGGCCTTCGGGGCGACGTCGTCGAGGTGACGGGCACCTTCCGGCGGGCCGACCCGCGACAGGGCGGCGAGACGGACGTCGAAGGCCGTACCGTCGTCCGACTGGAGGCCGCCCGTCCGCTGCCACGACCGCTGGACCGCCGCCGGCTCTACGCCGCGGGGCTCCTCGGGGCGGCCGGGACCGCCCTCGGGGCGCTCTGGTGGCGGCGCGAGCGCAGTGCGCGCCACCCCGCCGGGTGACCCCGGCCCGGAACCCGGAGGCCGCATTCTGTCACGCTTCCCCGGCCGGGGAATAGCATGGATACCAGCGAAGGCGCGAAGCCCTCCCCGGCCGGAGGTGTTCGCAGTGGGAAACCCGTCGGACGTGCCCCCGGGCCTCCGGCGCCTGGCTGAACGCGTCCAGGGTCCCCGGACGGCGGAAGACGAGCAGCTCCTGCGGGCGGTGCTCGAGCAGGTGGGCGCCGCCAGCCTCGAGGAGCTGAAGGTCCGGGCAGCCGCGGCGCTGGGAATCCCGGTGGCGCGCCTCGAGGCGCTCCTCAGCCGTCCTCAGGAACTGACGCAGCTGCTCTCCCCCCTCCTGGACCGGGCGGGGCCGGATGCCGACGCGCTCCGGGCAGCCCTCGAGCAGGCCGGCCTGCGCCTGCCCCCCGCGCGAAGCGGTCCCGGCAGCACCGCAGCCCCGTGACCGCGGGACGCCCGGTGACAGGAGGAGGGTGTACCGTGGTGGACACCAAGCAGCAGATCAGCCCGACCCTACTCATTGTCCTGGTGCTCCTGCTCGTCCTGCTCATGGGCGACCTGTGAGGTGCCGGGACACCCGGCGAGCGGAGGCCGGGAACTTACACACGGCGAAGAGGCAGGGGCACCCGCCCCTGCCTCTGCCGAAAACTCGGGACCGATCAGTTCGGCCCCGGCGCCTCCGCCTGCTGCCCCAGAAGCCCCCGAATCGCCGGAGAACCCAGGATGCCGGCCAGCCGGGAGACGAGATCCTCCCCCGTCCGCGAGGAGCGGGCCGCCAGGTACTGGAGGAGCTGGATGAGGGCCGCCATCTGGCCCTCACCGGATGCCCCGTCGCCAGCGGCCGGCGCGCCGTCGCCGCCGGGAGCGCCGGCCCCCTGGCCGCCCCCCGCTTCCGGCGAGCCCCCGGTCTCCCCGCCGGAACGCAGGAGCCCCGGGAGCAGGCTGAGGAGCGCGCCGAGCCCGGCGTTGCCGCCGCCGGAGTCCTTGCCTGCCTCACCGTCACCATGCGCCCCGGTCTCCCCCGTGGAGGTGCTGGCAATGCCCCGCCCGGCCGCCTGCGGGTCGCAGGCGAGGAGGACGCACTCGCCGAGCAGGTGGCAGATCGACTCGAGCCGCTGCGCGGTCTGGCTCAGCACCCGTACGTGGTGGCGAAGCGTCTCGACGCGCTCGGTCACCTGGATCCGCCGGTCCCGGCGGATCGTCTCGCCCCGTGCCGGCCGCCACATGCCCAGGGCTGGCACCTGCGCCCCCGCCACCGGCGCCGGACGGCCGGGCTGTGCCTCCACCCTCGCTGCGCCGTCCCCCGGATCGCCGGCGGCGGACGCATCCGTCCCGGCCTCTGGCTCCGCCTGCCGCGCCGGGAAGATATGTTCTGCGCCGGAGACCGTCTCGTCACCCCTGTCGCCGGCCGCGGCCCCCGGGCGGCGACTGCCGGCTGCCCGGGCCACCCGGACCACGCTGCCGTCCGACACGCTGACGAGGGCCGGCGCACTCCGGATCGCCAGCCCGGCGCTCACCGGCGGTGCCCCGGCCAGGGCCCCGATACGCACGGCCAGCCGCTCCTGACGGTCCGCCAGGCGGGCCAGGCGGCTCAGCGGACTCGGGTTCAAGGAATCCGTCATGCGCGACTTCACTCCCTTCCGGACCGCAGACTGCACCCCATAGTACGGAGGAGGGCGCAGGCGCGTGCGAAAGCCAAGGCGGCCGCTCGCAAGGCGGCACATCGTCCTGACCCGGCCCGGCGCTTCGGTGGAGTCGTGCTGTGACGCCGTGGAGCAGGCCGGCGGCCGGGTCCTCTGGCAGGTCCCCCTCATCCACGGCCTCATCTGCTCCTGCCCCGGGCCGGCGTCCCTCGCGGCGATCGCCGGACACCCCGACGTCGAGCTCGTCGAGCCCGACAACCGCGTCCCGCTGCCCCGATCCCTCGTTCAGCCCGCCGGGAGGGGCCTGCACCTCGCCTGGGAGGAGATGGTGCCCTGGGGGGTCGCGCGGGTCGGCGCGCCCCGCGCCTGGGCCCGGACCCGCGGGGAGGGGGTGCGGGTGGCGGTCATCGACACCGGTGTGGACTGGCAGCACCCCGACCTGGCCCCCAACATCCGCGGTGGGTGGAACTTCCTGGACCCCTCGCTCCCGCCGGACGACGACAACGGGCACGGCACCCACGTCGCCGGCATCATCGGCGCCCGGGACGGCGACGGGGGCGTGGTGGGGGTCGCACCGCGCTGCGATCTTTATGCGCTCAAGGCGTTCGACAAGAACGGCTACGGCGCCACCAGCGACGTCCTCCTCGCCCTGCAGTGGTGCCTCCAGTACGACATGCACGTGGTGAACATGAGCTTCGGCCAGGACGACCCGTCGCCGTCGCTCGCCCGGGCCGTGGCGGCGCTGGAGACGGCCGGCGTCGTGCTCGTCGCGGCGGCGGGGAACGACGGGCGCCCGGACTCCGTCGACTACCCGGCCCGCCTTCCCACCGTGCTCGCCGTCTCCGCCGTGACGCGGTGGGACCGGCTCCTGCGGACCTCGAGCCGGGGCCCGGAGATCGACCTCGCCGCGCCGGGTCGTGACATCCCGTCCCTCGGCCCCGGCGGCCGGCTGCGGGTCCTCAGCGGCACGTCAACGGCCGCCCCCCACGTCACGGGGGTCGTGGCCCTCCTCCTGTCCGCCGAACCCGGCCTCCGCCCCGGCGAGGTGCGCCGCCGGCTCCAGGAGACGGCGGAAAGGCTGCCGGGGCTGGGCCGGGAGGAGCAGGGCGCGGGGCTGGTGCGGGCCGACTGCGCGCTGGGAGCGCCCTGAGCCGTGCTTGCGACGCGCCTGGCGGAGGGCGTGACCCGGGACGGTCCCCCGGCGCCACGCATATCCTGGCTACACAACGGGGCGAGCAACGAAGGAGGGGCTGCGCTTGGAAGAGATGGCCATGGCCATCCCCGGAATGGCCATGATGGGGACATGGATGGGCGCGCCGATGTGGGCCGCGGACATACCGCGACTCATGGTGATGCCGGCATACCACCAGGCCCACACGCTCCTGCGGATGATCGAATCCACGTATCCCGCCGAGGAACTCCTGCACGCCTGGCACGTCGAAGCCCTTCGGCACGCCGAGATCGCCCGTGACCCGGCGATGGAGCGCTTCACGGCCGAATCGGTGCGGGCGCTGCACGACAAGGTGGCGGCGGCGGGCCTCGCCCGGCGGATCCTGATGGGCGACACGCGCCCGGAGACGGTGCGCCTCCTGGCGGAGACCGTCCGGAGCCACACGGCCGCCCACGCCCGGGCCGGCGCCGCCCTGCGGGAGCTCGCCGCCCGGCCGGCCGCGGCGCGGATGCCCGAGGTGCGGGCGCTGCGTCAGGTGTACGCCCAGATGCAGCCAGCGGCGCGGGCGATCACCGGGGCGACGCAGATGCTCATCGGGGCCGACCCGGACCCGGACCTCGACTGGGACGTCCTCGACGTCGACTGATCCGGCGGCATCCACCGGGGCGCTCGGCGCCGTGAAGCAAAGCAGCCGGCCCCACCCGCAGGGGGCCGGCTCAGTGCCGGAGGACAGCGCCTTCACGCGAGCTGGTGGACGAGCGCCTTGAAGTGCCTTCCCCGCTCCTCGAAGTTGGCGTACAGGTCGTAGGAGGCGCACGCGGGGGAGAGGAGCACGGTGTCCCCCGGCCGTGCCGCCTGCCGGGCGAGCCGGACCGCCTCCTCCATGTCCTTCGCCCGCAGCACCCGGGGCGTCGCCCGCCCGCCCCGCTCGGCTTCGACCGCGGCCTCGATGGCGCCGGCGGTGGCGCCCATGAGGACGAGCGTGTGCACGGGACCCTCCACGATCGCCCGGGCCAGGTCGTCGAAGGCGATCCGCTTGTCGTAACCGCCGGCGATGAGGACGATGGGCCCGGGCAGCGCGGCCAGGGCGGCCATGGTCTCCGCCGGGGCGGTGGCCTTGGAGTCGTTCACGTAGCGGACGCCGTCCACTTCCCGCACCGGCTCGAGCCGGTGCTCGACCCCCGCAAAGTGCGGCAGCACCTGCCGCATCCCGTGCCAGGTGCCCCCGGCCAGGAAGGCCGCCGCCACGGCCGCGAGGACGTTCTCCACGTTGTGGGCGCCGGGGATGCGCAGCTCGTCGAGCCGCACCACCCCGATCCGGTCGCCCCCGAGGCGCCACAGCACCTGGTCGCCGTCGACGTAGGCGGCGGCGCGGCCGCCGGGGTCCCCTCGGCGGCTGAACAGGATGGCCCGCTCGCCCACCTCGGCCGCAAGGGCGGCCGTCACCGGGTTGTCGGCGCTCAGGACCACCCGCCCCTCCGGCCCCTGGAAGCGGTAGATGTTCCGCTTGGCGTCCACGTAGGCCTCCATCGACGGGTGGACGTCCAGGTGGTTCGGCGTCACGTTGGTGATGACCGCCACCGGTGGGCTCCTGTCCGCCAGCTCCAGCTGGAAGCTCGACAGCTCGAGGACGATCACCGCCGTGGGCGGGATCGTCTCCACCACCTCGATGAGCGGCCGGCCGATGTTTCCCCCCACGTACACCTCCCGCCCGCTGGCCTTCAGGATCTCGCCCACCAGCGTGGTGGTGGTGGTCTTGCCCGCGCTGCCGGTGATCCCGACCACCGGCGCCCTGGCCAGTCGCAGCACCAGCGGGATCTCACCGGTCACCCAGGCCCCGGCAGCCCGGGCGGCCGCGATCGGGGGGAGATGCTTGGGCATCCCCGGGGTGAGGAAGACCACGGGGAACTCCGCGAGCCTGTCCAGGTAGGACGGCCCCAGCACCAGGTCCTCGACGCCGAGGGCCAGGAGCTCCCGGTAGCGGTCGCCCAGTTCCTCGGGCCGCGCCCGGTCGAGCGCCGTCACCCGCGCCCCCCGTTCCCGGAGCCAGCGGATCAGGGCCAGGTTGCTCCGGCCGAGCCCCACCACCGCGACCTTTTGACCCGCGAAGTTCATGGTCCATCCCGTCCCGGAAGAGGCCACGGGGAGGGCGCCCAGCCCTCCCCCTTTCTGCGACTCCTGCGTGCCGCCGTATGTTCGCCGCCGGTGGCGCCGTTCCTGCCGGCCCGGACCGGTTCAGAGCGACTCCCGCAGAAGGCGCTCGATGCGGTCGAGCCCCTCCTTGAGGCGCTCCATGGAGGTGGCGTAGGAGATGCGCACGTGGTTGGGCGAGCCGAACCCGCTGCCGGGCACGAGGGCCACCTTCGCCTTCTCGAGGAGCAGCATCCCGAGGTCGTCGGCGTTCTCGACCCGCTGCCCGGCGATGGTGCGCCCGAACAGGGCCGAGACGTTGGGGAACACGTAGAACGCGCCCTGGGGCACCACCTCGAGATCGAACCCCGGGATCGACCGGAGCCGCTCGACCACGTACCGGCGGCGCCGGTCGAACTCCTGCCGCATGGCCTCCACCGGACCCTGATCGCCCTGGAGGGCCGCCAGGGCGGCCTTCTGGGTGATCGAGGACGGGCCGGAGGTGGTCTGGCTCTGCAGGTCCGCCATCGCCTTGGCGATGGGCTTTTCGGCCGCCGCGTACCCCATCCGCCAGCCGGTCATGGCGTAGGCCTTGGAGAAGCCGTTCACGGTGACCGTCAGGCGCTTCACGTCGGGGCCGAAGGAGGCGATGCTCACGAACTCGGCGCCGTCGTAGAGGAGCTTCTCGTAGATCTCGTCGCTGATGATGATGAGGTTCTTCTCCACCGCAAGCTCGGCGATCGCCCGCAGCTCGGCCGGGGTGTAGACCACGCCGGTGGGGTTGGACGGGCTGTTCAGGTTGATGACCTTCGTGCGCGGCGTGAGCTTCTCCCGGATCATGTCGGGCGTCATCTTGAACCCCGTCCGGGCATCCGTTTCCACCACCACGGGCACGCCGCCGGCGAGCTTCACCATCTCCGGATAGCTTACCCAGTAAGGCGCCTGGATGATCACCTCGTCGCCGGGATCGAGGAGGACCATGAAGGCGTTGTACAGCGACTGCTTGCCGCCGTTGGACACGACGATCTGCTCCGGCGCGTACTCCAGCCCGTTCTCCCGGCGCAGCTTCTCGGCGATGGCCCTGCGCAGCTCGAGCGTGCCGGCCGCCGGCGTGTACTTGGTGAACCCCTGCCGGATCGCGGCGATCCCGCCCTCCTTGGCGGTGTCCGGCGTGTCGAAGTCCGGCTCGCCCACGCTGAAGTTGACCACGTCCGCCCCCTCGGCGAGGAGCTGCTTGGCGCGGGCGTCGATGGCCATGGTGGGCGACGGCGCCAGTTCCCTGGCACGCTGGCTGAGCATGGCGGTGGTTCCCCCTCCTGCGACTTTGTGACCATAATAACACGGTCCGGGGCAAAACAGGAGACCCGGTCGCCCATCACGACCGGGTCAGGATGTCGATCACGGCGTCGACGCTCTGGCCGGGCAGGATCCGGAAGGTTCCGGGTCGCAGCAGGGTATCCTTCTTTCGCTCGACCAGGCGGCGCAGGAACTCCTCCCGGTCGCGGATCACCCCGGCACCGGCCAGCTTGGCGGCCACGCGGGGGGCGGTGTCGCCCTCGGCGATGGTCACGGTCACCGGTGCGGGCTGGGGGGGCGTGGCCGGCCCGGAGCCCGGCTGACCGGACGCGCCCTGGCCGGGGCCGGGCTGCGGCTGGGCGCCCGACCCGCCTGCGGGTTCCCGGGTAGTTGTGCCCGTGCCTCCCGTCCCGGGGGTGACCGCCCCGGCGCCCCCCGGCTGGGCCGCCGGCGCGGTGCGGTCGGGACCGGCGTCCACCGGCGCCGGCGCCCCGTCCCCCGAGTCCCTGAGGTCCGGGGGCGCCGCCGGCGTGGCGAAGACGGCGAGGTACATGCCCAGGGCCAGGAGGGACCAGCCGATCCCGAAGAGGGTCCCCAGGCGGAAGTGGCGCGCCGCCGCCTGCCGGTCCAGCCATCGCTCGACCCCGATGGGCTCCCGCAGCACGGCCCAGGCCACCGCGTGGGGGTCCGACGGGTCCCCCGCGGCGGGGTCGAGCCCGGCCGCGACCTGCGCTTCCACGTCCCGGGCGCGGCGCGAGCGCCGGCGGGCCGGCACGGACTGGGCGCGGAAGTACGCGCCCAGCGTGACGATCGTTCCGAGCGCAAGGACAAGCCACGGCAACAGGGCAACCATCCCCTTCTCCGCCCCGGCGGCGGTTTGCCGCGCCGGCGAAACGTAGTACCATGGGGGTACCGAGGTGGGAGGGGGCCGAGTCGTTGCTGACAGGACACATCCAGGACCTGACGCCCCAGCCGGGCGAGGTCGTCCAGTACCACCTGACCCTCGGTTCCGAGACCGTCCACCTGAACCGCTACATCGGCAAGCCGATCCGGATCGAGCCGACCGGGGAGAAGGCCTGCGTGTGGTGCGGAAGGCCGGTGAAGAAGCTTTTCCCCAATGGCTCCTGCTATCCCTGCTTCAAAGATTTACCTCAAAACGACCTCTGCATCGTGAAACCCCATCTGTGCCACTACGACACCTGCCGGGACTCGTCGTGGGGCGACGCCCACTGCATGGTCCCAACGTACCTCTACATCGCCCGCTCGAGCGAGATCAAGGTGGGCATCAGCCGGAACATCCCCGGCCGCTGGCTCGAGCAAGGCGCCGTGGAGGCGGTGGTCCTGGCCCGGTTGCCGAGCCGCAAGGCGGCGGGCGAGCTGGAGCTCCTCCTCTCCCGTCACATTCCGGACAAGACCAACTGGCGCCGGATGCTCCGGGGGGAGGTGAGCCCGACCCCCCTGGCGGAGGTGCGGGAGCAGGTTCTGGCTCTCGTCCCGGACGAGTACCGCCCGTTCCTCCTCCCCGACGCGGAGCCGACCCGGATCGCCTACCCGATGACCGGGGTTCCGGACCCCCTGACCAGCATCGACCTGGACCGGGGCCCCGCCGCCGGCGTGCTGCTGGGCATGAAGGCGAAGTACCTCGTGCTCTCCACCGGCGCCCTCAACGTCCCCAAGTACGCCGGATACGGCGTCCGCCTCGCCCTGGCGGACGAGGCCGTGGCGTGAGGATCGCCCTCAGGCCGCCGGCGCGCCGGGACGGAGGTAGCGGCCGAACCAGTCCAGGATCTGGTCGAGCCGGTGCACCCGGTGCCACGGCTTGCCGCTGCGGCTCATGCCGTGGAACTCGTTCGGGTAGCGGACGAAGCGGACGGGGGCCTTCCCCAGGGCCTTCACGGCAGTGAACAGCGTCTCGCCCTGGTCGATCGGGCAGCGCAGGTCACCCTCCTGGTGCTCGATGAGAAGCGGGGTCGTGATGCGGTCGACGTAGGTGATGGGGGACTGCTGCCGGTACCACTCGGGGTCCTGCCACGGCCACCGGCCGCCGGCCCGCTTGACCACGTCCCAGTTCACGTCGCCGGCCCCGATCATGGACGACCAGTCGACGACCGACCGCATGGTGACCGCGGCCTTGAAGCGGTCCGTGTGGCCGACGATCCAGTTGGTCATGTAGCCGCCGTACGAGCCTCCCGCCACCCCGAGGCGGTCGGGGTCGATCCACGGGCTGAGCCGGAGCGCCTCCTCCAGACCGGCCATGACGTCGGCGTAGTCCTTGTCCCCCCAGCGGTCCCGGATGGCGGCGCAGAAGTCGTGGCCGTAGCCCAGCGAGCCGCGCGGGTTGGTGAAGATCACCCCGTAACCGTGTGCGGCCAGCAGGTGGAACTCGAAGAAGAAGCCCACCCCGTACATCGCCATGGGGCCGCCGTGGATCTCCAGCACGGCCGGGTAGCGCTTCCCTTCCTCCCGGCCGGCCGGTTCGAGGATCCAGCCGTCGACCTCCGGGCCGCCCGGCGCCCGGAAGGTGAACCGGCGCGGCTGGGTGAGATCGAGCGCGGCCAGGAGGTCCCGGTTCGGGGCAGCCAGCACGTCCTCGCGCCCCGACTCCAGGTCGGCCAGAACGATCCGGGACGGGTCGAGGGGTTCGGCCACGCCGAGCGCGGCGCGGCGGCAGGCGGCGTCCAGCGCGGCGGAGTACACCATCCGCTCGCCGCGCGTGAGCAGGGTCACCTCGCCCGTCTCCAGCGCCACCCGGGCGAGGTGCACCCGCCCGTGGTCCGAGTAGAGGGCGAAGACGGCCCGGCTGTCGGGGCTCCAGGTCAGCTTCATCCCGCCCGGAGCCGGCAGATCGGTAATGGCCTGGTTCCCCACCGGCCGGTCGAACGCCGCGCCCAGCGCCCGGGGCTGCCCGCCCTCCGCGGGGACGACGTACACGGTGGGGTTGTCGTACCCGAGCTCGTCCACTCGCTCGGCCACGAAGGCGATCCACCGGCCGTCCGGAGACCAGGCCGGGGCACCCGCGGCGAGCTCCTTCGGCGTGAGCGGCTCGGGCTCGCCGCCGCCGGCCGGGATCCGCCAGACCTGGGTCTCCCAGGGCTCCCGGTCGTAATCGGGGCCGCGCCGGCTGCTGAAAAGGAGGAACCGGCCGTCCGGGGACCACGCCAGGTCCTGGTGCCGGTAGGGCGGCCGGGTGAGCTGCCGGGGCTCGGCGCCGGGGCGGACCTCCACCACGCACACCTGGGGGCGGCGCTCGTGGACGAACCCCTCGCCGTCCAGCTTGTGGTAAAGCTCCTCGATCACCTTGACGCCCTTCGTGAACTTCCGGTAGAGGTCTTCTTCCTTGTCCTCCTTCCTCTCCGGCTCGATGCCCCGGTCGTCCAGCATGGCGGTGAAGGCCAGGTGCCGCCCGTCCGGCGACCACGCCATCTCCCGCACCCCGCCCTGGACCCGGGTCAGCTGCCACGCCTCCCCGCCCGTCGTGGGCAGGATCCAGATCTGCGGCTGGCCGCTTCGCTTCGAGACGAAGGCGAGCAGCCGCCCGTCGGGGCTCAGGCGCGGGCTCTGATCCGTCTCGCCCCCCGTGAAGCGGACCGGCTCGCCCCCGGGCGCCGCCCGGTAGATCGAGGTGTTGTAGTCGTTGGTTTCCTTGTTGATCGTGTTGAGGGTATAGTAGACCCAGGAGCCCGACGGATCGATCTGAACGTCCCCCGCGAGCCGGAACTCGAGCAGATCGCGGGACTGGAGACGCCGCTTTCCCATCCTGTGTGATGACCTCCCCCGTCCGGTCTCGGCCCCGGCTGTAGCCAGGGCGGCACTACAGGCCCCGGCCCCGCGCCGGGGCGGGGCCGGGGCCGGCGCGTTCCACCTCGATGGAGTTGGCGCCCGGAAGGCCGCTTTCCTCCTGGGGGGATGCCTGCTGGCGCAGAAGGTGCTCATCGTGGAGGACGAGCCCGCCATCGCCACGCTGATCGAGTACAACCTGCGGCGCGCCGGCTTCCAGACCCGGGTCGCCGGCGGCGGCAAGGAGGCGCTGGCCGCGGCCGTGGCCGACCCGCCGGACCTGGTGCTGTTGGACATCATGCTGCCGGACGCCGATGGCCGGGACGTGTGCCGGGAACTGCGCCGTCGGGGGGACGTCCCGGTCATCTTCCTCACCGCGCGCGACGCGGAGGTCGACCGCATCGTCGGCCTGGAGCTGGGGGCCGACGACTACGTCACCAAGCCCTTCAGCCCCGGCGAGCTGGTGGCGCGGGTGCGCGCCGTCCTCCGCCGGGCGGGGCGCCCGGCGCAGGGGAACCCCGCCGGCGCGGGGGCCGCCGCCGCGCCCGCCGGCGGTCTGACCGCAGGCGAACCGGAGGCCCTGCGAGTCGGCGAGCTCTACCTCGATCGGGCCCGCCACGAGGCACGCCGGGGGGACCGGCCCCTCCACCTCACCCCGACCGAGTTCTCCCTCCTCGAGTGCTTCATGACCCACCCGGGCATCGTGCTCAGCCGGGAGCAGCTCCTCGACCGGGTGTGGGGAGTGGACTACTTCGGCGACCCCCGGCTGGTCGACGTGCACATCCGCCACCTGCGCGAGAAGATCGAGGACGACCCGGCCGACCCCCGCTGGATCGTCACCGTGCGCGGCGCCGGCTACAAGCTCCGGGAGGGGTGAGGGTGAGCCGCTCCCTCGGGTCGCGCCTTCTCCTGACCCACGCCCTGGCGGGCCTGGGTGCCGCGGCCGTCGTCGCCGGCTCGACCCTCGTCCTGGCGGACGTCCCCCGGGGGGACCCGGCGGGGCGCCGCCTCGCCGCGGCGGCAGGCGCGTCCGCCCTGGTGGCAACCGCCGGGGCCGCGGCCCTGGGCGCGCGGGTCGCGCGCCGGCTCCAGGGGGTGCTGGCGGAGATGGCGCGCGCCGTGGACGCGCTCGCCCGGGGCGAGCCCGGGCGGCGGGTCTACGCCGACCTGCCGGACGCCGAGGTGAGGAGCCTCGCCCGGGCCCTCAACCACGCCGCGCGGCGCATGGAGGAGCACCTGGAGGCCGCCCAGGCGGAGCGGGACCTCCTCGACACCGTGCTGGACCAGATGCCCGTGGGCGTGGTGTACGTCGACCGGACCGGCGCCGTGGCCCGCTCCAACCCGGCCGCCGACCGCTTCCTGGGCCTCTCCCCTGCCGACCGGGGCCGCCATCACGTCGAGGCGCTCCGGCAGACGGCGCTTTCCGGCGCGGTCGACGCCGCCCTGGGCGGGCGCCCCGCCCGGGTGACCATCCGCCGCGAGGGCCCCCCGGCGCGCTGGCTCGAGGCCAGCGCCACCCCGGGGCACGGGCCCGGCGGCGGGGCCATCCTGGTGCTGCACGACATCACGGAGGCCCGGCGGGTCGAGGCCGTCCGCCGCGACCTCATCGCCAACGTGTCCCACGAGCTGAAGACGCCCGTCACGGCCATCCGCGGCTTCGCCGAGACGCTCCTGCAGGGAGCCCTGGAGGAGCCCGGGGACGCGCGGCGCTTCGTCCAGATCATCGATGCCGAGGCCCGGCGCCTCAGCGACCTGGTGCAGGAACTCCTCGACCTGGCCCGGCTCGAGTCGGATCCCCAGGCGATCCGGCCGGTGCCCACCGACCTGGCGCGGCTCGTCCGCGAGGCGGCCGCGCGCCTCCGGCCCCGCGCGGAGGAGGCGGGCCTCGAGCTGGCCGTGGAGGCGCCCGCCACGCTACCCGCCCCCGCCGACCCGCGCCGGATCGATCAGGCCCTGACCAACCTCGTGGAGAACAGCGTCCAGCACACCCCCCGGGGCGGGCGGATCACCATCCGGGCCCAGGCGATCCCGGAGGGGGTGCACATCGCCGTGATCGACACGGGCACGGGCATCCCACCCGAGGCCCTCCCCCGCATCTTCGAGCGGTTCTACCGGGTCGAGCGCGGGCGGGAGCGCACCACCGGCGGGACCGGGCTGGGGCTGGCGATCGTCAAGCACATCGTCGAAGGCCATGGGGGGCGGGTGTGGGCGGAGAGCCGGCCGGGGGAGGGCACCGCCATCCACTTCGTCTTGCCGGCGGCAGGCACCGGGCAGGGCGCAGGCGTCTTAATCGAATCTTAATCCGGGAGCAAGATCACCTTCATGCGCGGGTGACATGCTGGATGCGGCAACAGGATCACCCATGGCGCAGGGAGGCAATCCGGATGCGCGTGCACGGTCGTCGACACGTCGGGGTCGTCGTGGCAGCCCTCCTGGTCTTCACCGTCACCGCCTGCGCGCGACGGGGGGCCCAGACGCCGCCCGCTCCGGGCGGGGAAGGCGGCGGGGGGGCCGTGAGCGGGAAGGTCACCGCCGCCGGCTCCACGGCCCTCCTCCCCCTGGTGCAGCAAGCCGCGGAAGAGTTCATGCAGAAGAACCCGGGCGTCACCGTGAACGTGAGCGGCGGCGGCTCGTTCACCGGCCTCACCCAGGTCGCCGCCGGGTCGGTGGACATCGGCAACTCCGACGTGGACCTGCCGCCGGAACTGCAGGGCAAGAACCTCGTCGACCACCGCGTCGCCGTCGCGCCCTTCGTTCTCGTCACCCACCCCGGCGTGGGGGTCACGAACCTGACGAAGGAACAGGCTAAGGGGATCTTCACGGGCAAGATCACGAACTGGCGCGAGGTGGGCGGGCCGGATCAGGCCATCACCGTGGTCGACCGTCCCCGCTCGTCCGGCTCCCGGGCCACGATCCAGCGGATCGTGCTGGACGGGGCGGAGGTGACCGACCGGGCCGTGGTCCAGGACTCGAACGGCAAGGTGCGGGCCACGGTGGCGAGCACGCCGGGCAGCATCGGGTACATCGACGCGGCCTACCTCGACCAGAGCGTGAAAGGGGTGGCCTTCGAGGGCGTGGAGTACTCGGTCGACGCGGTGATCCGCGGGAAGTACCCGATCTTCGCGTACGAGCACATGTTCACCCGAGGCGAGCCTGCCGGGGCCACCAAGGCCTTCATCGAATACATCCTCAGTCCGGACTTCCAGGAGCGGGTGCTTCCGAAGATGGGCTTCATCCCGGTCAGCAAGATGAGCCGCTGAGGGGGTCGGAGCGGTGAACACGCACGCGCTGGTGGGCCGCCGGCCGCCCGCCCGGGCCGGAGCGGCCCACGCCTGGGACCGGCTGAACCGCGCCCTGTTCGTCTTCAGCGCGGCCGCCGTGGCGCTGACGGTGTTCGCCATCATCCTCTTCCTGGGGCTCCAGGGGCTGGCGGCCTTCCGGTCGATCAGCCCCCTGGAGTTCTTCCTCTCGACCCGCTGGCAGCCGCCGGAGCAGTACGGTGCCGCCACGTTCATCGTCGGCTCCCTGGCGGTCACCGCCCTGGCGCTGCTCGTGGGGGCTCCGCTCGGGCTCGCCGGCGCCATCGTGCTCTCGGAGCTTGCCGGGCCCCGGCTGCGGGCCGTGCTGCGCCCGGCCGTCGACCTGTTCGTGGGCATCCCGTCCGTCGTCTACGGCTGGATCGGCCTCACCATCTTCGTGCCCTTCATCCGGGACCGGCTCGCCGGCGGCGGCTCGGGCTTCGGCCTCCTGGCCGCCGGGGTGATCCTCGGCATCATGATCCTCCCCACGGTCATCGGCATCGCCGAGGACGCGCTGCGGGCGGTTCCGCGCCCGCTGGTGGAGGGATCGCTGGCCCTGGGCGCCACCCGCTGGCAGACCATCTGGCGGGTGCTCGTCCCGGCCGCCCGCCCCGGCATCCTCGCCGGCATCATCCTGGCGATGGCGCGCGCGATCGGCGAGACCATGGCGGTGCAGATGGTGATCGGCAACAGCCCGCGCCTCCCCGTGAGCCTCTGGACGCCGACGGCGACCCTCACGAGCGAGATCGTCACGGAGATGGGGAACGCCCCCTACGGGACCCCGTGGGCGGACGCCCTGTTCTTCATGGCCTTCCTGCTCCTCCTCATCTCCCTGGGGCTCATCCTCGCCGTGCGGGCGCTGGGCCGGCGCGCGGCGTACGCGTCGGGAAGGGGGTAGCGCGGTGGACAAGCGCCTCGCCGACCGCCTCGGCACCGGCCTCCTGTGGGCGGCCATGGCCCTCATCCTCGCCATCCTGGCCTGGTTCCTCCTCCACATCCTCGGCCAGGGGTTGCCGCACCTGACCCCGGATTTCCTCTTCGGGCTCCCCAGCCAGATCTCGGCAGGAGGAGGGGTCGGGCCCTTCCTGTTCAATTCCTTTTATATCCTCACCCTCTCACTTGTCTTCTCCGTGCCCGTCGGCATGGGGGCGGGGATCTGGCTCGCCGAGTACGCCCGGCCGGGCCGGTTCACCGATCTCATCCGCCTGAGCACCGAGGCCCTCGCCACGGTCCCTTCCATCGTGCTCGGCCTCTTCGGCATGCTCATCTTCGTGCAGTGGCTGGGGCTGGGGTTCACCATCCTCGGCGGCGCCCTGGCGCTGGGCCTGCTGAACCTGCCGGTCCTGGTCAACGTGACCGAGGCCGCCATCCGGTCGGTCCCGGACTCCTACCGGGAGGCAAGCCTGGCGCTGGGAGCGACCCGCTTCCAGACCGTGACCCGCGTGGTGCTGCCGGCGGCGCTCCCCGGCCTGGTCACCGGGATCACCCTGGTCGCCGGGCGGGCGCTGGGGGAGACGGCCATCCTCGTGTTCACGGCCGGCACCACCGCCTCCCGGTTCTTCCCCGACTTCGACCCCCTGGCCTCCGGCGCGACCCTGGCCGTGCACCTCTGGGCCACCGGGTCGAACCCCATCGTGCCGGACGCCGACCGCATCCAGGCCGGCGCGGCCGCCCTCCTGGTGCTGATGGTCCTCGCCTTCAACCTGGCCGTCGCCCTGCCGGCCCGGGCCTGGTACCGGCGCCGCACGGGCAGCCTGCCGTCGTAGAAGGAGCTGAGACCGTTGTCCGAGCCGCTTGCCGCCGCCCCGGCGCGCACCGCGTTCTCGGTGCAGGACCTTCACGTCTACTACGGAAACTTCCACGCGCTGAAGGGCATCACGCTGGACATCCCGGCCCGGTCGGTCACGGCGCTGATCGGCCCGTCCGGCTGCGGCAAGTCCACCTTCCTGCGCACGCTCAACCGGATGAACGATCTGGTGAGCGGGTTCCGCATGACCGGGAAGGTCCTGCTCGACGGGGTCGACGTCTACGGGCCGGACCTCGACGTCATCGACCTGCGCACCCGGGTCGGCATGGTCTTCCAGCGCCCGAACCCGTTCCCGATGTCGATCTTCGACAACGTGGCCTACGGCCCGCGGCTCCACGGGATCAAGAGCCGCAGCCGGCTCATGGAGATCGTCGAGCGCAGCCTGACGGCCGCCGCCCTGTGGGACGAGGTGCGCGACCGGCTGCACCACTCGGCCCTGGGCCTCAGCGGCGGCCAGCAGCAGCGCCTGTGCATCGCCCGGGCGCTGGCCGTCGAGCCGGAGGTGCTCCTCATGGACGAGCCCGCCTCGGCCCTCGACCCGGCCGCGACGGCCCGCATCGAGGACCTCATCCACTCGCTGAAGGAACGGTACACCATCGTGATCGTCACCCATAACATGCAGCAAGCCGCCCGGGTGTCGGACCAGACGGCCTTCTTCCTCAGCGGGGAGCTGGTCGAGTGCGGACCCACCCGGACGCTCTTCACCCGCCCGCGGGACCGGCGCACCGAGGACTACGTCACGGGGAGGTTCGGGTAATCATGACCCGCCAGTCCTTCCATCAGGAACTGGCCGACCTGCGCCGGGACCTGGCCCGCATGGGCACCCGGGTGGAGGAGGCCATCGCAGGCGCCCTGCGTAGCCTCATCCAGCGGGATACGGCCCTCGCGCAGCAGGTCATCGACGGCGACGACGCCATCGACGCCATGGAGCTTGAGATCGAGGAGCGCTGCCTCACCCTGGTGGCGCTGCAGCAGCCCATGGCCAGCGACCTCCGGGTGATCGGCGCCACGCTGAAGGCGATCACCGACCTCGAGCGGCTCGCCGACCACGCCGTGGACATCGCGAGGATCACGATCCGGCTCGGCGATCAGCCCTTCATCAAGCCGCTGATCGACATCCCGCGCATGGGCGAGATCGCCCAGGGGATGGTCCGGGACGCGCTCACGGCCTACATCCGGCAGGACGCCGACCTGGCCTACGACATGATCAAGCGCGACCACGAGCTGGACCACCTCTACCGGCAGATCTTCGACGAGCTGGTCCCCATCATGGGGCGCGATCCGTCCACCGTGCCGCAGGCGGCCCAGCTTCTCTTCGTGGCCATGCACCTGGAGCGCATCGGCGACCACGCCACGAACATCGGCGAGTGGGTCATCTACATGGTGACGGGGGAGCGCCGCGAGCTGAACGAGTGAGCCAGACAGAGCCAGCCCCCGTGCCCAGGGCTGGCTCGTCTCACGGGTCGTCGCAGCCGGCTGTCTGGCCGCGGCCGGGTCAGTACCCCTCCCAGATGCGATCGAGCTCCGCCTCCGGCACGTCGAACACCGCGCCGTGCGGCGGCAGCGGCTCCGTGCGCAGCCACTCCGGCAGCCGGTCCGTCTCCGGACCGAGCCCCGCCCGGCGGTTGAACTCGATCTCTTGCTTTATCACGTCCACGGCGTAGCGCCGGATCTCTTCCGGCGTGAAGTTCGTCCCCATCCGGGCGTTGAACAGGTCGGCGAAGGTCTGCGGGGTCGCACTCATGACGCCCCGGGCGAAGTTGCAGAAGCCCAGCACGTCCAGCGCCGTGGCGACGATCTGCATCTCCCGGGACACGGCCACCTTGTCGGAGGGGTCGAGGTGGTCGATGGGAAGGGCGATGGTGTTCCCGCACGTGTGGTCGGCCCCCATGGGGCTCGTCGCGTAGGTCACGCCGTTGCCCTTCACGGCCCGGGGGTCGTACGCGGAGATCGTCTGGTTCTTCACGACCGGCACCCGCTGCACGCCCAGGACCTTGCCGGCGATGCCGGCACCCGCTCCCAGCACCCGGCCGAGCACGGTGCCCGCCCGGATCTCCCCCATCAGGCGCATCACGCCCTCCGCGTCGCCCCACCGGATGACACCCGCTTCCATCGCCACGCCCATGGCGCCTCCGGTCTCGATGGTGTCCACCCCGAGGTCGTTGCACTCGCGGGTGAAGCGGGCGATCCAGTCGACGTCGAAGATCTCCAGGTTGGAGCCCAGGAGGCCGTGGGTCTCGAACTCCATCGAGGAGGCGATCTCCTGGCCCTCCTTGTCGACGAACACGTTCGAGCACTGGATGATGCAGCCGGTCATGCACGAGTGCGTGGTCTGGCCGCCCCGCTCCAGGATGATCTCCCGCACCCGGATCCCGCCGATCTCCAGCGCCCGCTCGTCCTGCCCCCAGCGGAAGTTGTGGACCGGCAGCCCGCCGACCTTGTTCACCAGCTCCAGCACGCCCAGGGTGCCGAGCTTGGGGTACCGCTCGGCCGTGGCGGGCTGCGTGCGCAGTTCCTGGACGTACGCCTTGCTGGCCGCCTTCCAGACGGCCTCGTCCAGGCTCCTCGGCGGGTTCCACCCCACGTCCTCGTAGACGATCGCCTTGAGCCCCTTCGACCCCATCACGGCGCCGAGGCCGCCCCGCGCGCACATCCGGCCGGGCCGGCCCTCCGGGTCGGTGTTGCCGATCCCGGCGATGTTCATCTTCATCTCGCCCGCCGGCCCGATGACCGAGAGCCCCACCTTGCGGCCGAACCGCTCGAAGAGCCGCCGCGCCGTCTCGTACTGCCCGAGCCCGGCCAGGTCGTCCGCGCGCTCGAACCGGACCGACTCCGGCCCGATCACCAGGAGCCACCAGCCCGCCTCGCGCGGTTGACCCTCGATGATCACCGCGCGGTAGCCGAGCTGGGCCAGCTTCAGCCCGCTCTGGCCACCGCCGTTCGACTCCTTGATCCCCCCGGTGAGCGGGCTCTTGGCCCCCGCGGAGATGCGGCTGGAACTGCTGAGGGTGGTCCCGGAAAGGAGGCCGGGCGCCAGCACCAGCTTGTTGTTCGGGCCGAGGGGGTCGCAGAGCGGGTCCACTTCCGTCGCGACGATGCGGCTCGTGATCGCACGGCCGCCCAGGAGGCGCCACGCCTCCGGCAGCGGCTCGATGCGGTAGCTCCGGTCCGTCATGTTGACCCGTAACACACGTTCCAAGGCTACCGTTCCCTCCCGCATGACCTGCACGGACGCATCCCGGTGGACGACGCGGTGACCTCAGAACCTACATTCCGAGGTACGCCTTGCGTACGTGGTCGTTGCCCAGCAATTCGCGGCCTGTACCCTCCAAAACGATGGAACCGTGCTCCAGGACGTACCCGCGGTGCGACAGCTCTAACGAATGGTGTACGTTCTGCTCTACCAGGAGCACCGTTACACCTTCGCGGCTGATCTGCCGGATGAGGTCGAAGATCTGCTCGACGATGGCGGGAGCCAGGCCCAGAGAGGGCTCGTCCAGCATGAGCAGCTTCGGCTGGCTCATCAGCGCCCGGCCGATGGCCACCATCTGCTGCTCCCCGCCGGAGAGCGTTCGGGCGATCTGACCCTTGCGCTCCTCCAGCCGGGGCAGCAGCTTGAACACCCACCCCAACGTCTCCTCCCGCTTCGCCCGGGCGGATGGCGCGTGGGAGCCGAGCAGGAGGTTCTCCATCACCGTCATCAAGGGGAAGAGCCGCCGCCCTTCCGGCACCTGCACGATACCCATCGGCACCCGGTCGTGGGGCTCCGTGTCGGTGATGTCCTGTCCCAGGAAGCGGATGCTGCCCCCGCTCGGCTTGAGCAAACCGGAAAGGGTATTGATCAGGGTGGTCTTGCCGGCGCCGTTGGCGCCGACGATGGAGACGATCTCCCCTTCCTCCACACGCAAGGAAATGCCCCGAAGGGCAGAGACGTCCCCGTACCGGACTTCGAGGTTACTGACTTCCAGCAGCGGCATACTTCTCCCCCAAATACGCCTGGATGACCTTCTCGTCGCGAGTGACCTCGGCCGGCGTACCCTCGGCGATCTTCTCGCCGTGGTGGATGACGTGGACGCGCTCGCAGAGCGCCATGACCGCCTGCATCACGTGCTCGATCATCAGGATGGTCACGCCTTGCGCTCGGATCGTCCGGACGAGCTCGACCGCTTCTGTCACTTCCCTGGGCGTCAGGCCGGCCAGCACCTCATCGAGCAGCAGCAATTTGGGCCGGGTGGCCAGCGCCTTCGCGACTTCCAGGCGCTTGCGATCCACGATGGTCAGCGACTTGGCCGGCACGTCCCTCTTCTCGTAGAGACCCGTGAGCCTGAGCACGTCCAAGGCGATCCGCTCCGCCTCGGCTGTGCTGTTCGTGCGCACAAAGGCCCCCACCATGGCGTTGTACAGGACCGACTTGCCGGCAAAGGGCTTCACGACCTGGAAGGTGCGGGTGATGCCGAGCCTGCAGAGGTCGTATGGCTTCAGGCCAACAATGCTCCTGCCTTCGAACAGGATGTCGCCGCTGGTGGGGGTGTGAAAGCCTGAGATCAGGGCGAACAGCGTCGTCTTGCCGGCACCGTTGGGGCCGATCACGCCGGTGATGGAGCCCTTCTCGACAGTCAAGGAGACGTCGTTGGTGGCCACCAGGCCGCCGAAGCGCTTGACCAGGTTACGAACTTCCAGCAGGGCCATCGCCCCTCACCCCCGTACGCCGGCCAGCTTGCCTGACCTCGACTCGGTCAGTCGGGCCCACCAGGCGCCCAGCGGCTGGATCAACCCTTGCGGCTTGTACAGGATGGCGATCATCACGCCGACGCCGTACAGGATGAGGTGCACCCCTAGCAGCGAACCGCCGAGCTTGGCGCGGGTGAACTCGCCGAGCATGGAAAGCAGGATGCCGCCTACGACAGGCCCGAACACGGTGCCCCGGCCGCCGACGATGGTGAGCAGCACCATCTGCGCCGAGAGATCGGGGCCGGCAATGGCTGGCGGCTCCAGGAAGCGGATGAGCTGGGCGTAGAAGGTGCCGCCGAGCGCGGTGAAGAACGCACTGATGGCGGCAGCTTTGAGCTTGGCCATGGCCGTGTTGACACCCAGGGCCTGGGCTGCCTCCTCGTCCTCCCGCAGCGCCGTGAGGTAATACCCGAGCTTGCTGCGGTCAATCCACCAGGAGACGAACACGACCAGCACCAGCAGGGCCAGAATCAAGTAGTAATAAGGCGTCTTGTCCAGGAACTGCATCACAGCGGGCGCCTCGCCCCTGAGCGGTACCTGCAAGCCTTCGGCGGCACCGGTCTCCCACGAGCCGATGTGACTGGTGCTCTCAAGGATGACTCGGAAGCCCTCGGAGAAGGCGACGGTGGCAAGGGCATAGTAGGCACCCCTCAGCCGGAAAGTCGGCAGGCCAACCACCACCGCCACCGCGGCCGCCAGCAAGCCACCGATCACCATGCCTATCCATGGCGTGAGCCCGGTGTTGATGAAGAGCAAGGTGGACGTGTACGCCCCGATAGCCAGGTAGGCCGAGTGGCCGAGGGAAAGCTGGCCGGCGAATCCCCCTACGATGTTCCAGGAGGAACTCAGGTAGGCAAAGTACAGCACCATGATGGCCGTGTGCAGGTAATAAGGCTGGGTGATGACCAGCGGCACCACCGCCAGAGCTGCCACCGCCAGCAGTACGGCCAGAAGCTTGCGCTTGGCCAACGCCTCCATACCCCCAATCAGGCGTCATACGGCGACCCGAACAGGCCGGAGGGCTTGATGAAGAGGAAGGCCAGGAAGCCGTAGTTGATCAGTACTTGGGTCCAGGTCGACTCCATGAACTGGGCGGCCACCGACTCCACGATCCCGATCAGCAGCCCGCCCACGAGGGCGCCCGGCACGCTGCCCAGCCCGCCCAGCACCACGGTGATGAAAGCCCGGGTACCGAAGATCTGGCCGACGGACGGCTGCACGTAGTAGAAGGGCACGAGGACGGAGCCTGCCACACCCAGTAGGGCGAGACCGACGCCGAAGGCCACGTCATACATCCGGTAGACGTTGATACCCACCAGGGCCGCGGCCGATCGGTCCTGTCCCACCGCGCGCATGGCCCTGCCGGTTTCCGTGCGCTGTAAGAAGACGTAGAAGATGACAGTAGCCACAAGGGTGATGAGAAACGCATAAAGGCGCGGGGCGGCAACGCTGATGCCGCCTAGATGGTACGTCACGCCGGACAGCGTGGTCTTGGCCGTTCGGTAGTCGGCGCCGAAGAAGAGCAGCGCCATGTTCTCCAGCGTGACCATCAGGCCGGCCGTCAGGAGCAGCGCGCTGATCGGTTCACGCACGTCCGCCTCCGCCTTGAACACGGGCCTGATCAAGTACCGCTGGAGCAGGAAGCCCACCACGAACATGAATGGGGCAACCACAAACACGGTGAAATACGGGTACAGCCTCGTGTAATGCCACGCGAAGTAGGCGGCATACATGGATACCATGAGCAAGGCGCCGTGAGCGAAGTTAACGACCCTCATGATCCCAAAGACGAGGGTGAGGCCCAGAGCGATCAGCCCGTATATGCCGCCCATCAGGATGCCGTTGACGATGGCATTCGTCAGCGCCATTCGCCGACCACCTTCTGACTCAGATGGGGCCGCCGTCCAGGCCAGCGGCCCCACCAGGTGTGGAAGAACACATAGACCTACTTTTTGTCCCAGCCGGGGAACAGGACCGGCTTGAACTCGGGGGACCGGGCTTCCTTTTCCGGCCAGACGGTTACCCGCTCGATCTTTCCGTTCACCTTGCGGTACTGGGCAATGACCAGGGCCTGGCTGATCATCTGGCCCTTGTCGTCGAACTTGATGGTGGGAGCGTACACCTGTGTGATGCCCTCTGTGATGTTGGTCTGGTTGAAGGCATCGCGGATCTTGTCGGCCTCCAGAGAACCCGCCCGCTCCAGTACGTCCTTGATGACGTACATGGCCACGTACGCCTTCACGGCTTCGTTGGACGGCAGGACGCCGAACTTCTGCTGGAACTTCTCGTTGATCTCCTGCACATGAGGCCGACGGACATCCGTCTCCCACGAGGAGACGTCAAAGAAGTATTCGGCATTCTCCCCCGTGTTCTTCAGGTAGACCGGGTCGGAGTAACCACCCGAAGTGCCAAGGAAAACCTTGGGGGTTACTTTCTGCTCGGCGAAGGTATTGGTCAGCAGGGAGGCATCGGCCACGTAGGAGGTGAGCAGGACGACGTCGGGGTTCGCGGCCTTCACCTTGTTTGCCAGCGGCGTGAAATCAGAGCTACCCTGCGGGTAGGCTTCTTCACCCACGATCTGGAAACCCTTCTCGGGCAGGTACTTCTTCCAGCTCTTTGCCACGCCCTGGCCCCAGGCGGTGTTCTCATAAATCAAGTAGACGGTCTTCAACCCAGCGCCTTGCGTCTTGTTGAGGTCGTCCAGGAACTGGCTCTGGGCGATCACCCGCATTTCCGAGGTATCGGCCAACCGCCACAGGTACTTGAAACCGCGCTGAGTGATGCTGTCGTCGGAGGGCACGGGGGCGAAGAACGGGACCTTGTAGCGTTCGGCGACCTCGGAAACCGGAATGGCCACACCCGACTGATACGTGCCGGTAAGGAGGGAGACCTTCTCCTGGGTAATCAGGCGTTCCGCCTCCGCGACGCCCACCTGGGGCTTGCCCTGGCTGTCGGCGAAGATCAGCTTCAGCTTGGCTCCGCCGAGGGACTTGATGCCACCGGCCGCGTTGATCTCTTCAGCCGCCAGTTCGCGGGCCTTTTTCCCGAGCTCCCCCAGCGGGGCGGCGGGGCCCGAAAGGGGCAAGATGTTGCCGATCTTGACCTCGGCCACCTTTGCAGCACCGCCGCCACCGGCGCTGCCTCCCGCGGTGGAACCTCCCTGCTGGCCGCCACACCCGGCCAGCGCGATCGCGAACATGGCGCCGGTGAGGACGCTCGCAAGGAACTTTGCCTTCACCTCGGGTGATTCTCCTTTCTATGTGTGTTGGGGTGGACCTAATAAGCCGCCTGATAAAGGGCCCGGGCGTCCTCGAGGGTGACCTTCCGCGGGTTGTTGTCCAACAGGCGGGTCACCTTCATGGCCGCCTCCGCCAGGCCGTCCAGGGCGCTCTCCGGGATACCCACGTCGCGCAGCCGCTGGGGGATTCCGACATCCACCGAGAGCGTCCGCACGGCTTCGACCGCTCTGGCCGCCGCGGCGCGGGTGGACAGGCCCGCGACGTTCTCTCCCATGGCCTCCGCGACACGAGCAAACTTCTCGATGTCGGCCACCATGTTGAACTCCATCACATACGGCAGCAGCAGCGACATGGACACGCCATGAGTAACGCCGAACTGGCCGCCGAGCGGGTAGCCGAGGGCGTGGACGGCACCAACCCCGGCGTTGCCAAGCGAGACACCGGCGAAGAGGCTCCCGTACGCCATGTCCGTCCTGGCCTGCAGGTCTTTCCCCGCCCAGACCGCCTTGCGCAGGCTGCGAGAGATGAGGCGGATCGCCTCGAGCGCGTACAGGTCGGTCTGCGGCGTTGCCTTGGGGGCGGTGAACGACTCGATCGCATGGGTAAGGGCATCGATGCCGGTGGCGGCGGTGACGGCCGGTGGCACCGTGAGGGTGAGCACGGGGTCCACGATGGCCACGGTGGGCAGAAGGTACGGGCTGACCACCCCAATCTTCAGTTGCTGCATCTTGTCGGTGAAGATGGCGTTGGGCGTGACTTCGGAACCGGTGCCGGAAGTCGTGGGGATGCCGATCCAGGGCAGACCGGGGCCGGGGACCTTGTCGATGCCGAAGTAGTCAGCGATCTTGCCCCCGTGGGCCGCAAGGATGGACGAGCCCTTGGCCACGTCCAGGGAGCTGCCGCCGCCCACGGCGACGATCAGCCGCGCACCGGCAGCAACCACGGCGGAAGCGGCCTTCTCACAGTTCTCGGTGCTGGGCTCCGCCTCGACTTCGTCGAACACGGTGACCGCGACGCCGATCTCCTTCAGCCGCGCCAGCACGGAGTCCACCACTCCGGCCTTGACCAGTCCCTTGTCCGTCACCACGACGACGTGGTCGCCGCCCAGGCGTTGCACCTCAGGGCCAAGTTTGTCCAGAGCCCCCACGCCGGCGTACAGCACGCCGGGCATACGGAACGGGAACACCACCAGAGACCACCTCTTCTGGTTTTGGTTCAGCGTTGGGCACCGCAGGTGCGGCGGACGATCAGTTGCGGCTCAAGCACGAGGCGGATGGGCTGCGGAGTTCGCCCCTCCGCCCGGGCCGTGATCAGTTCCATCAGGGATTCCACCGCCAGCCGCCCCATGAGGTCCTTCCGCTGGGCTACCGTAGTGAGACCGATGCGCGAGTGGCCCGCGATCCGGATATCGTCGAAACCGACGACCGCCATCCCTTCGGGAACGGGTACGTCAAGTTCTGCCAGCGTGTCGAGCACTTGCAAGGCATAGTCGTCGGTCAACGCGAAGATCGCTGTGGGCGGCCGCCGCTGCCCGAGGAGCCGGCGCAGCGTGCCGATTCGATCGGCAGCGTAGGCCTGGTGGTCGAGGATCAGATGCCGGTCGACCGGGATACCGTATTCGCGTAGCACCTCTGAATACCCTTCCAGACGATGGGCAAAAGTGGAGAACTGTCGGGACCCCGTGAGCACTGCGATACGACGGTGCCCAAGCTTCAGCAGGTGCTCCGTTGCCATCCGGGCGCCCTTTCGGTTGTCCAATACCACATAGCTTCCTGCATCCGTTTTCAGGACACGGTTGTACAGGACGCACGGAAACCCGCTCTCGATCAGCGCCAGCACCTCGGCATCGTCCATCCGGACGGAGCCGAAAATGAGCCCGTCCACCTCCTGGGAACGGAGTAACTTGATCGCTTCCGACTGCAAGGTGTCCTGGTTGTCCGTCGTGCAGAGCACCACGCGGTACCCGTAGCTGCGGCTGGTGTCGACGATGCCCTTCGCGGTCTCGGCAAAAAAGGGGTTACGGATGTCCCCCACGACCAGACCGATGCTACCCGTCCGCTGTGTGACAAGACTGCGAGCGGCCTGGTTCGGGTGGTAGTCCAGTTCGGCGATGGCGTCCAATACGCGCTTCCGGGTCTCGGGACGCACATGCGGATGGTTATTGAGCACCCGCGAGACCGTGCTTTGCGACACGCCCGCCCGGTTCGCTACATCCCTCGCGGTTGGCACTGTTCCTCATCACGTCTTTGAATACGCATTCACGATAAGCCAACTTCGAAGCGCGTACGCATTTCTCCTGCTGAATCTCGCTTACTTGAACAAGTTACTGTTATCACAAAGCCATTGGATGTCACTACCATTGGCGACTGATGCAACCTGCTCGCGGCAGCGCCACGCGGCGTTGCTCCGTCGGCCGCTGCCTCCATACGGCCGTGCAGGCTCACCCGGTGTGGTCCAAAAACTGTTCTATTTAACTAGAACACATCCTTGACCCGTGGCAACGGTTCCCGTTATCCTGAGGCCAACCACCGCTGCCTCACCCCCAAACGGCCTGGACCCGAAGGGGGGCGTGGGTGTGAAGGAGGATGTACCGTGTCCGAAAAGCCCGAAGCCACCGCGCCGCAGTACAAGGTCGTCCGCGCGCAGGGGACCTGGAAGGGCCGCTACCGCACCGACCTGAGCGTGCGCGACTTCTCCTTCGTGACGGCGGAACCCGAGAAGCTGGGCGGCACCAACGAGGGCCCGACCCCCATGGAGTACGTGATCGGGGCGCTCAACGGCTGCCTCAGCGTGGTCATCGAGATGGTGGCCCGGGAGATGGACTTCCGCCTGGAGGGCCTGGAAATCCGCAGCGAGGGGCTGGTCGACCAGCGCGGGCTCTTCGGGACGGCAGACGTCTCCCCGCACTTCCAGTCGGTGGACATCCACGCCGCCTTCGTCACCGACGAGCCGCCGGAGCGCCTCGAGGCCCTGCAGGCCGCCGTTCTCAAGCGCTGCCCGGTGTACAACCTCATCAAGGACAGCGGCGCGGAAGTGCGCCTGCACTGGGAGATCCGGAGCGGGGTGAAGCAGGGTTGACCCCGCACGGCCGGTGGATCCTCGGCCTCGCCGTCCTGTACACCGCCGTGCTCATCGTCATGGGCCAGGTGGCGCGGCGGCGGGCGCAGCGCGGGGAGGATTTCTTCGTCGCCGGGCGGCGGTTCTCGCCGATCCTCGTCGCGGTGTGCATCACGGGGCTCTTCTCCGGGTCGACCTTCATCTCCGTCCTCGAGCTCAGCTACCTGACGGGCGTCTCGGCCGTGTGGTACGGCGTGGCCGAAACCGTCCAGGTCCTGCTCATCGCCCTGTTCCTCGTGGGACCGTTCCGGGAGCGGGCCATCGTCACGGTCTCCGGGCTGATCGGCGACCAGTACGGCCGGGCGGCGCGGGCGCTGGCCGGGGCGATCACGGCCTTCGCCTTCCCGATGTGGTCCGTGGCCACGGCCCTGGCGTTCGCCTCGGCGGTGCACGTCTTCACCGGCATCCCGCTTCTCGGCTCGCTGGTGATCACCGCCCTGCTTCTCCTCGCCTACCTGCAGGGCGGCGGCATGTGGTCGATCGCGCTCACCCAGAGCGCGAACGCGATCGTGTTCGCCCTCATGCTGGCGATCGGGCTCGCCGGCGTCCTGCTGCGCCCGGGCCTGGGGGGCCTGGCGACCCTGTCTGCCGCCCGGCCGGAGCTGCTGCGGCTCGACACCGTGGGCATGCAGACGATCGTGGCCTGGTTCGGCACGTTCATCGTCAACGTCCCACTCGCCCAGGCGGCCTTCCAGATGGCGCTCTCGTGCCGAACCGCGGCAGAGGGCCGGCGAGGGCTCTACCTCGCCAGCCTCATGGGGATCCCATTCATCCTCGTCGGCGTGCTGCTCGGCCTGGCTGCGGCGCTGGCGGTCCCCGGCATCCCCCGCGGGCTCGTGGCCGTGCCGCAGTACCTGGCCTCCGTGCTCCCCGCTCCGCTGACGGGGCTCTTCTTCCTCGGCATCTGGGCCTGCGCCCTCGGCTGGGGTGCCCCCTGCCAGTTCTCCGGGGCCACCAGCCTGGGGCGGGACGTGGGGATGGCGCTGCGGCCGCAGGCGCGTGAGGCCGACCTCGTCCGCTACACCCGGTGGTCGCTCGTCCTCCTGACGGTGCTCATGGTCCTCTTCGGCGTGCTGCGCTCGGAGCAGGCGGCCTGGTGGAACGTGCTCGCCTGGACCGTCCGGAACTCGGCGACCTTCGCCCCGGTCATCACGGCGCTCCTGTGGCGGGGGGCCACGGTACCGGGGGTGCTGGCCGCCATGGGCGCGGGATTCCTCGCGGGCACCGGCTGGTACCAGCTCAGCGGCTGGTCGGTGAACCGCTTCTTCCTCGACATCCACCCGGTATGGGTCGGCATGGGAACGAACCTCGCCGTGCTCGTTCTGGTCTCCCTGCTCACCCGCCGGGACGGATGGCAGGTGGCTCCGGCCGGCCGGGGGGCCGCGGTGGCCGGCTACTCGGCGCTGGGTAGCGGGGTGCTGCTGCTGGCCGTCGCCGCCGGAATGTTCGCCGCCCTCCGGCCGACGGGCCTCCTCGGCCTGGTGCTGTTCCTCGGCGTGCTCGGTCTCTGCCTCGGGACGATGTGGCTCGTCCGGCCCCGTCCGGAGGTGGCCGGCCGCGACCTCGCAGCGGTTCCCTCCCGTCTGGCAGGGACCGGGTGAGCTCACCGGCAGGCGTTCACCAAGTTCCGGCCGCCCCCGCTGGCTGGGGCCAGCTCGGCAGCGGGGACGGCCGGCCCGCGCCGCCCGCCCGCATCCCCTCGAACATCCCGGGCGGCGGAGGCGGCATTGCGGGTATCCCGGGGATCTCGGGCGGCAGGCTGCCCGGCTGGTAGGTGCCGAGATCGGGCCTGGACGCCAGCAATTGGGCCAGCGCCGGACCCAGGGGGGTACCCGCCAGGGCCGCGAGCGGGCCGCCCATCGTTGGCGCGCGCACGGTCTGGCTGCCGCTCTGGGCAAGCCCCGAGCCAGTCGGCCCCGGGAGCCAGCCGGGGGCCGCGGAAGGTGCCGCTGCCAGCGGATCGGGGCCCGGGGCGGCAGGCGGCGGCTCCGGCATGGACGGGGGGACCACGGGCATCACACCCGGGATGAGGCTGCGCTTGCCATCGAAGCTCGGCCCGAGCCAGCCGTAGCCGGGGAAGTAGGTGTACACTGGCGATCCCTCCGGCCCAGCCTATGCGCGACCGCGGAGGGGGCGCCCCGGACCTGTCGACGCTCGGCCTGCCTGCCGGGCGCAGCGGGGCGTTCTTCCGGGCGGAACCCCGCCGTCGTGGGTGAAACGAAACGCACAACTTGACCCGTGAACGAGTTCGTAGCCGGTCACATCTGGCGTGTCGCGTCCGGTGTGGTCGCCTCGGGGGAGGAAGTGAACCTGGGCAGGGCCCGCGTTTCCCGGCACTCGCTGGTTTGTCGACCCTGCTGGGAAGTATGGCCAACCCGCACGCACGAGTTGCCACGCGGAGGGAAATCGTACCGCGCAGCTGGTGCGCCTCGGAGCCCGTGGGAAAGACAGCCGTGGGGAAGAGAGGCAGGGGGTTCACTTGAGCTCCAGTTTTTTTCTATCACTGAGATAGATAGAATCGACGAGGTTTTTCGGCTCCCTGCTCGAAACCCCATACCGGAGTCCGTTGGGGGGCACCCCGTGGGTGCGCGCCGTGTGGCAGGGAGGTGTCAGGCGTGCGCGAGCCGATCCTGTGCAACTGGTGCGGAACGCCGCTGGAGCTGCAGCCGGCGCAGACGTCCCCTTGGCTCTGCCCGGACTGCGACGTCGCCCACGAGTCGGACGCCGCGCGGTATCTGGAAGGCCCGAAGGAAGACACGCACGACGTTTGATCGAACCCGTAAGCGACGGCGGGGCCGGCCCACGTGGGCCGGCCCCGCTCTGGCCTTGGCGGATGCGCCTCCGGTTTCGCCTCTCCGGGTCAGCGGAACTGGGCGAGGATCTGCTGCAGCTTCTCCTTGTCCGGCCGCAGGTCCTGGGCGGCCAGAGGCCGGCGGCCCAGGCCCGGGAGCTTCTCCTCGAACGGGATCGACTCGGGCTCCTGGTAGATCAGGCCCGTGACCAGGCCGTCGTGTTCGGCCACGAACCGCATGGCGGCGACCCGGTCGTGGGGATCGTAGTCGGGCACCTCGTCCAGGTCGACCAGGTGCTCCTTGAACCAGTCGTAGGTGTTCACCTTGTTGAAGGTGACGCAGGGGCTGAACGTGTTGACCAGGGCAAACCCCTTGTGCTGGATGGCGCCCTTGATGAGCCGCACGAGCTGCTTCTGGTTGGAGGAGAAGCCCTGGGCCACGTAGGTGGCGCCGGCGGCCAGGGCGAGCTGGATCGGCTGCACCGGACGCTCCAGGTTGCCGTCCGGCGTGCTCTTCGTCTCGAACCCCGTCTGCGACGTCGGGGAGGTCTGCCCCTTCGTCAGGCCGTAGATGCGGTTATCCATGACGATATACGTGATATCGGGGTTACGGCGCATCGCGTGCAGGAAGTGACTCATGCCGATCGCGTAACCGTCGCCGTCGCCGCCGGCCGCGATGACCGTCAGGTCCCGGTTGGCGAGCTTGAGCCCGAGCGCCACGGGCATGGTCCGGCCGTGGGTCACGTGGATGTTGTATGCGTTGATGTAGTTCCCGATCTTCCCCGAGCAGCCGATGCCCGCCACCACGGCCACGTTGTGGGGCTCGATCTCCAGCTCCACCAGGGCCTTCTGCAGCGCGGCGAGCACGCCGAAGTCGCCGCACCCCGGGCACCACCAGGCCTTCTCGCTGGTCTTGTAATCCTGCAGCGTCACCGTGACGGTCGCCATCACGCCCGCACCCCTTCCACCGTGAGCGCCTCACGCACCTGCGCGACGATCTCGTCCGCCATCATCAGCGTGCCGTCGTACTTGAGCACGGACCGCAGCGGCTTGCCGTTCAGCCCGTTCCCCCGCAGCAGGAAGGCCAGCTGGGCCGTGGCGTTGTTCTCCACGGTGAACGCCGCACCGGCCTCGTCAACGAGCGCCTGCAGCTCGGCGACGGGCAGCGGGTTCAGCACCCGGACCTGGGCCACCTTGACCTTCAGGCCCTGCTCGCGGAGGTCGTCCGCCGCCTCCCAGCACGCGCCGATGGTCGAGCCAAAGCTGATGAGGAGCACGTCGGGCCGGTCGTCGCCGCTGACCTCGAGGCCCGGCACCGGCTTGCCGCCGAGTTCGAGCTTGCGGATCTTCCGCAGGCGCCGGTCCATCATCTGCTTGCGGTTCTTCGGGTCCTCGCTCACCTTGCCGAACACGTTGTGCTCGGCACCCGTCGCCAGGTACTGCCCGTTCTTCATGCCGGGCAGCGAGCGGGGCGACACGCCCGTCTCGGTCTGCGCGTAGCGCTGGAAGGCCTCGCGGCCGAGCTTCTCGAGTTCCGCGGGGTCGGCGAGCGGACCGCGGTCGATCTCGATCCGGTCCAGGTCGATGTCCTCCACCGTCTGCTGCCAGAGGGCCAGCCCCAGGTCGGAGGCGATGATCACCGGGCAGTGGTAGTTCTCCGCCAGGTTGAACGCCATGGCGGTGTCGTAGAAGATCTGCTCGGCAGTCCCCGGCGCCAGCACGATCCGCGGGCCCTCGCCGTGCCCGCCGTGGATCAGGGCCATGAGGTCGGACTGCTCGTGCTTGGTGGGCATGCCCGTCGAGGGGCCGCCGCGCTGGGTGTCCACGACGACCATCGGGATCTCGGTCATGCTGGCCAGGCCGAGGTTCTCCTGCATCAGGGAGATGCCCGGGCCGGAAGTCGAGGTCATCGCCCGCACCCCGGCGAAGCCCGCGCCGATGGTCACGGCCACGGCGGAGAGTTCGTCCTCCATCTGCACCGCAGCCCCGCCGAACTTCGGCAGGTACTTGGCGGCAACTTCAAGGATCTCGGACGCCGGCGTGATCGGGTAGGCCGCGACCAGGCGGCAGCCGCCGGCGATCGCCCCGATCGCCGTGGCGTCGTTCCCGGTCATGAGCAGCCGCGGCTTCCCGTCGCCCCGGTCGAGCGCGAAGACCCGGTCGCCGGCCTGCTCCCGGGCGATGTCGAAACCCCGCTGCAGGGCCTCGATGTTGCCCTGGACGACCTCGGCGCCCTTGCGGCCGAACTTGTCGGCGACGTAGGCGCGGAAGCCGTCCAGCGGGATGCCCAGCAGGGCCGCCGAGGCGCCGATGGCCACCATGTTCCTGTAGACCGGGTTGCCGAGTTCCCGGGCAATCTGGATCATGGGAACGGAGATGACGTTGGTGCCCGGGGGCACGTCGGGGGTGAAGCTCGAATCCGTCAACACCAGGCCGCCGGGTACCAGGTCGCCGATGGTCCGGTCCACGGCCTCCTGGTCCAGCACGACCAGGACGTGCACGTGCCTGGCCGGGGCCAGGACCCGGCGGGTGCTGACCCGTACGGTGAAGTTCGTGTGGCCGCCCTTGATGCGGGACGCGAACGTCTTGTAGGCGTAGACGTGGTACCCGAGCCGGCTACACACCGTCGCGAAGACGTCGCTGGTCGAGTCCAGGCCTTGCCCCTGCTCGCCACCGATCTTCCAGACGATCTCCCTCACGGACGCCCGCCTCCTGTTCGGTCGCCTGCCCGTTCCATCCGCGTGCCTCTGGTGTGGCCGGGCTCCCTCGGAGGTAGCGGGCCGGGGGGATCCCCGGTCCGGTCGACCGGAACCTGGAACGTGCGCACCGGGGGCGCCTGGCCACCTGCCATTGGATGGTCCTTCGCAGCTTCAGCATACGACTGCAGGCTTTCATGAGGCAAATGCATAAGTGACATAGAGCGAATAAACGTCCGGCATGAATCGAGGAGGCACCTCCATGCTCCTGCAGCAGCTCATCACGTTCTGCCGCGTCGTGGAGGCCGGCAGTTTCACCCGGGCGGCCGAGCTGCTGAACCTGACCCAGCCGGCCGTCACCCGGCAGGTGGCCGCGCTGGAGGCCGAGTTCGGCGAACCTCTCCTGGACCGGCAGGGGCGGCACTTCCGGCTGACCGCCGCCGGGGAGATCGTGTACGAGCACGCCCGGCGGGTGGTGGCGGTGGTGGACAGCGCCCGCCGTCAGGTGGAGGCCCTGTCGAGCCCCGAACAGGGCCAGGTTTCCATCGCCTGCGTGACCACGACCGGGCTCTTCACCCTCCCCGGGCTCCTCGCGGCCTTCTCCCGGCAGTACCCGGCCGTCCGGATCCGGGTGTGGTCCGGGAAGATCGCGGCGGTGATGGACCGCGTGCTCGACGGCGAGTCCGACCTCGGCCTCGTCACCATGCCGGTGACCCATCCCCGGCTCGAATCCGTGCCGCTGTTCCGGGACCGCGTGGTGCTGGTCGCTTCGCCGTCGGAGGCGGCCCGCCTGCCGAACCCGCTCACCCTCGGGCACCTGGCCGAGCTGGACATGATCGCCTACCAGGCTCCCTCCCGGTTCCGCACCCTGATCGAGGCCCACCTGGAAACGGTCGGCGTCTACCCCCGGGTCGCCATGGAGTTCGACAGCCACGAAGCCGTCAAGACCATGGTGCTTCTCGGGTACGGGGTGGCGATGGTGCCGGAGTCGACGGTCCGGGCCGAGCTCGACTCGGGCGCCCTCATCGAGTTGCGGGTGGACGGCCTCCCGCCCCTCCACCGCACCACCTCCATGCTCCTCCGCCGCGATGCGGCACCGCGGGCGCGGGCGGTGGAGAACTTCATCCGACTGGTGCTCGAGCGGTACGGGGCAGTCGGGGCGGAGGGCATCACGGAGCCCGAGGAACCCGGGGCTCCTTCGGCACCGTGAACGTGACCACCGTTTCCAGGCCGGGGATGGTCCGGTGGTTCACGTCCGTGATCCAGACGCGCAGCGTGTAATCGCCCGGAGGCAACCGGCGGAAGCGGTACGGGCGATCGGAGTAGAGCATGATCTCCGGGCCGCCGTTGAGGCTGAGGTGCAGGTGCCGGCCGCCGGACAGCCGCACACCTGTCCGAACGAAGGTGACCAGCGCCTCGTCTCCGGCGACGCTCACGGTGACCTCGAGATCCCCCCAGCGGGGCGCACAGCCCCCCAGTGGGGAGAGCAGCGCCAACAGGGTCAGGAGGAGAGGACCTACCCGGCGGGCGCCCCCGCGTGACCGCCTCACCACCTCGAGCCGTTCACCCTTCCCCGGGCCTGTCGCCCCCACCCTGCCGGAGCCCCCACCACACGGCAGCGGCGCCGATCACGAGCCCGACGGTGCTGGCCACCCCGATCCACAGGCCTGGCCCGGTCGTCTCGACGTGCTCGAGCGCGGCCTGCCCGGGCGGCGGGGTGGCGCCCTCCTCCACCGTAAAGTCGACCTTGCCGCGCCAGCGCGTCCCGAGCGCCCGCGCGTCCAGCCAGAGGGTCCAGTCGCCCGCTTCGCCAAGACCGATCTCCCCGGCGTAGCGGCCCTCGCCCACCCGGGCGAGCGCCACCGGCCGCCCGTGGGCGCGACTCCCCCGGGCCAGGAGCGCCCGCACTTCCTCGCCGTCCACGGGGTTGTCGTACGCGTCGAACAGGTCGACGACCAGGCGCACCCGGGACTCCGGCTGCGCGGGATGGGGATCGAACTGCACCCGCGCGCCGATCGTGGCGCCGTGAGCCGCCGCCGGGCGGGGCCCCAGCGCCAGGAGGAGCGCGCAGGACAGACCCAGGGCGAACTGGAGCGCTCCCGGGTACCGCATGGCTCGTCCCCTCCCCCGCTACGGCAGGTTTGTTCTAAAGGAAGTCTAGTCGATCCCCCCGAAGCGGGTAATGAGCCGAAAGCACCATTTTCCCGGCTCGCGCGGATCACGGGCGCGCCGGAGGCGGGGCCCGGGGCCCCGCCTCCTCGCCCTCGCCCCCGGGTACCGCCCGGCGATCAGGTGACGAGCGCCAGGGTGTCGCCGCGCCAGCCCTGGCGCAGGGACTCGAGCGCCAGCGCCTCCCCCGGCGGCACGTTCCCCAGGCTCACGTTCGCGCCGAAGCGGAGGATGAGCGCCTGCTGCTGCGGCTTCTGGGGCGCCTCCCAGATGACCCGGTCGACCGGCAGCGCGCCGGCGAGGACCGCCAGGGAGTCCTCCTTCACCTCGCCGGCCTTGTCGTAGATGCCGACGCCCTTTCCGCTCTCGCGTGCCTCGACGATGATGTACTCCGCCCCGTCCTCCAGATCGAGCAGGCCCTGCTCGGCCAGCGCCTCGGGCGGCGGCTGGCGGTCGGGGTCTTTCTTCCCCACCTCGGCCAGCACCCGGAGCCCCGCCTCCCGGGCGGCCCGGATCAGCGCCCTGCGCTCGTGCCGCGCCAGCCGGATGGTCCCGTCCGAGATTTCCACCGCCGCGAACCCCATGCGGCGGACGTACGCGAACACCGCCGGCACGCGGCCCTGCAGGTACGCGGCCTCGATGAACGTCCCACCCGGGTACGGGTCAACCCCGTACGAGCGTACCAGGGCGATCTTCTCCTGGAGGAGCCGCGCGGGGTACAGCGCCGCCGTCCCGAAGGCCAGCTTCCAGAGGTCGACATGTGCGGCCGCAACTTCGAGGACGTCCCGGGTCGCGGCCAGGCCAAGCCCCTTGTCCATGACCACGGTGAGCCCCTCGCGGCGGGGCTTGGCGAGACGGCCCGGCAGGGGCGCGCCGATGGGCGGTGAGAGTGCCGGGGATCCGGTCCAGACGTCCTGCACGTCGATCTCCTCCCAGGGGCCCAGACCCACTGGCCCCTGCCACGTTATGCGGCCGGTGCCAGCCCGGTCCACGCGACCGACAAGCCAGGAGCCGACAGCCTGCTGGCTACCTGTGGCCGAGGGCCCGGGAGATGGCCCCCGCTGCCCGCATGACCAGATGCCCCCACTCCTCTTCGCTGCGGGCGCCCATGCGGCTCTCAGGGGCCGTGATGATCACGTCACCCACAACGCGCCCCAGGGCGTTGTACACCGGCGCGGCGACCCCCATCGCCCCCGCGTACCGCTCGCTCCGGCTCACCACGTACCCTCGCCGGCGTGCGGCGGCCAGCTCCTGACGCAACTGCTCCTTCGACACCGGTCTCAGCCCCGGCACCGGGTCGGGTAGATCGGCCAGGATGGCCTCCTGCTGCTCCGGGGGGAGAAAGGCCAGGATCCCCTTGCCGCTGGACCCGATATGGACGTGACTCCACTGGCGCAGCGCATCCCAGATGTACCGCACCGCCTGCGGGGACTCCACGGCATCCACGGCAAAGAACTGGCGGCGGGTCGGGTCATAGAGGGTGAGAATGACGGTCTCGCCGCACCGGCGCATGGTCTCTTCGAGGATGGGGCGAGCCACCCGCACGATGTCGAGGCGGTCCAGCACCACAGAGGCCAGCCTCACCAGGGCGGGTCCAACAGAGAAGCGCCCCGGCTCGCTCCCCGGCGAGAGGAGACCCACCCGTTCCATCTCGTGGAGTAGCCGGTGCACCACGCTGCGAGGGAGCGCCACGGCGCGGGCCAGTTCCCGCACGCCCCATTCATCCCGGTCCGCGAAGGCTTCCAAGAGCCGGAGCCACTTCTCCATGGGACTCGGCTGGCCGCGCACCGGTTCGACAGCCACCCGCCTTCACCCCTTCAATGACCATCCTGTCACACGGAGCGGGCGCTGGGAAGCGGTCGGAGACTGCCGTCATCTCGGACCGCCCGTCCGGTGCGCGGCAGGAGCGGAGCACCCAACACCCCTACCGTCTCTTCGCCGCCGCGTCGGCCGCCGCCGCCATGAAGGCCTCGGCGAGCGTTGGGTGGGGATGGAGGGTCAGGGCCACGTCCTCGACCCGTGCCCCCAGTTCCAGAGCCAGGGTGGCGGCCGCGATGAGCTCGGACACCTCCGGGCCGACCATCTGGGCTCCGAGCAGCACCCCCGTGTCGCCGTCCCCCACCACCTTGACGAACCCGTCGGGCTCCCCGAGGGTCCAGGCTCGGCCGGAGGCGGTCAAGGGAAAGCGGCCGGTCACCACCCGGTACCCCCTTGCCCTCGCCTCTGCCTCGGTGAGGCCCACCGTGGCCACCTCCGGTTCGGTGAAGATGACGGCGGGGATGCCGGCCGGGTCCATGGCGTCGACGTGGCCCGCAATAGCGGCCGCCGCTACCTCGGCTTCCCGGGTCGCCTTGTGGGCCAGGAGCGGCCCGCCAGCCACGTCGCCGATGGCATAGATGCGAGGCACGTTGGTGCGGCACTGGTCGTCCGCCCGGACGTATCCGCACTCGTCCAGGGCGATGCCGGCCTTCTCAAGGCCCAGGCCCCTGATATTGGGGAGCCGGCCGGTAGCCACCAAGACCCTGTCCGCGGGAAGAGCGGGTGGCACCACCCCCTCGGCCCGCACCACGATGCGTCCGCCTTCCCTCTCCCAACCGGTCGCCCGAACCCCCAGGTGCACCTTGACCCCCAGCTTCTCGAGGTGGCGCGCCACCGGGCGGGTGAGCTCGGCGTCGAGGCCCGGGAGGATCTGGTCGGCCACCTCCAGCACCGTGACCCGGCTGCCGAGCTTGGCGAAGGCCGTGCCCAGCTCCAGGCCGATGTAGCCGGCACCCAGGATCACGAGTTCCTCGGGCGGTTCCGTCCACTCGAGGGCGGCCGCCGCGTCGCATACGCCCTCTCCGTCGGGGGCAAAGCCCGGGGGAAAGGCGGGAACGGACCCGGTGGCGATGATACAGTGGCGGAAACGGTACACCTCGGTGGCTTGGGCGGTTTCCACGGACACCCGGTCGGGACCCGTGAAGGTCGCCCTGCCCTGCACCAGCGTCACGCCGGCCTGCTTCAGGGTCTGCTCCACGCCCCGGCGCAGCCGGTCCACCACCTGTCGCTTCCACGCCTGGATCTCCGCCAGGGGGGGCACCCCGCTCGGTGACACGGGGCTGGCCCGCCGCGTGGCCTGGATGAGGGCCTTGGAAGGAATGCACCCGCAGTTGAGGCAGGTGCCGCCCAGGAGAGACGCCTCGACCAGGACCACCTCCTTGCCCGCCCTGGCTGCCGTCGCTGCCGCGTGGTACCCGCCGGGGCCGCCGCCGATGACGAGCACCTCCGTACCGTTCGCAATCTGCCCCACGACCATCTACACCATCTCCACCAGCAACCGGCTCGGCTCTTCCAGATAGCCGATGACGTGGCGCAGGAACCGGGCAGCCACGTCGCCGTCGATGACCCGGTGGTCAAAGGAGAGGCAGAGGTACGCCATGCGGCGGATCACCAGCTCGTCCTGGCGCACCACCGGGCGGGCCTGGATCGTGTGCACGCCGAGGATGGCCACTTCGGGGTGGTTGATGATCGGGACGGACAGGAGGCTGCCCACCGACCCGATGTTGGTGATGGTGAAGGTGCTGCCCGATAGCTCCTCGGGTCGCAGCCGCCGCGAGCGCGCACGGCTAGTGAGGTCCGCCAGTTCGTCCGCGATCTGCCGGATGCTCTTGCGGTCCACGTCCCGGATGACCGGTACCAGCAGCCCGTCCGCCGTGGCCGTGGCGATACCCATGTGAACGGATTTGCGCAGGATGATTTCCTGGGCTTCCTCGTCCATATGAGCGTTCAGGTGCGGAAAGGCTCGCAGGGCCACCGCGACCGCCTTGACGATGAAGGGCAGGTACGTCATCCGCCGCGCCGGGTCGGCGTCGTTGACCGTCTGGCGCAAGGCGATGAGGTTCTCCATGTCCGCTTCGTCGATGGCAGCCGCATGGGGGGCCAGCGTCTTGGCGCGGACCATGTGCTGGGCGATGGCCCGACGGATCCCCCGCAGGGGGACCCGCTCGTCACCTGGCGGCTGGCCGTCCGGCGCAGGGCTCGGAGCGGGAGCCGTCGCACCCCCAGCGGAGGATACCCGCTGGGGCGGCGGGGCGGCAGCACGGAGCCCGACGTCCGCCTGCCCGCCGGTACCCTGGAAAGACGCCGCCGGCAAAGCGGCGCCGTGGGCCGTCGCCCCGCCCCGGGCGGCGGCCTCCACGGCCAACGCGGCGCGGCGCACGTCCTCGTCCGTCACCCGCCCTCCCGGGCCGGTGCCCTGAAGGGCGTTCACGTCCACCCCCAGCGCTCGGGCGAGGCGTCGGGTGCTGGGCGTGGCGGGCGCCCACCGTCCCTTGCCGCGCCGCGGCCCTGCTTCCCTGGTCTCGCCTGGCGCGGGCGGGGAGACCTGCGTGACCCCGTTCGGAACCGGGGCCACGGCGCCGCCGTCAGGGGACGAACCAGGCTCATCCCCGTCCTGCAGCACGGTGAACAGCACGGACCCGACCCGGACCACTTCGCCCTCCTGCGCCCGCAGTTCCCCGATTACGCCGGCGACGGGCGACGAGAGTTCCACGGTGGCCTTGTCCGTTTGCACCTCCAGGACCGCCTGGTCCTCGGTCACCCGGTCGCCGGGCCGGACCAGCCAGCGCACGATTTCCGCCTCGTGGAGACCCTCCCCGATGTCGGGCAGCCGAAACTCGAACATGTCCTGTCTCACCTGGCTCCGTTAGAACTGCATGACTTTCTGGATACCGGCCATCACCCGGCGCACGTTGGGGAGGTAGACGTCCTCCAGGGAGGCGAGGGGAAAGGGTACGTCATACCCCGTCACCCGCACCACCGGCGCCTGCAGGTACAGGAAGACCCGCTCTTGGATGAGCGCCGCGATCTCGGCGCCGAGCCCGCACTGGCGAGGGGCCTCGTGCACCACCGCGACGCGCCCGGTCTTTTCCGCCGAGGCGATCACGGCGTCGATGTCCATGGGGTTCAGGGTGCGCAGGTCCAGCACCTCCGCCTGCCACCGGTGCTCCCGCTCCGCCTGTTCGGCCGCCTCGAGGCACACGTCCACCATCGCTCCCCAGGAAACGAGGGTGCAGTCGTTCCCCTCCCGCGCCACCCTCGCCTTGCCGAGGGGCACGGTATACGCCTCCGCCGGGACCTCTTGCCGCTGGGCGCGGTAAATGCGCTTCGGTTCCATGAACAGGACCGGGTCGTCGTCCCGGATGGCGGCGATGAGAAGCCCCTTGGCGTCGTACGGGTTGGACGGGATCACCACCTTGATCCCCGGATAGTGGCAGTACACCGCTTCGGTGCTGTCGGAGTGGTGCTCGGGCGGTCGGATGCCGCCCCCCGACGGCGTCCGGATGACAAGGGGGACGGTGAGGGCGCCCCGGGTTCGGTTGCGCATGCGCGCCGCGTGGCTGACGAGCTGGTCGTGCCCCGGCGCGATGAAGTCCATGAACTGGATCTCTGCCACCGGGCGCATCCCACCGATGGCCAGCCCGATCGCCGTCCCGATGATGCCGGACTCCGCCAAGGGCGTGTCGATGACCCGGTCGGGCCCGAACTCGGCGAGAAGGCCGTCGGTGGCCCGGAAGACGCCGCCGTTGACGCCCACGTCCTCCCCCAGCACGATCACCCGTGGGTCCTGGCGCATCTCCGCGGCTAAGCCGTCCCGAACGGCCTCCACCAGGGTGAGCTTAGCCATGCCCGCCTCCCTCCCCGACGCGGGCCTCCGCCAGAACTTCCCGGCGCTGCTCCCGGATGTACCACGGCGCCTCCCCGTACACGTAGTCAAAGATGTCCGTCGGCGCGGGGTGCAAGGATTCGGCTTCGGCGACGGCAGCGGCCACTTCCGCCTTGACCTGCTCCTGCAGCGCCTCCTCGGAAGCCGCGTCCCACAGGCCCTGGTGCACCAGGTACCGGTGGAGTCGGGTAATGGGATCCCGCTCTTGCCACTGGCGGACTTCGTCCTCACTGCGGTAGCGGGTCGGATCGTCTGCCGTGGTGTGGGGCCCGTAGCGGTAGGTCAGGGCCTCGATCAGCGTGGCGCCCTCACCGGCACGTGCTCGGGCCGCTGCCTGGGACACGGCGGCCCACACCGCGATAGGGTCGTTGCCGTCCACCCGCAACGCGGCCACGCCGTAGCCGGCCGCCTTGGTCACGATGGGGGCAGCCGTCTGCCGGGCCAGGGGAACGCTGATGGCGTAGAGGTTGTTCTGGCAGAAGAAGATCACAGGCAACCTGAACACGCCGGCAAAGTTCATGGCCTCGTGGAAGTCACCCTGGGAGGTGGCACCGTCGCCAAAGTACGCGACGGCCACCTGCCCCGTCCCGCGCAACCTGGCCGCCCATGCCAGCCCGACCGCGTGCAGGCACTGGGTCGCGATGGGGATGGAGATGGGCAAGGTGTACACACCGGGCAGGTGGGACCCCCACTCGTCCCCCCGCCAGTAGCGAAGGATGTTGGCCATGGGCACGCCGTGGACCATCATGGCACCGTGGTCCCGGTAGGTGGGGCAGATCCAGTCCGTGCGCTGGAGGGGGAGGACGCTGCACACCTGGCAGGCCTCCTGCCCGCTGTAAGGGGCGTAGGTGCCAAGCCGCCCCTGGCGCTGGAGCCGAAGCGCCCGGCTGTCGAAGGCGCGCAGTCGGACCATCCAGCGGTAGATCTCGACGAGCCGGTTGGCATCCAGCCCGGGCGGCAGGGGCGCTGCCAGCTCGCCTGCCGGGGTGAGACACTGCAGCGGGGCCTGGACACACTCTCCTGTCACAGTAGGCGCAGAACCCATCGGATGTTCCTCCTCGCCGGGCGGTATGTCCCTTCATGTCCCGTTAACAGGGACACCCGTCCCGGTATTTTCGACGGGCACGGTATCACCTCTGCCGGCGGTCGGCCAAGGGTGGGGGTGGGCCGGAGCACAGACCGCGCGCGGGCGTATAGTCAGCCCTACAGTGATACCAGCGCGGCACCCACGGTAATGAGGGCCACCGCCCGGACGAGCGCCAGGTTCAGGCGCTCACGGCCCCCGAGCACCAGTGGGCTGAGCATCATCGTGAAGACCGGCTCCAGGGAGGTCACGACATGGGTCACGGTGGAGGGGGTGAGGCGGAGGGACAGGAAAACGAACAGCTGTGCCAGGCTGCTGAACACTCCGGCCAGGAAGAAGTAGCGGAGCCCTGGACCCGAGGCCCGCAGGAGGGCTCCGACCTCGCCCCTCCGCACCGACACCGGTAGCCAGCCAACAAGCGCCGCGGCTGCACCGATCGCTGCCCCCATGGCGGCATCCGGCCAGACGTTCAGGCCCGCCTTCCGAAGCATGATGCCTGAGGCGAACGCCACCCCGCTCCCGACCCCCAGGAGGAGACCCACCACGTTACCCCTGTGCCCGGCCGCGGCGCCGGCCGCCCCCACCAGGGTGCCGCGCCGTTCGCTTTCCGCCTGCTCGCGCGCCAGGAGGTACATCCCCGCCAGCGTGGCCAGGACCCCGAGCACTGTGAACGGTGTGGGCCGCTCCGCCAGGAGTAGCCACGCGATGAACAGCGTGTATACGGGCGAAGCGTTTTTCCAGGCGCTGGCACGGGACGGGCCGAGGGTGAACACGCTCTCGAAGTACAGCCACCGGCCGAGGAGAGTCGTGGTCAGGCCCGCCAAGACAAAGAGAACGACGGGGACTGGCCCGAAACCCGGTGCCCCGGACCCGGGCAGGGGCAGCAGGGTGAACGCGGCGTTGGCGCCTGCGTTGAGGAGGAGGGTCAGGAGGTAGCCGGCTCCGGGGTCGATGCCGTCCCGGCCCCGCCGCACGAAGAGGTTGTACAGGCCCCAGCAGAGCGCCGTCAGCAGGGCGAACAGGATACCCATCCCGCATCACTCGAACTCGGCAAGAAGGTCCTCCAGATCCTCTCCGGAGAGGCCCGCCGGCAACACCGCGAGCGGCTTCTCCCCGAGCCCGGGCAACTGGGACTCAAAGGTCGGCCGCCGACTTCGGTACAGGATACCCGTTACCAAGCCGCGCGTAGCCTCGATCCGGCTCAGGGCCGCCATGCGGTCGCTCGGGTCGTAGTCGGGGTCCCCGTCAACCGAGGTGAGCGACTCGCGATACCAGGCATAGGTGTTGACCTTGTTGAACGTCACGCAGGGGCTGAACACGTTGACCAGCGCGAAGCCAGGATGCCGGATCGCCTCCGCCAGAATCCGGGCAAGCCCGTTCACGTCACCGGAGAACCCCTGCGCCACGAACGTGGCGCCCGATACGATCGCCAAGGCCAGCGGGTGCACGGGCTCCTCGAAGGCACCACGGGGGTGTGTCTTGGTCGCCATACCGGGGTCGGAAGTGGGAGACGTCTGCCCGGTGGTCAGGCCGTAGATGTGGTTGTCCATCACCACGTAGGTGATGTCGACGTTGCGGCGGGCCGCGTGCACGAGATGCCCGACGCCGATGCCGTACCCGTCGCCGTCGCCACCGGCCGCGATCACGGTGAGGGACCGGTTCGCCACCTTCACCGCCGTCGCGGTCGGTAGCACCCGGCCATGCAGGGTATGGATCCCGTACGCCCCGAAGTGCTGCGAGATCTTTCCTGAGCAGCCGATGCCCGAGACCACCACCACTTCGTGCCCCGGGATGCCGAGGCTAGCCACGGCCCGCCCCAGGGCGTTCATGACGCCGAAGTCGCCGCAGCCCGGACACCAGGTGGGCTTGACAGAGGTCTTGAATTCCTCGAGGACCACCGCCACCGCTACGCCACCTCTCTCACTGCCCGCACGATATCTTCCAGCAAAAGGGGGACGCCGTCGTACCGAAGACACGAGGTGATGCGGTCGTGGGCCTCGCAGTGCCGCTTGAGGAGACCGGCCAGCTGCCCGGTGATGGCCTGCTCCACCACCACGACGCGCCGGGCCATGGCGATGCGTGGGCAGACCTCACCGGCGGGGAAGGGAGACAGGAGCCCGAGGTGCAGGTGGCCCGCCCGCACGCCGAACGCCTGCAGGGCCTCCCGGGCCTCCCGGATAGGCCCGTAGGTGGATCCCCACCCGACCAGGAGCACGTCGGGATCCTGCGGCCCGACGTAGCGGTTCTTCACCACGTCCGAGCGGAACCCGTCGAGTTTCCTCGCCCGCTTCTGCACCTGGGCGATGCGTGTCGGGGGGTCCTCGATCTCGTAGCCGCGGTCGTCATGCTCGTTGCCCAGAGCTACGTACCGGCCGCCGGGCTGGCCGGGGATCGTGCGCGGCGAGATGCCCGTCGCGGTAACCTGGTAGCGGGGGTACTCCCGGGTACCCACCGCCGCCAACTCCTCGTTCGAGACCAGCCACCCGCGGTCCACGGCGGCAACCTGAAAGCTCAGGGGATCCACCGTGGCCCGCGACTGTCCCAGGTACATGTCCGAGGCGACGATGACCGGGGTCTGGTATCGCTCCGCCAAGTTGAATGCCTCTGCCGCGTACGCGAAGCAGTCCTCCACCGTGGCGGGGGCGATCACGATCCGGGGGATATCCCCGTGCGATCCGTAGAGCATCTCGTTGAGATCGCCCTGTTCGGTCTTCGTCGGCAGGCCGGTACTGGGGCCGCCCCGCTGCACGTCGACGATCACGACGGGAATCTCAGCGATACCCGCCAGGCCGAGGGCCTCCATCATGAGAGAGAACCCGGGGCCGGACGTGCTGGTCATGGCGCGTACCCCGGCAAACGCCGCCCCGATGGCCATGTTGATGGCAGCGAGTTCGTCCTCCGCCTGCACCACGGCGCCACCAAACCGCTCAAAGTACCGGATGAGCCGGTACATGATATCGGTCGCCGGGGTGATCGGGTAGGCTGCCAGGAACCGGCAGCCGGCCGCCAGTGCCCCGAGGGCCAGCGCGTCGTTACCGCTCATGAAGAGGTGGCGGCGGGGGAGCTCCGGCAAGGCCGGCAGGCCCGGGACGAGACGCCACCCCTGCTCGCTGGCGTACGCGTGGCCACGCTGAAACGCCTCGAGGTTGGAGGTGATCACACCCTCGCCCTTGTCCGCGAACTGCCCACGGAACACCCCCGTGAACGACGAGGGGCTCAGCCCCAGCACGGCAGCGCTCGCACCGAGGGCCACCGCGTTCTTCAGGATTGCGCTCCCGAGGTCCGACGCCACCGAACCGAACGAGATGGGCCAGCAGGTGACGTCCGGCCGGGCGGAGGCGAGTGCAGCGTGGGCCGGCTCGCACAGGACGGCCCCACCCGGGCGGAGTTCCGCCAAGTTGTGGGTGATGCTCGGGCCATCCAACGCCACCAGCAGGTCCAGGCGGTCGCCGTGATGGCGAACCGGCTGGTCAGCCACCCGCACCTTGTAGTTCGTGTGCCCGCCCTTGATGAGCGACTGGTAATGCCGGTGTGCGAAGACGTGGTACCCCATGCGGCTGAGCGTCAGGGCGAAGGTCTCGCCCGCGCTGTCGATGCCCTCTCCCTGCGCCCCACCGATCTTCCAGGTGAAGTCCAAGCTCCGTCCCTCCACGGCCGCATGTGCTCGTCTTCGATGAGCGGCTAGCTGCAGGCAGCCGAGCCCGGTGGCCGAACCGGGTAATCCTCGTCAGTTTCCGGCGCCGGCCATCACCAGGCCTTCCTCCGCCTTCGCCTTAAGGACCTCGTCCCGGAGCGACAGCCAGATCTGCTCGAACAGCTCGCCGAACCGTGGGTGGCTCCGGATCTTCGTGATGTCACGGGGCCGGGGGAGGTCCACGTCGATGATCGCCTTCACCCGGCCGGGGTGGGCCGTCATGATCATCACGCGGTCGCTGAGGTTGAGGGCCTCATCGATGGAATGGGTGATGTAGCACACGGTCTTCCGCGTTCCCTCCCAGATGCGTAGGAGTTCCTGCTGCAGGAGGATCTTGTTCTGCTCGTCCAGAGCCGCAAACGGCTCGTCCATCAGGAGAATCTCGGGGTCGTTGGCGAACGCCCGGGCGATGGAGACCCGTTGCTTCATGCCGCCGCTGAGTTGGTGGGGGTATGCATCGGCGAACCGCGTGAGGCCGACCATCTGGATGTAGTGGTCGGCCACCTTACAGCGCTCGTGCCGGTCCACCCCGCGCAGCCGGAGGCCGTATGCGACGTTGTCCCGGACCGTCATCCACGGGAGGATTGACTGCTCCTGGAACACCATCGAGTTCACCGGCCGGCCGCGGTCGGTCTGGCGCACCTCCAGCACGCCGGAGGTAGGCTCCTCCAGCCCGGCCAGGATCCGCAGCAGGGTCGTCTTCCCGCACCCGCTGGGGCCAACGATCGCCAGGAACGTGCCGTCGGGCACTGTGAAGCTGACGTCGTCGATCGCGGTCACACGCCGTCCCCGGGACTGGAACACTTTGGTGAGGTTCCGGACCGAGATCTTCACCGGACGTTCCACGCGCCTTTCCCTCCCCATCACGAGTGCTTCCACGGGATGATCCACCGCTCGAGCTCGTCGAGCACGAGGGTAAACACGTAGCCCAGGAACGACATGATGACGAGGCCGACGTACATCTTCTCGAGGTAGAAGGTGTCGTACCCGGTCCAGATCATGTACCCGATTCCGCTCTTGGCACCGATCATCTCCGCCGCCACGATCAGGAGCAGCGCCATGCCCATCCCGAGCTTGATGCCGGTGAAGATGAGGGGAAGGGCCCCGGGCAACGCAATGGTGGTGTAGAAATCCTTGCGGCTGGCCCCGAAGTTCCGGGCCACATCCAGGTAGATCCGGTCGATGTTGACAACGCCTGCCACGGTGTTGATGAGCACCAGAAAGAAGACGCCGATCGCGATCGTGATGTACTTGGACCACTCGCCGATGCCGAAAAGGATCATGATGAGGGGCAGCAAGGCGATCTTTGGAATGGGATAGAGGGCAGCGACCATCGGCTCCAGCGCGGCCCGCACCAGCGGGAACAGTCCCATCGTGAGGCCGATGAGAAGTCCGGGCACGGCGCCGACCACGAACCCGATGAAGATCCGCGACAGACTGATCAGCAGCGCCTGCAAGAGCTCCCCGGAGACGAGGAGGTCCACGAACGTGCCAACGATCCCGGAGGGCGGCGGGAAGAAGCGGGCGTCCAGGAGTTTCAAGCGCACGAGCATCTCCCAGAGCACCAGCAGGGCAACCGGCGAGAGGACAGACATGATCCGTTCCCGCCGGCGCTGCTTCTGCCTGCTCGTCCACTCCCGGCCCGATCGACCCTGCGCCCTCGTGCTCCCACCGTGAACCGGTTGAGGAGCTGGCCCGGGCGCGGGGGAAGTCACCGCCCTCCGTTTGGTCCGAGCCGACGCCTCCTGATAAGCCAAGGGGAACCCTCCCTCTGCCGGCCCCGGCCGGCAGCCAGGCGCCCGTTCAGCACCTGGCTGCCGAGCCGACTCGCTACTTGTACTCGCCGCCAAGGTACTCGACCGCGAACTTCGCCAGCGACAGGTCGACGACGTGATTCAGATCGACGTTGCCCGTTACCGTGCCCTTCTCCTTGTACCACTGGAGCTGGTCTTCGAGGCTCTTCACATTGACCTGGCCGTTGGGGTTGAGCCCGGTGACGTACACGTCATTCCAGAGGGACTTGTCCTTCAGATCGGTGTACTTTGCCAGAATGTCGATGATCTGGTCCTTCCCCTTGCCCTTCAGGAATGCGTCGTTGTAATCCCGCAGAGCCCGCAGGTAAGCCACCATGAACCGCTTTGACAGCGCCTCGTTGGCCACGAACTTCGGGCTCGCCAGCACCACGGCGATCTGTGCGTCGGGCAGGAAGTCTGTGGTGTCTTTCCACCGCTCGAAGATCCCTTGCTTCACACCCTGCGTGATGAGGGGCTCGATGTGCATGCCCAGGTCGATGGACTTGCGAGCCAGCGCCACGCTGATGTCCGGCGGTCCCAGGGGGACCAGCTCGACGTCCTTCACGGTGAGGCCACCCTTCAGGAGGGCCTTCTCCACCGTGTATTCGTTGAGCGTGCCCACGGAGAAGAGGCCGATCTTATGGCCCTTGAGGTCCTTGTAGTCCTTGATCTGGCCTGCCAGGTCCTTGCGGACCACCATGCTGTAGTACGATTTGCCGGGGTTGTTCGTACCCTTGTCTGCGATGATCTTGATGTTCAGGCCCCGGGACACCGCGTTGAACAGGTTGGCCCCCAGGATGCCACCCGCGACTTGCACCTCGTCCGAGGCGATGGCCGGGAGCATGTCCTTCGACGACTCGAACGGCCGGATATCCGCCTCGATGCCAAACTCAGCGAAGTACCCCTTCTCCTTCGCGATGTAGAACCCCGCACCTGAGGGTGAGCCGTCCTCTGCGATCCAGATCTTCACCGGCGGACTGAGCGGCGCCAACTTGGCGGTCTGGGACGCCGGCTGCTGGGGCGCCTGCGCCGTGGTGCTGGCCTGAGCTTGCTGCCCGGTGGGAGCCTGCTGCTGTGCCTGCCCATCCTGGGTACCGGCGGGGGTTGCCGGCTTCTGGCCGCCACAGGCGGAAAGCGACGTGACGAGGGTCACCGCCAGCAACAGAACCTTCGCTTGGTGCCGTATGAGATTACCGTTCCTCACTCGAGTCCCCTCCCTGAGCTTGGCTTGTACCCTGACTTGTCTTCTAACCGAATACTCCGATAGATGGGTGTATGTAGCCGTCCGCGGCCTCCACCCCCCTCCGTTACGCCCGTTGCCGCCATCGCTCATCATTTGTGAGTGGGTGCTACGCTTAGATACGACGAGGTTCGTTTGATTCCTTCTATGGAAAGATCTCTCATGGATAACAAGTTTCCAACAACCTGGTGCAGAACCGTGCTCGCGTCCTGCTGCCGGACGTCTACCACCGGCACGGGGAGCGAGGCTGCCATCTCTTCCCTGAGGCGCTGGCCGTCCACGTAGCCCGGGCGGAACTTCCCGCCCGACTCATCCGGGAAGAACGGGTTCACGGTCACGGCCAGGAGCGGGAACCCACGGGCGAGCCCGACCCTGGAGCGGCGCCCGAGTCGCCTGAGGAGGCCCCGCACTTTCAGCGGCGGGCCACCCAGGGCAAGGCACATGACGTTGTCGAACTGGATCTCGGGGGCGATCGGGAGGGCTTCGAGGACCTCCGCCAGGATCTCGAGGCCGGCGACTGGGACCACGCCGCCCAGGACCAACCGGAGTTCGCCCGCGGCGCCTCCAAACCGCCGGAGCGCCTCGGAAGCCTGTTTCGCATCATTCGGGGTCAAGATCCCGTGGAGCCGCACCACGGGTCCGGCCGGAGGGTCGAGAACGGGACGCTCGAAGAGCCATACCAGGGCAGCCGTCTCCGCCAGGAGCGCCGGGAGTTGCCGCCGGTACGCGGCCCCCGTCGCCAGGACCAGGCCCTGGGTGGCCAGCATCGGCGCCATCCGGCCGAAGGCACCGTCGACCAGGCACAGTCCGCTGCGGGGCAGAGCTGCCAGCACCGTCCGCAGCCCGGCCGCCGTCGCCGGCCCGGCCAGTACCACGCGACCCGCTTCTTCCGCTCGTGCCAACACCACCTCGCCCACGGCCGTTTGGACGCCGGTGCCCGACACGGGCTCCAGCCGGGCCGTTCCCACCTTCAGCAGAGGACGGGCGGTGGCCACCCAAGTGCCCGCCGGGACGTCGACGCGGGGCTTGGGCAGACCGGTCAGGTGATCCAGGTCTTCCCCGTCGAACCCGATCGAGGTGAGCCCGACCGGCGCGCCCAGACCGGCCGCGACCTGGAGGAGCGCGGTCAACGTGGTAGTCTTGCCGGTATTTTTCGCGGTACCGGCGACACCGATGGCCACCATAGGGGACCCTCCAGACGTCAATCCTACCGGGCCGCTCGTGCGTAGACCGTTCCCCGGCCGGCGCGCCCGGGGTGCCCGCCTTCCTCCGGCGAACCCAGGACCCCCTCGTAAAGGGCCCGGACGAAGCCGACCTCCGCCACCCGACGCAGGACCTGTTCGATCCCTTCCACGAGTTCGTCCGCCAGGCTTTCCGCCGCCGGCGTCGGTTCGATCCGCGCCCGGCCGAAGAATCGAAGGGCCTCCGCCACGGCGCGCAGGGTGTCGACCCGGGACGCGGCCGTGATCGGGCCACCGGAGTACGCCTCGTCAGACGAGGCGATGGTCACCGCCTCCACGCCCAGGCTCGCCCCCAGGGCCGCGTGCAGCGCCGTGGTGACACTCGACTGCACCCGGTCCTCGGTGTGGGTCATGAAGCCCACCGGGGCCCCGGGCCATATGGGCGCGTCGACGATGCGCCGGAGGGCCAGTATCTTGGCCGCGTGGAAGTCTACGTGGTTGGCATCCATGAGACCCCGGATCAGGGCCTCCGGCCCCTTGCAGAAGAGTGGCTGGAGGTAAGGGGTCCCGCCCAGCCTCCGCCCCACGTGGGCCACGATCAGCATGCCGGCGAACGCCTTGTGCGCCGGTACGCCAGAAAGCTCTTCGTTCGTGACGACGTCGTAAGGCAGGCGGTACTCGGCTGCATAGCGCATCGCCGCCAGGCCGTCGACCGCCAGCCGTTCGGGGTCTGTGCCGCCAGACAGGGACCCGTAGGCGATGTTGATCTTGGTCGCGTCGGCACCGTACTCGCCCGCCAGCACGACGGTCTCTGCCGTGTTAAGCCCCCGGTGCGCCCTCACCTGCCAGAGGGTGTACGGCCCCAGCCCTGCGCGGATGTGCTGGAGGTTCTCGGGCGTGATCACCGTCCCGTCGCGCTGGTGTGTGAACGCCCCCTCCAGCAGGCCCTCCGTTCGGGCCCCCCAGGCGGGGTCGAAATGGATGACGCCGTCCACCGACCAGCCTTCGAGGACCTTGATGTGCGCGATGTCGTGGATCGGGCACCCCGTCCCGTACTGCGTGAACACCAGGGTGTCCTGCCCGTGCCGGAGTTCGGGGCCAGCCGGTGCGGCGTTCGCCCTCTCGGCGTAGCGGCGGATGGCTTGGAGTTCGCCGGCCTCCAGCCGGCGCAGCCCGGGCGGCAGGTCCCCCCGCGCGTAGAAGGCAGCGGCCGCTCCGTCGGTGAGACGTGCGTACTCCCGCCGGAGGCGCTCTGTGGATTCCCCGGCCCGGGCCGCCCGGATCATGGCCTGGCGGAGCTGTGCCCGCTCCACCCCGGGGCTCAGCCGCCCGTGGGCCCAGGCCAGCAACTCCTGGGCGATCTCCTCCAGGAGCCGGCCGATCTCCGCGTGCCGGTACCGGTACGTGCGGGTGGGAGCCAGCGCCGGCCGGCGGCGGGTCGCTCCGCGCTGCTCGCCGGGCGCCGGCTCACGGCCCTCGACGAAGGCCACCGCCTCCTCGGGCGTGGTCCCGGGGCCGAATGCGGCGTCGAACCCCATCTCCGCCGCCAGTTCGGGCCGTATGGCCATGCCGCCGATCGCAATCCGCACGCGCTCCCTGAGCCCCGCGGCCTCGGCCAGGTCGGCGAACCGGGCGGCCGCCTCGGCCACCTGGTAGCCAATGGTCCGGCTCAGGAGGACGACGTCGACCTGGTGCTCCAGCGCCGCTGCCACGATCTCCTCGGGGGGCACGTCGGGAGGCAACAGGATGGTGGTGTGGCCGGCTGCCTCGAGCGCCCGCCGGATGACCTTGAGCCCCACGTCGTGCACTGGATCCAGAGGGGCCAGCAGGACACGTTTGGCTGCTTCCCCGCTCACGCACGACCCTCCCCCGGGCGCTGCGGGGCCTCTCCGAAGGGATGGCTCTCGCCGGGGCGATGGAGGTATGCCCGGCCCCGGACCCGCGCGCCTGGCCCCCGGTGCTCGATGAAGACGATGTCCACGTCCTGGAACCCCATGCTGTTCATCAGGGCCAGCATGAGCTGGCGACCCTCCCCCTCGTCCCGGCAAACCAGGAAGGTCTCCACGTCCACCCCGTCCAGCACCGCGCGACTCCATGTAGCGTTGCCGTGCACCATGACTCCCCCCTACGCCGGGCCCGCACGGGGGCAAGTGCCGGGCCCGACCGCCCCGTTCAGGACACCGCGGCCTCCGCCGCGAGCCCCGCGTAGCGGGCCACGATCCCCATGAGGGCCACCAGGCCCCGGACCGCCAGGCGGGCCTTGTCCTCCCGCAGTGCCCCGTCCGGGTCGGTCGTGCCGAGCCCCGGCGAGATGAAGATGTTGGCGTCGTACGCGATGGTCGGGATGATGCCCATCTGGGCGAGGCCCGATTGGAAGATGTTGGTCCCGGCGTACATGTCCTCGATGGAGAAGATGGGGAGCCCGATGCGCCCATCCTTCCACGTACCCTCGTAGTTGACCTCGACCGCCCCGGAGTTGTAGGACTTGCTGACCAGGATCCCGGAACGGATGGCCGTCGGCAGGCCCTCCAGTTCCTCCACCACGATCTCGTAGAGGCGATCCACTGGGTCGGTGATGACCTCCGGCCGGTCCCGTAGGACCTTGAGCGCCTGGATCTGGGTGAGAAGTGCCTCCTTTCCGGGATCCTGGGTGACGTAGGCCGCCTTGCCGTAGGAAGCCAGGGTGCCGTACCGGTCCCCGTGCATGCCGAGGGCGCGCCGGATGGTGACCATGACGTCCTCACGGCCGATGAGCAGGCCCGAGGTGGCGGCGCCGGTTGCCTTGTCCATGGAGTAGACCATGACATCGCAGCCGATCTTCCGCGGGTCGGTCCCCACGAAGGGCAGTCCCCACGCGTTGTCGACGATGTAGGGCACGTTGTAATCCCGGGCGATCTCGCCGATACGTTTCTGGAGAAGGGGCGCCCCGTCTTCCGCCTTGACGCCGTACCCGTAGCCGGGCGTATCGTACCCGAGGGAGGTGAACCCCGTGAGGAGTTCCGCATGCTGCGCGGCCACGCGGGCGATGCGGCGGGCCGAAGCCTCCGGGTCGACCCCCGTGAGGAGGGGCACCGGCCAGTACTTGATGCCGTGGTTGGGGTACTGGGCCCCTTCGAGCGGGACGATGACCGTGTCCAGGTTGTTCTGCCGCTTCCCGTAGAACCCCATCTCGCCGGCCGTCGTCCCGCGGTCGGCCAGGAAGTCCTTGTACTTCGCCGGGAAGGGCCGCCCGTAGCTGGCCTGATGGTGCATGTGCTTCTCGAGGGGGGCGATGTAGCGGGCCCGATAATTGTCCCCCCGCCCCAGGGCCGGGGGCGTACACAGCGTGTCGAAGGCCACCCACAGCCCTGCTTCGGCCGTGTTCACGGGGCACACGTCCCATTCGTCCCCGTACACGTCCTTCACGATCTCCCGGATCTGCTCGACCAGCGTCGCCAGCGGGATGACTTCCGCGGCCCCGGCTTCGGAGGCGGCCAGGATGTCCCGCCGAAGGGGAGCCGGAGTCCCGGAGATGGCTCCGGTGAGGCCAAACTTCCCCCGCCACTCGGGCGGGATGCCGATCTCATCCGCCGCCTTCCGGGCCTCAGCGTAGATGGCCGGGATGCTGGCCTGGAGGGCTTTGTAGAGCTGGAACCGGTACCTGAACTCGCCCATGTCAAGTCCCCTCCACGGAAGTCGGATTGGGCCAGGGGCCCGTGCCTGGGACATCCCCGCGCCTCAGGCGGCCCCCGCTTCGCGCTGCTTCTTCTCGCCAAGCACGACCATCGTGATCGCGCCCTTGGCGCACACCTCCTCGCACTGCCGGCACGAGATGCAGTCGGCCTCCCGCACCAGTTGGGCGATTCCCTCGAACTGCCCGCCTCCGATCAGTTCCAGGCACCCCGTGGGGCAGATCTGAACGCAGAAGTCGCAGCCCGTGCAGTGCTCGGGGTTCACCACCGGCACGGGCCAGTCGGGGCGGCGCACCACCCGTTCCCTCACCCACCACCCGGTGATGGCGTCCACAGGGCAGACCGCCGCGCAAGCGCTGCAGTCGATGCACCGGCCCCGGTCGATGACGTGGCGCTCCTTCCAGGTACCGCTGATGCAGTCGACAGGGCAGGCCAGCACGCACGCCGTGCAACCGATGCACTTTTCTGTGATGAAGTGGGCCACGGGTGGCACCCCCCTTCGGCCGGCTTCCGCTCATCATCGATGAGCACTTATGACTACGGCCTTGCCGGGCGCCTCCGGGGCGATCCGGACGGGCCCCGGGGCTGTCAGGCACCCCTGGCTCCCCGGGGCCCCCCGAGATCAGTCGCCCGCGAGCAGTAGGGACTCCCGGGCCGGCACGAGCCGCCGGGCGAAGACTCCGGTGAGGCCGAGGGACTCCACCTTCGCCCGGATCATGTCGCGGTCCATGATGTACAGGCCGGTGGCGACCATCCGGTCGAAGTAAGTGGCACCGGAAAAGGTGTACTTTTTGAACAGCCCGCCCTCACGGATCTGCTCGTTGACGAAGGCGATGGCATCACCGACCGCCAGCTGCCTCGGCAGCTCGAGCAGGGGCAGTCCCAAGGCGTACCGGGCGGCGTTGTGCCCCGCCAGGGTCCCGGTGACGATGGCCTCGGTATGACCCACCAGCGGCCCCGCCTTCTCGCCGCCGCAGAAGAGGTTCTCCACCCCACCGACCCGCAGGTAGTTGTCCCGCGGGCTGATCGCCAGGTAACGCACGGAGTTGCCGATACCGCCCGAGTACGGGTCGTCGTAGCGGGCGTTCTCGAAACCAGGAATGCGGCGCAACTTCTCCAGGGGGAAGTAGGATGTCATCAGCTTGGCGTGTCCGGTGTCCAGGAGGACGATGTTTTCCGCGAACTCCTTACCGGCGTACTGCTGGCAGGCCTTCTTCTTGAGTTTCTCCCGGTCGATCATCTCGTCCGGCAGGGGCACGATGCACACGCCCGTACGGTCGAGCTCCTCGACGATCCAGGGCGCCAGAGACTCCTTGATCAGCTTGCAGGACCCGCTGAAGGAACCCAGGCTCTCCGGGTTGGCTCCCCCGATCATCTCGGGCACCCCGCAGAGCCCCGCGATCGATACCCGTCCCCCGAACGTGGGGCAACGGATGACGCACATCACGCAGCCGTTGCCATAGCGGGCGCACTCCGACTGCGGGCCCACCGTGCCCGTGGTCTCGACGAACACATCGGCTTCCAGTGTGTACGGGCCGCGGAAGTCCGCGCCGTGCTTCTCGTAGTACTGGACGGCACGGATCCGCTTGTTCTTGGCCGGCTTCGGGACCCGCTGCCCCAGCAGGGTCCAGAACCCGCCCCGTTCCGAGGGCGGCGCCGGCACCTCCTCGAGGATGACATCGGTCACGCGGGACATCATGTGGACCTGGACCCCGTACTGCTCCACGATCCGCCGGACGTAGGGCTCGATGCGAGTCACGTCGTACAGCGTGGCGTGCTCGTGCCCCGGGAAATTGACATCTTTATGTCGGGCGCAGGCGTCGACGGCCTCGAAGGGCTCGCCCATCCCCAGGGCGATCATCTCCTCCGCCGCCGTCCACCGGCCGTTGTTCCGCATGATGCCCCCGACGAGCCCGGTGCCCAGGAGCTGGTCGGTCTTTTCGAACAGGTGGACCTCCTCCACCCCGGCCTTCGCCAGCGCGATGGCCGCCGAGACGCCCGACCACCCGCCGCCGACGACCACGACACGTGCCATCTCTCTCCCTCCCCTACCGCCGTCTGCCACCATCTGCCGCCACCTCCCCGCACCGAGCGACGCGGTCGGGTGGGCGGATTCGCTCATCTATGATGAGCGATAGCGGCCACACCAAGGGGACACGGGGCCGCGCATCCGGAAATTGGCTCAGTGGGCTACGGCGTGCTGCCGCACCGCCTCCATGATGCCCTCGATGTGACGTACCATGGCCCGCTCGGCCGCTTCCGGGTCACGGGCCCGGATCGACTCGAGGATCCGGCGGTGCTCCTCCGCCAGCCGCCTGTGCATCCGCCGGGAGACGGACGGCGGCAGCGGGGTGGTTGCCACCTCTCCGTGAACCAGGCGGGTAGCCGCCTCGAGAACCCGGTTGCCGGCAATCTCGGCGAGCTTCTGGTGGAACTCCATGTCGGCCCGCGCCATGGCCGCCGCCGAATCGGCCTTCTCATACCGGTCCAGGATGACCTCCAGGGCCGCCACGTCCTCCGGGCCGGCCCTCTCCGCTGCCAGGCGGGCGGTTTCCCGTTCGACGGCCCTTCGGGCCACTAGGATGTCGATCACCTCTTCGACCCGCGTAGCGCTCAGCGCTTCAAGCAGTTCGGAGCTGTAGCTCGAAAGGGTGCGGCTCTGCCGCAGGCTGCCCAACCGAGCCAGTCCCACCTCCGTAAGCGAGCGCCCTCGAAATCCGGCGCGGGTGGTATAGCCCCGCAGATCCAGATCCCGTAGCAGCCGGCCTGCCGTCGCCTCGCTCACCGGGTGGCCGTGGCGGCGCAGGTAATCCGCGACGGCACCGCAGCCCAGCGGGCTGCCCGCCTGGCCGAGGCACTCCAGGATCAGGAACTCGACGTCCTCCGGGTTACTCCGCGTCATCGACTCGGTTCGCTCCTTGCCTGCCCTCCGTCAGGCCCCCAGCCTGCCGGATATGATCACAGGGTCCCCCGGCTGCAGTCCCAGCTCGCCGCCGGTGACCCCCCGGGGTCCGCTCAACACGACGTTCATGTGGTTGGGCATGTGCGTCTCGTCGAACCCCGCGATGCGCCCGACCTCGTACCCGGCGATCCGGACGGTCTGCCCGACGACGGCAACCCCACCCTGGCTGACCTCGAAGAACGCCAGGTAGTGTACGTCCTCCACCCGGTCTCCCGGCCCGACCGCCCCCGTGGTCAGGATCAGCTCGTGGATCTCGTCCCGCAGAAGGCATCGAGAGATCGGGGCGATCAGGTTCAGCCCCCGCCCCGCCAGCCGGGCATCCAATACGGCCACCACGGTGCCGGTGATCTCCCGCAGCGCGGCGTACGGACTCGACCGAAATAGCCCCCCCACATACGGGTCTGGCATCGGAATTCGCTCACCCCACCTGGCAACCCTGCCGCCACCGTACCGTTTCCCCAACCCCGACGTGGCCGTCGCGCCGAGGTCCCGAGGCTTGTTCCGATCCACTCATCACTGGTGAGCGGTTGCTGGTGAACCTTTTTCGGCACAGATCGCCGAATTCCTTCTGTCGATCGCCAAGTTCCGGAGAAAAAATGTTCTCGCCCGCTTCCAGCTCACCGGCTGGCTAACCGGCGTGCGCCTGTGCCCGGGCCACCGGGCGTGCGAAGAACCCGGTCATCCCGGCCGCTTCCACGCGCCGGCGGACGGCGTCCACGTCGGTGGTGTAGAGGCCCAGCCGGCGCATCCGCTCGAAGTACACGGAACCCGAGAAGGTGTACTTCTTCCCCAGACCGCCCGATTCCTCGAGACGGCGGGTGACGTATGCGATCGCGTCGCCGACCGCGAGCGTCTCGGGGATCGTCACAGGTTCGAGTCCGAACGCCTGGCGAGCGGCGTTGTGCCCCGCCAGAGTGCCGGTGCAGATCGCCTCGGTGTGCCCGACGAGGGGGCCTGCCTTCTCGCCGGCGCAGTACAGGTTGGCCACCCCCTCGACCCGGAGGGCCACATCATGCGGGGCGATGGCGAGAAAACGCACCGAGTTGGCCACCCCGCCAGCGTAGGGGTCGATGTAGCGCGCCTCTTCGAACCCCGGCACCGCCCGGAGCTTCTCCAGGTCCATGTACGGCGCCATCAGCTTGGCGTGGCCGGTGTCCAGCAGAATGAGGTTCTCGCCGTACGCTTCGGTCGCGTACTGCTGGCAGGCCTTTAGCGCCAGCTTGGTCGTGTCCTGGAGGCGGTCAGGGATCGGCACGACCACGACGCCCTTCTCTTCCAGCTCTGCGACGATCTCGGGGGCCAGGGAGTCCTTGGCGAGCTTGCACGAGCCGCTGTAGGCGCCCACCTTCCCGGCGGCGTTGACAGCCTGGAGCTCACGAACGCCGCACAGCGCCGCCAGCCCCACCCGTCCTCCGAAGGTGGGACACCGCAGCACGCACATGACGCAGCCTTCCCCGTACCGCGTGCAGTTCCCGGGCGGTCCGGCGCTGCCGGTCGTGTCGATGAACACGTCCCCGGTGATGGGAGGACCCCCGCGTGAGGCCACCGCGAGGATCCGTTCACCCTCCATGCGCACGGCCGTGATACGCGTGCGCAGGCGGACGTCGACCCCCGCCTTCCGGAGCACCGCCCGTACTTCCGGCTCGATGCGCGTGACGTTGTACAGCGTGGCGTGGCGGTGATCCGGGAAGTCGATCCCCCGGTGGGTCGCCACCCGGTCCGTGGCCTCGAAGAGTTCGCCGGCGCCCATGGCGATCATCTCTTCGGTGGCCGTGAACCGCCCGTTGTTCCTCATGATGCCGCCCACGAGCCCGGTGCCGAGGAGCATGTCGGTCTTCTCCACGAGAACCGCCTCCGCCCCGGCCTTCGCCGCCGCCAGGGCCGCCGCGCAGCCGGCCCAGCCGCCCCCCACCACGACGACTCGCGCCATCTTACACCCTCCTCCCTGCCTGCGCCTTGACGCTGAGCTGCCGGTAAGCCTCCGTCCATTCCGGCGCCTCGGACTCCCGGATGACGCCGATCTCGAACCTGCCGTCCCCCTCCTGGCCGGTGCCGACGGGCACGGCGTTGTTCCGCATCCAGAGGAGAGCGTCCAGTCCCGTCTCGAGCCCGTTCAATCGGCCGGCGTACGTGGGACAGGACGAGATCGCCTCGACGAAGCTGAAGCCTCGGTGGCGGATGGCCCGCTGAAAGAGCTGGACCGTGAGGTCGAAGTGGTAGGCCGTGGAGCGGGCCACGAAGGTAGCGCCTGCGGCTGCTGCCAGAGCCGCCAGGTCGAAGGCCCTTTCGACGTGTCCACCGGGGGAGGTGGTCGTCACATGACCCGGGGCCGTCGTGGGGGCGTACTGTCCCCCGGTCATCCCGTAAATCCCGTTCTGGTACACGATGAGCGTCAGGTCGATGTTCCGGCGCGCCGCGTGGATGAGGTGGTTTCCGCCGATCGCGGCCGCGTCGCCGTCGCCGCTGATCACGATCACGGTCAGGTCCGGGCGGGCTGCCTTGATCCCCGTGGCAAAGGCCAGGGCCCGGCCGTGGGTGGCGTGGACGGTCCCGAAGTCGAGGTAGCCCGTGGCCCGCGACGCACAGCCGATGCCGGAGACCACCACCGTCCGGTCCCGGTCCAGGTCGAGTTCCTGTATGGCCTTGACCAGGGCCTTGGTGATGATGCCGTGGGCGCAGCCGGGACACCAGATGTGGGGGAGCTTGGGCCGAAAGTACTCGGCCACGAGCGCCTGCGTCTCCAGGTAGCGCACGGGTCTGAACCCCCTGCTCGAACCTTCGCGTCGGCCCGGCGGACACCTCGCTACCAGGCCTTGTCCCCCAGGAGCTGAATGGCGAAGTCGGGGCAATAGATCTCGCAGCGTTCACACCAGATGCAACGGTCAGGTTCCACCACCTGCGGGCTGCCATCCGGGCCTGCCGCGTACACGTCCGCCGGGCAGATGGAGATGCAGATCCCGCACTTCTTGCAGTACCCCCGGTTGATGACGATCTCCGGCGTGTCGGGGCTCTCGCGCCACCCCGGGTCTTCCCGAACCCGGTGAATCCCCTCCGCCCTGTCGACGATCCCGGTCCCGTGCCCTGCGCAAGCCAGCGTATCGCTCACAGCGTTCCCTCCCGCGCCTGCCGTGCCAGGTCGAAGCCCCGGCGAAGGGCCATCAGGTTCAGCTCACGGGTCCCGCCCGAAACGCGCCCGGCCACGGCCTTTTCCAGCGCTCCCGGCGTGACCACTCCGGTCCAGGCTACCAGCACCCCCAAACCCATGATCGTCGCCACGATGGCGCGGCCCAGTTCCTCAAGGGCAACACGGGTGAAGGGCAAGCCCACGACGCGTCGCCCTTCGCCCAGGACGTATCGGTGCTCGACCATGCTCGAGTCATGGAGCAGCAGTCCGCCGGGCGCCAGAGTACGGGCAAAGCGGTCGTAGGCATCCTGGCTCATCACCAGCAGGGCCTGCGGGGTGGTCGCCTTCGGGTAGTCGATCTCGTCCGGGCTGATGATCACGTCGGCCCGGCTGGCCCCCCCGCGGGACTCGGGGCCGTACACCTGGGTCTGGACGACGTGGAGCCCGTCGTAGAGCCCGGCGGCCTCGGCCAGGATGATCCCGGCCAGGATCAGGCCCTGGCCGCCACTACCCGCCAGGCGCACCTCGTGGCGCCGCCTCTGTGTACGGGAAAGCTCTTGCACGGCCGTACGGTCACCCATCAGGCCCGCCCCTTTCAGACCAGTGCCTGGAGGATCTCGTCGGGTGTGAACAGTTCGCCGCCGACACGGGAGAGCGACCGCACCGGGACCAACCCGGCAGCGGCGCGCTCGACCTCGCCGACCAGTTGGCCCAGGTTCATCTCGGGCACCGCCAACGCACGCACCTGTTGAGCCAGCTCCCGCACCAGGTGCGAGGGGAAGGGCCAGATACAGGAGAGCTGGAGGAGCCCGGCCCTCACGCCCAGCGCCCTGGCTTCGCGCACCGCCCGCAGCGCCGCCCGTACGGGTGAGCCGTAGGCGACCACGGCCACGTCGGCATCCTCCAGATAGTGGCGGGTCGCCAGGGTGAGAAGGTCGCGCCTCGCCTCGATTTTCGCGTGAAGCCGCCGGATGAGGGCTTCGGCCACGCGCGGGTCGTTCGTCGGGAACCCGTCCTCGCCGTGGTACAGGCCGGTGACGTGAAACCGGTAGCCGCTGCCCAGCGGTGCCATGGGTGGCACCTCGTCCGGCGCCGACACCCGATAGGGCACGTATGCCTCCGGCGGCACGGCGGGGGTCGGCCTCTCTTTCACCGTCACCTCGGCCGGCACGGAGACCACCTCGCGCATGTGGGCCACAACCTCATCCGCCAAGAGCACCACCGGCGTCCGCAGGATCTCCGAGATCTGGAACGCTTTCACGGTGAGCTCGTAGTACTCCGCCACAGAGGCCGGCACGAGCACCACGATGGGGTGATCACCATGGGTCCCCCACCGGGCCTGCATGACGTCACCTTGAGACGGCAGCGTGGGCATACCCGTGCTGGGCCCCACCCGCTGTACGTCGACGACCACGATCGGAATCTCGGCCAGGCAGGCGTAGCCGAGGTTCTCCTGCATGAGGCTGAACCCAGGTCCGCTCGTTGCGGTCATCGCCCGGACCCCGGCGAGGGAAGCGCCGATGCAGGCGGCGATGCTGGCCATCTCGTCTTCCATCTGGATGAAGGTGCCGCCGACCTCAGGCAACCGGCGCGCCATGTACTCGGCGATCTCGGACGAGGGGGTGATCGGGTATCCGGCGTAGAAGCGACACCCTGCCGCGATGGCCGCTTCCGCACAAGCTTCGTTCCCCTGCAGCAGCCGTCGGGCAGCCACCGCCATCTCGTGGTGCCTCCCCTGCACGACGCTCCCTCCCTGGACCCTGACTTCGCCGCAACACAGGCAAGGTATCCGCCGGGGTTCTGCCTCAAGGGGTTCTGACTGAACGCCCGCCTGGAGACCAGTCGCTCATCAATTATGAGCGGCAGGTAGGTCAAAAGAAAGCCTCGTCCCAAAGTCGTTTCAGCATGAGTATACCGACCCGCCCGCCCCAGCGCAAGATACCGTCGAAACGCCGAAATACTCAGCCCTCTCCGAGAAGATGCCGGGCGATATCCGCCGCGTACTCACGCAGGTCGGGTGATCCTGCGAACTCCAGCGGCACCACGCTCACCCGTTCCTGCCAGATCAGGAACTCCAACCCGGGCAACAGGGCGGCCAGTGCGTGGGCCAGCGGCACCCAGTTCTCGAACACCTCCATGGCGTGCGAATTTCCCAGTACGAAGCGGAGGCCCATCCGGGCGGCCGCGTCGACCAGCGGGGCTCCGGCCCGAACTCGGCTGATGCTCGCCACGACGGTGTTGCACCAGGGGAAGCGAGTGACCAGGGCCTCCAGGTGCTCCGGGCGGGTTCCCGAGTGTGGGAACACCTGGATGATGCCCGTCACGGGGTCGTCCGGACGGCCCAGGAGGATCCGAGGCCGTGTGGCGACGGCAGCGCTCTCCACCGCCGATGTCCCGACGGCTGCCCGTTCCGCCTCGAGGATCGATTCCTCTCGTCCCAGGCCCATGAAACGCTCCAGGCGCGCCGGGATGTCGCCCAATCGGCGCACCTCCGGTAACGGCTCCCCGACCACGACCACGTTCCCGGGGATGCCGCCGAAAGACGTGTCGCGGAAGACGACGTCCAGTCCGTGTAGATACGGGATTCCCGGATGGAGCCCGTGGAACGCCTCGTGCACCTCGATGAGGGCCAGGTCGTACAGCCCCAGGTATTGACTGAGCGGCACTCCGCCGGCGGAAGCCCCGTCGGCCACCGGGTGGTGGCAGATCAGAAGATCCACGTTCATGGCGCCCGCCAGTTCGATCGCGTTCTCCGTCAACGTGATGCCCATGGCAACCCGGCGCACGGGCCGGTCCCGCTTCCCGACGATGAGCCCGGGGATCTCGAGCACCTCCTTGCCCGGGATTCCGGACGACTTCCAGACGACGTGAGGGCTGCGAGCCCTCGCCGCCCCCGCAGGTTCTCCCTGGAAGAGCCGCCCCCGTGTGAGACGGCTGAGGGCCCGCAGCACGTCCGCAACGGTCGTGTACGGTCTGGTCATTGCGATGAACCCCTGTGTCGTCCAGTTTTACTGGCGTTTTCTTTCACTCGTACCGCCCGAGAACCTTCAACGCCTCTTCGACATATCGATTATCCACGACGTCCTCCGCCTTCAGAGGACCACCCTGAAGCATGCCGCGTTCGGCGTACCAATCGATGTCGCTCTGGATCCCTTTCATCCGCACGTAACCATTGGGGTTGAGGCCGGCCGGGAGCATGCTGTCCATGAGAGCTGCGTCCTTGACGGTGGACACCCGGGCGAGCAGGTCGACGATCTCCTTCCTGTTCTTGTTCTTCATGAACGCGTCGTTGTAATCCCGGAGTGAGCGCAAGTACGCGACCATGAATCGATTTGCCACGTCAGGGCGCTCGATCATGCTCGTGCCGTACACGATGATCGCGATCTGGGCGTTATCTTCGTATTCCGAGGGGTCCTTCCACGGATCCCCCACGCCCTTCTGGATCGCCTGCTGGACGAACGGCTCGATCAGCATGCCACCGTCGATGGAGCCGTTCGCCAAGGCGACCACGATGTCGGGGAAGGAACTCAGCACCTTGATGTCAGGGTTGTTCCGGGTGGTGAGCCCGCCCTTGCGGAGGATCCGGTCGAGCGCGATCTCGTCCAGGGATCCGACCCCCACGATGGCCAGCCGTTTCCCCTTCAAATCCTTGAAATCCCGCACCTGGCTTGCGACGTCCTTGCGCAGCACCAGCCGGTAGTAGCCCTTGCCCGGGATGTTGTAGCCCTTGTCCGCCACGATCTTCATCTTCACGTTGCGGCTCATGGCGTTGAAGAGCCCCGCTGCCGTCACCGTGAAGCCCACGTCCAAGTGCCCGGTGGCCAGGGCGTTGATCATGTCCTGCCCGGTCTTGAAGTCCAGCCGCTCGATCTCGATGCCGAGTTCCCTGTAGTACCCTTTCTCCATCCCGATCAGGGCGCCGGCGTCGGACGGCACAGCCTTCATGCCGACGGTCACCCGCGCCGGCGGGCTGAGCGGCGGCAGGGAGGTATGGCTTGCTTGAGCACTAGCCCCGGCACCGCCAGCCGTGACCCCCGCCGATGCCCCTTGGCTCGGAGCGGACGCAGCGCCGGGGCCTCCGGCGGGCAGCCCCCCGGTGGCTGCCGACCCTCCACCCGGACCGCGCACCCCACACCCGCCTGCCACCAAGAGAAGCATCGCGACCAGGCTCCACACCGCGCACCTTGGTACTCTCGTCATGGTGTCCCAACCCCCTTGAACTGCCTGAATAAGCAACCGCCGGACTCGCCCCGCCTCGGGAGTCGAAACCCCCGTTTCGGGACGAGTGCCGGCGGTTTCACTGGGCTCTCCTCAGGGAGCTCCCGCAACCAACCAGCTGTTCTCGAGATTGTCGCCGGGCGCTTCTATTCCACCGTCAAGCTAGTGTCCAAGAACACCACCGTACCGGCCAGCTGGGCCTCACCATCGTAATCTTTGAGCACCGCCCGCACGGACACACCGAGCCCTTCCTCCAGCTGGCGGCGCAGGCGCTCCTTGTACTGGCGCAAGAGAGCGATATCGGTTAGCCGGGCAGTCAGTTCCTCCGCTCCGTTCAAAGTCGACAGGGCCTTGAGACGCCGATTCTCCGCCAGGATCACGAGGACGCGGGGACCGACCACCTCGACGCGCTGCCATACCAGCCCGGTGCCAAAAACCTCCTGGTTGACCCGGTTGTTGATTCGCATGACCTCCTGCTTCAGGTCTCCCAGGCGCATCCCCCTGATCCCCGACCTGTCATCCACATTCAGGAGCGTATCACTATTCCGCCTGTCCTATTCTCCGTGGGAGCCGGAACTCCTGCTGGTATGGCAACTCCGCCGAGCGATGGGTCATATTCTGTAAACAGCCTACACGGGAAGGAGTGGCAACGGACGTGAACTGGTCGCCGCTGGCACTTGCCGCGGCCACCGGCGCGCTCGGTGGCCTGGTGCTTGACATCGTGCAGGACCGGACGCTCGACCTACCCCGCCTGCGCCGGGACGGGGTGTATATGGGGTTTCTCTCGGACATCCTGGCAGGCGCGGTCGGGGGGCTGCTCGCGTACGGCACCATGGGACCCCGGATGGACGTGACGCCCGAACTGCTCCTGCACGTCCTGAGCGGCTCGGGCGTCGCCGGCTACCTGAAGGCGGCGGGTTACAACCCCCGCGCGATGGGGCGTTAGTCGGATCCGCCGGCGCCGGGGTCCGGAGCCGGGTCGCCGGCGAGCGGCAGGATGACGGAAGCCCTTAGCCCCCCGGCAGGCCCGGGGGCGATCTCCACCTCGCCCCCATGGGCCTGGACGATGTCCTGGCAGAGCGTCAGGCCGAGCCCCAGGCCTTCCGGCTTGGTCGAGAAGAACGCCTCGAACACGCGGGTGCGCAGGGCTTCGCCGATGCCCGGTCCGCTGTCGCACACGTCAAGGCGGAGGCGCCCGTCCAGGACCGTCCAGTCCAGGAGGACGATGCCGCCCTCCGCCATGGCATCCAGGGCGTTGTCGAGCAGGTACGTGAACGCCTGCTGCATGAGGGGCGGGTGGACGACGACCGGGGGCGGCCCATCCGCCGCCCGCAGCGCGGGCAAGTACACCCGGACGTTCTGTGCCTCGGCACGCTCCTGGACTTCGGCCACCGCGGCCAGGAGCAGGTCCCAGGCCGACACCGGTTGCAGCTCGGAGAGCTGGGGTTTCCCCATGAAGAGAAGGTTCTGCATGATCCGGTCCACCCGGGCGAGCTGCCGGAGCGCCTCGGCGATCAGCTCCGGAGCGCGGTCAGGGCGACGCTCTACCGCCTGCAGCGCCATCTTCACCGCCGCGATCGGCGTGCGGAGGTCGTGCGCCGCCCCCGCCGCCCATCGCCCCACGATGGCGATCTTTTCCCTCCGTTCCTGATCGAGGCCTGGCCGGAGGTCCACCACCAGAGCCAGAAGGGCGGTCTCCTCCGGTGGACCCGGCCACACGGACGGGATGACCACCACCGGGACGGAGCTGCCGCTCCGGTGCCGCACCTCGCTGTACACCGGCTCCCGCTGTTCCCCCCGCCGGAGCGCCTCCAACCGCTCTGGTGTGCCGTGGATCTCCTGCAGGTACCGGGCCACGGCCTCGGCGGAGGCGTGCAGCCCCTGCTCCCCCGGGCCGTAGCCGAGCATCGCAGCGAAGGCGGCGTTCGGCCGCACACCGCTGGATGGACTCCAGACGAGCGCCCCGACGGGAATGGCCTCGAGAAACGGCTGGGTGTCCAACACGCCGTCGTGCTCCCTCGTGGAGACCTCTTCCTGGTTGCTCCATGGCCGTTTTTGCCTTTGAATTCGTATCCTGGGCCCCCGGTTCCTGCCAGCCAGGAACGCAACCATCCTGAATTCGCGCCGCTTTTCGGAACCACTACACGCGTGACCGCCGACGCCCACCAGCGGCTTGTAAGCAGCAAATGGTCGGAGAAGGGCGGCAAGACGCGTTCCTGGACCCCTGAACTGCACGAACCCACCAGCCACCCCTGCCGGTGGCCGGGCTCTGCCCCCGGCGCGCGTGTCACCGGCACCGTGCGGCCGTTTGCCGTCCGCCATGGGACCGCCCGCGTGGCATCCGTTACAATCCGACCTTGAGAAGTGCGATGTCCGGAGGGCGATCCGCCCGGAGGAGGCCGCGATCGATGCTGCCCGAGGCCAGAGTCCAGCTCTCGCCCTTGCCCGTCGGGGACTTCTCCGTTCGCTTCGTCGACGGTGACAACCGCTGCGGTGCCCGCCAGGCGGCCGACATCCTCGCCGAGACCCTGCGCCGGCAGGGGCTCGACTGCACGGCGAGCCGGGAGCGGCCGGTGGTGCACGTGCAAGGTCGCCGGGGCCGGGGCGCCCTCCGGTTCGCCGGTGAGGAGTCGGGGCGGGCCGACCTCCTGGTGGTCCTCGACGAATCCCTGCTGGCACGCGCCGACCTTCGCCGGACGCTGAACCCCGACGGGACGCTGGTGGTGGCGACCCCTCGTGCTCCGCATGCGGTCAGGCGAGGCCTGCGCTGGTTCGGCGGAACCACCGCCACCGTGGACGCCGAGGGCATCAGCGACGAGACCGGCGCGGAGCCGGCAGCAGCGCTGCTGGGGGCGCTCGCCCGCGCCACCGGCTTCATCGACCCGGACATCCTCGGTACCGTGACATGGATCGCCTACGACCGGCTGTGGCCCTATGCCGCGGTGGCGGCCACCCGTGCGCTGTCGGAAGGATACCGGCGGGTGCAGTTCTGAGCGAGTTCGGCGCATTTCTCAGCGCATAGAGAGGTTGCAGCGGCGAAACCGGACCCCGTGGTCCGGTTTCGCCGGTTCTTCCCGGGCGCGGCGGGCCGCGGCGATGCATCGCGGCGGTGCGGGCCACCTCGTGGCGGTGCGGCATCGCGGCGGTCCGGGTGTGGACGTCCGCGCAGGACTTCCTGTATCCTTATGAACGTGATTGTCACGCGGTGTTCGCCCGGAAAGGGGGGACGACGGTTGGGCATGCTCGGTTTCCCCCGCAACATCACCTGGCCGGCCGGTTTCACGCTGGTCCTCTTCGCGCTGGCCCTCCTGTTCACCGTCTGGCGCCGGCGCAGCGAGCTGTGGGCTGCCCTCCGCACTCAGTTCTGGGTCGGGGCCATCGTGATGTTGCTCGCCACTGCCCTCATCGCTCTCATGCTGCCCCCGGGATACAAGGGACCGCAGATCTAGGCCTGCGGTTTGCGAAACCCCTCGGACAGCGGACAAGGGAGAACGAACGCACAGCCAGCGCCGGTTCGCCGGCGCTGGTTTCTGTCTGGGCGACCGTGTGCGGCTCCAAGTTTTTCCGCCAGGCGCCGAACGAGACAGCACCGGTGTCCGTTATCGCGGTCGAGGTGAGACGGGAATGACTGGACACAACCCGCAACGGCCATGGGTGCGAGGTCTGGTCCGATTCTTCCTAACGGCCTCGCTGTCCCCCTGGATCCTGCTCATGTTGTGGTCCCCGCCGGCACCGGTCCGCGCCCAGGTGGCCACGAACCCTGGACCGGGGCGGTCCGTTGCCCCCGCATCCACCCGGACGGCGCCATGAGCGGCTCGGTGTTGGCGGTCTGCTTCCGCCCGGGCGTCGACCCCCCGTGGGAGCCACCCGTGCTCAGCCGCAAGCGTGCCCTCGAACAGGTGGTCACGTGTGTACCCTGGTTCCAGGACGGCAGCGGTGCCCGATTCCGCGTGTTCATTTACCATCTCAGCGACCTGTGGCCCACCGGCAGCATGGTGCTCGACGAGAACCTGCGCCCGGCCCCGCTGGAGCTGACGGCACGTGCTGTACGGACCTTGTGGTTGCTCGGTCTGGCCCTGAAGTCGGGGCTGGAGGCCCCAGCCCCGCCCTCGGAGATGACCCGTTACGAGGAGCTTTCACGCCAGCTCCGCGAATACCTGACTGAATGGCAGGCCCGGGTGACGGGTGCCGGTTGGCCGGTGACGTACCGCGAGGCGTTCGGCCGGATCCTGGACCTGGTCCGGTACCTCAACGAGAAGGAACTTCAGATCGACGAGCTCCGCCAGGGAGCCCGGGAGGCTGCACGGCGGCTCTACGAGCGGCTGGAGGCGAGGGGTGAGGAGGCCGTGGTGACCGAGGACGACCCGTGGACGGTCCTCACTCCGCACATCGCCGCCCTCGAGATCAAGCGCTCCCATTTCAACGGGGAACTGCGGGAACAGTACATGCCTGCGATCCACTTGCTCCAAGGGCTGCGGCCGAAAAGACCGGGGGTGTCCAGGGCAGCGGTGGAGGACCTTCGCAGGGCCCTCATGCACCTGGAGGGTTTCCTCGCCGGCTCCACCTCACTGAACCTTTACCCCAACGCCCGGTCCCACGAGCTCGACCTGCCGGAGGCGGTGATCCGGCGCCTCGTGGCGCGGCACCGGATCCCCACGCAGGTGGGCAGGAGGTGAGGTCCGTGTGCCTGCCGGTGCCGCTCCGGGAACTGCGGTCCGCACAGGTCCGGCGCACGCGGCGGCAGCTGGTCCGGCTGGCCCTCCGCTGGGCCGCTGCCGTGGCCACGGCCGGGCTCGTGGTATGGGGCTCAGCGGCCGCCGAGGCCAGCGCCGCAGGCCGTCCCGGGGGAGCCGCGCCCGGGGCTCGCCTCGCGCCCGTCGACGCGGAGATCCGACCGATGCCCGCCGGCGAGAACGGGCAGCTCCCACCTGCGGGCCCCGGCCCCCGCGCCGGGGCCGCCGACCGGGGAAACCCGCGTCCCGGGCGGCCGGAAACGCCCGGGCCGGTCCGGGCGGCTGGATCGGGCCCCGAGGCCGGGGGGCGCGACGTCACCCTGCCCGTCCGGATCGCCCAGACGCTCCTTCGCGCGGTGCAGATGCCCCTGAACATCCTGGCGGAAGGGCTTCGCCCGTCGGGGCAACCGAGTCCGGCCCGGATTTTCCTCGCCCTCTGGTCGGGGACGGGCCTGGCCGGCCCGCTCCTCCCCGACGGTCCGGCCCAGGACGCCGTGGACGCCGCCTATACGGCGGGAAGCGGCCTCTCTACCCTGACGGCCCGCTTCCTCGAACACGTCGCCTCAACCGACGCCGCGCTCCGGCAGACCGGCATTCCGGGGGCCCGCGGCCTGGCGTGGGCCATCACGGTGCGCCGGGCCGTCGGGCTGGGCCTGCGCCACGCGTTCGACCTGAGGGCGTTCGCGCGCAGCCTGCGCCCCTCGGCCGTCCTCGCGGCCGTGCGGGCGAGCCCCGGGAACTGGGCCGCCACGCTCGGCCGCATCGCCGGCATGGCGGGGGGCGTCCTCGGCGTCGCGCTCGGCGTCTACCGGGCTGTGGAGGCCCTGCGACGTCGCCGGGCCGGGGAGGACGGGTACGACAGGGCGGTCCGTGCTGCAGCCGGCCTCCTGGCCGCCGCGGCCGGAGTGCTCGGGATCGTGGTGGTCGTCTCGGCGCACCCCGCCACAGCGGCCGGTGCGGCTTTCCTCGCCACCGTGCTGGGAATCGCCGCCCTCCTCCTGGAGAACCGGAGAGCAGGCCGGCGGCTGGCGAACGCAGTGCGGGCGGCCGGACGGGCCGCGAGCGGAGCTCTTGTCGCCGGACGGGCCCGGGGCAGCTGCACCCGGGTGGGCGCGGCCCCGGCGTGCCGGCGGGAACCCCGCCCGGGCGGACCGCTCGCCCGGGAAGCGCCCGGCGAGCCGCCCACCGTTTTCCGCCTGGATCGCGACGGGGTCCTGGTCGCCAGCGAGCCCGGGGCCCGGTTCTCGCTGGAAGGCAAGAACCGCGTCTGGCTTCCCCCCTGGGTCCAGGAGCGCCTGCGGGAGGCCGGGGGCGCCGTCATCGCCATGTGGGGGGATCGCGCCGCAGCCGCCGTGTTCGGGGGGTCACCCCCGCCCCGAGGTCGGTCAGCGGGAGGCATCCCCGCCAACCTGCCGGTGGCCCGCTGGCTCGCCTCCCGCTGGGACGCCTGGGTGCCCATCGTGGAACCGGGCACCACGGAAGTGCTGCTGGGGCGCTACGACGCGGAGGGGTGCTACACCGGTCGGTGGCGGGTGGTGATCGCCCCGGACGGGACCATCACGGCAAAACGCTGGATCGCCCACCGCCGCCCACGCTGACTCGCAACTCCCGCCCGACCCGGACAGCTCACCGCAGGTACTTCCCGAGCATGCGGGCGCCGCCGGGTTCGTACCCGAGACGCCGGTAGAAGCCCACGACGCGCTCGTTGCCCTCGGCGACGTGCAGGTTCACCTTGGGCACGCCCCGGGCGGCCAGGCGAGCCTCGACCTCCGCCATCAGGCGCCGTCCGATCCCTCGCCCCTGCAGCCGGGGCTCGACCGCCAGGTGGTAGACCCACCCGCGCCGGCCGTCGTCGGCGCCCATGACGGTGCCGACGATCTCCCCGTCCCGCTCGGCGACGAGGAAGAGCCCGGGATTGCGCTCGACGAACCGCAGGAGGTCGGGCAGGTCGTCACCCGGCCGGAGCGCCAGCCCGGCACGTACCCACAGGGCACGAACGGTCTCGTAGTCCTCCGGACGGAACTCGCGAATCGCGCTGAGGGGTGCGGGTTCCATTCGGTCACCTCCGCATCGGACCGCGGAGCTAGGCTCCGAAGCCCGCCGGCGCCCCGGGCGCTGCCTGCCCGGCCGGCACCTGGGTGCTCACCGGCGGCCCCTGGACGAGCAGGTCGAACTTCGAGCGGCTGACCCGGAAATCGTAGACGGCCTTCAGGCGCTGGAGGCGTACCGCCGTGAGCTGGGAGGCAGCACCGTCCACCTCCACCCCGGTTCCCAGACCGGCCTCGTAGCGCAGGCGCTGCAGGCGAAGGTTCTCCTCGGCCTGCTCGATCGCCTTGTCGTACTGGGCGATCTGCGCGTGGGCGTTCACCATGTCGAGGTAGGCCCCGCGCACGGCGAGCTCCAGCTGGTTGCGGGCGTCCTCGAGCCGGATCTCCAGCTGCTTCTGCGTATACAGCTCCTTCCGGTGCCGGAAGGTGCCGGGCAGATACCGGGCGACGATCTCCACGACCTTCTTCTGGTGCTCGACGCCCCGGCTGAGCTGGTACAGGCTCAGGCTGTTCTCCGTCGCGTGCCGCAGGGCCTCGTCCAGGGTGGTCGCGGGCAGTTCCCCGGGTGCGAGCGGGTCGGTCAGCGTGATCCGGGTCTCCGCCGGCAGCCCCAGCTTCTGCCGCAAGGCCGCGAAGGCAAGCTCACGGTTCTTCTCCTCCGTCTGCAGGGCGGCACGGGCCTGGGCGACCTGCACCTCGGCGGCGAGCACCTCCGCCCTCGCCCGTACCCCGGCCTCGAGGCCCACACGGGCCAGTCGGAGCTGCTCCTCGGCCAGCCGTAGACTCTCCTGCCGGACCTTCACGGCCTCCTGGGCGAGGAGGGCGCTGAAGTACGCCTGCTCGGCGTCCGCCTGAACCTGGCGCTTCACCGCCTCCACGTTGCGCTCGGAGACGTAAAGGGCGTCCTGTGCTTGGCCGGGCCCGACCTCAACGGCCAGATCGACATCGATCTTGCCGGGTCCGCTCGGCCCGCTCTCCGCAGGAAGGGGCATATCCTGCAAGTCGCGCATCGTACTGGCCAGATTGCGGGCCTCCCGCACCCCCAGCCGGTCCCGCTCGACGGCCAGTTCGGCCAGCCGGACCTGCTGGCTGCTGGCCAGCGCCTTCTCCGTGGCCTGGCCGAGCGAGAGGCTCACCTCACCGCCGGCGCCGGCAGCCCGGCCGGTGCCCCCGGCCACGAAGGCGAGGCCCACCGCAAGCAGGGTCATCCCCGCGGCTCTCCGGACCCAGGATCGGAACCACACGGCTCTTGTCGGGTTCAAGTGGACCCCCTCCAGACATTCGTGGTCTCCTGCGGGCAGCAGCGCTCCGGTCAGGACTACAGCGCTCGACAAGCGGCGAGGCCGACCTCCATGGTACCACGAGGCGGCTGGCGTGGCGATCGCCCGGTGGAAACGGCGCGAGGAGTCATCCGAGGCGCTTCCGGAAACGCAGGGCGGCAAGTCCGACGATGGCCGCGGCGAAGGCCGCCAGCACCAGGACGTCCCGCCAGAGCAGGTCGAGCCCGATGCCCTTGACGATGATCCCCCGGAGCACTCGCAAGAAGAAGGTGAGGGGAAAGATCAGCCCGATCGCCGCCACCACCGGCGGCATGGCCTCCCGGGGGAACATGAACCCCGAGAGCAGGATGCTGGGGAGATAGAGCGCGAAGGCCAGCTGCATGGCCTGGAGCTGGTTCGTGGCCACGGTCGAGATCAGGAGACCGAACCCCAGCGCCGCCAGCAGGAAGAGCGTGGAGAGCGCCAGGAGCAGGGGCACGCTCCCGCTCGGCCGGACACCGAACCAGTACACCGAGACGGCGAGCGTGAGGGCGACCTCGAGGAAGGCGATGGCGGAGTACGGCAGGAGCTTGCCCACCATGAGCTCCAGGGGGCGGACGGGGGTGACGATCAGCTGCTCGATGCTCCCCCGCTCCCGCTCCCGGACGATGGCGAAGGCCGTGAGCAGCGTCGTGACGTTCTGCAGCACCGCCCCCAGGAGGCCGGGGAGGTTGAAGCGGACCGAGTCGAGCTCGGGGTTGTACCAGACGCGGGGCCGGAAGTCGATGGCCCCGGAGGGGCGGGTCCCCCCCGCCCGGACCACGCGCTCGGCGAGCAGGGAAGCGGAGTGGGCCTGCACGACCAGTTGCGCGGTGGCCAGCGCGGTGCGGGCAATCAGGGGATCGGAACCGTCGATGAGCATCTGCACCTGCGCGGGCTCCCCCCGGCCGAGCCGGCGCCCGAAGCCCGCCGGGATCACCAGGCCCGCACGGGCCTGTCCGGAGTCGACCAGCCGCCGCAGGTCCTCCTCGTCCTCCGCCGGTACGCTGAACACGAAGTAGCCGGTCGAGGCGAGCTTGTCGACCAGCAGCCGTCCGGCGGCGGAGTGGTCGCGGTCCAGGACCGCGGTGGGGATGCGATCGACGTCGGTCGAGACAGCGTACCCGAAGATCAGCATCATCATGACCGGCATGACCAGGATGATGATCAGCGTGGCCCGGTCGCGCCGGATGTGCAGGGCCTCCTTCGCCGCGATGGCCCACATGCGTCGCAGGTTCACGCCGGCCCCTCCTTTGCGCCGCCCGGGGTCGCGACCGCGGCCGGCCCCGCCGCCACCAGCGAGGCAAAGGCCTCCTCCACGCTCCCGTGGTCCCGGACCAGGTCGGCCGGCGCTGCCACGGCCAGGAGGCGTCCGGCGTGGATCAGGCCGAGCCGGTGGCACAGCGCCGCCTCGTCCATGTAGTGGGTCGTGACGAAGACCGTGAGACCCGCCTCCGCCAGCGCATAGATGTGTTCCCAGAAGCGGCGGCGCGACAGGGGGTCGACCCCGGCGGTGGGCTCGTCGAGGAACAGCAATTCGGGCTCGTGCACGAGGGCGCAGGCGAGGGCGAGCCGCTGCCGGTAGCCCGTCGGCAACCCTCGGACGGGGCGCCGGTGGACCGCAGGGTCGCCCACCACCTCCTCGAGGAGGCGCGCCACACGCTCTCGCCGGCGGGCGTTCGCCAGGCCGTAGACGGACCCGTAGAACTCCAGGTTCTCCGCCGGCGTGAGGTCCTCGTAGAGGCTGAAGCGCTGCGACATGTAGCCGATCCGGGCCCGGATGGCCTCGGTGTCCTTCCGCACGTCCAGCCCGAGGACCCGGGCCTCGCCGGCGCTAGGCTCCAGGAGACCGCACAGCATCCGGATGGTCGTCGACTTCCCCGACCCGTTCGGGCCAATGAAGCCGAACACCTCGCCGGTCTGCACCCGGAAGCTGACGGAGTCGACGGCCGTGAAATCTCCGAAGCGGCGGGTGAGTCCCCGGACCTCGATGGCCGCCACGGCCGTCATGCCCCCTCACCCGCCACCGTGAGGGCGATGAGGGCATCCTCGAGGACGGCCGTCGCCGGAGCCACGGCGGCGGACAGCCCGGCCCGTCCCAGGCCCTCTTCGATCTCGATCCGCATCCGCTCCGGGTCGTCCCCCAGCGCGGTGACCCCGCGGGCGTCCGCGTACGCCACCCGCACGGAGGGACAGCCCGCGGCGACCTGGCGCAACGCGGCCAGCGGGGCACCGGTCAGGCGGAGCACGCCGGGCGGCGCCAGCTGCCGGACCTCTTCCGGAGCTCCCTCCGCCAGGAGCCGGCCGCGCCAGAGGAAGGCCAGCCGGTCGCACCGCCGGGCTTCGTCCTGGTACGGCGTGCTCACCACCGCGGCCACGCCGCGGGCCCGCAGGCGGTCGAGCAGGGTCCAGAAATCCCGACGGGCAAGGGGGTCGACCCCCGTCGTGGGCTCGTCCAGCAGGAGCACGTCGGGCTCGTGGACGAGCGCGCACGCCAGCGCCAGCTTCTGGCGCATGCCCCCGCTCAGGTGGTCGGCGAGACGCCCGGCGAACGGCCCGAGGCCGGTGAAGTCCAGGACCTCCCGGATCCGCTCCCGGAGTACGCCCGGCTCGAGGCCGTACACTCGCCCGAAGAAGACGATGTTCTCCTGCACGGTGAGATCGCCGTACAGCCCCGGCGGCTGGGTGACGTAGCCGAGCCGCCGCCTGGCGCCGGGGGAGACCGGATCCTGCCCCGCCACCCGCACCTGGCCCCCGTCCGGCGCCAGCACGCCGGCAAGGCAGCGAAGGGTCGTGGTCTTGCCCGCCCCGTCCGGACCGAGCAGGCCGAACAGGGTCCCCGCAGGTACGTGCAGATCGATCCCGGCCAGCGCCTCCACGGCGCCGAACCGCTTGCGCAGCCCGCGCACCTCGATCATGACCTGCTGCTCTCCCCCCGCGAGGAATCGGGCCCGCCCACCGGCGGGGGGGCGGCGCCGACATCCAGGAAGGTCACGTCGGCCGGAAGGCCGGGTTTCAGGTGCCCCTCGGGGTCGGTGACCGCGACCTTCACGGCGAACACGATGCGGGTGCGTTCGGAGGGTGTCTGGACGTTGCGGGGGGTGAACTCGGCCTCGGGGGCGATCCAGCGAACCGAGGCCGGGAACCGGCGGTCCGGAAGCCCGTCGACCCGGACCTCCGCCGGCTGACCGGTGCGCAGGCGGACCAGGTCGGCTTCGGGGATGTACACGCGCACCCAGAGCCGGCGGGTGTCGACGATCTCGACCAGCGGCGCGCCGGGTGCGACCACCTCGCCCGGATGGGCCAGCTCCGCCGAGACCACCCCGTCGACCGGGGCCCGTACCGTGGACAGGTCGGCCTGGAGGCGGGCCAGCTTCACCGCGGCCTCCGCCTGTTCCACCGCCCGCTCCAGCACCGCGAGCGCAGCCCGGGTGGCCCCGGCCCGCGCCTGGTCGTAGGCGGCCTGCGCGGCGGCGAGCGCCTTGTCGGCTGCACGGAGGCGATCTTCGGCCTGGTCGAGCTGCGCCGCGGTCGCCGCTCCGCCGCTGACCAGCGCGCGGAGGCGGTCGCGCTCGCGCGCCGCCGCATCCCGCTGGACCCGGGCCTGATCGAGCGCCGCCCGGGCCTGGCGGATCACCTCGTCCCGGGTTCCACCGGCCGCTTCCTCGTACCGGGCGCGGGCGGTGGCGAGCGCGGCCTCCGCCTCCTGCACGCGGGCCTCCGCCAGTCGGCTGTCGAGGCGGGCGACCACCTGCCCGGCCCGCACCACTTCTCCCTCCCGCGCGCCGAGTTCCAGCACCCGGCCGCCGACTTCGGCGGCCACCCGGACCGTATCCGCCTCCACGGTCCCGGAGGCGGTGAGCGGGCGGGGTGCCCGGGTGCGGGCACAGGCAGAGAGGGCGGTCACGGCCAGGACCACGGAGGCGGCGAGGAGAGCCGACCGGGGGATGCGCCTGCTGAGCGAACGATCGTTCGCAGAACTCCGCGAAGCGGTCATCTCGGCACCACTCCGTGCAGGAAGATGTCGATGAGCGCGTCCACCGTTTCCTCTTCGGAGAACGGGAACAGCCCGCTGAAGATGAGGCGGTCAGTGACCACGTACGAAATGAAGAGGCCCAGGAATGCGCGAAGGATGAGGAGCGGCGGCACGTCCCGGATCTTCCCCTGCTCGATCGCCTCCCGCAGGCGAGGCACCAGGGAGACGCCGATTCGCTGAAAGTTGCCTGCCGCCACGTCCCGGATGTGCCGCCCGCCGAACTCCATCACGTCGAGGAACACCAGGCGGTAGAAGGCCACGTGCTCGTCAAGCCGCGACACGATCAGGTGGCTGATGCGGCGCAGGCTTTCGTCCGGCCGATCCGGATTCCAGAGCGCCGCGACCTGCTCGATGAGGGTCCGGAACGGATTGTCCGCCAGAAGGGTCTCAAGGATCTGCTCCTTGTTCTCGAAGTGAGCGTAGATGCCGGCCACCGACAGCCCGCAGGCCTGCGCGAGGGTTCGCATGCTCGTGCCGTGGTAGCCTGACCGGAGGAACGCGTCCCGCGCCGCCTCCAGGATGCGGTCCCGGGTGCTGCGTGTCTCAGGCTCATCGGTCACCGGAGCATGCCCCCTCACGGAAACGGCGGTGAGCGAACGATCGTTAACCAGGCCGTGCCTCATGGTAGCACGTGCCAAAGGGCGAGTCAAGGCGGGGCTCGAATCGTTCGCGGCGGTTTGAAAGGCGGTCAGACAGGGACACTCCGACTGGGGTGAGAAGCGCTGGAACACTTCTACCGCTGGTACCACACAGACGCCGGGCCAGACGGCGTCGAGATCCGGGACGGGGAGACCGCGCTGCGCATCCGACCGGTCCTGCCGGGCGTCGTGCGGGTGGAGCTGAAGCGGGAGGTGCGCTGGCAACCCCTGCACCCCCCGGCCCGGGGGATCGAGGAGCCCGTGCCGGACGGTGGGGAGGATCGCCCCACGCTGAGCGCACGGGAACAGGGCGGCTCTCTCACCGTCGACGCTGGCGGGGGCCTGCGCATCCGCATCGACCCGGAGCCCGTGCGGCTCACCTTCGAGCGGCTCCCGCCGGACGCGGAACCCCTGTCGCCGGCCCGGGCGGAACTCCTGACGGCGGGCGTGACGGTCGGCTGGGACGGGTGGCAGGTCGGCACGGACTTCACGGCCGGCCCGGCCGACCGGTTCTACGGCGGGGGCGCCCCCGGCCAGTTCGAGGGGCCGCCGTGGCTGGAGTGGAGCGGACGGCGGGCGCCCATCTGGAACAAGCACCTGCCCGGGCCCGCCGCCCGGCTGCTCTTCCCGGTGTTCTGGAGCCTGCGGGGCTACGGCGTGGTGTTCGACAGCCCGTGGCCGGCCGAGATCGACTTCCGCGCGGTACGGCCGGGGCAGGGCGGGCCCTGGCATTACCGGGCGGACGGGGGCTCCCTTGCCTTCTACTTCCTCGCCGGCGATGGCCTCCCAGACCTGCTCGACCGCTACACACGCCTCACGGGGCGGCCCGCGCTGCCCCCGCTCTGGGCCCTCGGCTACCTGCAGTCCCGGTACGGATACCGGAATCGGGCCGAGGTGGAGGCCGTGGCCCGGGAGATGCGGGAGCGCCAGATCCCCTGTGACGGGCTCATCCTCGACCTGTACTGGTTCCGCCGCATGGGCGAGCTCGACTGGGACGAGGAGGCCTTCCCGGACCCGCTGGGCATGCTGCGCGACCTGCACCGGGCGGGTTTTCGCGTCGTGGTCATCGAGGAGCCCTACGTGCTGGTCGGCACCCGCGTCTTCGAGGAGGGCCGTGCGCGCGGGTTCCTCGTCCGCCGGCCGGAGGCAGACGGGGGCGATCCGTACACCTTCCCGTTCTGGGCCGGAGGCGACGCCGCCCTGGTCGACTTCTCCCACCCCGAGGCCCGACGGTGGTGGGCCGCCGAGCACGAGCGGCTGGCCCGCATGGGGATCGACGGCTGGTGGACCGACCTCAACGAGCCCGAGCAGCACTACCCGGACATGATCCACCACGGCGGCCCGGCCGCCGCGGTGCACAACCTCCAGGCCCTGCGGATGATCGAGGCAGTGTACCGCGGCCAGAAGGCGGCCTTCCCGGAACGCCGCGTCTTCGTCATGAGCCGGTCGGGCTGGATGGGCATGCAGCGCTACGGCGCCGCCGTGTGGAGCGGGGATGTGGACACCACGTGGGAGGCGCTGCGCGCCCAGCCGGCGCTCGGCCTGGGCATGGGCCTGGTGGGGGTGCCGTACTGGAACAGCGACGTCGGGGGCTTCCTCGAGCACCGCGGACAGGTCGATCCCGAACTCTACCTGCGCTGGCTCGAGTTCGCCGCCTTCACCCCCCTTCTGCGGCCCCACGCGGCCTTCCAGCCCCGGGAGCCCTGGGCTTTCGGGCCGGAGGCGGAGCGGCTCGCCCGGGAGGTGATCCGGCTCCGGTACCGCCTGCTGCCCTACCTGTACACGTGCGCCTGGGAAGCGCACCGCACCGGCCTCCCGCTCATGCGGCCGCTCGTGCTCGCCCACCCCGACGACGAACGAGTCCGGGACCTGCGCGACCAGTTCTACGTGGGGCCGGACCTCCTCGTTGCACCAGTGCTCGAGAAGGGGGCGCGCCGGCGGCGGGTGTACCTGCCCGGCGGCGAGTGGTACGAGTGGCACACGGCCCGCCTCCGCCAGGGGGGCCGCCACCGCCTCGCCCGGGCGCCCCTGGGCCAGCCCCCCGTCTTCGTGCGGGCCGGTGCGATCCTCCCCCTGACCGAACCCGGGGCGCACGCGGGCCCCCTGCCGTGGGATTCCCTTCACCTGGCCGTGTTCCCGGGGCCGCCCGGCGCGGGCGAGTCCCTCGTGTACGAGGACGACGGCGAGACCGAGGCGTACCGGGACGGGCAGTACACCCTCACCCGCCTCCGGTGGTGGCAGGAGGCAGGGGCGCTGACCGTGAGCGCCGAACCGGAGGGGAGGGATGGCCACGCTCGACCGCTGCGCCGCTGGTCCGTGCAGGTCCGCGTCCCCGAGCCGCCCGGGCGGGTCGTCTTCCACCCAGGGGGCCACCCCGGACGGGCTCCGCACGAACTCCGCCGGCAGCCGTCGGCCCGGGCGCTCCGGGAATCTCCCGGCGGCTGGCACTACGACCCCCGGACCCGCACGGTGCGCGTGGCCGTGCCGGAAGCGACCGCCGCGCTGCGCGTGCGGCTGGAGTGGTAACCGGTCCAGGGGCAGGAAGGAGGCTCGCCGTGCGGCCGGTCATCACGCTCACCACCGACTTCGGGCATTCCGAGTTCCCCGGCATCTGCCGGGCCGTCATCAAGCGGCTTTGCCCGGAGGCCGAGATCGTCGACATCTCCCACGCCGTGCCGCCCTTCGACGTGCGGGCCGGGGCCCTCGTGTTGCGGGATGCCGCGCCCTACCTGCCGGTGGGGATCCACGTGGTCATCGTCGACCCCGGGGTGGGTTCGGCGCGGCGGGCGCTCGCCCTCCGCACCGGCCGCGGGGACGTGCTCGTCGGTCCCGACTCGGGCGTCCTGCTTCCGGGCGCGGAGCGCCTCGGCGGGGCGCAGGCGGCCGTCACCATCCAGAACCCCGACGTGCTCCTTCGCCCCACCTCTGCCACCTTCCACGGGCGGGACGTGTTCTGCCCTGCCGCCGCCCGGCTGGCGGCGGGGCTGCCCTTCGAAGCCCTCGGCCCGGCCGTCGACCTGACCGACCTGGTCCGGCCGGACCTGCCCGAACCGGTAATGTCGGAAGGGGTCCTCCGGGGGCAGATCCTTACCTTCGACTCCTTCGGCTCGGCCCGGACGAACATCCCTGCGGACGTCGTGGCCCAGCTCCGGGTCCGGCCCGGCGACCCGGTGGAGGTCGACCTGGATGGCCGCCCGCTCCGCGCGCCCTTCGTGACCACCTACGCCGACGTCCCCCCCGGCGAGGTCTGCCTGCTCATCGACTCCTCGTGGGACCTGGCAATCGCCGTGAACCGGGGAAGCGCGCGGGAGCGGCTCGGCCTGCGCGTCGATCAGCCGGTCACCCTCCGCCGCGCCGGCGACCGCCAGCCGGCGCAGGAACCGGGCGGGGCGCTGTCGTAGAAAGTCCGCAGCATCCTGCCCACCAGTTTCGACGGAAAGGGTGGAAGATTCTGTGGAACTGCCAGCAGCGATCGCCCTGGCCCGCCGGCACACCATCGGAGATCTGCTTCGGCGCACCGCGGCCCGCTATCCCACAAAGACCGCCGTCGTGTTCCGTGACCTCCGCCAGACATACGCCGACTTCAATGCCGCCGTGAACCGCACCGCCCATGCCCTCCGTGAGCGCGGCGTGCAGAAGGGCGATCGCATCGCCCTGCTGTCCCACAACTGCCACGGGTTCGCCGTCCTCTACTTCGCGCTGGCCAAGCTCGGCGCCATCTCGGTGCCCGTGAACTTCATGCTCAAGGGCGAGGAAGTGGCCTACATCCTGAACCACTCAGGGGCGTCCGGTATCGTGGTGGAAGACGCCCTGGCGCCGGTGGCCGAGGAAGCCCTGCGCCTGGCCGCCCGGCAGGGGACCGACGCCGGGCGGGTACGGGGCTGGATCGACCTGAACGGCCTGCCGGTGCCCCCGGGGTGGGAGCCGATCGACGCCTGGATGGCCCACCCGGACGATTCGGAACCCCAGGCCGAAGTCGGCGACGACGATCCCATCCAGCTTCTTTACACCAGCGGCACCGAGTCCCGGCCCAAGGGCGTGATGCTCACCAGCCGCTCGCTCATCGCCCAGTACGTGAGCGCCATCGTCGACGGCGAGATGTCCCACGACGACGTCGAGATCCACGCCCTCCCTCTCTACCACTCGGCGCAGCTGCACTGCTTCCTCACGCCGGACGTCTACCTGGGCGCCACCAGCATCATCCTGACGGGGCCCGACCCGGCCACGATCCTGCAGACGATCGAGCAGGAGCGGGTCACCAAGCTCTTCTGCCCGCCCACCGTGTGGATCGCGCTGCTGCGCTCGCCGGAGTTCGACCGCCACGACCTGTCCTCGCTGCGCAAGGGGTACTACGGCGCCGCCATCATGCCCGTCGAGGTCCTGCGCGAGCTCTCCCGCCGCCTCCCGAACGTGCGCCTGTGGAACTTCTACGGGCAGACCGAGATGAGCCCCGTGGCCACGATCCTCAAGCCCGAGGAGCAGTTCACCAAGCCCGGCTCGGCCGGCAAAGCCTGCCTGAACGTGGAGACGATCCTGGTCGACGACGAGGGACGGCCCGTACCGCCGGGGACCGTCGGTGAGATCGTCCACCGCAGCCCCCACGCCATGCTGGGCTACTGGAACGACCCCGAGAAGACCGCCGAGGCCTTCCGGGGCGGCTGGTTCCACAGCGGTGACCTCGGAGTGATGGACGAGGACGGTTACCTCACCGTGGTCGACCGCAAGAAGGACATGATCAAGACGGGCGGCGAGAACGTCGCCAGCCGCGAGGTGGAAGAGGTCATCTACCGGCACCCGAAGGTGTCCGAGGTCGCCGTGATCGGCATCCCCCACCCCTACTGGATCGAAGCCGTGACCGCGGTGGTCGTCCCCAAGGCAGGGGAGCGGATCGACCCCGAGGAGATCCTGTCCCTCTGTCGCCAGCACCTCGCCGGGTTCAAGGTACCGAAGTACGTGGTCACGGTCGACCGGCTCCCCAAGAACCCCAGCGGGAAGATCCTCAAGCGGGAGCTCCGGCAGATGTACGCCGGTCTGGCCAAGGAGTGACGGCGGCCGGGCGGAGGGAGGACCTCCGCCCGGCCGCCTCCCGGGTTTGCCGGCTGCGGATCACGGTTGCAGCGGCGCGATGGCCCGGAGCGATTCCTCGATGGCCTCCCCGGGATAGTCGAAGTCCTCCAGCCGGCCGTGGAGGTAAGCGTCGTACGCCACCATGTCGAAGTGGCCGTGGCCGCTGAGGCCGAAGAGGATGACCCGGGGCTCGCCCGCCTCCTTGGCCTGCAGGGCCTCGTCGACCGCTGCCTTCACGGCGTGCGCCGACTCGGGCGCCGGCAGGATGCCCTCGCTGCGGGCGAAGAGGACGGCCGCCTCGAAGACCGAGAGCTGCCCGTAGGCCCGGGCCTCGACGATGCCGTCCTCGACGAGCTGGCTCACGAGCGGCGCCGCCCCGTGGAAGCGAAGGCCGCCGGCGTGGATCCCGGGCGGCGCGAAGTCCTCCCGCACCGCCTCCGGGATGGGGATCCACCGCTCGGTGGACACCTCCTGCTCGGCGAGCGCCATCGGGAAGATCGGGACCAGGTCGTCCGGCCCCACGGGCTTCTTCGTGGCCGGATGGAGGGGCGGCGCCGGGCGGCGCGGCATGTCGGCCTGGATGTTGTACCAGGCCTGCGGGATCTCAGACTCGGGCAGGAGGTCGCGGTCAAGGGCTGAACCCCCTCGTAGACGAGACAGGTGTTGGCCGCCGGAGTTCGACATCCGTGTGGCGTCTCCCTGCGGCGCGCGCCGGCACGCGTCCGGGAAATCCCCTGCCTATCACGTAACTGGCCCTGTCCCACCGCCCTGCGGGCCAAGCCGGCGGCAGCGGTAGCCCGCCGCGGCCTCGACGAACCGCCGGGCCGCGGCCAGGTTGGCGGCGAAGTGCAGGTGCAGGTAGCTGGCGAGGAGACCGGGCCGGGCGAAACCTTCTTCCTGACCGTTGACCCGGCGCCCCAAGAAACGGTACATGGGGGGCCAGTCGGGCGGGTGGGGATCGGAGACGGACCAGTGGAACTCGTGCCCCACCACCTCCTTCACCGGGGCCGCCGAGGAACGTCTCCCGGAGGAAGGTGGCCCGGGCGTAGCCGAGCGCGGCGAGGCGGGGCTGCATGCGGGCCGAGACCGGCAGGAGGCCGGCCATGGGCCAGGCCCGGCCGTCCAGGTCCACGATGGCCCGGGCGAGCTACATGAGCCCGCCGCACTCGGCGTAGATCGGCATGCCGCTTCGATGCGCGGCCTCTACGTCGGCACGGAGCCGGTCGTGGGCTGCGTGTTCGGCCCGGTACACCTCCGGAAAGCCGCCGCCCAGGTACAGGGCGTCGCTGCCGGCAGGGATGGACTCTCCGGCGAGGAGGCTGAAAGGAGCCCATTCCACACCGAGCGCCGCCAGGCCCGTCTTCGTAGTAGAAGTGGAAGGCCGCGTCCCGGGCGATGGCCAACACCCGGCCGAGGTCGACCGTCGCCGCCACCGCGTCGGCCACCTGCCGACGCGGTTGAAGACCACCCCGGCGATCCGCACCCTGGGGTCGAAGGTCGCGTATCCCCGGACCATCGCGGCAGCGATGCGGGCCATGCCGGAGGCGTCGACCACCAGGATCACGGGCGCGTCCAGCCAGCGGGCGACCTCGGCCGTGCTGCCGCTGTCGGTGGCCGGGCCCGCGCTGTCGAAGAGGCCCATGACCCACCCGATGACCGCCACGTCGGCCGCGCCGGCCGCCCGGGCGAAGAGGGCGCGCACCAGGTCCTCGCCGCACATCCACCCGTCCAGGTTCCGGCTGGGGCGGCCGGCAGCGGTGGTGTGGTAGGCGGGGTCGATGTAGTCCGGTCCGACCTTGAACGACTGCACCCGGAGCCCGCGCCGCCGGAGGGCCCGCATGAGCCCCAGCGCCACGGTGGTCTTGCCGGCTCCGCTCTCCGTACCGGCCACGACAAGGCGTGGCACCCGCATGACCGCCACCTCAGCATTCCCCTTCCGACCCGCCGGCCGGGACCTGGCTCAGGTGAATGGCCCCTGTCGGGCAGGCCTCCGCCGCCCACCAGGCCCGCTCTTCCAGTAGATGCAGGAATCCGGGGTCCAAGCCGCAACACGGCAACCCGGTCGGCCACGGACCCGGGGAACCGAAAAGGCGCCGCGGGATGCGGCGCCTCAGCGCGTTTCTTCCGGTGCCCGGGACTCGTCCGGCCAAGAAGACACCGGTTCAGCCCTATCCCCCATCCCGCGAGGGGACCCGAGCCAGAACCGACCGGGCCGGTCTCCTGGCTTGCGGATCGTCGCCCTCCGGCGCCTTCCCGTCCGTTCGGACAGTGGCCTCGTGCCGGGAACTCCCCGCTCACAGTGGCGCGACCGCGGCGGATTCTCACCGCACTTCCCTTTTTCAGCCTGTGCCGGCGGCGCAGGCCACCCGGTCGATTTGCATATGTAGTTGTGCAATTACCGGCAGTTTACCGTGCGTCCGGCGGGGCTGTCCATAGAGACCAGGGGTTAGTGCGGGATCACGGGTTCGCCGGGGCTCCTTCTGACCCACGGGTACCCCACGACCGGAGCCAGGGGGCGAGATCCTGGGTGGGTGGAAGGATCAAGAAGCCGAACGGAATCCCACCTCCCCGGGAGCACCCGGGCTCGCCCGGCGCGCCGCCGAGCTGGGGCCACCCTGCCGCGTCACCGTCCCCTCGAACCGCACCAGAAGGCCGTTGGCGAGAACCGCAAGCACGACCATGACGAGGATGAGGGCGAAGATCCGTGGGACCACGTGCACCGTGGTGGCCTGCATCAGCTCGAAGCCGAGGCCGTGCTTGGAGGCGAACATCTCGCCCAGGATCGTCCCGAGGAAGGTGAGGCTGAAGCCGAAGCGCAGGCCGGTGAGTACGGCCGGCAGCGCCGCGGGGAACTCGACGTGGTAGAACCGCTGCCACGGGCTCAGGCCGAGCGTGCGCGCCAGCTTGTGGTAGACCGGCCGCACCGTCCGGATGCCTGCGGCTGTGAAGATCAGGATCGGAAAGACGCCGTGGAACCAACCGAAGGCGACCTTGGAGGCGTAGCCGAGTCCGAAGAGCAGCAGGAACACCGGGTACAGGGTGACCTTCGGAATGGAGTACACCAGGGCGATCAAGGGGTCGAAGACCTCTCCCCAGAAGCGGTGGCGCCCCAGCAGGATGCCGGCAGAGACGCCGGTGGCCACGGCGAGTGCGTAACCCAGCACCGTCTCCTTCAGCGTCACCCAGGTGGCAGTGGGAAGCCACCCGTCCCGCAGGCCTTCGCCCAGGGAGCGGAGGGTTTCGGCGGGCGAGGCGACGACGAACCCGCCCAGTTCCATCGCCGCAACCTGCCACACGCCCACCAGCACGCCCAGCACGAGCACGTGTCGCCAACGCTCCAGACGCGCGGCGGCTGGCATCATCCGGCCCGCCTCCTGACCGCGCGCTCGGCGCGCCCCACAGCCGTGTAGATCCCGGTGGCCAGAACGAGGACCAGCGCGAGCGCCGCGTACATCTCCCGCAGGCTGAAATTGTTGTAGTGGTAAGAGATCAGCCACCCCAGCCCCCTCGGGGCCAGGATGAACTCCGACGCGATGACCCCGATCACGGAATACGTCACGGCCAGTTTGATCCCGTTGAAGACGTACGGAGCGGCGGCCGGGAAGAGGATGTGGCGGAAGGTCTGCCATGGGGTGAGACGCAGGGTGACCGCAAGCTTCCGGTACACCGGCCGGACCTGCGTGAATCCCACCGCCGTGTTCACCACCACGGCGACCACCGACCAGCCCCAGGCAATCGCCACGATCGGCAGGTAGCCCATGCCCAGGAGCGAGATGAGAAGCGGGTACAGGGCAAACACCGGCACCGCGTAGTACGAGGCCAGGTACGGTTCTAGTAAGGCCCGGACCTTGGGAAGTCGCCATAGCAGCAACCCCGCCGGGACACCCGTCAGGACCGCTAGGCCGAAGGCCGTAACGACAGTGACGGCGGATGCCCCGAGGTGTTCCGTCAGTTTTCCCTGAACAAGCTGAGCGTGGAGAGAACGTAAGACTTCGGACAGCGGCACCAGGGTGAGGCGGTCAACCCACCCCAGGCGCGGGCCCAGTTCCAGGAAGGCGAGCCCGACGACCAGCGCGATCGCCCGAGCCGCTTGAACCTTGCGCCGGTGGCTCATGGTCACCGCCCTCTCACGCGTCGCGACCCATGGCGCGCAGGGCCTCTTCCCGCAGGTTCTCCCAGATCCGGCCGGTCAGGGCGCCAAATGCCGGCGTACCGATGACGCTGGAGTCCCGGGGGCGAGGCAGGCCGACTCGCACCACGTCCTTCACCCGCCCTGGACGGGCACTCATCACGCACACGCGGTCGGACAGGAGCACCGCCTCGTCCAGCGAGTGAGTCACGAAGACCACCGTGGACCCTGTCTGCGCCCACAAACGCAGCAGTTCCTCACCGAGGACAAGCCGTGTCTGCTCATCGAGGGCGCCGAACGGCTCGTCCATCAGCAGCAGGGCGGGCTCGAGCACAAGAGTACGCGCGATGGCGACCCGTTGCCGCATCCCCCCGGACAGTTCCGGGGGGTAGGCCTTCTCGAAGCCCGCGAGCCCCACCGCCCGGATCATCCGCCGCGCCTTCTCCCGCCGCTCCGCCGGTGGAACCCCGCGCATCGCGAGGCCGAATTCCACGTTCTCGAGCACCGTCCGCCATGGGAACGTCGAGTCCTCCTGGAACACGACCCCGACCGACGGGTGCGGGCTGGCGAGCGGAACGCCGTCCAGGCGCACCTCGCCTGAGGTCGGCTCCGTGAGCCCGGCGATGATCTCCAGGAGGGTCGACTTCCCGCAGCCGCTCGGCCCCACGATGGACACGAATTCGCCCCGCTCCACCGTCAGGCTGACACCGGCCACGGCCTCGACGGGTTCACCGTTTTCCGGCCGGAACACCTTGCGCACGTCGATGAGCTCGAGCATGGGCCCACCCGCTCAGAGGGTGATCTTGCCGACGCCGTCCGGCAGGAAGTCCTGGTTGACGAAGTCTTTCCACGGCACCTTGCCGTCCGCGGGGGCCAGCCCCATGATCCGGAGCTGCTCCTCGACCGCCTGCAGGCCGGCCGGGTCGAGCCCCGCCGTGTAGTAGACGTCCGGCTTCACCGTCTCGAGGGCCTTGCGGCACGCTTCGACCGGCAGCTTGGACTCCCGCGCGAAGATCTCGGCCGCCTCGTCCCGATGGGCCACCACGTACTCGATGCCCTTGCGCCGCGCCCGCAAGAGCGCCCGGATCGCCTCGCCGCCCTGCTTGACCAGATCGGGGCCCACGATGAGCACGGTCTGCTGGAATGCCGGCACGAAGTCGCGCGCCCAAAAGACTACCCGCAGCCCTTCCGGCTTGGCCGAGTAAACCGGCTCCATGTCCGCGGCCGCATCGACAGCGCCCTCCTTCAGCGCCGTGAGCCCCTTGGACACGCCACCGGCGGCGATCATCTGGACGTCCTTGAGTGGGTCGAGCCCTGCCTTCTTCAGGCTCAACGTGAGCACGGCCTCTGTTACGGAGCCGGGGCTCGTGAAAGCGATCTTCTTTCCCCGCAGGTCCTGGATCGTCTGGATGTCCGAGCGGTCCTCCCGCGTGACCCAGTTGATCTCGGAGACGCTACGCACGCCGCCGCCGACCACGATCAGCGGGGCTCCCGCGGCCCAGGCGCGGTAAGCCGCGGCGGTGGCCACCTCACCGATGGGAAGGCCCCCCGTCACCACGTTCCGCACCGTGGTGCCGCCGCCGTCCGACCCCACGATGCCCTTCAGTTCAATCCGCTCTTCCTTGAAGTAGCCCTTGTCCAGCGCCACCATCCAGGGAACGCCGTAGAGAAGGGACGGCCAGTGCGTGACCGTGATCTCGGCCGAAAGGAGGGGACCCGACCCTCCTGCCGCCGCTCCGGCCCCCTGACCGCCCTGTGGCGCCCCGCCCTGCTGGGCCTGCTGGCGCGGCGCGGCGCAGCCGAACAGGTAACCGCCCGCCGCCAATACCCCAGCCTGTCCGATGAGCCTCAGGAACTCACGCCGCCGCATGAACACTCGCCTCCCTGCTTTGTGAGTAGTGAAAAACGTATACTCATAACACCGTCCTGGCTGGCTGGCCTGCCCCAACACCGTCCTCACCCTGCCCTGCTCAACCCGGTGCCCGGGGGAGGGAACCCGCCCGCCTTCATCAACTGTCCCGGTAGCGTACGGCCGATTTGCGCCTCCAGCCACTGCGCCGTCTCGATGAGGCGGTCGAGATCGATACCGGTTTGGATGCCCATCCGGTGCAGCATGTACACGAGATCCTCGGTGGCGATGTTGCCGGTGGCCCGAGGGGCGAACGGACAGCCCCCCGTCCCGCCGACAGCGGCGTCCACGATCGTGGCGCCGGCCTCCAGCGCCGCGTACGCGTTGGCGTACCCCGTATTGCGGGTGTTGTGGAGGTGCACGCCGACGGGGAGGGAGTTTCCCACAGCTTCCCGGACATGCCGCAGGAGCCGTGAAACCTGTGAGGGAACGGCCACGCCGATGGTATCGGCAAGCACGATCTCGTCCGCGCCTGCCTCGGCAGCTCGAACCGCGAACCCGACGATCCGCTCCTCCGGCACCTCCCCCTCGAACGGGCAGCCGAACGCGGCCCCGATGGTTAAGGCGCAGCGCATGCCGGCCTCTCGGGCTCTTCGGGCGATCTGCTGGAAAGCGTCCAGGCTTTCTTGCGTGGACGCGCGCTGGTTGCGCTGATTGAACGTCTCGGTCGCGGCGAAGGCGAAGTTCACCTGCTGCACACCCGCCAACACCGCCCGGTCGAAACCCTTCTCGTTCAGCACGAGCCCGGCATACGTCACCTGCGGACTGCGGGGGATCCGTTCGCATAGACGGTCGGTATCGGCCATCTGGGGCACGGCCTTGGGATGCACAAAGCTGCCCACCTCGATACGGCGTAGGCCCGCGTCCACCAGACGTCGAACCAGCTCGGCCTTCACTTCGAGCGGCAGCAAGGTCGGCTCGTTCTGCAGGCCGTCGCGCGGACCCACCTCGCACACGGTCACCACGGCCTACACCACCCCCTGCCGCTCGAGTTCCGCCAGTTCCTCCTTCGAGAGGCCGAGAAGCCCGCAGTAGATCTCCTCGTTGTGGGTGCCCAGCCGCGACGGGCCGGCCCAAAGTGCGGCCCCCGGCGTCACGGAGAGCTTCGGGATGATCCCGGGCGCCGCGAACGGACCGATGTCGGGGTCGTACATCTGAATAATCATTTCCCGAGCTCGATAATGCGGGTCTCGGAAGATATCCGCGATGGTGTAGATCGGCCCGCAGACGACCCCTGCGTCGTTGAGGATTCGGTCAATCTCCGCTGCGTCCCGTTCGGCCGCCCACTCGGCGATGATACTGTCGATCTCCTCCGCGTGCTCGCCGCGGGCAGCGTGGGTGGCGAAACGCGGGTCGTCCGCCAGTTCCGGGCGGCCGATTGCCTGGCACAACCTGCGGAAAACGTTGTCGGCGTTGGCGGCGATCACCATCCACTTGCCGTCCCTCGACCTGTACAGGTTCGACGGGACCACCTTCTGCAAGCCGGTCCCTGACGGCTCCCGGATGACGCCCAGCCGGTCGTACTCGGGCACGGCGCTCTCCAGCAAGGCAAAGCAGGACTCCATGATGGAGGCATCCACCACCTGCCCGCGCCCACCGCCGAGCGCGTCACGCCAGTACAGAGCCATGAGGATCCCCTGGGTGGCAAACATGGCAGCGAGGGAATCGCCGAGCGAGATGCCCGTCCGGGGGGGCGCCTGCCCAGGATAGCCGTTGATGTACCGGAGGCCGCCCATCGCCTCGCCGACGCTCGCGAAGCCCGCACGAGACGCGTAGGGTCCCGTCTGGCCGTAACCGGACACGCGGGCCATGATCAGACGCGGGTTGATCCTGGAGAGCTCTTCCCAACCGAGCCCCCACCCCTCCATCACACCGGGGCGAAAATTCTCCACCAGGACGTCCGAGACCGCCACCAAGCGCTTGAGCAGTTCTCGGCCTTTCTCGGTATGCAGGTCCAGCGTGATGCACTTCTTGTTCCGGGACTGCACCGGCCACCATAGGGTGCGGCCCTTGTACCGGTGGTGCCCCCACTCTCGAAGGGGATCTCCCTTGCCAGGCTGTTCTACCTTGATGATCTCCGCGCCGAAGTCTCCGAGCAGACGACCGACGAACGGCCCGGCGAGTAGCACTCCCAGTTCGACAACGCGCACGCCGGCGAGCGGACCCCGGGCGGCCGACTGGACCGCATCGCTTCTTGGCACCCGAATCACTTCCTGACCCACGGAATGCGCACGACCACGGGTTCCCGGGCGACCCGGTGTCGTCACAGGAGCTATGCCTTTCGTCCGTATACAGCAACAACTGTGCCAAGACCGGGTCCCGCCACAAAACGAAAGACGCGGCGCCGCGCCGTGATCCCGGTGTGTTACGTGTAACGTCCACCCGTCACAGTACAGGTGTTACTTGCTTTCGCGCAGTTTCCGGTACAACGTCGTCCGGCTGATACCCAGGCGGCGGGCAGCCTCTGACCGATTACCGCCGGCAAGGGCCACCATGCGGCGGATGTCGTCGGGGGAAGTCGGACGCGAAGCAGTCGTGCCGGGGCGGCCGGATACGCCGCGCGGGCTTGTGCCGCTGCCAGAAATGTGCTCCTCCACCAGCGTGAGAAACCGCACAAGCGCCTCGCGCGGCGATAACGAACTCCCCTGGATGGTCACCGCGAAGCGTTCGACGACGTTTTCCAGCTCCCGCACGTTGCCGGGCCACGTGTACAGCCTCGCCACCGGCACGACACGGCCGAGGAGCGGGCGGAGTTCGGTTGCGAGGACGGGGTCGAAACGACGCAAGATGGTCTCCACCAGAAGCGGCACGTCCTCGATCCGCTCCCGAAGCGGGGGCAGGGTTAGACGCAGCACGTCGAGCCGGAAGAAGAGGTCCCGGCGGAAACGGCCTGCCGTGACCTCGGCCCGCAGGTCTCGGTGCGTAGCAGCGATCACGCGAACGTCGACTGGAATGACTCGGTCGCCGCCCACCCTCATGACTTGGCGCTGCTGAAGGACACGCAGCAGGCGCGCCTGCAGGCCGGGGGAAAGTTCTCCGATCTCGTCCAGGAAGATAGTTCCACGGCTGGCCAGTTCGAACAGCCCTGGCTTCCCGCCCTTACGGGCGCCGGTGAACGCCCCCTCCTCGTAACCGAAGAGTTCGCTCTCCAGGAGGGCCTCCGGCAGCGCGGCACAGTTGATGGCGACAAAGGGACCGTCCTGGCGGCAGCTGGCGTTGTGGATCCCCTGGGCGAACAGCTCTTTGCCGGTTCCGGTTTCCCCCTCGATCAGGACGGTCGAGTCGACCCGCGCGTAGCGGGCCGCCTTGTCAATCGCCGATCGGATCCCAGGACTCTCCCCGACCACGTCTGCGAGGGTGTAACGTGCCGTGAGCCCCCGGCTCTCCGACTGCCCCCGCAGCCGCTCGGCTCCGCGCTGGATGACCGCCGCGTCCTGAAAGGTCAGTACGCAACCTCTCGCCTGCCCTTCCACCACGATGGGTACGTGGCTGGCCAATACCTCACCGCGGCCGATGCGGTGAACCTGGTTCAGTTCGGTCTGGCGGGCCCGGATGGCGGGGATGAGGCTGCAATCGGGCCCCACCGCTTCGTCGAGGCGGCGCCCCATCGCGTCTCGGGCGGATACGCCCACGATTTTCTCGGCCACCGGGTTAAATACTGTGATACGGCCGTCCTCGTCCGTAGCCACGATGCCGCTGTAGGCGAAGTCGAGGATGGCCTTGAAGCGTTCCGCACGCTCGAGTTCCCGCTGGCGGGCAGCCGCCAGGTCCAGGGCGTTGGCGATCGCTTCCCTGAACGAGGCGCGGGAGTAGATGAGCACACCGTGCATGCCGGCGGCGGCCGCGCACTCGCAAACGAGGCTCGACCCGACCACGGCGCGTGCTCCCAGGCGCCGGGCCTCGTCGAGGCGCTTCGGGAGTTCGTCCCGCGAGGCATAGGCGAGGGCGAGCACCCGCACACGAAAAAGATGGGAGACCTCCCCAAGGCCGTGGAGCGGCTCGCCATAGGTGACCACCGGCACCACCGGCGAAAGGGCCATGGCTCTGGAGATGCCCGCCAAGAGGTCAAGAGAGTTGACCCGGAACGCCACGACGGGCAGGGTCACGGACTGTTTCAGCAGAGCTGCGTTTGCCCCGCCCGAGACGAAAACGTCCACGGCGGACTCGGCCTCCCACTGTCGCGCCAGGGCCACGGCCTCCGACAGGAGTACCTGATCGACCAGCCTGACCTCGAGCGCCGGGCCGAACTCTGCCGCAACCTCACGCAACTGGCCAGTGATGAGGGGATGCCCGAAGATGGCCAAGCGCGTCCGCATCGGTACGATCACCGAGTTCCTTAAGTTCTGTACGGTGGAAAACAGCACCTTCTACAGCCTTATGGCAAACGGTGGGCGGCTTGAGCCACAGCCTGAAACGACAAGAAAAGCCCTCCCCGGCCGCGGCGGCACCTCCAGATCCATCCTCCGGGGTTCGAGCGGTTCGACATCCTGCTTGCCGTCCAGCGAAACAGCCTGATAAAGTTACCGCCAGAACTTGATACGGCCCACTCTTATCCAGAGCAGGCTGAGGGACTGGCCCGATGACGCCCGGCAACCGGCGCCCATGAGGGCGTGGCGGTGCTAATTCCTGCAGGACCCGACGGGTCCTGAGAGATGAGAGTGACGCAGGCCCGCTTGCGTTGGCTCTCGCTCTCGCGAGGGCCTCTTCGTTTGTCCCGCAGGGGCCGCTGCGGGGACCGCCGGGCACCGGCGCCCGCAGCTCCACGGAAGGGAGTGCCGATGCGGCAGTGATCGTCCTCAAGAACGTCAGCAAGTCCTTCCGCACACCGGCCGGGACCGTCCCCGCCCTGGTCGGCGTGAACCTCCACGTCCGGAAGGGCGAGGTGTTCGGCATCATCGGCCTGAGCGGAGCCGGCAAGAGCACGCTGATCCGGACCATGGCCCTTCTGGAGCAGCCGGATGAGGGAGCCGTCTACCTCGACGGCCGCGACGTGACCCACCTGCGCGGGGCGGCGCTGCGGGCCGAGCGCCGCCGCCTGGGGATGATCTTCCAGCACTTCAACCTCCTGCGCTCCCGCACGGCGGCGGAGAACGTGGCCCTCCCGCTGGAGATCGCCGGGGTGCCGCGGGCGCAGATCCGCCGGCGGGTGGCCGAACTGCTGGACCTGGTGGGGCTCGGCGACCGGGCCGGTGCCTATCCATCCCAGCTCTCCGGCGGCCAGAAGCAGCGGGTGGCCATCGCCCGGGCGCTGGCCACCGACCCGGCCGTGCTGCTGTCGGACGAGGCCACCTCCGCCCTCGACCCGCAGACGACCCGCTCCATCCTGGCGCTCCTCCGGGACCTGGGCCGGAGGCTGGGGCTGACCATCGTGCTCGTCACCCACGAGATGGACGTGATCCGTCAGGTCTGCGACCGGGTCGCGGTGATGGAGGGCGGGCGGATCGTGGAGGAAGGGCCCGTGCTCGAGGTCTTCAGCCGCCCCCGCTCCGCCGTCACGCGGGCTTTCCTGGAGGACCTGCGTGGTGACGGCCCGCTACCAGCGTGGGTGACCGTGAACGGCAAGCCCCATCCGGCGGGCGAGGATCGCCGCTACGTGCACGTGACGTTCGTGGGCCCCACGGCCGCCGAACCCGTGATCTCGCGCATGGTCCGCCGCTTCGCCGTCGAGGCGAACGTGCTGCGGGGGAAGGTCGACCAGATCGGCGAGTCCCCCTTCGGCGCCCTCACCCTGGAGCTGCGGGGAGCGCCGCAGGACGTCGCCCGGGCGACCGAGTTCCTGACCGATCAGGGACTCATCGTGGAGGTGCTGCATCATGCCTGAGCCGTGGAGCCTGGCCGTCTTCCTGGACGAGATGGGCCCTGACCTCTTGAAGGCCGTCCTGGAGACCCTTTACATGGTCGGGTTGTCCACCCTGTTCGCCGTCGTCCTCGGGGTACCGCTCGGCGTTCTGCTCACCGTGACCGACAGGGGCCACGTCCTCGAATCCCCGGGCCTGGCCCGCCTCCTGGGTAGTGTAGTGAACACCGTCCGGTCCGTACCCTTCATCATCCTGGTGGTCGCCCTGATCCCGCTCACGCGGCTCATCGTGGGGACGACCATCGGCCCCACCGCCGCGGTCGTCTCCCTCACCGTGGCGGCGACTCCGTTCCTCGCCCGCCTCGTGGACGGCAACCTGCGGGAGGTCGACCCCGGCGTCATCCAGGCGGCCCTGGTCATGGGCGCCAGCCCCTGGCAGATCGTCCGCAAGGTGCTGCTCCCGGAGGCCCTGCCGGGACTCGTGCACAGCGCCACCGTGCTCGTCGTCAACCTCGTGGCCTACTCGGCCATCACCGGCGCCGTGGGGGCGGGTGGGCTCGGCCAGCTCGCCATCAACTACGGCTACTACCGGTACCGCGGCGACGTGATGATCGCCACCGTGATCCTGCTGGTGGTCATCGTCCAGGCCCTGCAGGCCCTGGGCGACCGCACCGTGCGGGCGCTCGACCGGCGCTAGCGAGCCCTGCATCCGGACGCCGCGAGGCGGGCGGGGGAGGCCGGCATCCCCCACCGGCGCGGCGGCCGGCAGGCCCGCGCGCCTGGACCGGCGCCCACCGGTTCTCCCTCTTCACGGGTCCTCACCACGCACTGGGAGGTCGTATCCAACGATGCGCAGAGTCTGGCTCTCCTTCGCGGTAGCCCTCACGACCCTGGCCCTTCTCACCGGGTGCGGCTCGAAGCCCGCGGGCGGCGCCGCCGGCGCGGCGAACGCCGGTGCTCCCGTGGCGGGTGCGTCCGACGCCGGCGGCGCCACGAGCCCGGTGGTGCTCCGGGTCGGCGTGACCGCCGGGCCGCACGAGCAGATCATGAAGGAAGTGGCGAAGCTCCTTGAGCCCCAGGGCATCCGCCTGGACATCAAGGTCTTCACCGACTACAAGATCCCGAACCAGGCCCTGGAGGCCGGCGACCTGGACCTGAACTCCTTCCAGCACCAGCCCTACCTCGACACCGAGAACAAGGAGCGGGGCTTCCACCTGGTCTCCATCGCCAGGACCGTGACCTTCCCGATGGGCGTCTACTCCCGGAAGATCCAGAAGCTCGACGAGATCCGCCAGGGCGGCACCGTGGCGATCCCGAACGACCCGACCAACGGCGGCCGGGCGCTGCTGGTCCTGCAGCAGGCGGGGCTCATCAAGCTGAAGCCGGAGGCCGGGATCCTGGCGAGCCCCCGGGACGTGGTCGAGAACCCGAAGGGGCTGAGGTTCCAGGAGCTCGACGCCGCCCAGCTGCCCCGGGTCCTGCCGGACGTCGACGCCGCGGTGATCAACACGAACTACGCGATGGAGGCGGGCCTGAACCCCAGGAAGGACGCGATCTTCGTCGAGCAGAACTCGCCGTACGTGAACGTCATCGCCGTGCGGGAGAAGGAGAAGGACCGGCCCGAGTTCCGGAAGGTCGTCGAGGCGTACCACTCGCCCCAGATCAGGAAGTTCATCGAGGAGACCTTCCAGGGCGCCGTGGTACCGGGATTCTGAGCCCTGCCGGGCGCCCGTGGAAAGGCCCCTGCCGGTTCATCCGGCAGGGGCCTCGTAGCACTGGGCACTGTGACGGTAACCTCACGCCTGCCGCTCACCCTCCGTCAACAGCCGCCGGAGCACTTTCCCGACGGCGCTCTTCGGCAGGCTGTCGCGGAACTCCACTGCCCGGGGTGCCTTGAACGGGGCGATGCGTTCCCGGCAGAACGCGATGATCTCCTCCTCGGTCGCCTGCATCCCGGGGCGCAGCACGACGTACGCCTTCACCGCCTCGCCCCGGTACGGATCGGGGATGCCGGCAACGGCGGCCTCCAGGACGGCGGGGTGCTCGTACAGTACCTCCTCGACTTCCCGGGGGAAGACGTTGTAGCCGGACGTGATGATCATGTCCTTCTTCCGTTCGACGATCGTGAAGTACCCGTCCTCGTCCATCTTTGCGATGTCGCCGGTGTACAGCCACCCATTCCGCAGGGCCTTCGCCGTCTCGTCAGGCCGGTTCCAGTACCCGGCCATCACCTGCGGTCCGCGGATGCGGAGTTCGCCCACCTCGCCAGGGGGCAGAACGCGCTCGCCGGTCTCGATGTCGACGATCTCGGCGTCCGTGTCCGGGTACGGGATGCCGATGGTGCCCGGCTTGCGCAGCCCGACCACCGGGTTGGCGTGAGTGACCGGTGAGGCTTCCGAGAGGCCGTAGCCCTCGAAGAGCACCGACCCGAAGCGGCGCTCGAAGGCCTGCATGACCTCGAACGGCAGCGGGGCGCCGCCGGAGTTGCACCGCCGGATGGACGAAACGCCGTAGCTCTCGGCGTCCGGAAAGTTGTTCACGGCCACGTACATGGTGGGGACGCCGGGGAAGAACGTCGGCCGGGTCTCCCGGATCGTGTTCATGACCTCGGCGATCTCGAAGCGCGGGAGCAGGATGAGCTCGGAGGCGGTGGCCAGCCCGAAGTTCATGCAGACCGTCATGCCGTACACGTGGAAGAGGGGCAGGACCGTGAGGATACGCTCCTGGCCCGGCTCCGCCGGCCCGGCCATCCACTCCTTCACCTGCAGGGCGTTGGCCACCAGGTTGAAGTGCGTGAGCATGGCGCCCTTCGAGACGCCGGTGGTTCCGCCCGTGTACTGCAAGACGGCGACGTCGCCGGCATCCACCGCCACCTCCGGAGCCTGCGGTGCCGCACCGGCGATGAGCGCCTCCATCGAGTGGGCTCCCGGACCCGGCTCGACCCCGCCCTGGAGGCGGGCGACCAGCACGTTCTTGAGCGGGCTGCCGGACTGGACGGACTGCACTTTCGGGTACAGCACATCGGCGACGACGATGGTCTCCGCGCCGGAGTCGTTCAGGATGTGGAGCAGCTCCCGGCCGGTGTACAGCGGGTTGACCTGGGCCACGATGCCACCGGCCTTCAGGGTGCCGTAGTACCCGATCACGTAGGCCGGCGAGTTCGGGAGCATCAGTGCCACCCGGTCGCCCTTGCGCACGCCCAGGCCGGCCAGCGCCGCCGCGAACCGGTTCACGCGCTCGGCCAGTTCGCGGTAGGTCAGCCGGTGCTGGTAGAAGCGAAGGGCGGTCAGGTCCGGGTGGTGCGCCGCGGTCTCGTCCAGCAGCGCGTAGAGCGGGACTCGCGGGTACTCCAGGTGCGCTCGCACGCCCTCCGGGTAATGCTTCAGCCACGGACGCGTCACGGTCCGAGCCACCTCCTTCCGCAACCGTAGGTCCGGGGGAACGCTACCAGGCGGTCGCGCCGCCGTCGACCACGATGACCTGACCGGTGATGTAGGAACTCGCAGGCGAGGCCAGGAACACGGCGACGCCCTTCAGCTCGCCGGGCCGGCCCACTCGCCCGAGGGGAATGCCCCGGGCCACCTCGTCCCCGACCTTCTCCAGGACGCCCTCGCTCATCCGGGTGGGGAAGAAGCCCGGGGCGATGGCGTTCACGGTGATGCCGAACTGCGCCAGGTGGGTGGCCAGCGTCCGGGTGAGCCCGATCACGGCCGCCTTGCTGGCGCTGTAACCCACTGCCGAGAGGTGCTGGGGGTTCGATCCCTGCAGCCCGGCGACCGACGCCATGTTGATGATCCGGCCGCCCTCGCCCTGCCGGACCATCTCCCGGGCCACGGCCTGCGAGAGGAGGAACGTTCCGGTCACGTTCGTGTCCAGGACTTCCTGCCACCGGTCAAGCGGCATCTCCAGGGTCGGCGCGCCCCATGTCCGCCCGGCGTTGTTCACCAGGATGTCGATCCGCCCGTACCACTCGAGCACCTGACGCACCAGGGCCGCCACGTCGTCCGGGCTGGCGACCGATCCCTGAAACGCCCGGCAGTCGATCCCCCGGGCCCGCAGGGCCTCGTACGCTTCATCCAGGGCTGGCCGCCGCCGGGCCGTGATCACCACCCGGGCACCGGCCTCGCCGAGCCCCTCGGCGATCTCGAGCCCCAGGCCCCGAGAGGCCCCGGTCACGAGGGCCACCTTGCCCGTGAGTTTGAAAAGTTCCCACACATGCGGGGATGCGTTCTCGGGTAGCACCATGTTCCAATCCACCACCTCCGCGTCGCTGCCGTCCTTCCCCTTTGCGGCGCCCCCCGTCACCAGGAGGGCGCCGCGGGCACTCCCATGAGGCGCCGGTAGAGACGGATCTGGGCCCGGTGGTGGATCTCGTGGTTGAAGACGGTCTGGATGATCCAGTGAATGGGCGCTTCCTCGATGGGAGGGCCGTTGTGGTCGGGCGGGATGGGCCGGATCTCCTGCAGCTTCTCAGCGGGCCACTCTTCCAGGAGGCGGTTGGTCCGGGCCCGGGTCTCCTCCAGGTAGGCCATGACGGATTCCAAGTCCGGCACCTCGACCTTCCGCTTCGGGGTCATCGCCTCACCGAGGATCACACGCCGGACCCACCAGTCCTCCGCCTGGGCGACATGACGAAGCCACCCCAGGATCGAGTGGACCCCGCCCGGCGGTTTCCACTCCAGCTGCTCGGGCGTCAGGCCGTCGATGGCAATCCGTGTTCCCTCTCGGATCTGGTGGCGGAACGGAAAGAAGTCGCTTGCGCGCACAGGCTCCACCTCTTTGCAACGAGTTTCTCAGTCGATGCGCTCGAAGATCGCCGCGATCCCCTGGCCGCCGCCGATGCAGGCGGTGACGAGGCCGTACCGCCCGCCGCTACGGCGCAGCTCGTACAGGGCCTTCAGCGTGAGGATCGCCCCGGTCGCCCCCACCGGATGCCCGAGGGCGATCGCTCCGCCGTTCGGGTTCACTCGCTCCATGTCGAGCCCGAGCTCGCGGATGCACGCCACTGCCTGCGCCGCGAAGGCCTCGTTCAGCTCGATGACGTCCAGGTCATCCAGTCCGAGCCCCGTGCGCTCGAGCACCTTGCGCACCGCCGGGACGGGTCCCATGCCCATGATGTTGGGGTCGACCCCTGCCACGGCCCATCCCACGAGCCGCCCGAGCGGTCGCAGCCCCCGCCGCTCGGCCTCCCGGGAAGACATCACGATGACAGCCGCCGCCCCGTCGTTGATGCCCGAGCTGTTCCCGGCCGTGACGGTGCCGCCGGGCTTGAAGGCCGGAGGCAAGCGGGAGAGCTTCTCCATGGTCGTATCGGGGCGCGGGTGCTCGTCGACCTCGAACCGCCGGGTCTCTCCCTTTCCGGCCGGCACATCAATGGGGACGATCTGCCCGGCGAACCGGCCGTCGGCCAGGGCTCGGGCGGCGTTCTGCTGACTGCGGAGGGCGAAGGCGTCCTGGTCCTCCCGGGAGATGCCGTAGCGCTCGGCCACGTTCTCCGCCGTGATGCCCATCGGCGGGTCGCCGATCCACTCCGGCGACAGCTGGGGCCGGACGAAACGGGGCGGAACCCGGGAGTACGGCGCCGCCGGGCGCTCGAGAAGGTAGGGCGCCCGAGTCATGCTCTCCGTCCCGCCGGCGATGACGATCCGCCACTCCCCGAGCCGGATGCCCTGCGCGGCCGTGCAGATGGCCTGAAGACCGCTCCCGCACTGCCGGTCCACGGTCATGGCCGGCACCTCGAACGGCAGGCCGGCCTCGAGCGCCGTCAACCGGGCGATGTTGCCGCCCCCGGCCATGACGTTCCCGAAAAGGACCTCGTCCACCTCGCGGCCGTCCACGCCCGCCCGCGCCAGCGCGGCCTTCACCACGTGCGCCCCGAACTGGTGCGGGGCGAGGTCCCGGAGCGCCCCGTTCTCCCGCGCGACGGCGGTCCGGGCCCCGCTGACGATCACCGCCTCATCCACGCGTTCTCCCACCCCTGTCGGCTCCTCACCGGTTCACAGCGCTCGGGCGCAGGCACTCACGGACCGCCGCGAACGTAAATGGTCTGGCCCGTGACGTAGCTGGCCTCGTCGCTGCAAAGAAAGGCGATCACGTTGGCGATGTCCTCCGGCTGGCCCACCCGGCGCAGGGGGGTGGCTTCGGCGGCCTGCCGCTTGAGTTCCTCGTAGTCCACGCCGATCCGCTCGGCCACCGCCCGGGTCATCCGGGTCTCGACGAAGCCCGGTGCCACGGCGTTCACGTTGATGTTGAACGGTCCGAGTTCGATGGCCAGCGTCCGTGCGAACCCTTGCAGCCCGGCCTTGGCGGCGGAGTAGTTCGCCTGGCCGCGGTTCCCCAGGGCGGACGTCGACGACAGCACCACGATCTTGCCGTATCGCTGCGGGACCATGTGGCGCTGGGCGGCCTGACAGCACAGAAACGTGCCCTTGAGGTGGGTGTCGATCACCGCGTCCCAGTCGGCGTCCGTCATCTTGTGGATGAGGTTGTCGCGGATGATCCCGGCACAGGTGACGAGAATGTCGAGGCGGCCGAACTCGGCGAGGGTGCGCTCCACCATCGCCTCCACCTGCGCGCGGTCCGTCACGTCGCAGGCGATGGCCAGTGCCCGCCCCCCTTCCGCCGTGATCCCGGCGGCGACCTCCTCGGCAGGCTCCCGGTCGAGGTCGCTCACCACCACGGCAGCGCCCTCCAGCGCGAACTTCCGCGCGACCGCGGCGCCGATGCCTCTTCCCGCACCGGTCACCAGCGCGACCCGGCCGGCAAAGCGCCCGGCCACGGCTCCGCGAGGGGTCCGGCTCGGAAGGAACACCTCCGCCTCACCGACGGTGACCCGCTCGCCCCGCTGGTTCTCTGCCCAGACCTCGACGGTGACGAGCCCCCCGGCCCCGTCCGGCCGGGCACCCGTCACGGTGCCGTGGAGCGTCAGCACGTCACCGGGACGCACCATCTCCCGGAAGCGCACCTTCAGACGCCGCACGCTCTCCGGCCCGGCCCAGGTGGTCAGGAGCTGGCCCAGGAAGCCCATGCTGAGCATGCCGTGGGCGATCACGCCGTCCAGGCCCACCCGGCGGGCGGTCTCGTCGTCCGTGTGGATGGGATTGAAATCCCCGGATGCACCGGCGTACTGGACGAGCTGTACCTTCGTGACCGGAGGCTTCTCGATCGTGGGCAGCGGGTCGCCCACCCGGACGTCCTCGAAGTACACCCCAAGCCCCCCCTACCGGACGATCAGCGTGCTGCGGGCGGTGAAGACCGGAGCGCCCTTCTCGTCGCGTCCCTCCGTCGTGACCACGACGAACGTCATGCGGCCGAGCCGTCCGGTCCTCTCGTACACGTCCGCCACCCGGGTACGGCAGACGAGGCGGTCGCCGGCCCGAAGCGGCCGCGTGTACTCGAACTCCTGCTCACCGTGGAGGACCCGAGACGGCTCGATGCCGAGCTCGGTCAGCGGAAAACGGAAAGTGGTAGGAAACGTGGGCGGGGCCACCCGCCCTTCGCGGTACACCGGGTTCGGGTCGCCCAGCGCCTCGGCGAAGCGGCGGATCGCCCCCCGCTCCACCTCGACGAGGACGGGCTCCAGCTCCCGTCCGACCATCGAACGGTCAACCGACATGTTGCTACACCCTCCGTTCTTTCCCAGCCGCCGGGACTCGGCCTCACGGTCCGGGCGCGGCGCAGCCGGAATCCACTGCGGGCCCACGCCCGCTCTTGAAAGCAAAGGTTATGCCACGAGCATCCCCGTGCCTGAGGGCGCCCGGGCCGGGCGGACGCGAACCGGGTCGGCACCGCAGCCGGGCATCCCGCGATGCAGTTCCTCATCGGCCGCGATGGAGCCTTACATCGGCTGCGGCCGGTCGTGCCGGTGATGCAGCTTCTGGAGCCGCCGCACCAGCGTTGACTGGTCGACCCCCAGCACCCGGGCGGCCCGCCGCGTCGAGCCGTAACGGGCCATCGCCTCGGCGATGAGCTTCGTCTCCAGCTCCTCCACGGCTTCCCGGAGGGGAACGATGCGGTGAACCTCGACGTTGCCCCGGCGCGGCCGGGCCGGCACGCGTACCTGGTCGGGCAGGTGAACGACGTCGATGACCGGATCCGTAACCGTGACGAAGAGGCGCTCCACCAGGTTCTCGAGCTCTCGCACGTTGCCCGGCCACGGGTACCGCACCAGCGCCTCCATGGCCGCAGGGGTGAACTCGACGTGGCGACCGTACCGGTCCGAGTGGCGCCGGAGGAAGTGCTCGACCAGGACCGGGATGTCCTCGGGCCGCTCCCTGAGCGGCGGAATCGAAACCGGGACCACGTTCAGACGATAGTACAGGTCACGACGGAAGGCGCCCTCCTGGACCAGTTCCTCCAGATCCCGGTTGGTGGCGGCCACGATCCGGACGTCCACCCGCACCTCCCGGGTGCCGCCCACCCGGAAGAAGCGGCGGTCCTGCAGGGCGTGCAGGAGCTTTGCCTGAAGGTGAAGAGGGAGTTCCCCCACTTCGTCGAGGAGAAGCGTCCCCTTGTGGGCCAGTTCGAGCAGGCCGACCTTCCCGTGCCGGCCGGCCCCCGTGAAGGCCCCGCCCTCGTAGCCGAACAGCTCGGACTCGAGGAGGCTTTCCGGCACGGCGCTACAGTTGACGACCACGAAGGGGCCGTCCCGCCTGCTGCTGCCCTGGTGCAGGCGGCGCGCGACCAGCTGCTTCCCGACCCCCGTCTCCCCCAGGATGAGCACGGTGGAGTCCGTCGCCGCCACGCGGTCGACGACCGCCAGCACCTGGCGCATGCGCTCGCTCCGGAAGACCAGCTCCCCGTCACCGGCCTGCGCGCTCCGCAGGCGCGCCAGCTCCTGCCGGTAGCGCTCCGCGAGCGACTCGATCTCCGCCAGCCGGCGGCGGAGCTGTTCCTCGGCGGTGATATCCCGGATGAGCGACACGACCCGCACGATCCGGTTGCTCCCATCCCGGACGGGGATGCCGACTACCTCGAGCCGCCGGCCCGGGGCGGTGTCCTGGAGGACCCGCTGGCTGGTCCCGGTGGCCAGAACCTGTCGGGTCGCGGATGGGTAGAAGATCCGCCGGGCCTCCAGCTCCGCGACGCTCTTGCCCATCATCAGGAGCTCCTCCGGCGTTGGCGCCTGGCCCCAGGAGGGCGTGTAACGCAGGATGGTCCCCTGTCCGTCCGTGACCAGCACCCCGTCGCACACGGTCCGGAGCACGGCCTCCAGCTCTTCGAAGACCCAGGGGTCGGCCACGTGGAATCTCTGCGCCCCCGGCATCTGGGCCAGTTGGAACAGCAGGACTGCGGAGTTCTGGTCCCCGGCGCCGGCGACGAGTGCCATCCGGCTTCCCACCGACACGAGCGTCGGACCCACGCCGCCCGCCGAGCGCAGCGCCGCGAGGAGGGCCGCGTCCGGCAGGGCCGTCTCGATGGGCAAGCCCGGCCACTGGTCGACCCGGCGCCCCAGGATGGTCCGCAGGGCGCCGCCGGTTGTGACGATGCGCTCCCCCCGCAGGATCACGACGCCGATTCCGGCCCGCTCCAACGCGAGCAGAAACTTGCTGCCGGTACGGCCGGCATGCGGATGCGCGAGCGCCACGGCGGTCCCTCCTGAAAGGGTCCTCAAAGGAAAGGGTTGGCGCCGCCCAGGCCTGCGGAGACGGTCAGGGGTGAGATTTCTCCAACAGGGGAGCCGAATCCTGGGTCTGTCTCCATTTGGACTTCCAGACTGATTTCGGACTTCTCTGGCGAAGGGGACAGGAGGATCTTCGCCGAATTGCTTCCATCCGCCAAATAGATGGGGCATCTCTGGCCTTCGCCCTCTCCCCCGGATTTCCCCCGCCCCGGGCTTCACGGAGAGGAGGCGGACCGGATGCCAGTCGTTCAGGCCCAATGCCATGAGGGCCACCGTTCGGGAGGGCTTTGGCAGCGCAGCCTCGTCCCGCTGGTTGTTTTGTTCCTCGTCGCCGGGTGCGGTACCCGTACCCCCTCCCAGCAGCCCGCTGCCGGCGGTTCCGCCCCCCAGGCCGGCAGCGCGCCGGCGGCGTCGGCCCAGAACCAGCCGGCCAGGCCAGCCCAGCCGCAGCAGGGACCGCCAGAGGCCAAGGTCAACATCGGCTACTCCGGTCCCCTGAGTGGAGGGGCCGCGATCTACGGCCAGAACACGTTGAACGGACTGCAGATGGCGGCCGACGAGATCAACAAGAGTGGCGGCATCAACGTGGGCGGCAAGCGCTATGCCATCAACCTGGTGCCGCTGGATGACAAGTACCTGCCCAACGAGACGGCCACCAACGCGCGCCGGCTCCTGGAGCAGTATGAGACGCCCATCATCTTCACGCCCCACAGCGGCGGCGTCTTCGCCATGCAGGAGTTCAACGAGCAGGATGGGTTCATCATCGCGGCGTACACCAGCGAGCCCCGCGTGACCCAGCGCGGCAACAAGCTGACCCTGCGCATCCCGGCCCCGTATGACGCCTACGCCGTGCCGTACTCGAAGGCCGTCATGGAGGCTTTCGGCAAGAAGGTGGCTCTCGTACCCGGTACGCACCAGTACGCCAAGGACTGGACTGCGGTGTTCACCAAGGCGTGGGAGTCGCTGGGCGGCACGGTGACGGGGAACTTCGCGGCCAACTACAACACGGAGACCGACTTCACGCCGTTCGTCACCAAGGCCCTGGCGACGAACCCCGACGTGCTCTTCGTCGGTGGTCCGTCTCAGCCCACGGCCCTCGTCATCAAGACCGCCCGGGAGCAAGGCTTCAAGGGCGGCTTCGTCGTCATGGACCAGGCGAAGTTCGAAGAAATGGAAGAGATCGTGCCGATCGAGATGCTCAACGGCGCCGTCGGGCTCATGCCGCTCTACCGCTATCCGGGCCCCGCCACCCAGCAGTTCGTCGAGCAGTACAAGGCCCGCTTCGGTAAGAGGCCCACGTACGAGCAGGCCCAGCACTACCAGGCGATGTACCTGGTGGCCAAGGCGCTCGAACGCGCCGGTACCGTCACGGACGTCGAGAAGATCATGGCCAGCTTCAGTGACGCCATCCAACAGTTGCCGCGCGACAAGGTGCCGATCATCTGGCGGAAGCTCAACGACAAGGGCGGCATCGTGGGCGAGGTCATCGGGGTCATGGTGAAGGATGGGAAGTACGACCAGCAGATCCCGATCCCGGTGCAGGAGAGCTATTAGCGGAGGGATCGTCCGGATGGGCATCCTCGCCCAGCAGGTGCTGAACGGCTTCGTGCTGGGAAGCATCTACTGCCTCGTGGCCTTGGGCCTCTCCCTCATCTACGGGATCATGGAGGTTCCGAACTTCGCCCACGGGCACCTCTACATGATCGGCGCCTACGTCGTCCTGTTCCTCCTCCTCGCCGGGGTCAACTACTGGGTCACGCTCGTCCTCGCCATGGCCCTCATGGCACTGGTGGGGCTCGTGGTGGAGCGGGTCGTCTTCCGCCCGATGCGTGACGCCCCGCAGACGAGCGTACTCATCGCCGCCGTCGGACTCCTGCTCTTCCTGGAAGCGCTCGCCCAGGCCCTCTGGGGCGCGGATTATCGGCGGATGCCCCCGGTCTTCGAATCCACCGTGCGCATCCTCGGCCTTCAGATCACCGGCCAGCGCCTCGTCGTGGTCGTCGCCGCGGTCGTGCTGATGCTGCTGCTGTACCTGTTTCTCAAGAGAACCCGCCTCGGCGCGGCCATCGAGGCCGTTGCGCAGGACCGGGACGGAGCCGCCCTCGTGGGCATTCCCGTGGGTACGGTCACGATGGTGACGTTCGCAGTCGCCACCGCCCTGGCCGCGGCCGCCGCCGCCCTGGCCGGGCCGATCTTCCTCGTCTACCCGGGCATGGGCGCCATGGTGGCCCTCAAGGCTTTCGTCATCATCGTCCTGGGCGGCATGGGTAGCCTCCCCGGAGCGGTCCTCGGCGGCTACATCCTCGGTCTGGCGGAAAGCTTGAGCGTGACGTTCCTGCCCGCCGAGTTCAAGGACGTCGTCGCCTTCCTCCTCCTGGTCGCCATCCTCTCGCTGCGGCCGGCGGGTCTGTTCTCGAGGGAGGCGGGGTAGTGCCATGGCGAGCGCGATCATGAACCGGTACCGGCGCCACGTGGGCCTCCTCCTCCTCCTGGCCGCAGCCCTGGTTCTGCCGTACGCCGTCACGAACCGCTACTACCTGCAGGTCATCCGCATGGCCCTCATCTGGGCGATCGCCACCCAGGGGCTCAACGTGATCCTGGGCTATGCGGGACAGCTGTCCCTCGCCCAGGGTGGGCTCTTCGGGATCGGCGCCTACACCGTGGGGCTGCTGACGACCAAGGCGGGCCTGTCCTTCTGGGTCGCCCTGCCGGCCGCCGCCCTCCTGACCGGGGTGGTAGGCTATGCCGTCGGGCTGGTGTCCCTTCGCACCCGGGGTCATACCTTCGCCATCTTCACGCTGTGCGTGGGGGTGATCATCGGACTGGTCATCGAGGAGTGGGATTCGCTCACGGAGGGTGTGCGGGGCCTCATCGGCATCCCGCTCCCGTCGCCGATCCCCCTGCCGGTGGTCGGGCCCATCACGTTCCGGTCGCCCCGGGCCCAATATTACCTCGTCCTGCTTTTCTTTCTCCTCACGCAGATGGTCACCTACCGGCTCGTCCACTCGCTCGTGGGGCGGACGTTTCAGGCGATCCGCAGCGGAGAGGTCCTCGCCGAGTCGCTCGGGATCCGAGTCATGGCGGAAAAGCGGCTCGCCTTCGTGATCTCGGCGGTCCTGACCGGCATCGCCGGGGGTCTCTACGCGGCCCAGATCCGCTTCATCGGACCCGAGGTCAGCCACTTCGGGGTCACCTTCAACCTCCTGCTCTTCCTGCTCGTCGGGGGCCAGGGAACCGTGGCGGGGCCGCTCGTGGGGACCCTGGTGGTGTCGCTCCTGACGGAGAGCCTGCAGCTCCTGCAGGAGTACCGGATGCTGATCTTCGGTCCCATACTCATCCTGATCGTCATGTACTTCCCGAAGGGGCTGGCCGGGGCGCTGGCCGACGCCTGGGGGTACCTCGGGAGGCGGGCACGTGCTTCCGCACACCCCCTTGTGGGCATGGCGACCGAACGCCCGGTGGAGACGGCGGAAGGGAGGGGGTGACGCCGTGCTTCTCCGAACGGAAGGGCTCACCCGGCACTTCGGCGGGATGGCCGCCCTGGACGGGGTGGACGTCGAGGTCCGGGAGGGCGAGATCCTCGCCGTGATCGGCCCGAACGGAGCCGGCAAGACGACGTTCTTCAACGTGATCAGCGGGCTCCTCCGCCCGACTCAGGGACGCGTCATGTTCCGGGGTCAGGACATCACGCACCTGCCGGCCCACGAGGTCGCACGCCGGGGCATCGCCCGGACGTTCCAGACCCCTACCCTGTTCATGGAGAGTCGTGTCATCGACAACGTGATGGTCGGCCACCGCCTCCACACCCGCTCGGGCTTCTGGGACGCGATCCTGCGCACCCCCCGTCACCGCCGCGAAGAGAACGAGAGCCTGGAGAGGGGGATGGCGGCGCTGGAGACGGTCGGCCTTGACCATGCCGCCGACCTGCCCGTCCGGTCGCTCTCCCAGGAGGCCCGCAAGCGCCTGGCCATCGCCCTGGCGCTGGCCACGGGGCCCCGGCTCCTCCTCCTCGACGAGCCCACGGCCGGGCTACACGCCGACGAGACGGGCACCATCGCCCGGCTGATCGAGAAGATCCGTGCCTCCGGCATCACGGTCTGCCTGATCGAACACAAGATGCGGATGGTCATGGGCCTGGCAGACCGCATCGTCGTCCTGAGCTACGGCCGAAAGATCGCCGAGGGCACACCCCGTGAGATCGCGTCGGACCCGGCAGTGGTCGAGGCGTACCTCGGGGGGGAGCACGTTGCTTGAGGTCAAGGGCCTCACCGTCGCCTACGGCAGCTATCTGGCCCTCCGGGATATCCACATCCAGGTCGCCAGGGGTGAACTGGTCGTCATCCTCGGCGCCAACGGGGCCGGCAAGAGCACGCTGTTCCGCACCCTCAGCGGGCTCCGGCGGCCGGTCTCGGGTACGGTCGAGTTCGACGGTCGGCGAGTGGACGGGCTGCGCCCCGATCAGATCGTGCGGCTGGGCATGTCGCACTGCCCCGAGGCCCGCCATCTGTTCCCGCATCTCTCCGTGGAGAAGAACCTTCTGCTCGGTGCCTACACTCGCCGGGACCGCCGCGAGGTGGTCGAGACGCTGCGAGAGGTGTACGACCTCTTCCCGGCCCTGCGCGCGAAGCAACACCAGCCGGCGGGGGCCCTCAGCGGCGGGCAGCAGCAGATGGTCGCCATCGGGCGGGCGCTCATGGCCCGGCCGAAGCTCCTCCTCCTCGACGAGCCCTCGCTGGGGCTCGCTCCCCTGGTGGTGCGGGACATGTTCCGGATCATCCGGTCCATCCACGAGCGGGGGACCACGGTGCTCCTCTCCGAGCAGAACGCCCAGGCAGCGCTGAAACTCGCCGACCGTGCCTACGTGATCGAGAACGGGCAGATCGTCATGACGGGCCTCGCCGAGGAGCTGGTGAGAAGCGAGGACGTCCGCCGAGCCTACATCGGCGCCTAGGTCGGAGTGTAGGGGGCCCGTGGAGCCGCGAACGTGGGCGGCGGAGTGCCCAGTCACCAGGGCACCCCGCCGCCTGCCTCGCGGCCACCGGGCCTACCCGGCCAAGCGTCTTGGGCAGGTGGGGCGGACAGACCTTGTGGTGCAGGGTGAACAAGGGCCCCCCCTTACGCATCAACGGAGCGCGCCAGGATGTCCTGCACCAGAGACCGCGATCGGTTGAAATCGTAATCCCGGTAGATGCCCAGGAGCTGCGCCTGGAGGGACCCTTCCCCGTGCACGGTCCCCACCTCGATGTAACCGGCGAAGTCCGAGGCAGTCATGGCCGGGTGAGTGGTCACGTCCTCCACTCGCTGGCCCGCCACGTACACGTTGCGGCCGTCGCGAAGGCTCTCGCGGTATTGCTCCGGAGAACGCAGTGCCATGAACCGATTCCTCCTCTCCCATCCGATGTGGGTGATGGGTGAAGGTTGGTCTCCCACCCCCTCCGGTGCCGTTCTCTCCCGGCAGCTTCCCCCGCCCCGGGTGTCTGTCACACCCCGCGTTGCAATGTTCATGCCAGTCGCGCCCCCGCCCCCCTCCCGAACTCGGGTGCCAGAGATGCGGGCCTGGAGCACCTTCGGGCACGGGGCCCGGGTGGGCGGGTCGGGCGGTACGTGCCGTGGGCGCTCGCGCGATGGGGGCTTGCATCACGGGCGATGAAGGAGTACATCTCCCCGCCGTGGAACCTGCACCGGCAGGAGAGGGTGTCGGGAGGCTCGCGCCGCCGGGTACCGGAGCAGCACCAGGATGGCATGGGTCTTGCGTGAAGTGGGAGCGGTCAACGCTCGCCGTGGAGGGGAAAACATGGTCACGTTCCAGCTCAGCCCGGAGCAGGAGGCCCTCCGGAACCTCGCCCACGAGTTCTCCGAGACGGAGATCAAGCCCATCGCGCCCAAGCACGACGAGACCGAGGAGCCGGCCTGGGAAGTCATCCGGAAGGCGCACGAACTGGGGCTCATGAACGTTCACGTCCCGCCGGAGTACGGCGGGCAGGGCCTCGGCAACCTGGAGGGCTGCCTGATCGAGGAGGAACTGGCCTGGGGGTGCCTGGGCATCAGCGGCTCGATCAGCGCCAACAACCTGGCCCTGGAGCCCATCCTGCTCGCCGGTACCGACGAGCAGAAGCGGAAGTTCCTGCCGTGGTTCTGCGCGGAGCCCCGGCTCGCGGCCTTCGCCCTCACCGAGGCCACCGGCGGCTCCGACGTGGCAGCCATGTACACCCGTGCCAGGCGGGTGGGCGACGAGTACGTCATCACGGGGACAAAGACGTTCATCACGAACGGCGGCGTGGCCGACCTCTACGTGGTCTTCGCGACCCTGGACCGGAGCCTCGCCCACAAGGGCATCTGCGCGTTCATCGTCCCGGGCGACACCCCGGGCGTGAGAGCGGGCAAGAAGGAGAGGAAGATGGGTGACCGGGCTTCGCACGTAGGCGAAGTGATCTTCGAGGAGGCGGTCGTCCCGGCCGCCAACCGCCTGGGTGCCGAGGGGCAGGGATTCAAGCTGGCGATGCAGACGCTCGACCGCACACGCCCCGGTATCGGCGCTGCGGCGGTGGGCGTGGCGCGACGGGCCATGGAGGAGGCGCTGGCTTACGCCAGGGAGCGGCACGCCTTCGGCCGGCCGATCGCCGAGTTCCAGATGATCCAGGCCATGCTGGCGGACATGGCCATGAACATCGACGCCGCCCGGCTCCTGGTCTGGCGCGCGGCCTGGCTCCAGGACCAGGGGCAGCCCGGAACGGCGGAGGGAGCCATGGCGAAGTGCTTCGCCAGCGACGTCGCCATGAGGGTGACCACCGACGCCGTGCAGATCCTCGGCGGCAACGGGTACATGCGGGACTACCCCGTCGAGAAGCTCATGCGGGACGCCAAGATCACCCAGATCTACGAGGGGACCAACCAGATCCAGCGGCTCGTGATCGCCCGGCAACTGCTGAAGTCGAGGTCCTGAAGGAGGGCATGGCATGTTACCGGCTGGCACGCTGGCGGACCGGGTGGCGATCATCACCGGTGGGGGCACGGGCCTCGGCAAGGCGATGGCCCTGGAGTTCGCCCGACTCGGCGCCCGGGTGGTGCTCGCAAGTCGGAAGCAAGAAAACCTCGAGAAGGCGGCGGCCGAGATCGCCGGGCGGGGCGGCGAGGCCCTCGTCGTGCCCACCGACGTGCGGGATCCGGGGCAGGTGGACAACCTGGTGAACCGCACGCTGGAGCGGTTCGGGAAGATCGACATCCTGGTGAACAACGCCGCCGGTAACTTCGTCTGCCCGGCCGAGGAGCTCTCGGTGAACGGCTGGAACGCAGTGGTGAACATCGTCCTGAACGGCACCTTCTACTGCACGCGGGCCGTGGCCCGCCACTGGATCGGCCAGGGCCGGGGCGGGAACATCCTCAACATCATCGCCACCTACGCCTGGACGGGCGGGCCGGGAACCGTGCACTCGGCCGCGGCGAAAGCGGGGGTGCTCGCCATGACCCGCACTCTGGCGGTGGAGTGGGCGCCCCGGGGAATCCGGGTGAACTGCATCGCCCCCGGGCCGGTCGACGGCACGGGCGCCGCCCCGCAGCTCTGGCCGACCGAGGAGGCCCGACAAGCCGTGATCCAGGCCGTCCCCCTCGGGCGGATGGGTACGCCGGAAGAGATCGCCCACGCGGCGGCCTACCTCGTCTCGGACTATGCCGGGTTCATCACCGGTGAGGTCCTGACGATCGACGGGGGCACGTGGCTGGGGCGGGGCCTCTTCAAGGGGTCCCGGTAGGGTAGCCGGCGCGCACGACGGGGCGGCGGGGTCCCGTCCCTGCCGGCCCCGTCGCGTTCATTCCTCAGAATGGTTCCGTCGATTTGGAGGTGGCGGGCAAGGCGGTATCGAACCGTACATCCTGCACGTCACGCTTGCCATACGGAGGGGAAGGCTCGATGGAAGGGCGGATGATGCATTTCCCGCTCACGCTCGTGCATCTCCTGGAGCGGGCCGGACAGTACTACCCGGAGGTACGGATCGCCTCCCGCCTGCCGGACCGGTCCGTGCGGCACACGACGTATGGGGACTTCTACCGGCGCAGTCTCAAGTTCGCCAACGCCCTGCGCCGCCTCGGCGTCCAGAAGGGCGACCGGGTCGCCACCCTGGCCTGGAACCACTACCGGCACCTGGAAGCCTACTTCGCTGTTCCCGTCATGGGGGCGGTGTACCACACCCTGAACCCCCGCCTCCACCCCTCCGACCTGGCGTACATCATGAACCACGCGGACGACCGGGTCCTGCTGGTGGACGACGTCCTCCTCCCGGTCTTCGAGCGCTTCCGCGCCGAAGTGCACCCCCGCCACGTCATCGTCTGGTCGCACGGGCAACCCGTGCCGGAGGGGTTCATCGACTACGAGGCGCTGATCGAGCCGGAGCCCGAAACCTTCGACTATCCGGACATCGACGAGGACCAAGCCGCCGGGATGTGCTACACGTCCGGCACCACCGGCCGGCCCAAGGGCGTCGTCTACTCCCACCGGGGAATCGTGCTGCACTCGCTGGTGTCGGCCATGGCCAACACGCTGTCCATCTCGCAGTACGACGCCGTCATGCCTGTGGTGCCGATGTTCCACGTCAACGCCTGGGGCCTCCCCTTCACGTCCGTGCTGGCCGGGGCCCGGCAGGTGTTCCCCGGGCCGCACCTCGACCCCGACAGCCTGCTGGACCTGGTGCAGAGCGAGAAGGTGACCATCACCGCCGGGGTGCCCACCGTGTGGCTGGGGGTCCTGGAACGACTGGACCGGGAGCCGGGCAAGTACGACACCCGCAGCCTCCGGGCGATCGTCGTGGGCGGGTCCGCCGCCCCGCAGGCGATGATCGAGGCGTACGAGAAGCGCCATGGCCTGAACGTCGTCCACGCCTGGGGGATGACCGAGATGACCCCGCTGGGTACGATCTGCACCCTGAAACCCCACCTGCTCGATCGGCCGCAGGAGGAGCGGTACCGCTACCGGGCGATGCAAGGGCGCCCCGTCCCGTTCGTGGAGGTGCGTGCGGTGGGCGATTCCGGCCCCGTTCCCTGGGACGGCCGGACGATGGGTGAACTCCAGGTGCGCGGCCCCTGGATCGCCAGCAGCTACTTCGAGAACCCCGGCGAGGCGGACAAGTTCACCCCCGACGGCTGGTTCCGCACCGGGGACATCGTCACCATCGACCCGGAGGGCTACGTGCGCATCACCGACCGGGCGAAGGACCTCATCAAGTCCGGCGGCGAGTGGATCAGCTCCGTCGACCTGGAGAACGCCATCATGGGCCATCCGGCGGTGAAGGAGGCGGCCGTCGTGGCGGTGCCGCACCCGAAGTGGGGTGAGCGGCCGCTGGCGGTGGTGGTCCTCCGGGAGGGCGCCCAGGCGACCGCCGACGAGCTGCGGGCCTTCCTGGAGCCGCGCTTCGCGAAGTGGTGGCTGCCGGACGCCTTCGTGTTCACGGACCAGATCCCCCGCACCGCGGCGGGCAAGTTCCTGAAATCCGCCCTGCGGGAACAGTACAGGGAGTACCGGTGGGAGAACGCGTGAGGCCGGTGCTGCAGACGGCCATGCACGGAGCGCGGGGGCGCCCCACTCGCAGGGGGCGCCCCTGGTCCATCTCCGCACCGGCGAGTCGGGGCTCGAAAACTCCTTACGAAGTCGTTACTCGGTGCATACTTTGTCAGTACTGTACACAGGCTTCCTCCGTACCCTATAATCTGCAGCAGGTGAATCCACTTCCCGTAGGGAAGCTAAGATTCTCCATCCACTTCCGGTGGCTGCAGTGCACGATTCATGAGGAGGTCTGCCGATGTCCGCCAACCTGTCCAGATGGGTGATCGATCCTTCCCACACCACCGTGGAGTTCGCCGTGCGGCACATGATGATCGCGACCGTGAAGGGTCGCTTCGCGGGGGTCGAGGGGCACATCCTCGCCGATCCGTCCGATCTGACCACCGCCCAGGCCGAGGTCACGATCGACGTGGCCAGCATCGACACCCGGGAGCCCCAGCGGGACGAGCACCTGCGGTCCCCGGACTTCTTCGACGCCGCCAACTTCCCCAAGATCACGTTCAAGAGCCGGGAGATCCGCCGCAAGGGGGAGAACGAGTACGAGATGACCGGTGATCTCACCATCCGCGGCGTCACCCGGCCGGTCACGCTCTCCCTCACGTCCGAGGGTCAGGCCAAGGACCCGTGGGGCAACGAACGGGCCGCCTTCACCGTGTCGGGGAAGATCAACCGCAAGGACTTCGGGCTCAACTGGAACGTGGTGCTCGAGACCGGCGGGATCCTGGTGGGCGAAGAGGTACGGATCTCCGTGGAGGTCGAGGCGATCAAGCAGGCTGCCGCCGCCTGACCGGCGAGACGACCACCCCCGGGGCGGGCGCCCCGGGGGTGGTTCACTGCGTCTCGAGCCGCAGCGGCACGTCCTGTTCGTAGGCCAGCCCCAGCGCGAGAGCCACTTCCGCCTTCTGCAGTTCCCGCCCCAGGTACAGGGCGTGCCCCGGATCGCGCACAAGGCCGAGCCTGACGAGCGCGGCCGCCACGGCATCCGCCGTGGTGCCCCGAAGCACGTGGGTCCGCCGCCCGTCCGCAGTGAACCGCTCGAGCACGAGCCGCCGGGCCGGGCGGTCGACGGAGAGCAGGAAGTACCCGTCCGGGTCGGGGGCAAGGAAGCACTTCTTGGGCTCGCCGGCGTCGACGACCTCGACGGGCAACCCGGGCGGGCGCCGGCCCTGCCACCGGCCGGGGTTCCGGGCGGCGCACGACCGTACTGCCCCGGCGACGGCAGCCGGATCCGTGAGGCCGGCCCGGTCGACCAGCTCGACCTGCTGCCGCAGCGCGGCCACCTCGGCCTCCGAGAGGTTCGGCGGCCGCCAGCGCCCCGCCCACAGGTCCCGGAGGGCTCCGGCCACCCGGCGGTCCGGCGCCTCCGCCCCTGCCACGACGAGGAAGCGGAGGCTCGGCCGGTCCAGGAGGGCCCACGCCAGGCGCTCCACCCCGTGGTCGCCCACCACCAGCGGCCCGGCGAGTCCGATGCAGGCCCCGGCGGCAGGGTCGGCCGCCGCCACGGCTTCGTCAAGCCCGACCGTCCCGAGTGTGCACAGCGCGACCGGCCCGTCGCCGTACCGGCGCGGGCCCGGGTCGCGGCCACCGTAGAGGCTGCGGGCCTCCTGCGACAGGGCGCTCTCCCCCGCTTTCTCACCACCGGTGCCCCTCGACCGGTGCTACCTGCGGGCCGCCAGGCCATCGAGGAAGGTGGCGGCGAAGCGCTCGGCGATCGCCTCGGGGCTGAGGCGCCCTCCCTCGTCGAACCAGGTGTAGAACCAGTTGCAGGCGCCGACCACCGCCAGCGCCGCCATCTTCGGGTCCTCGCTCGCGAAGTCCCCCGTCTCGATGCCCTCGCGGATGATGCGCTCGAACAGCTCCACGTACCGCCGGCCCTCGCGCCGCACCGGCTCCTGCTGCTCCGGCGTCAGGGCGTACGAGTCGCGGAGGTAGATCGTCACCAGATCCCGGTGGGCGGCCAGGGTCACCAGGTGATTGCGGATGGCCGCCTGCAGCTTCTCCCGCGCGCTTCCGGGCCCCGTGGCGATCTGCTCGAGCGAACCGGTGTAACGCGTGATGGCCTCGGCGGCGATCCCCGCCAGCAGCTCCTCCTTGGTCGAGAAGTAGTAGTAGAGACTGGCCTTCTGGAGCCCGACGGCCCGGGCCAGGTCCTGGATCGACGTCGCGTGGTACCCTTTCTCCCGAAACAGGCGCAGGGCCGCCTGCCGGATCTCCTGCTCCCTGGGCGCCCGTCTGTGCGCCCGTTTCTCCGTCCCCTTCGGCGTCCGGATCGCCCGTTCCCCCCTGTCGCCGGGCGGCAGCCGCCCACGGTTCCCGGTGACCCGCCGGTGTCCAGCTTCTACCGACCGGCCGGTGGAGGCTAATTCGCCAGGCGCGCCTCCGTTTCCTCCTGTGCGGTCCGGCTCCGGGGACACCGGCGCGAAACGACCTCCGCCCCACCCGGACGGAGGCCGAAGGTTCTTCGTGGCACCTCACGCCGCCGACGTGCCGCGGATCTCCTCCACCACCTCGACCAGCCGGGGCAGGACCTCCTCCGCCGGGGCGGCGAGCGTGAAGTCGGCATCCAGGGCGGGGTGCGGGTTGATCTCGACGATCCGGGCGCCCGCGTTCCGGGCGACGGCGGGCAGGCTGGCCGCAGGTTCCACCTCCGCCGAGGTGCCGATGACGAGCAGGGTATCGCAGTTCTGGGCTTCCACCCACGCCCGGATGAGGGGGTACCGGGGGAGGAGTTCCCCGAACAGGACCACGTCCGGCTTCAAGAGACCGCCACACGTACAGCGGGGCGGGGTCTCGTCCGGCGCCAGCAGCTCCAGGGAATCCCACGGGTACCGGGCCCCGCAGGCCAGGCAGACGACCTCCCGGTAGCTGCCGTGAAGTTCGACCACGTCCCGGCTGCCGGCTGCCTGGTGCAGGCCGTCGACGTTCTGCGTCACCACGGCCCGGAGGTAGCCGAGCTCCTCGAGCCGCGCCAGGGCGAGGTGGGCCGGGTTGGGCCGGGCGCGCTCGATGACCTGGCGGAGCTCGCGCAGCATCTGCCACACCCGCGCCGGCTGGCGGTGGAAGGCGTCGATGTGGGCGTACTCGGCCGGGTCATAGCGCTCCCAGAGCCCCTTCTCGCCGCGGAAGGAGGGCACGCCGCTCGGGATGGAGATGCCGGCCCCGGTCAGGACCGTCGCCTTGCGCTCCGACCGGACCAGGGCCGTGGCGATGTCGTGAAGCGCCGCCGTCCAGTGGCTCATCCGTGACCCGCTCCCCCGGTCCGGCCCCGACTCCGGTGCGCCGGACCCCCGCCGAAGTTTGTTCGTCACATCACAAACAGGATACAACCGGACAAAGCCCGAATCTACTTAACACTATAAGCGACCGGTCTCCCCGGTGCAACGGGTCGGCGGCGGGCGCTCGGCGGCGTGCCCCGCTGTTCGACACGGGTCGCGGCAAGGAGGGAAGAGCCGCGTGGGTGGCCAACCACTTCCATCGCGGCCTGCGCCGCGCCAGCAGTCAAGGTGGGGGACCGGAAAGGGAGAAGGCCAGCGTGAGGGATATCCGAGATCTCTTCGACCTGAGCGGACAGGTGGCGCTGGTGACCGGCGGATCGAGGGGCCTCGGCCTCGAGATGGCGATCGGCCTCGGCCAGGCGGGGGCCCGGGTGGCCGTCACCGCCCGGCGCCGGGAATGGCTCGACAGTGCCGCCGAGGAACTCGCCCGGCAGGGAATCGAGCACATGGCCCTGGAAGCCGACGTGTCCGATCCGGACAGCGTCCAGCGCCTCGTGGAGGCCGTCGAGAACCGCCTGGGGCCGGTGGACGTCCTCGTCAACAGCGCGGGGGTGAGCTGGGGCGCGCCCGCGCTGGAGATGCCGCTGGCTGAATGGCGCCGGGTGCTCGACATCAACCTGACGGGGACGTTCCTCTGCTGCCAGGCGGTCGGCCGCCGGATGGTCGACCGGGGGCGGGGGGCGATCATCAACGTGGCGTCGGTGGTCGGACTGTACGGCACCCCGCCGCAGGTGCTGGATGCGGTCGGTTACGCCGCAAGCAAGGGCGGCGTGATCGCCCTGACCCGCGACCTGGCCGTGAAGTGGGCGCCGCACGGAGTCCGGGTGAACTGCATCGCACCCGGCTTCTTCCCCACCCGCCTTTCCCGGGGTGTCCTGGAGAAGGCGGAAGAGGCCATCATCCGGACGGTGCCGATGGGGCGCGTCGGACGCGAGGGCGAGCTCATGGGGGTCGCCGTGTTCCTGGCGTCCGCGGCCGCCTCGTACATCACGGGGCAGATCATCCTGGTCGACGGCGGCATGAGCGCCGCCTGACCCCCGGGGGGAAGAACGCTTGGAGGCGCGCGCCGTCTTCTCTCTGCCCCGGTTCCGCCTGGAGTCGGGGGCGGAGATCCCGGTCCGGATCGGGTACCGCACCTGGGGGCGGCTGAACCCGGCCCGCGACAACGCCGTCCTGGTCTGCCACCACTTCAGCGGCGACACCCGGGCCGCCGGGCCGGGCGGCTGGTGGGAGGGGCTCGTCGGGCCGGGGAAAGCGATCGACACGGACCGCTACTTCGTGATCTGCCCGAGCATGCTGGCGAACCTCAACCGGGAGGAGGTCAGCACCGGACCGGCCACGGGCGACCCGGAGACCGGCCGGCCGTACGGGAAGCGCTTTCCGCCGCTGAACGTGCGGGATGACGTGCGGCTGCAGCGGGAACTGCTCCGCCACCTGGGGGTGGACCGGCTCGCCCTCGTCGGCGGCCCGTCCATGGGCGGCTACCAGGCCCTCACCTGGGCGGTCGAGTTCCCGGACGTGCCCCGGGCCGTCGTGGCCGCCGTCACCGCGGCCCGGACCCCGGCGTTCACCGCGCTGGTGCCGGCCGAGGCCGCGGCGGCGGCCATCGAGGCCGACCCGCGCTGGCAGGGCGGCGACTACCACGGAGGCCCGGAGCCGGTGGACGGCCTCACGCGCGCCGCGTTCCTCCTCACCGTGACCGCCCGCGGTCCCGCCTGGGCGGAGCGCAACCTTCCGGGCGGCGATCCCCGGGAAGCGGTGTGGGCGATCGCCCGGGAGCGGGCTGCGGGCTGGCACGCCAGCCACTTCGTCGCCATGATCCGCAAGTGGCAGGCCTTCGACCTGGCCGCCCCGCACGGCAGCCTGGAGGCGGCCCTGGCGCGTGTCCGGGCAGGCGTCCTCCTCCTGCCGGTCCGCACGGACCTCTTCTTCCCGCCCTCGCACAGCCTGGATCTGGCCGATCGGCTGCAGCGGCTCGGCAAGGACGCCCGGTGCGAGGTCGTCGAGACCGATGGGGGGCACCTGGCCGGCGTCGTCGAGGCCGACCGGTTCGAAGTTGCCGTGCGCCGCTTCCTGGCGGAGACGTGATGGGTGCCGGTGCCGGGGCACACTAGCGGGCGACACGAACCGGAGGCGAACCGACATGCCGGACGCTTCTCGCACGCAGCGTAGCTCGCAGTCTCCGCCGCAATCCGCCCCGGCCCCGGCGACCAGGCCGGCGCCGCCCGCCGGCGACGACGAGGCGGCGCGGAGGAAATCGCCCACGGGACAGGTGCTCGCCCGGACCGATGCCGGCGCGGTCTGGGCGCACATCGCCACGCGCCGGGTCTACGGCAGCGGCGGCAACGCCGAACAGGACCCCGAACCACAGGACCGCGTGGAGCCGTAGGTCGCCCCCAGTCGCAGAGGTGACCCGGCCCACGCCGTCCAAGTTCTTCGCTGGACCGGTTGCCGGGTTCGGTCGCGCGCCGCCTTCTCTCTGCTCCCCGCGGCTGTCCTCCGAAGCACCCGCCGCATCGGGAAGGAGACGCGCGTGCGCGACGCCGAACCGTTCAAGGCCAGGATGGCGGAGCCCCTCCGCCTCCTCCCGAAGGAGCGAAGGAGGCGCGCATCGCCCGAGTTCCCGCGCCTCGCCATCCCCCGCCGGGTGTACACCCACCGGCACCTGGACGTGGTCGCCGACGCCCTGATCGCCGTCCACGCACGCCGGGACCGGGTACCCGGCATGCGTTTCACCTACGAGCCTGCGGTCCTGCGCCACTTCACGGCCCGATTCGAGCCGGTGCCGGCGGCCACGGCCTAGGGAAGGAGGATCGTGCCATGATCCTGGTCACGGGGGCGACGGGCTTCGTCGGACGGGAGATCGTGCGGGAGCTGGCGGAGGCAGGTCACCCGGTGCGGGCGCTGGTCCGGTCCGAGGCGACCTCGGGCCCGATCCGGCCCTGGGTGGCGGAGGTCGCCCGCGGCGACGTCACCGACCCGGCGTCCGTGCGGGCGGCGGCACGCGGGTGCCGTGCGGTGGTGCATCTCGTCGCCATCCGGCGGCAGTGGGGAGCACGGACCTTCGAGGCGATCACCGCGCAGGGGGCGGTCCACGCTGTCCAGGCCGCGGTGGACGCCGGGGCCGAGCACTTCGTCCTCATGAGCGCCCTGGGCCTCACGGACAATCCCACGACCGGCTACATGAAGGCGAAGAAGAAGGCCGAGGAGGCGGTGCGCGCCTCCGGAATTCCGTTCACGATCTTCCGGCCCTCGTTCGTCGTCGGACCCGGTGGGTTCGTGGAGGAGTACGCCGGGCTCATCCGGAAGGCGCCCTTCGTCCCGATCCCGGGCACGGGGCGGTACCCCGTCCAGCCGGTCGACCGCCGCGACGTGGCCCGGGCCTTCCGGCGAGCCCTCGAGGTCCCCGCGGCTCGCGGCCGGACCTACGACCTGGCGGGGCCCGAGCGCGTGAGCTTCGAGGACTTCATCGCGGAGATCATGGCCGCCATGGGCATCCGCAAGGGCCGGCTGCACGTGCCGCTGGCGGTCATGCGGCCGGTCGCCGCCGTGCTCGAGCGGCTGACCCCGAACCCGCCGGCCACCACCGACGAGATCGCCATGCTCGAAGCTGGCAACGTGGGCGACCCCGGCCCCGCCGAGCGGGACCTGGGCGTCACCCCGCGCCCCCTCCGGGAAGCGGTGCAGGGCGCCGTGGAGGGGCTCCGGCGGGAGGGCCGCCTCTAGGGCCCGCGGCGCCCCGGAGGCAGCCTGAGGAAGCCTTTCCGCTACGCCCCCGGACGGCCGAAGCCGTACAGCATGACGAACACGAGCGGCCCCGTGACCGAGACGTACAGCCACATCGGGTAGGTCCACCGGGCCAGCCGGCGGTGGCGGGCCAGGTCACCCCGGAGCGCCCACCACAGGGTCAGCACGACGAGCGGCGCGGCGATGATCGCCAGGAACATGTGGCTCCCGAGAAGCGCCAGGTACGCGACCCGCAGGGGCCCCGGCCCCTGGAAGGGCGTGGTGCCGTAAAGCCCGGTGCGGATCACGTACAGGATCAGGAAGACCCCCTGCAGGACGGCGGCGGCCAGCATCCGGCGCATGTGCCGGTCCCGATCCCCACGGCGGATGAACCGGAGGCCGGCGACCATCAGCACGGCGCTCGTCGCGTTCAGCAGCGCGTTGGCCCCGGCAAGGAGGGCCACGGGGTTCTGCAGCATGCGTTCTTTTTTCGACCACCCGGTTTCCGAACTCCTGCTGCCCCGGGCCGCCCCCTGTTCGGCGGGACCGATACGGGAGGTGCGCGCGTGTGCGCGGCCTGCGCGTGCTCTACGACGGGTGGTGCCCGACGTGCTCCCGCGCGGCGGCATGGATCCGCCGGCTCGACTGGCTCGGCCTCGTCGAGGTGGTGTCGCTGCGCGAGCCCGGCATCGCCGAGGCGATGGGACTGGACCCGGCGCGGGTCCGCCGCCGGCTCCACGCCGTGCCGGCGGAGGGCGGCCGGCCGTACGAGGGGATGAGCGCCCTCGTCCAGGTCGCCCTGCGGCTGCCGCTCCTTTGGCCGGCCGCTCCTTTCCTCTGGATCCTGTCCCGCACCACGCCGGGCCGCCGGCTTTACGATCGGGTCGCAGTGGGACGCCGGATCCGGCCACCTGGAGGCTGACGCGGGTGCCCGACGAGGCGGGGCCACCCCGAAGTACGCACACTTTACCAAGCGAACCGGTGGGGGTGTTCGGCGCCGTGGCCGGGTCATGGCTCCCGCTGCAAATCGCCACGTGCTGGAGGATGCGTGCAGGCGTGGGCTTCGACACGACCTTGACCGGGGAGAACCCCAGCCGCATGCGGGGGGCGGGCATCATGCGGGCAACCTGCCAGTCTCGCTGAAGCATCTCGTTTCCCCGACCCCCGCGAAGTAGAACCGCTCCCGCTCGAGCCTGTGCCCGTGTCCCGCCTCCCATGGGCGGCCCTCACGACGATTCCCCGGCCCCGGTCCGCCGCCACTCCAGGTAGGAGTAGACGACCGGTACGACGACCATCACGGCGACGGCCGCCCCGAAGACGGCCGCACGAGGCCTCGGGGGGAGGAGGGCCGCCGACAGGATGCCCACCGCTCCGCCCAGGACCCAGATCGGGGCGGCGAGGCGGTGGGTGCGCTGCCAGACCGCCTCGCTGGCCAGCGTCCACGGAGTCCGGATCCCGATGAACCAGTTGTGGCGCACGCGGCCGAGCACGTTTCCCAGGATGAGGAACAAGAGCCCGACGGCCCCGATCACGGCGCGGCCCGAATCGAGGCGGTGACCAAGCGCCACCAGGAGCCCCACCGCGTGCAGCCCGAGGGCGGTCAGGACCAGCACCCAGCGGATGGCCCGGACCGTGCCGGCGAACAGGGGGTAGTTCGCCCGGCTCGGGTCGATCAGCGGCAGCACGAGGAGCCCGAGGTACACCGCCGCGCCGACGAGGGGGTGGATCACCGCGCCCCAGGGTGGAGCCAGGAAGCCGTCGGGCTCGCCGCGCGCGTTCCAGTGGATGGGGACCGGTCCGCTCAGATTCGGCGCCACGACCATCCCGACCACGAGCCCCACCGCCAGCAGCAGGAGGAGCAGCCAGTCGCCGCGAAGCTGCTCACGCACGTCATACCGGCGCGGCGTCACCGTCACCGGAACCCCCTCCCCGTTCGGTGAACTGGACGAGCCAGGTGAGGACGTCCTGGAAGACCGTCGTGTTCAGGCTGTAGACGATGTTCTGGCCCCGGCGCACGTCGAGGACCAGACCCGCCTGCTTGAGCACACCGAGGTGATGGGAGATGCTCGGCTTCGAGATGGCGAAGTGGCCGGCAATCTCCCCGGCGGTCATGTCACCCCGGCGCAGGAGGCGCAGGATCTCCCGCCGGGTGGGGTCGGCAATGGCCCGGAACACCTCGTTGAGCGGCCCCATCCCGTGCACCACCTCGGCGATTGTATAATTAGCTATCTGTCTAACTGTCCGCGCCCAGTATAGGTCCCGACGCGGCGCACGTCAAGGGGTTGCCACTCCACGTGCCACTCCATGTGCGTTGCCACTCCACGGCCGCCCTCCGGCGCCGCCCGCGCCGCCCCGACCCGTGCTAGTGCGGTTCCGCTACGAAGAACGAGCGTCCCCACCGTGGTACGTAGTGCAGTACAGCACCCACAAGCCGCCGGCCAGCGGCTCCCGATTTGCACAGCAGGAGCCCGGACAGGCAACGAAGCGGGCCGAAGGAGGCGTTCGCACGACACCATGGGGACGCATGACTGACGTTCTGTGAACTCTACGAGGGCGAACACCCCCGACGGAGGGCCCAGTAGTGCAGAAGAGGATCCGCTAGACTTTTCTTCGCGGATCCTCTTCTGCACATCGACCTCGGGACTCGCCTTCGCTCACAGCATGCCTGGCGCGTGCCGACCGCTCACGGCGGACGGCTGCGGACTGCCTACGGGATCCGCCACCCACGCGGAACCGGGCGCCACCGACATGGCTTGTACCACCCCGCCTTCGTCAGCCACGTACTTTCGTGTTACCATCATTGAGACAGACTAGCTGGCAGAGAGGAGCGAGCCGACCCGTGCCGGAGACCACCGTCGCCTTCCTGGGGCTGGGCCAGATGGGCCTGCCCATGGCTCTGAACCTGCAGCGCAAGGGCTTTTCCGTCACCGGGTGGAACCGGACTCCCGAGAAGGGCCAGCCGCTGGTGGAGGCCGGCGGGCGATTGGCCGGCACTCCCCGGGAAGCCGTTCGCGGGGCCGATTTCATCGTGACCATGCTGGGCGACCCGGCCGCGGTCCGGCAGGTCGCCCTGGGGACGGACGGCTTCCTCGCCGCCTGCCGGAGTGGCGCCGTGTGGATCGACGCCTCGACCATCGGCCCGTCGGCGGCCCGGGAGATGGCGGAGGCGGCTGCAAGAGCCCGCGTGGAGTACCTGGACGCCCCGGTCCTGGGCAGCGTGAAGCCCGCGACCGACGGTACGCTCACGTTCCTGGTGGGCGGGAACCCGGAGGCGCTCACCCGGGCGCGACCGGTTCTCGACGCCATGGGCCAGAGCGTGCACCACTTCGGTGCCGCGGGACAGGGGGCCGCGGCCAAGATCGTGGCGAACATGCTCACCGGCACCCTCGTCGCCGCGCTGGGCGAGGCGCTGGCGCTGGCCGACGGGCTCGGCCTCGAGCGGGACGCGATCGTTCGGATGCTCATGGAAGGTCCGGCAGGCGCTCCCATCGTCCGGATGAAGGCCCCGCTCATGCAGTCGGGGGACTTCCCGCCCGCCTTTCAGCTCCGCTGGATGGAGAAGGACCTGGGTCTGGCCCTCCTGGAGGCCCACCGGCTGGGGACGGCGCTCCCCGCGGCGGCTGCGGCGCACGGGGCGTACGCAGCGGCCCGTGCCGCCGGCCTCGGCGATCAGGACTTCGCAGCGATCGCAGCGTTCACGCGCTCGGTAGCGCGTGGCCCCGCCGGCCCGGAGCGGGCCTAGGCGGAGCACCGGCGCTGCACCGATACCCACGGGAGGGGATTTGCCATGCCATCGGCCCCCGAGACCCTCGAGGGATGGTACGCCCTGCACGACCTGCGGAAGGTCGACTGGGAGGCGTGGAAGCGCCTCTCCCCCGGCCAGCGGGACGATGCCGTGAAGGAAGCCGTTGCCTTCTTCACATCCTGCCAGAAGGTGGAGGACAGCCCGGAAGGCAGCAGCGCCATCTACAGCGTGCTCGGCCACAAGGGCGACCTCCTGATCCTCCACTTCCGCCCGACTCTCCGGGACCTGCGGGACCTTGAGCTGGCCTTCGACAAGACCCGGCTGGCGGGCGTCACCCGCCAGACGACCTCCTTCGTCTCGGTGGTCGAGCTGAGCCGGCACGGGGAAGGCGCCCGCGGCGGGGAGACGGCAAGCCCGGAAACACAGGCGTACCTGCAGCGCCGCCTGAAGCCCCGGATCCCGGACACCTCGCACATCTGCTTCTACCCGATGAACAAGAAGCGCGAAGGCGAGGACAACTGGTTCATGCTCCCGCCGGAGCGGCGGGCCGAGCTCATGGCCGCACACGGGGCCACCGGGCGGAAGTACGCGGGTCTGGTGACGCAGGTGATCACCGGGGCGATGGGGCTCGACGACTGGGAATGGGGCGTCACGCTCTTCGCGGACGATCCGCTGCAGTTCAAGAAGCTCGTCTACGAGATGCGGTTCGACGAGGTGAGCGCCCGCTACGCCGTCTTCGGCCCGTTCTACGTGGGCCTGCGCCTCCAACCGGAGGACCTGCCGGAGTACCTCGGCGTCTAGACGCCCGGCGCCACGGTCCCGCCCCTCGGAGCTTCCGGGGGGCGCCTGTTTTTTCTTCGCCGCTGACATGGCCAGCAGGGAATTGCCACGTCGGGAACGAATGCTCATATTATGAGAAAGCATTTATCACAGAGTGATAAAGACAGTCTCGCGTCGCTCGAGCGCGGGCTGCAGATCCTGTTCGCCCTCGAACGATTCCCGGAAGGGCTGACCGCGGCGGAGATCGCTGCGGAGGCCGGAATCCCGGCCTCCACCGTCTACCGGTACCTGCGGAAGCTCTCCGCCTGGGGCCTCGTGACGTCGACGCCGGGCTCGAGCCGGTACTGGCTCGGCAACCGCCTGCTCTCCCTGGCCGGGAAGGTTCCGGCGGAAAGGGAGCTCGTGGCGGTGGCTCGCCCGCACATGACCGCCCTCAGCCGGCGGCTGGAGGAAACGGTCCTTCTCACCCAGGTGAGCGGCCACGAGGCGATCTGTCTGGAGCGGGTGGAAAGCCGGCAAGTGGTGCGCCTCTCCTTCGATCGGGGGGTCGTGCTGCCGCTCCACGCAGGCGCCTCGGCCCGGGTGCTGATGGCCTACCTGGAGCCGGAGGAGGTCGACGCCGTCATCCGCTCCGTGGGGCTGCCGCGCTACACCGAGAACACGATCACCGACCCGGACCGCCTGAAGGCCGTCTTGCAGGAGGTTCGCGAGAGGGGCTACGCCATCAGCGACGAGGAGATGGACCGGGGCGTCCGGTCGATCTCGATGCCCGTCCGGGACCCGGAGGGACGGGTGGTGGCGGGGATGTGCGTCGTGGGCCCCCGGTTCCGCCTGGGCGACGAACGGGTGCCCGAGATCCTGAGCGCCCTCCGCGAGGCGACGGACGCGGTCACCCGGGACCTGGCCCAGCGGCGCGCCGGCCCGGTCGCCCCGCGGCCGGACGGCCCGCCCGCACGGGAACGAGCGACGGGCACCGATCGGCCGCTCTGAGCCGTTTGCGGTGACCCGCAGCCAAGGGAGGCGGAGATCATGGCAGTGGCACGGACCGTCCGGGCACCCCGTGGCTCAACCCTGACCTGCCGGGGCTGGCAGCAGGAGGCGGCCATGCGGATGCTCATGAACAACCTGGACCCGGAGGTGGCCGAGAAGCCGGATCAGCTCATCGTGTACGGCGGTGCCGGCAAGGCGGCCCGGAACTGGGAGGCCTTCGAGAAGATCGTCGAGACTCTGAAGGTCCTGCGGGACGACGAGACCCTGCTGGTCCAGTCCGGCAAGCCCGTCGCGGTGTTCGAGACCCACGAGAAGGCGCCGCGGGTGCTGATCGCCAACTCGCTCCTGGTCCCGAAGTGGGCGACGTGGGAGCACTTCTGGGAGCTGGAAGGCAAGGGCCTCATCATGTTCGGCCAGATGACGGCCGGGTCCTGGATCTACATCGGTTCGCAGGGGATCATCCAGGGCACCTACGAGACCCTCGCCTCCCTCGCCCGGAAGCACTTCGGCGGCTCGCTCGCCGGCCGGGTCGTCCTCACCGGTGGCCTCGGCGGCATGGGGGGCGCCCAACCGCTCGCCATCACGATGAACGGCGGCGTGGGGCTCATCATCGAGGTCGACGAGCGGCGCATCCGCCGCCGGGTCGACACGGGCTTCTGCGACCGCTGGACGGCCGACCTCGAGGAAGCCCTCCGGTGGGTCGATGAGGCGAAGCGCAAGAAGGAGCCCCTTTCTGTCGCCCTGCTGGGCAACTGCGCCGAGGTGGAACCCGAACTGGTGCGCCGGGGCTGGATCCCCGACGTGGTGACCGACCAGACCTCGGCCCATGACGCGCTGAACGGCTACGTGCCCGCCGGTCTCACCGTGGCCGAGGCCGAGGCGCTCCGGGCGAGGGACCCGAAGGACTACGTGAAGCGGGCCATGGCGAGCATGGCCGTGCACTGCCGGGCGATGGTCGACTTCCAGAAGGCCGGGGCCGTGGTCTTCGACTACGGCAACAACCTGCGGGGCCAGGCGAAGGAGGCCGGCTTCGAGGAGGCGTTCGCCTATCCGGGCTTCGTGCCGGCCTACATCCGGCCGCTCTTCGAGGAGGGCAAGGGCCCCTTCCGCTGGGCGGCGCTCTCCGGCGATCCCGAGGACATCCACAAGACCGACCAGGTCATCCTGAAGGAGTTCGGCGACCAGAACGAGGGCCTCGCCCGGTGGCTGCGCCTGGCCCGGCACAAGGTGCCCTTCCAGGGCCTCCCCGCCCGCATCTGCTGGCTGGGCTACGGCGAGCGGGACCGGGCCGGCCTCCTGTTCAACCACATGGTGAAGACCGGCGAGCTCAGGGCGCCGATCGTCATCGGCCGGGACCACCTGGACGCCGGGTCGGTGGCCTCACCGAACCGGGAGACCGAGGGGATGCTGGACGGCTCCGACGCCGTCGCCGACTGGCCCATCCTCAACGCCCTGATCAACACCGCCGCCGGCGCCTCCTGGGTGTCCGTCCACCACGGCGGCGGGGTCGGGATCGGCTACGCCATCCACGCCGGGCAGGTCGTGGTGGCGGACGGCAGCGAGAACGCCGAGTGGCGTCTCGCCCACGTCCTGCGCACCGACCCCGGCATGGGCGTCGTCCGCCACGCCGACGCCGGCTACGAGCACGCCCGGCAGGTGGCCCGGGAGCGCGGCATCAAGATGCCGTCCCTCGGGATCAACATGTAGGAAGGTGGCCCCGGTGGTCGAGGTCGTCCAGTGTGTCCCCAACTTCAGCGAGGGCCGGCGGCAGGAGGTGGTGGACGCCCTGGTCGCGGCCTGCCGCGGCCCGGGCGTCCGGGAGCAGGTGCTCGAGAACCGGGTCACCGAGGCCTTCCTGGCCGCGACGGGGCAGGCGGGAACGGGCGCCGGGGGCGCCGGCGAGGCGTCCGCCCCCTCCTTCGCCCACATGGCGCTGGGTGCGTTCATCGATGCGCTCGCCGCCGGCACCGCTGCCCCGGGCGGCGGCACCGCCTCGGCCCTCGCCGGGGCGATGGCGGCAGGGCTCATCGCCATGGTCGCCCGCCTGAGCCAAGGGAAGCGCTTCGCGGAGGTCGCCGGAGAGATGGCGCGGGTCGCCCGGGAGGCCGACGTGCGCCGGTCCCGCCTCCTGGACCTGGCGGACGCCGACAGCGCGGCGTTCGACCGGGTCATGGCGGCCTACAAGCTGCCGAAGGACACGGACGCGGAGAAGGCCGCCCGGGCCGCGGCCATCGCCGGCGCCCTCATGGGCGCCGCCCGTGTGCCCCTGGACGTGGCCCGGACGGCCATCGAGCTCGTGCCCCTGGCGGCCGCCGTGGCGGAGCGGGGGAATCCCGCCTCCGCCAGCGACGCTGCGGTGGCCGCCCACCTCATCCAGACGGCGGTGCTGGGAGCGCTCCTCAACGTGGAGATCAACGCCGGCAGCCTGGTCCGGCTCGGCGTCCCGGAGGCCGCCCGGGCCGCGGAGGAATTCCGCGGCGCCGCCGCCGACCTCCGGGGCCGCCTGCAGGGCACCCTCCCGCCCGTCCTGGCGGCTGCCGAGGCGCACATCCGGGGCCCCGAGGCCCCGGCGGGGAGGTGAGGCCAGCGATGGCGCGCCAGCGCGTGGACCTCCTCGTGGGTCCGGCCGCCCAGGTCGCCACTCCGGTGGGAGGAGACGGCCGGCCCCCGGCAGGGCCGGCCCAGGGCCGCCTGAGCCTGATCCCCGGCGGCGCCGTGGCGGTGCGGGGCGGCCGGATCGTGGACGTGGGACCCTACGCGGAGGTGGCCGCCCGGGTCGAGCCGGCAGCCACCCTCGACGCCCGGGGCCGCACGGTGCTGCCCGGCTTCGTGGACCCGCACACCCACCTCTGCTTCGCCGGCTGGCGGGCCGAGGAGTTCGGCCGCCGCCTGGCGGGAGCCACCTACCAGGAGATCCTCGCGGCAGGGGGCGGCATCCTCGACACGGTGCGGCACACCCGCGCCGCCTCCGAGGTGAAGCTTGCCGGCCTCGTCCGGGAGCGCCTCCTGGAGGTCCTCCGCTTCGGCACCACCACGGTGGAGGTCAAGAGCGGCTACGGCCTCACCACCGCCGACGAACTCAAGATGCTGCGGGCGATCCGCCGGGCGGCCGACCCGGGCGACGACCTGGACGGCACCTGGCCCTGCGAGGGGCTCGTGCTGCCCGAGGTGGTCCCGACCTTCCTGGGCGCCCACGCCGTCCCCGCGGAGTTCCGCGGCGACCCGGACGCCTACGTCGACCGGGTCGTGCACGAGATGCTGCCCGCCGTGGCCCGGGAGGGCCTGGCGGAGTACGTCGACGTGTTCTGCGAGGCCGGCGTCTTCGACCTCGACCAGACGCGCCGGGTCGTGCGGGCGGCGCAGGCTCTGGGCCTCCGGGCGCGCCTGCACGCCGACGAGCTGGCGCCCCTGGGCGGCGCCGGCCTGGCGGCCGAGCTCGGCGCCGCCTCGGCCGACCACCTCCTCCGCATCCGGGACGAGGACATCCCGCGCCTCCGCGCGGCCGGGACGGTGGCCACGCTCCTCCCCGGGACGGCCTTGTTCCTGGGGGAGCCTTTCGCGCCCGCCCGCAAGCTCATTGCGGCGGGGGTGCCTGTCGCCCTGGCCAGCGACTACAACCCGGGCACCCAGCCCTCCGGCAACATGGCGCTGGTGATGGCCATCGCCTGCCTCGGGATGGGCCTCACCCCGGCGGAAGCCCTGGTGGCCTCCACCCTGGGCGCGGCCCACGCCCTGGAGCGGGCCGACCGCATCGGCAGCATCGAGCCGGGGAAGCAGGCCGACCTGGTGATCTTGGGCGCCCCGTCCTACGAGCACCTCGCCTACCGCCTGGGTACCGCCCGGGTGGCGGCGGTCCTCAAGGCCGGCAAGATCGCACCGGCGGGCGGGTGGGAACGATGAGCCGTGCGCTCCGGCCCCCTTCCCCGGCCGGCGAGCCGGCTCCGGCTGGCCCCGGCGCTCTCCAGCCGGCCGTCCCCCGCGCCGACCTTCCCTACGTCGGCATCGCGACCTTCGCCCGGGCCCCGCACGTCGCCCCGGACCTTCTCAGGCCCGGCGACGCCCACTTCGCCGTCTTCGGCGTGCCGTTCGACGGCGCGGTCGGATACCGCCCGGGCCAGCGCCTGGCCCCCCGGGCGATCCGGGACCTCTCCACCCGCTACGCCCTGCCCTGGGGCCCCGATAACCCCGGCTACTGGGACATCCAGGACGGACGCTGGTACCTGGCCGGTTGCCGGCTGGTCGACGTTGGTGACGCCGACCCCCTCTACACCGACCTCGAGCACCTCGACCGCAGCGTGGCGGCCGTCATCGCCGCGGTCCTGGCGGCCGGCGCGGTGCCCGTGGTGCTCGGCGGCGACCACTCCGTGACGTACCCGGTCCTGCGCGCGCTCACCCCGATCTTCGAGTCCGGCGGCGTCTGGGCGGGCCGCAGGCTCCACGTGGTGCAGATCGATGCCCACCTGGACTTCACCGACACCGTGGCCGGTTACGCCCGCTCCAACTCGAGCCCCTTCCGCCGGGCGGCCGAGCTTCCGTTCGTCGGCACCATCACGGTCGTGGGCGTGCGCGGGATCCGGACGAACCCGGAGGCGTACGCGGCGGCGGTGGGCCGGGGAAACCGGATCGTCACCATGCGGGAGGTGCGCCGGTCAGGGATCGAGGCCGCGCTGGGTCACCTCCCCCGCGGTGAGCCCCTCTACGTGAGCCTCGACGTCGACGGCCTGGACCCGTCCGTCGCGCCCGGCACGTCGAGCCCGGAGCCGGGCGGCCTCACGTACGAGGAGGTGCGGGCGGTGCTGCAGGCGGTCACGGAGGCCGGACCCCTCGCAGGCCTCGACGTCGTGGAGGTCAATCCGTACCTCGACCCCGGAGGCGTGACCTCGCTCCTGGCCGCCCGGCTCGCCGTGGAGGCGATGGCCCTCGCGTACGGAACCGGTCACTCGCAGGAACCGGAGGCCCGGTAGGGGGCCGCGCGGCGAACCGGGCCGGTCCCCCACGGTCTGTACGCCTGTGGTAGAATAGGGTCAGTTTCCGTCTCCCCGGTCCCGCGCCCCGAAACGGAGCGCGGGACGAACATCTGCAGGCCGGCGAGAGGGGGACCTGGCATGATCCGGGTGAAGCGGGTCTACGATCCTCCCACGCCCGACGACGGCACCCGCTACCTGGTCGACCGCCTTTGGCCGCGCGGGATCCGGAAGGACCACCTGCCGCTGGCGGGCTGGCTGCGTGACGTGGCGCCCTCCGGCGCCCTGCGCCGCTGGTTCGGCCACGACCCGTCCCGGTGGGAGGAGTTCCGCCGGCGCTACTTCGCCGAACTCGACGCCCACCCGCAGGCGTGGGAGTCCCTGCTCGCGGCGGCCCGGGCCGGTGACACCTTGACCCTCCTCTACGGCGCCAGAGATCCGGAACACAACCACGCCGTGGCGCTGAAAGAGTATCTGGAGGCCCGGCTGTAGGGCGCCCGGCCGGCCGCTTTCTGCCGCCGGGCCGGCTGCGTGGGTCCACGCCGTACCGTACCGACCGAAGGAGGCCCCCGTCCGTGCCCTTCCGAGCCGCCAGCCGCATCGAGCGGCTGCCCGCCCAGTTCTTCGCCCGCATCGTGAAGACCGCGCAGGACCTTACCGCCGCCGGCCACGACGTCATCAACCTCGGGCAGGGCAATCCCGACCGACCGACCCCGGCCCACATCGTCGAGCGGCTGCAGGAGGCAGCCCGGGACCCGGCCCTGCACCGGTACATCCCCTTCACGGGCCTGCGGATCCTGAAGGAAGCCGCCGCGACCTGGTACCGCGACCGGTACGGCGTGGAACTCGATCCCGACGGGGAGATCTGCATCCTCATCGGCTCGAAGATCGGGCTGCAGGAGATCAGCCTCGCCCTGCTGGATCCGGACGACGTCTGCCTGGTGCCGGATCCCGGATATCCCGACTACCTCTCGGGGATCGCGCTCGCCGGTGCCCGTCCGCACTCGTTGCCGCTTCGCCGCGAGGCCGGGTTCCTTCCCCGGTTCGACGAGGTCCCTCCGGACATCGCTGCCCGGGCTCGCCTCATGTTCCTCAACTTCCCCGGCAACCCGACCGGCGCGGTGGCCGGCCCGCAGTTCTTCGCCCACGCGGTGGAGTTCGCGGCGCGTTACGGGATCGCCGTGGCGCACGACCTGGCATACGGCGACCTGGTCTACGACGGCCGCAGGCCGGTCAGCTTCCTCCAGACCCCGGGCGCCCGGGAGGTCGGCATCGAGTTCGTCACGCTGTCGAAGTCGTACAACATGGCGGGGTGGCGGATCGGCTTCGCCGCCGGCAACCGGGAGATCATCCGCCTGCTCGAGCTCCTCCAGGACCACCTGCACTGCAGCCAGTTCGGCGCCGTGCAGGTGGCGGCAGCGGGGGCGCTCACGGGGCCGCAGGATTCCGTGTGGGCCCTGCGGGACCTCTACCAGGAGCGCAGGGACACCTGGGTCGCCGCCTGCCGGGCCATCGGGTGGGAGGTCCAGCCCCCGGCCGGAAGCTTCTTCGCCTGGTGCCCCGTCCCGGCCGGGTACACCGCGGAGAGCTTCGCCGACCGCCTGCTGCGGGAAGCCCACGTGGTCGTCGCCCCCGGCACGGGTTTCGGCGCCCACGGCGAGGGCTACGTTCGTGTGGCGCTCACGGTTCCCGGCGACCGCCTGGCCGAGGCCGCCCGGCGGATCGGCCGGCTGGGTTTGTTCCGTTAGGCGCGCCGCCGTCCGTTTCCGTCCAGACCGCGTGAACGGCCAGCCTCCGGTCTGCCGGAGGCTGGCCGCTTCGTGGGCTCCGTGGATGCCGTGCTACCCTGCCAGCGCTGCCGCGATCGCCTTGTACACGAAGAATCCGTAGAACACCGCGAGCAACAGCAGCAGGAGCTGGTTGACCCAGTTCGGCCGGAGCTCCCGGGGGAGAAGGGTGCTGTTGAGCCACAGGACCATGAGGCCCCCGATGACGAACACCAGACCGGCCGCGTTCGAAACCAGCAGGACCAGCCCGAGTGGGGTGCCGACGACGAACAGGTAGGCCATCCAGAGCGTCACGACCGCCAGGATCACGTAGTAAATGAGGCGGATGTCCTGCCGGGCGAGCCGCCGGAAGGCCGGCCCCAGGTTCCACAGGAGGTCCGTCAGGTGCCGGACGGCCGCGTCCGTGGCGTTGAGCTGCGTCCCCCACAGGACCCAGAAACCGATCAACAGCACCCAGTACCAGCCGAACGTGCCCAGGTGCTGCGCCACTGCCTCCGCCTGCCGCGCGGCCACCGCCCAGCCGCCCACCTTCGTGCCCGGGGCGATGAGCCCTGCCGCCAGCAGGACGGAGAAGTACATCCCCAGCATGCACCCGATGAAGTACAGCGTCCACTGCTCCCAGCGGGCGTAACGCATCCACTCCCAGAATCGCCGCAGATTCTCCTCCGTGAGCCGGAATACCTTTCCGGTTTCCGACACCTCGATCCTGCGCCCGCCGATCAGCGAGGGGATGTAACCGACCTGGCTGCCCATCCCCCAGCCGCGATCACGCATCCAGTTGGAGGTCGCCATGTTGAAGATGCCGCCCGTCGCGGCGTAAGCGGCAAACCCACCGAGCAGGATCCAGTCGACCCCCTGCCCGCCCTTGGCCGCAGGGAGGAATCCAAAGTTGAAGAATCCTGCCGCGATCTTTCCCCACCACTCAAAGGGGACGAGCCACAGGTCGAAGATCAGGAGACTGGCAAAGATGAAGACGATGGCAACCGTCGACACGCGTGCCAGCGTACGCTCGACGCGCTGGCCAAACGACACGACGGCCATCACGAGGACCATGGCGACGATGCCGAGCGCGATCACCCACGCCTTGTCCGCCTGCTCGGGCATCCGCCCCAGGGCCATGGCGGCGAGGGCCGTGGCGGAGGCGAGCGCCCAGCCGGGACCGATGGAGACGACGGTGAGCAGGATCCACAGCGGCCCCCACAGCCAGCGTCCGGGGGGCAAGCGCATGAGCCCCACCATCACGGGTTCTCCCGTGTACAACGTGTACCGCTGGGTTTCCAGGTTGAAGACGGTCTGCAGGATGGTGGCGATGGTCACGATCCAGAGGAGCTGTGGGCCGTACTGGATCACGGCCGCCGGACCCAGCAGCCACTCGCCGCTGCCGATCGAAACGCTCACCAGGATGGCACCGACGCCGAGCATCTTGACGAAGTTACGCAAATTGAATGGCGGCGGTGCCGGCAGTTCTGCGAGGTCCATCGGCGGACCCAGACCCATGCGAACGCTCTCATTGCCCAACTCCTGCGTTGCGGTGCGAGCCATGGCCAGCCTCCTCTCTTTGAGCCTGAGTGCGGGTGCGGGTGCTTCCCTGGACCCTCTTTCGCTCCTCCTCTCGGTCTAGTGCATCTATTAGTCCTCTTACGACCTCCACGGGGAGATTCCTTTCAATAATTCGGACAACGATTCAGACTCCATGAGACGGGTGCGTTCCTATGTCCGTGCCCACCGCGCACTCCGTTACCCGGCCCGCCGGCGGCGCCCCGCCCCTCCCCGGATGACGCGCAGGCGCGGGCGCCGCCCACGCTCGCGCCACTGCCACAACGCGCCGAGCAGCGCCCCGGCCGCCGCCGTGGCCACGTGCCACGCCGTCAGGAACCCCAGCACGTTCGCCGAGTCCGAGAAGAAGCGGATGGCCCCGGACGCGTCCACCAGGTGACGGTGGACGGCCAGGACCACCAGTGCGCTGACCTCGAAGAAGGGCATCCCTGCGGCGAAGCCGAGAGCCAGCCCGAGCAAGACGGGACGGGCGCAGCGGCGGGGCGGTCTCCCCCTCATCGCACCACCAGCACGGCCTCCATCCCCAGTTCCCGGTGGCCCGGCACCGAGCACCAGACGGGGGTGCCGGCAGTGGGGCGGTCGGCCGTGAACACGACGGCTGCCTTCTCGCCGCGCCGGACCAGCACGGTCTTCTGGTTGTAGGGCTCACCGATGACGAGGTCGTGGGGCAGGGGTTCATCGTTCGCCGCGACGAGGGCCACCCGGCTCCCCAGGGGGACCTCGATCCGCGCGGGCTCGATCGCCCAGCGGGCGTCCTTCCCCGCCGGCTGCCGGAAGTGCACCTCCACCACGACGTCGGCCCCGGCCACGGCCTGCTCGACCGCCGGGTGCGCGGGGCTGCCGGCCGGTGCCGCCGCGCCGGACCGCGAGCATCCGGCCAGGAGCAGCGGGAGGACAGCCAGGACCAGGGCGGTGAGACGGCTACGGCTGCACATCGGCGACCATCGCCAGGAAGAGGAAGGCCAGGTACAGGATGGAGTAGCCGAAGACCCGGTGCGCCCAGCGCTGGGCGGGGAGCCGCTCCCGCAGAAGGGCGATGGAGGCGGAGATGAGCCAGGCCCCGAGGAGCGCCGCCACCCAGAGGTAGAACGGCCCCACCACGCCGGTCCAGTACAGGAGGAGCGAGGCCGGCACCACGAGCAGCGTGTAGATGAGGATCTGCCACTTCGTGTGGTTCTCGCCCCGCACCACGGGCAGCATGGGGACGCCGGCGCGGCGGTAGTCGTCGTTGCGGAAGAGCGCCAGGGCCCAGAAGTGGGGCGGGGTCCAGAGGAATACGACCAGGAACATCAGCAGGGCGGCCAGCCCCACGGTCCCGGTCACCGCCGCCCAGCCCACGAGGGGCGGCACGGCCCCGGCGGCGCCGCCGATAACAATGTTCTGGGCCGTCGAGCGCTTGAGCCACATCGTGTAGACCAGCACGTAGAAGAGGTAACCGGACAGGGCAAGCGCTGCGGCCAGGAGATTGACGCCGAAGGCGAGGACCAGGACACCAATCATGCCCGCGGCGAGCCCGAAGACCAGCGCCCCGGTGGGGGGGATCCGGCCGGCGGGAAGCGGCCGGGAACGGGTCCGGGTCATGACGGCGTCGATGTCCCGGTCCCACCACATGTTCACCGCGTTGGCGCCGCCGCAGGTGAGGGAGAGGCCGGCGAGCGTGAGAAGCGTGAGCCGCAGGGGAGGCGCTCCCCGCGCGGCCAGCCACATCGCCGCGTAGCCGGTGATGAGGAGGAGCAGCACGATCCGGGGCTTCATCAGGCGGATGTAGTCGAGGGCCACCACGCCGGGGCGGCGCCGCTCCGACTCGGTCGGGCGCTCCTCCAGGTCCAGCGGAACGGTCCCGGCGGGAGCCAGTCGGTAGCCGGCGGTGGTCAGCGCCACCAGGGTGGCGAGAAGGCCCGCCGCCACCGCCAGGTGAGTCACGGTCAGCGCCGGCGGCAAGGCCTGCCGTACGGCGGCACCCCCGAGGAGCACCTGGATGAACACGAGTCCGGCGGCGGCCCCGGCAGGAACCACGAGCGCCAGGACGTTGGCTGCGTGCCGGACCACCTGGTACGCCGCGTACAGCACCAGCACCCCTGCGACCAGCGCCGCCACCCGGTGACCGAAGTGCAGCATGACGGCCCAGCCGCCCTCCGGGATCAGCCGCCCGCCGCAAAGCGGCCAGTCGGTGCACGCCAGGCCGGCCCCGGCGGACTTCATGTAGCTGCCCACCACCATGGTCGTGTAGACGGCGAGCGCCGCCACGAGGGTCGCCACCCACACGGGCCGCCGGGCGGAGGTCTGGCGCTCTCCGGTGGCCGTCCCGGCCGAGACGGCCATCACGATCCAGACGGACAGGAAGGCGCTCGCCACCCCCAGATGGGAGGAGACGATGGCGGGCGGTAGGGTGTAGAGGACGGTCAGGCCCCCGAGGACGATCTGCACCGCCAGGAGGAACAGGGCCAGCAGGCTGCCCCGCACCCAGGGGCCTCTCGGGCCGGGGCTGCGGAACGCCGCCACGGTGGTCGCCACCGCCAGGGCGGTCACGACCGTCGCCCCGAGCCGGTGGCCGTACTCGAGCAGGACGAGGCCGTCCAGCGGCGGGATGACCCGTCCGTGGCAGAGAGGCCAGTCGGGGCAGGCAAGGCCGGCGCCGTACGCCTTGACAGCGCCTCCCAGGACGATCAGGAGGTATGTCGCGATCACCGTTGCCCAGGCCAACCGACGGAATGTCTGAGAGGGCATGCGGGGAGGAGGCCCTCCTTTCCCTGCGCCGCGCAGGCGTCGCCGTTTGTATTGGACGTGGCCTGGCGTGGTTCCTGCACAATCGTGTTTCGTAAGTTCCTCCCGCCCGTTCTGCTCTTTGCTGCCCCCGCCTCACATCGGCATGTGACTGAGCAGCATGAGGGACACGGCCACCAGCACCCCCAGGCCGAGGCCGCCTGCGAACACCCGCCGGTACAGGGGGCGGTCGAAGCGGAGGTGCATGTAGAAGAGGGCCACGAGGGCGAACTTGATCGCCGACAGCGCCAGGAGGATGGGCACCATCATCCCGGCGAGGCCGTGCACGTATAGCACCGCAAACTCCATGAGGGTGACGACGGTGAGCACCAGGGCGATGGCGACGTAGGTGGCGGTCGTCGGGTGCGCCATGGACCTGCCGATACCTCCTTCCCCGGGGTTCCGTCCGGACGGGTCGTCAGCGAGCGAACTCCAGCAGGTAGACCACGGTGAAGATCACGATCCAGACGACGTCGACAAAGTGCCAGTAGAGGCCGGCGACCTCCACGGCAGTTGCCTTGTCGCGGGTGATGCCGCCCCGTAGCGCGTGGAGCAGCAGCGTGACGAGCCAGATCACCCCGATCGCCACGTGGGCCCCGTGGAAGCCCGTCAGGGTGTAGAAGCTGGCGCCGAAGACGTTCGTGCGCAGCGTGAGCCCTTCGTGGACGAACTCGGTGAACTCGTAGGCCTGGAACCCCAGGAAGACGAGCCCGAGGAACGCAGTGACCGCCAGCCACCGCTTCATGGCCGCCACGTCCCCGTGCTGGATGGCGGCGACGGCGAGCACCATGGTGAGGCTGCTCGTCAGCAGCACGAAGCTACTGACGGTGGTGAGGGGGATGTTGAACACGTCCTGCGGGAAGGGACCGGTCAGGCTCCTTCCGTGCAGGGCGAGGTACGTGCCCACGAGGGAGGCGAAGAAGAGGCACTCGGAGGCGAGGAACAGCCAGAACCCGAACTTGACGTTCTCCAGGGGCGCCGGCGCCCGGTGGGGCGTCACCGCCTCGCGCAGGGGCCGGGCTGCGCTCCCGATCGTCATGCGACGTCCTCCTCCAGCTCCAGCAGGTAACCGCTGTCATCCTCGAAGATCCACCCGAAGATCCCGAAAGCGAGGATGGCCAGCCCGATCAGCGCCACGAGAAGCGACCGGAAGATGCCACCGTACGACGCCACGGTAAGACCCAGGGCCACGACCGCCGGCATGTAGGATGGCGATGGCATGTGGATGGCATGGCCGTGGCCGCCTTTGCCGTGGCCACCGCCTGCATGTCCGTGCTCCTCCTCGGGTGCGGGCTGCATCGTTCCGCCTCCAGACCGCTTCTCCAGCCAGAACGCGTCCCGGCCCCGGACCAGCGGCAGGCGGGCGAAGTTGTAGACCGGGGGCGGGGAAGGGATCGACCACTCCAGGGTCCGGCCGTCCCACGGGTCGGCTCCGGCGGGCTGGCCCCGGACCAGGCTCGTCACCAGGTTGTAGGCCAGGAGGAGGATCCCGGTGCCCATCACGAACGCGCCGGCGGTCGCCACCGCGTTCCACACGCTCAGGCCCAGCTCCGGGGCATACGTGTAGATCCGCCGCGGCATGCCCAGGACCCCGAGGATGTGGAACGGGAAGAAGATGAGGTTGAAGCCGATGAACACGAGCCAGAAGCTCCGACGGCCGAGGCGCTCGTCCAGGAGCCGCCCGGTGATCTTGGGCCACCAGTAGCACAGGCCGGCCAGGAGGGAGAACAGCACGCCGCCGATGGCCACGTAGTGGAAGTGGCCCACCACCCAGTACGTGTCCTGGAGCTGCGGGTTGAGCGCCGAGGTGGCGTTGACGATGCCGCTCAGCCCGCCGATGGTGAAGACCACCAGGAAACCCACCGCGTAGTGCAGGGCCGTGGTGAAGCGCAGGTCACCGCCCCACATGGTGGCGATCCAGTTGAACATCAGGATCCCCGTCGGGACCGAGATGGCCTTCGTGGTGATGGCGAACAGGGTGTTCACCCACGGCCCGAGTCCGACCGTGAACATGTGGTGCACCCACACCAGGAAGCTGAGGCCGGAGATGGCCGTGAGAGCGATCACCATGGAGGTGTACCCGAAGAACGGCTTGCGGGAGAAGGTCGGGATGACCTCCGAGATGATGCCGTAGGCCGGTAGCGCCAGGATGTACACCTCGGGGTGGCCGAAGATCCAGAAGAGGTGCTGCCACAGCACGACGTCGCCGCCCGCGGAGGGCACGAAGAACCCGGTGCCGAACCAGCGGTCGAACATGAGGAGGATCATGCCGGCGGTGAACGGCGGCAGGGCGAACAGGATGATCGCCGACGTGAACAGGGTCGCCCAGGCGAAGGGCGGCATGTCCATGAGCCGCATGCCGGGGGCGCGCAGGTTGAGGATGGTAACGATGAAGTTGATGGCGGAGACGAGCGTCCCGATGCCGGAAACCTGCAGCCCCAGCAGGTAGAAGTCGATTCCACGACCCGGGCTGAACTGGGGGCCGCTGAGGTTGGCGTAGTTGAACCACCCGGCGGCCGGCGCCCCGCCCAGGAACCAGCTGGAGTTGAGGATGATGCCGCCCGCCAGGAAGAGCCAGTAGCTCAGCGCGTTCATCCGGGGGAAGGCGACGTCCCGTGCGCCGATCAAGATCGGCATCATGTAGTTGAAGAACCCGGCGATCAGGGGCATCGCGGCGAGGAAGATCATCGTGGTCCCGTGCATGGTGAGGACCTGGTTGTACGTCTGCGCGCTCAGAACCCCACCGCCGGGCCGGGCGAGCTGGAGCCGGATCAGGAGCGCTTCGACAGCGCCCATCAGGAAGAAGGCGAACCCGGTCGCCAGGTACAGGATGCCGATGCGCTTGTGGTCGACGGTGGTCAGCCAGCTCCACAGCCCGGTCTCTTCACGGGGTTTGCGGAGCGTGCCGACGAGCTTCTCGGCACCTACCGCCACATCTCGCCACCTCTCTCCGGATGGAAATTAAATGTATACGCTATCCATTCAATCGTTGCCTTTTATTTGAGTCCCCTGAGGTAGGCGACCAAAGCTTCAATTTCCTCTTTCTTGAGGTTCAAGTTTGGCATCAGCGCGCCGGGCTTGACAGCCGGCGGGTTCTGGAGCCAGCGGGCCAGGTTCTCGTCCGTGTTCTGCAGCATCCCGGCGGCGATGGTGGTCCTGCTCCCTACCCCGGTGAGGTTGGGCCCCACCTTGCCCTTGGCGGGTGTGCCGTCGACCGTGTGGCACGCGGCGCACGTCTGCTGGAACTTCGCCTGGCCGCGCGCCGCCAGGTCACTCTGGGGCTGGGTGACGGGATTCTGCCGCGTCCGGACCCAGGCCTCGAACTCCGCCGCCGTCTGGGCGATCACCCGGAGCCGCATGTTGGCGTGCGAAGTGCCGCACAGCTCAGCGCACTGGCCCAGGTACGTACCGGGTTCGTCGGCCTGGAGCCAGAGCTTGTTCTGCCGCCCCGGAACCGCGTCCATCTTGCCGCCGAGGCGGGGTACCCAGAAGCTGTGGAGCACGTCGGCCGACGTGATCGTGAGCTGCACCGGCTGCCCCGTCGGGATGTGAAGCTCGTTGGCGGTGACGATGCCGAGGTCCGGGTACTCGAACTCCCACCACCACTGGTGGCCCACGACCCGGACCTGGAGCACGTCCTGACCCGGCGGAGGGGCGGCCAGCGCGAACTCGTCCTTGATGGGCTCGACGGCCAGGGGGATGAGCACCAGCACCGCAGCCAGGGTCCAACCGATCTCGAGGCGTCGGTTGCCGTCGACCTGCGGCGGCAGGCCGCCCGCCGACCCGCGGCGCCGGAACCGGAACACGGCGTAGAGGATGAGGAAGGCCATGACCACCCCGATCCCGGTCACCATGGCGACGTCAAACGTGAAGAGCCGGTACTGGGCGCGGGCCACGGGTCCTGCCGGGTCCAGGATCGACTGCGGCGCACGCGCGCAGCCTGCCACGAGCAGGGCCCCCACCAGAGCCGCCAGGAGTCGCCTGGGGCGAGATCGTCCCATCGAACCACCCCCGTAGTCCTTTCGGGCAGGTCATCTGTGATCTAGAGTAAGCGAAAGTATCCTAAATGGCAATCTGGGCCCTCAAAACGGCCGTGTCAAGCTTCGGTAGGTGACCCGACAAGGCCCGAATTTTTTGGTTCGTTATGCACTCCGCGGCAGCGCCCTCACAAGCTCACGTAGCACGTACTTGACCCACGGCGAGCCGGCAGCTGGTCCGCTGAGCGCCGGCAGGTTCACCCGCAGCCATGCCTCCGGATCATTCAGTTCCCCGGGCTGCACCCGAATCGCCGTCGAGCCGGTTGCCTGGCGCAACACCTCCGACTGCATCGGCCAGGCCTGCCGCCCCATCACCGCCAATTCCCCGTTCGCCCGGGCCGCCAGCAGCCGCACCAGATGGTCCGCTCCCCTGTCACTCCACTGCGCTCCATGGCGCTTCATCCGTCGGGCGACATGGTGGAACACCTGCCCCTCAATGGTGCCCAAACTGTCTGCGGCCCCGGAACGGCAGATGCCGTCCCAGTTCTCCTGCAGGTACTTCCGCAGCCCTGCCACACGCTTGCGCTGCGCCCCACGACTGGCCCGCTCGGCCGTCGCCAGCACCTGCTCCACCTGGCTCCAGTCCTTGACCTTCAGGGCCTCCACCGCCTTCCGGTAGGCCTCCTCGTCATGCGACAGACCCTCCAGCAGCGCCCGGCGGAGGTGGAACGGGTCCAGCTGGTACCTCGCTCCGGCAAACGTCCCCGCCCACTGCTTCACCCACGGGGCACCGTCGCCGCCCACCACCACGTCCTGTACCGCACTCAGATCCCACTTGCTGCCGAAATCCGCATACGTCTGCTCCGAGAAGACCTCCGCACTGGCCAAGCCTGCGGTCACCCGGCGCTCTACCAGTTGCCACCGGTTTTGCCCGACTTGCTCTTTGCCCTCATAGCCGACCGCCAGCTTCAGCCCCAGGTGCCTGTGGGCTCCCCGGGGACCACGGCCTTGGACCACCACCTCGTCCACCTCAATCCGCAACCGCTCGGTCCGCCGCTGCCCCGCCGGCACCTCGCCACGGTCGAACACTGCACGGCGCTGCGCTTCGGCTTGCTCCACCCGTACAGCGCCCACCTCCTGGACCTCACGCCAGACGCTCATCGCTCGGACATCCATGCCCCCCAGCGTGAGCTTCGCCAGCACCGCCGCCGCCCGGTGGTACGGCATCTCCGCGGCCATCGCCACCGCCAGTTCTGTGGCCCACGGCGACAGCCGCTGGCGGGCTGTCCACCCCAGCGCCTCGTCCAGCAGGAAATGGCCTTCCCCGCTCTGACGGTCCCGGTAGTACCGCCGCCGCACCTGCACCTTCCCAAACGGCGTCACGATCGTCCGCGGCTTGCTGTGCACCAACTCATATCGCGCCGCGTCCCGCCGGCGCATCAGCTCGTCGTCCAGCCGGTGCAACGCCAGCACCAGCGCCCGTCGCGCCACCTCCTGCACCAGCCGGAAGATCCCCTTCTCCAGTTCCATGAAGTCGTGGCGGGTCCGCAGCAACTCCGAGATCCCATGCACCAGCAGCAGGATTAGGTCCATGATCTCACGAACTAGCCACATCGAGACCTCACCCATTACCAGGCCTTGTCGGGATGGTTGCTACCGCAACCTACCAGGTGAGGTCTCATTCTTTGTTGTCCCCACCATCTCCTCCCGAAATGTTATCCGGCCCCTCAAAACCCGCACGCGAGGTAAAAAATCAACGGAACACGTTTGTTACCATAGTCGGACGACCGCTCGTCTCCCCGCTGCCCGCGCCCCGAAGCTGGCACGAGGACGCGAAAAGGGCAGCCCCAGCGGGCTGCCCTCCGGAGCGGTGAACCCGCGCCCTCCCCGGGCCGGCCTCACACCTCGGTCAGCACGTTCACCCAGATGCCGTTGTCCGTGCCCCGGACCACCAAGTGGATGCGGTCGTGCCACCCCACCACCGCGGGAGCCGAGGGCGTCCGCCCCTCGGGCACCGTGAACCAGGGGCCCCACGTCCACCACCGCGTCAGGGCCCGGTTGCGGACGACCTGCTCGCGCGTGGTGGTGAACAGGTACAGGTTGCCCCGCCATAGGGCCGCCGCGGGCGCGGTGGGGGTTCCCTCCGTCCCCGGCACGTCTCGCCAGCCAGCCCAGTCGCCGCGCCGGTCCATGCGGTTCCAGCGCACCTCACCGCCGGGGGTCCGCACGAAGACCACCAGCCGGCCCGCAAAGGCGATGGCGGCCGGTGCCGCGTCCGTCCGCACGTCGTCCGGCACGCGCGACCAGCCGGACCAGCGGCCCTGGGCGTCGCGCCGGTTCAGGTACACGAGGTTGTCGGTGCCGCGCACCACCACGTAGAGGTTGTCGAGGAACTCGGCCGCGGCCGGGGCCGAGGGCGTGCGCCCGGCGCCGGGGACCTCGCTCCAGCCGGTCCAGCGGCCGCCGGCGTCGACCGAGTTGATGTAGATGCGGTCATCGGTGCCCCGCACCACCACGTGCAGGCGGCCGGCCTGGACCGCGGCAGACGGGGCCGCCGGCGTCCGGCCCTCGCCCGGGACCTCCGTCCACCCGGTCCACCCGGACCGTATGTCGAACCGGTTGAAGTAGATCCGGTCGTCCGTGCCCTTGACCACCGCCCAGAGCGTGTCACGGAAGACGGCAAGTGCCGGAGCGTCGTCCGTCGCGCCCGCCGGGAAGCGCCACCAGCCCAGCCACTCGATCGGATCGCCGGCCTCCGCGGACCCGGCGAACTCGTCCGGGTCGCGTTCCTCGGAGCCGGTCACCGCACGGAGCGGCCACGCGGGGGCGGGAATGGCCGGAAGAGCCGTCCAGGCGACCACGGGGGCCCAGGGAACGCCCCACAGCCCCACGGGCACCGGTCCCACGGGGCCGCTCACGCCGAAGGGCACCATGGACCACACGTCGAACACCACCGACCCATCCCTTCCTGGTAGGAGGATCGGTCCAGCATACGCCATGCCGCCGGAGGATGCCCCCGGCCGGCCTGCCTACCCGGCGACCGTGTAACCGCCGGCCGCCAGCACCCGCCGGGCGATGCGCCGGCCCAGCGCGACCCGGTTGACGGGATCGCGCCGCGCGAGCTTGCGCACCACGGCGAGCTGGCTGCGGAGCGCGTCGCCTTCCTCGATGGCGGCCAGGAGCCTCCTTGCGGTCGACTCGATCCGGTCGAACGCGTCGTGCGTGGCCGCCGTGGCCAGGTCGACGTGGCCCTGGGCGTCCTCGGGGCCCGACCGGAGGACCGCCTTGCGGGCGCGGAGGATGGCGCTCTCCATGGCGAAGAGGTCGATGACCATGTCGGCCACCCCGGCGAGGAGCTCCTGCTCGCCTTCGAGGGCCGTCCCGTACTTCTGCACGCCGAGCCCGGCCACCATGAGGGTCAGCTTGCGGGCGGCCTCGACGAGCCAGGACTCCACCTCCAGGGGGACCGCGCCGGCCGGTACCGGCGGAACCAGGGTGACGAGCTCGCGCTGGAGCTGCTCCATCGCCGGCAGGAGCGCCAGGTCGCCCTTCAGGGCGCGGCGCACGAGTTCGCCCGGGACCAGCAGCCGGTTGATCTCGTTCGTGCCCTCGAAGATGCGGTTGATCCGTGCGTCACGGAAGGCCCGCTCCACCTCGTACTCCCGCATGTAGCCGTAGCCGCCGTGGATCTGCACGCCCTCGTCCACCACGAAGTCGAGGACCTCGGAGGCGAAGACCTTGTTGGCCGAGGCCTCCACCGCGTACTCGTGGATGGCCCGGGCCGAGAGCCGACCGGCATCCTCCGCGCCGGGGTCGATCTCCGCCAGCCCCTCCTCCAGGAGGCCGGCCGTGCGGTAGACCATGCTCTCGGCCGCGTAGGTGCGGACGGCCATGTCGGCGAGCTTCTGCTGGATCAGGGGGAACGAGGCGATGGGCCGGCCGAACTGGTGCCGCTCCTGCGCGTACCGCGCCGCCAGACCCAGGACGTGCTTCGACGACCCGACGCAGCCGGCGGCGAGCTTGAACCGGCCGATGTTCAGGATGTTGAAGGCGACCTGGTGGCCCTTGCCCACCTCGTGCAGGACGTTGGCCACCGGGACCTGCGCGTCCTGGAGGATCACCTGGACCGTCGACGACCCCAGGAGCCCCATCTTGTGCTCCTCGGCGCCGGTGCTGACCCCGGGGAAGCCCCGCTCCACGATGAAGGCCGTGAACTTCTCGCCGTCGACCTTCGCGTAAAGGACGAACACGTCCGCGAAGCCGCCGTTCGAGATCCACTGCTTGGTGCCGTTCAGGATGTAGTGCTGCCCGTCGGGGCTGAGCCGGGCCGTGGTGCGGGCCGACAGCGCGTCGGACCCCGACTCGGGCTCGGTCAGCGCGTAGGCCGCGATCTTCTCGGCGCTGGCCAGCGCCGGCAGGTAGCGCGCCTTCTGGTCGCGGTTCCCGAAGAAGACGATCGGCAGGGTGCCGATCCCCGTGTGGGCGCCGAAGGTGACGGCGAAGGACGCGCCGGGACCCATGTTCTCGGTCACGACCGCCGCCGTGACCTTGTCCAGCCCCAGACCCCCGAACTCCTCGGGAATCTCGATCCCGGTCAAGCCGAGCTCCGCCGCCCGGCGCAGCAGCCGGACGTTGTGCTCGAACTCGTGCCGCTCCATCGCGGGGAGCGCGGGCCACACCTCCCGCTCGACGAACTCCCGCACCGTGTCGCCGATCGCCCGCTGCTCCGCGGACAGGTCCTCCGGGGTGAAGACGTCCTCCGGCGCCGCCGCTTCGATCAGGAAACTGCCGCCCTTGTGTCGGGTCATGACCGGTGTTCCTCCCTCGTCGGACGGGTCTCGGATGGTCAGGCGACGAACTCGAAGACGCCGGCCGCGCCCATGCCGCCACCGACGCACATGGTGACCACGCCGTACCGGGCCCCGCGGCGGCGCGCCTCGTGCATGAGGGTCACGGTCTGGCGGCAGCCGGTGCAGCCCAGGGGATGGCCCAGGGCGATGGCGCCGCCGTTCGGGTTCACGCGGGCCGGGTCGAGGCTCAGCTCACGAATCACGTAGAGGGACTGCGAGGCGAACGCCTCGTTCAGCTCGATGAGGTCCACCTGGTCCAGGGTGACGCCGGCCTTGCGCAGCGCCTTCGGCACGGCCAGGACCGGGCCGATGCCCATGATGTCCGGGTCGACCCCGGCGGTGGCGTAGCCCCGGAACACGGCCAGCGGCCTCAGGCCCAGCTCCTGCGCCCGCCGGGCCGACATGACGACCACCGCGGCCGCCCCGTCGCTCATCTGCGAGGAGTTCCCGGCCGTGACGGTCCCGCCCGCGGCGAAGGCCGGCTTGAGGGCGGCCAGGGCCTCCATGGAGGTGTCCGTGCGCACGCCCTCGTCCGTGTCCACCAGCCGCTCTTCGGCCACCGGGCGGCCTCCGTCCATCCGCACGCGGCGGACCGGCACCGGCACGATCTCCTCCCGGAAGCGCCCCTCCCGGATCGCCGCGGCGGCACGCCGGTGGCTCTCGAGGCCGAAGGCGTCCTGCTCCTCCCGGCCGATGCCGAAGCGCCGGGCCACCTCCTCGGCGGTGTGGCCCATGGCCATGTAGTACGCCGGGGCCGACTCCATGAGGCGCGGGTTCGGGGCGATCTTGAAGCCCGGGATGTAGACCCGGCTCATGCTCTCCACCCCGCCGGCCACCGCGACGTCGACGGTCCCGGTCATCACCCGGTGCGCGGCCATGGCGATGGCCTCGAGCCCGGACGAGCAGAACCGGTTCACGGTCATGGCCGGCACGCTCGCCGGCAGCCCGGCGAGGGCCGAGGCGATCCGGGCCACGTTCATCCCCTGCTCGCCCTCCGGGATGGCGCAGCCCAGGATCACGTCCTCCACCTCGCCCGGCTCGAGCCCGGGCGTCCGGGCGAGCACTTCCCGGATGGCCAGGGCTGCCAGGTCGTCGGGCCGCACGGTGGCGAGGGCCCCCCGGGCCTTGCCGATCGGGGTCCGCACGCCGGCGACGATCACCGCGTCCTGCAAGAAGATCCCCTCCCTGCTCAGCAGCGACTCAGTTCCGCAGCGGGCGGCCCGTCTGCAGGAGGTGCGCCATGCGGGCCTGGCTCAGGGGTTCGCCGCACAGGCTCAGGAACGCCTCGCGTTCGAGGTCCAGGAGGTACTGCTCGTCGACCAGGGTGCCGGCCGGCAGGTCGCCGCCCGTGAGGACGTGGGCGATCTTGCGGGCCACCTTCGCGTCGTGCTCGGTGGCCTGACCGGCGTTGCGCAGCGTGTAGATGCCGAGCTCCAGCACGGCACGGCCGTCGGGGCCCAGGACGGGGATCCGCTCCGGCGCCGGGGGCACGTACCCCGCCCGGTCGAGCGCCAGGACCTCGGCCTTCGCCTCGGCGAGGAGCAGGTCCCGGTTCATGACGATCCGGTCCGTCGCCCGCAGGTACCCGAGCTGCGCGGCCTCGGCGGCCGACCCCGACACCCGCGCCGTGGCGATGGCCTCGAACGCGCGGTTGACGAAGGGCTGGGCATCGACCGGCCCCGGCAGCTGGCTCTGCACCCTGGGCACCTGCCGGGTCATCCGCACCGCCATCTCCTTGGTGCCGCCGCCGGCGGGGATGAGGCCCACCCCCACCTCCACGAGCCCCATGTAGAGCTCGGCCGCCGCCACCACCCGGTCAGCGTGGAAGGCGATCTCGGCCCCGCCGCCCAGCGTCATCCCGTAGGGCGCCACCACGACGGGCCGGGGCAGGTAGCGCAGCGTCATGTTGGCGGACTGGAACTCCCGCACGGCCTGGTCGATCTCGTCCCAGTCCTCATCCTGGGCCGCCATGAGGATGAGCACCAGGTTGGCGCCCACGCTGAAGTTCGGCGCCTCCGCGGAGATGACGAGGCCGCGCCAGTTCCGCAGGACCTCGCCGGCGGCGAAGCGCACGGCCGCCACGTAGTCCTGGCCGATCGCCTGCTTCGGCCCGTGCAGCTCCAGGCCCAGGACCTCGTCGCCCAGATCCACCAGGGTGGCGCCGGGCCAGGCCTTCACGACCCGGGTCGGGTCGGCCTTCTGCACGGTGAAGCTGAGGGGCCCGTCGGCCCGCGGGCCGGGCGGGTAGAAGCGGTCCTTCTCGCGCACCCAGTCGGGAACCTGCACCCCTTCGGCCTCCATGCGGACCACGGTCTCCCGGACCCCCAGGGCTTCCCACGCCTCGAACGGGCCGAGCTCCCAGCCGAAGCCCCACCGCATGGCCCGGTCGACAGCCGCCACGTCGCCGCCGGCGATCTCGTCCAGCCGGGCGGCGCAGAAGGCCAGCACGTCTCGCAGGACCTCCCAGGCGAAGCGGCCGGCCGGGTCGCCGGCCGAGACGAGCGCGCGCAGGCGCGCCCCCGGGTCGGCGACGTTCCGGGCCTGGTCCAGGGAGGCGAAGCGGACCTTCTTCCGGGGCCGGTACTCGAGCGTCTGGAGGTCGAGGGCCAGGATCTCGCTCTCCCCGCTTGCGCCCTTCACCTTCTTGAAGAAGCCCTGGCCGGCCTTGTCGCCGGTCCAGCCGCGGCGCAGCATCTCCTCGATGTACGGCGGCAGCTCGAGGGCATCGCGCTCCGCCGGATCGGCCACCCGGGCCCGCGTGTTGCGGGCGACGTGCGCGAACACGTCCAGTCCGACCAGGTCGAGGGTGCGGAAGGTCGCACTCTTCGGCCGCCCCATCGCGGGGCCGGTGATGGCGTCCACCTCGTCGACGCCCAGGCCGAACCGCGCCATGGCCCGCAGGGTGACCGCCAGCCCGTAGGTGCCGATCCGGTTGGCGATGAAGTTCGGCGTGTCACGGGCGATCACCACGCCCTTGCCCAGCACCCGGGTGGCGAAGGACCGGACGAAGGACACGACCTCGGGGTCGGTATCCGGCGTCGGGATGACCTCCAGGAGCTTCAGGTAGCGCGGCGGGTTGAAGAAGTGGGTGCCCAGGAAATGGGGGCGAAGCTCGGCGGGCAGGGCCTCCGCCTGGGCGGCGATGGACAGGCCCGACGTGTTCGAGCTGAGCACGGTGCCCGGCTGCACGTGGGGCGCCACCCGGCGCCACAGGTCCTGCTTGACCCCCAGGTCCTCCACCACGGCCTCGAGCACCCAGTCGGCCTCGCGCAGCCGGGGCAGATCGTCCTCGAGGTTGCCCGGGGTGATCCGGTCGGCCGCCTCGGCGGTGAACAGGGGCGGCGGCTTCATCCTCCGGAGCCGCTCCACGGCCTGGGTGGCAAGACGGCTCCGGACCCGGGGATCGGACAGGGTGAGGCCCCGGCGCTGCTCCTCCGGAGTGAGAGAATCCGGCACGATATCGAGGAGGAGCACCTCGAGCCCGCAACTGGCCAGGAGGGCCGCGATCTGGGAACCCATGAGGCCGGCGCCCAGGACCGCGGCCCGGCGGATGGTCGTGGCCACGCGAAATTCCCCCCTCGCAGCGGTGCTGAGCTGCTGCCAACTCATTTCGCTGCCGGGGGCGAATTACCTGCCGACCGGACGGTAGGTTTTTTGCTAGTGCGCCTCGGGACGGGGACCCTGGCCGCTGCCGGTGTCGCCCGGAACCGGCGGCAAGGGCGGCGGCCCGGGATCGCGCTCGATCGCCGCCGGCGGAGGACGCCAGCGCCCGGCGGCCGGCACCATCCTCTGCTGGACCGAGGCCGGCCCGACCCCCACCGTGTGGGCGCCGGCCGCCCCGGCGGGCGGGGGGTCCACGGCCCGCACCCCGGCCCGTCCGGGCGCCCACGCACCGGTGGCCGCCGCGCCCATGAGCTCTGTCGGGCTCAGCATGGCCAGGGCGACGAGTCCGGCCGTGCCCAGCACCAGGGCCGAGAAGTAGAAGGGCACGGCGCGACCCATGCCCATGAGGATGCCGTACACCGGGGGACCGAGTGCGACGCCGAAGAAGCGCGCCGCGCTGTACGTGGCCGTGAGCATCCCCCGCTCCTCCTCGGCCACGGCCGACGTGACCAGCGTGTTCAGGGTGGGCAGCACCAGGCCCGTGCCGACCCCCAGGACCACCATGCCGGCGAAGAACACCCAGTCGGCGGCCCCCCGGGCCGGCTGGGCCCCTCCCAGGAGCGGCACGAGGAGCATCGCCGCCGCCCCCAGCCCAAGGCCCCCCACGACGGCGGGCTTGAGCAGGCGCTGGCTCGAGACCAGGCGGTTACCGGTCAGGTACGAGGTGACGGACATGGCCAGGACGGGGATGGCCAGGACGCCGCCCTTGGGGATGCCGTCGAGGGCGTACTTGACCTCGAGCGTCTCGGAGAGGTAGAAGAGGATGCCGAAGAGGATCGAGAGCGCCACCGTCCCGGCCAGGAAGGCCGCGGCCAGCGATCCTGCCTTGTCGCGGAACACGGCCCACACCCGCCGCAGGTAGCCGCCGAGCGCGGGCTGGGCGCGCCCCACGGCGGGCTCACGCGTGAGAAACCAGACGGCGGCGATGGCGGGCACGGTCAGGAGCGCGTAGCCCAGGAACACCGCGTACCAGCTCAGGAGGCCGATCGCCGAACCCAGGATGGGGGAGAGCACCTTCCCCAGCCCGTTGGACGCCTCCAGGGCGCCCAGTGCCCGCGCGCGCTCGCTCGACTGGAAGATGTCCCCGGCCATCGCCATCGCGACGGGGGCGGTCCCCGCCGCCCCGATCCCCTGGACGGCGCGGCCCAGGAGCACCACCGGGAAGGCCTTGTCCCCGAGGCCCACCGCCCCCAGGAAGGCGATCACCCCCCCCAGCGCGTACGCCGCGAGGGCGGGGACGATCACCACCCTGCGGCCGTAGCGGTCCGAGAGGTACCCCGCCAGGGTGATGGCGATCCCGGCCGGGATGGAGAACGCCGTGATGGCCAGGCCCGACTGTGCCCGGGTCAGGTGCAGCGCTTCCCGCATCCCCGGGAGCACCGGGATCAGCATCGAGTTGCCGAGCACCATGATGAACGGGACCGTGCACAGCGCAGCCAGCTGCCAGGCGACCCGGGCGCGCACGGGCCATCCCTCCCCTGCCGGCGCCGTCGCCGGCTCCGGCGTTAGGATGCGCAGTCATGCGGCCTGCGCTGCACCATAGCCTTTACCAGCGGGCAAGCCACGGGGCAGCGGGGGGAAGGCGGTGGGGGACGAGCGGCTCATCCTCCTGTTCCTCATGATCCTCGGCGTGGTGGCGCGAAACGGCCTGATCGTGGTCTCCGCGGCTCTCCTGATCGTGCTCCAGCACCTGCGGCTGGACGCGCTCTACCCGCACCTCGAGGAGCGGGGAGTCGAGCTCGGCCTCATCCTCCTCCTCATCGCCGTGTTGGTGCCCTTCGCCTCGGGCCGGATCGGGGTGGAGGAGATCCGCGGCGCCATCCTCTCCGCCGACGGGCTGGCGGCCATCGCCGGTGGGATGCTGGCGGCCGCCCTGTCCGGGCGGGGGATCGCCCTCCTCCAGGGGCGGCCCGAGGTGATCGTCGGGCTCGTGATCGGGTCCGTCCTGGGGGTGGTCCTCCTGCGGGGCATCCCGGTCGGCCCGCTCGCCGCGGCGGGGTTCACGGCGGTCCTGCTGCGGCTTCTCGGCCGCCTGTGAGAGGGGGCGTCCGCGCGTGGAGGAGCCGCTCGTACGCGGCATGATCGCCCTGCGGGTGATCTCGGCCTGCATCGAGGTCGGGGCGGCCGCGGCCATGCTGCGGCTCAACCGGGCGGAGCAGGTGCTGCGCCTCAACGCCCTCCTGGGCCTGGTGGGCCCGACGGTCTTCCTCCTCGTCAGCGCTCTGGGCCTGACGGCCCTCGCCGGCCGGGTATCCCCGGCGCGCTTCGGGCTGGTGGCGCTGGGGGTGCTGCTGGTGCTTCTCGGGACGCGCGGGAGCCCGTGACCGCCCCGAGCACACAGGGCGGCAGGCCCGGCAGGGGCCTGCCGCCCTCGCGCGGCGGTTGGGTCGCCTCAGGAGCCCTCCGCCCGCAGGAGCGTGCCCCGGGGCCCGACGGTGAGGCCCATCTGGCGCAGGCGCCGGCCCAGGAGCCCTCCCACCCGGCCCGATTCCGCCGCGGTGAGCATCCCCCAGCCCTGCTCGCGCACCTTGTCCCCCAGCCCCACTTCCTCGGCGATCTGGAGCTTCAGCAGGTCCAGGGGCGTGGGGGGCTTCGGTCTGGCTCCCCGCTTGGCTCTGGCCACGCGCAACACCTCCGGCCCTAGTGTCCCCGGACGGGCCGGCAACCACAGCAGCCGGAAGGATTGAGACCATTGCAGGGAGAATATCGAACGCCGTGCATTGGTCAGGGATCGGGGCTGCGGGCCCGGACGAGGAGGATTGCGCGCGATGCCTGTACGCATCATCGGGCTGGACTGGAAGGGCGGCCCCTACACGCACTCGTTCGACATCGTGGACGTCCCCCACCGCCCGGGCGTCTTCAAGCTGCACTTCCGCGAGGCAGACGGCTCCTGGCGGGTAGTCCTGGTCGGCGAGGCCGAAAACCTGTACGAGGCGCTCATCGCCCACCTCGTGTCGACCGCGCCGGACCCGCGGGTCCAGGAGCTCGTGCGCACGGGCAACTGCGCCTACTCGTACGCGGAACTCGCCGACCCGGAGGAGCGCAGGGCCGCGCTGCGCTCCCTCGTGGAGCACTTCCGGCCCGAACTGAATGACCCGGCCGCCTTGCCCGAGGCCGGCATCCGGGTCGAGGTCAACCCGAACTGAAAGGTCGTCGGACCGGCATGGAGGGCGTGGACACCGGAAGGAGACCCCCGGACTACGTGCTCCTGGGCGCGGTCATGGCGCTCGTGGGGATCGGGGCCGTCATGGTGTTCAGCTCGAGTTTCTACTCGGCCCAGACGGTGCAGCAGGACCCGTTCTTCTACCTGCGGCGGGAGGTCGCCTGGATCGGTCTGGGAGTCGCGTCGATGCTGGCCGCCCTCGCCGTGGAGCCGCACCGGTGGGCGCGGGCCCTGCCCTGGTTGTTCCCGGCCGGGGTGGGGCTCCTCCTCATCGTGCTCCGGCCGATCCCCGGCATCGTCGACCCCATCAACGGGGCGACCCGGTGGATCGACCTGGGCCCCTTCCTCCTCCAGCCGTCCGAGTTCGCCAAGCCGCTCGTCGTCCTGTTCGCCGCCAACTTCCTCGCGCGCAAGAGCCACCGGCTCCGGCACCTCACCGAGGTGACCCTGCCGTTGACGGCGGTGGTCGCCTTCGTCGCCTTTCTGATCTACAAGCAGCCCAACTTCTCCACGGCCGCCCTCATCGCCGCCACGGCCGGCCTCATGCTGTTCGTCGCCGAGGTCCCCCTCACCCACCTCGCCCTGCTGGCGGCTGGTGGCCTGCCCGCCCTGTACTACCTGGCCTTCGCCCACGGGTACCGGGCGAGGCGGCTGAGCGCCGCCTGGTGGGACCCCCTCCGGGACGCCCAGGGCGCCAGCTTCCAGGTGGCGCAGGCCCTTTACGGCATCGGCTCCGGGGGCTGGCTGGGCGTCGGGCTCGGCAGCGGCAAGCAGAAGCTCGGGTGGCTGCCGTACGAGTTCACGGACATGATCTTCGCGGTCATCGCCGAGGAGCTGGGGTTCGTCGGCGCCCTCACCGTCCTCCTGCTCTTCGCCGTGGTGTTCTGGCGGGGGCTGCGCATCGCCGCGGAGGCCCCCGACCGCTTCACCCAGCTCGTGGCCTTCGGCCTCACGAGCATGTTGGCACTGCAGACCATCCTCAACATCGCCGTGGTGACCGCCAGCCTGCCGCCGACGGGCATCCCCCTGCCCTTCATCACGTACGGCGGGTCGTCCATGATCGCCAACATGGGCATGGTCGGCATCTTGCTCGCCATCAGCCGCCTGCCGCCACGGAGCGCCCAGGCCGGCGGGTTGGCTGCCGGGGCGGCCTTCACGCCGCCTCCGGGTGCAGGAGGGCAACCAGCGCCTCCGCTCCGTCCCAGAGACGCTGGGACGGCCGGCAGTAGAGGCCCTCTTCCACCACGTGGATACGCCCCTCCCGCACGGCCGGAATCCGGTCCCAGCCGGGCCGGCCGGCGATCCGCCGCACGTCGATCTTCTCGGTGGGAACCCCGGGCCAGCAGGCCAGAATGACCTCCGGCGCCCGGGCCACCACCTCTTCGTGGCGGGGGCGGACCTGCGGGCCCGGCTGATCGGCGAAGACGTTCTCGCCGCCGGCCCAGCGGGTGACCGCGGTGAGCCAGTTGTCCCGCCCCGGGGTCATGAGCGGGCTGGGCCACCAGTCCCAGAAGACCCGCACGGGGGCGAGCCCGGCCACCCGGGCCCGCAGCGCCGCCGTGCGGGCCTCCAGCTCGGCCACGAGCCGCTCGCCCGCCTCGCGCCGCCCCGTCAGGGCGGCCAGCTCGCGGATCTCCTGCAGGATCCCGGTCGGGTCCTTCGGATCGCTCACCCAGTGCGGGATGCCGGCCGCCCGCAGCGCTTCCACGTTCCGCTCCATGCCCGGAACCGTCAGCGACGCCAGGACGAGGTCCGGGCGGAGCGCCCGGATGGCGTCCAGGTCCACGGCGAGGTCTGAGCCCACGCGCGGCAGGTGCTGGAGCTCGGGCGGCCAGTCGGAGTAATCGTCGATCCCGACGATCTCGCCGCCGAGCCCCAGCGCCCAGGCGATCTCCGTGTTGCTCGGGCAGATGGACACGATCCGCATGGGAGGGCACACCTCCGGTCGAGCAGGGCCGCGCCGCCGCGGGGGCCGTCACGCCGGCCGCGCCGCGCGGGCGGCCGCGTCCACGAACGCGGCGAAGAGGCGGGCCTGCTCGGGTGCCGCGCGCCACAGGAGTTCCGGGTGCCACTGCACCCCCACGGCGAACCGGAGGCCGGGAGCCTCGATCGCCTCCACGATCCCGTCGGGCGCCAGCCCGCACGCCGTGAATCCCGGGGCGATCCGGCCCACGGACTGGTGGTGCACCGAGTTCGTCATCCACTCCGCGCCCCCCAGGATACCGGCCAGGCGGCTGCCCGGTGCGAGGGCAACCCCGTGGGCGGCCTTCTCCCCGGACTGCCAGTGGTCGAGGGGGGCAGGCACGGCCAGGCGGACGTCCTGGTAGATGTCGCCTCCGGCGGCGATGTTGAGGACCTGGTGCCCACGGCAGATTCCCAGCACCGGCATGTCCCGTGCCAGGGCCTCCCGGACGAGCGGGATCTCGAACCGGTCCCGCAGGGGCTGCTTCAGGCGCGGCTTCTCCCTCTCCGGCTGGCCGAACCACGCCGGGTCCACGTCCCCGCCGCCGGTGAGGAGGAGCCCGTCCAGCCGGTCCAGGAGCGCCCGCACCCGCTCCGCCAGGGCGGGGCCGGGCTCCCCGCCGGGCGGCCCTTCCACCTCGACGTCGGGCCCCGGGGGCGCCAGGAGCACGGGCACCCCGCCCGCCGCCTCGACCGCCTCGACGTAGGGACGGGGCACGAACCACTCCGTCTGGTCCTCAGCGAGCTTGCACGTGATCCCGATCAGCGGTCCCAACGAGTTCCCCTCCTGCCGCCGCCCGCCGCTCCCGTGGGTAGGCGCAGACGTCCGCGAGCGGGCACGCGTCGCAGCGAGGCTGACGGCTCACGCAGATCTCCTTGCCCAGAGCGACGATCTGGGCGTGGAAGTCCCCAAGGAGCACCCCGTCCCGGGGGAGGTGGGCGTGGAAGAACGCCTGCATGGCATCGTACGGCGTGTCGGGGCCGGTGAACGCCCCCAGGCGGTGGAAGGTACGGCGGGTGTAGGCATCGACCACCATGACCGGCCGGCCTGCCGCGTAGCACAGGATCGAGTCGGCCGTCTCGGGCCCCACCCCCGGCAAGGTCAGGAGTTCGCCGCGCAGTTCGTCCGCGGGGCGGCGGAGGAGCGCCTGGAGGTCACCGCCGTAACAGGTGAAGAGATGGTCCAGGAAGGCCTTGAGCCGCCGCGTTTTCTGCCGGAAGTACCCCGCCGGGCGGATGAGGGTCTCCACCAGCTCCGGCGGCGCGGAGTGAAGCGCCGCCGGCTCCAGGAGCCCCGCGCCCCGCAGCGCGCGGATGGCGCGGTCCACGTTGGACCAGGCGATGTTCTGGGTCAGGTACGCGCCAACGATGACCTCGAACGCCGTCTCGGCCGGCCACCACTGCTGGTATCCGAAGTGGGCGAGGAGCCGGTCGTATACCCCGCGGAGCCACGGGCCCCACCCGCCGGAAGGCGGGGGGGCCACGGCGATCCAGTCGGCGCTACGTCTGACAGGAGCAGGCATCGACACGCCCCCGGGTGCCGCGGTCTTCGCTGACCTTACGAATTGGCCGCCGCGGCGCCGCGTTCCTGCCGGGTGGCCCCACCTCAGACATCCCGGAGCGACGCCACCGTGGCGGCATCGAGCTTCTGGATGACCTTCGCCACCAGACGGGCGGCGTTCTCCATGTCGTCGCGGTGGATGATCGAGGCGTGGCTGTGGATGTACCGAGTGGCGAAGCCGATCACGATGCTCGGCACCCCGCTCTCGTTCAGGTGGAACCGGCCGGCGTCGGTGCCGCCTCCGGCCATCGCGTCGAACTGGACGGGGATGCCCTCGGCGCGGGCCGTCTCCACGACGAGGTCCCTGAGCCGCACGTTCGGGACCATGGTCGCGTCGTACAGGAGGATCACCGGGCCGCCGCCCAGCTTCGCCTGCACCTCGCCCTCCTTCATCCCCGGGGTGTCTCCGGCGATGCCCACGTCCAGGGCGAAGGCCACGTCGGGCTTCACCGTGTTCACCAGGGTCTGGGCGCCCCGCAGCCCCACCTCCTCCTGGACGGTGGCACCGGCGTAAACCACGTTCGGGTGCTCCGCGCCCTGAAGGTGCCGGAGAACCTGGATCGCCACCGCGCACCCGGCCCGGTTGTCCCACGCCTTCGCCATGAGGAGCTTGGGGTTCGGCATCACCGTGAAGGGGCAGATCGGGACGATCGGGTCTCCGGGCCGGACGCCGAAGCCTTCCGCCTCTTCCCGGCTGCTCGCTCCGACGTCGATGAACATGTCCTTGCGGTCGACGACCTTCTTCCGCTCCTCCTGGCTCAGCACATGCGGAGGCTTGGACCCGATGACCCCGACGATGTCGCCCTTGTGCGTGCGGACGAGGACCCGCTGGGCGAGCATGACCTGTTCCCACCAGCCGCCGAGGGGCTGGAACTTCAGGAACCCCTTCTCCGTGATCGTCGTGACCATGAACCCGACCTCGTCCATGTGGCCGGCGACCAGGATCTTGGGGCCACCCTCTCGCCCGACCTTCCGGGCGACGATCGAGCCCAGGTTGTCGGTCTCGATGCCACCGAGGGGCGACAGGTACTTCCGCATGATCTCCCGCACGGGCGCCTCGTAGCCTGGCACGCCGGGCGCCTCGGTCAGCTCGCGGTACATCGTCAGCAGGTCGTCCATCCGGTCCATGCCTCCTGTGGGTCCGTGGAATTGGCACCGAAAGGGGATTTCCCTTCACCAGTTTCCCAATCCTGCAGCCCCTTAGCCACCACCCCCGAACCAACCCGGCATACACGTGGCCGTGCATGCCGCGTTGTCCGGCATTGACCTCCGCGCCTACGCCCGCATGAGGACCTTCAGGGCCACGGCCACGAGGGTGGCGATCACCAGCCCGGAGGCGAAAAATACGGCGAATACCCGTCATCAGCAGGTCGAACGTGGTGATCGTGGTGAGGGTGAGGTTGAACACCTCGTCGGGGCCCGGACCCGCCAGCCGGCCGCGGTTCGAGCTCAGGTACGTCCCGATGAGCGAGGCGAAGAAGACGCACTCGGAAGAAATACGTGAGGCCCGCACCCCGGTGGGGTGCGGGCCTCACGACGAGGCGCCGTGGCCGCAGGACCGTACCGGATCAGCGGGCGCGCCCGGCACAGCCGAAGAGCTGCATCTTCTCCTTGATCTTGGCCTTCATCGCCTCCCGGGCGGGGCCGAGAAGCTTGCGGGGGTCGATCTCCCGGGGATGCTCCGCCATCTGCCGGCGCAGCTCCTCGACGAAGGCCTCCCGCAGCTCGGTATCGATGTTGATCTTGCGGATGCCGAGCTGGATCCCCCGCCGCACGTCCTCGTCCGGCACCCCCGAGCCGCCGTGCATGACCAGGAAGGCGCCCGTCTCTCTGTGCACCGCCTCGATGCGGTCGAACGCCAGCTTGGGCGGCAGCTTGTAGTGGCCGTGGGCGGTGCCGAACGCCATCGCCAGGGCGTCCACGCCCGTCGCCCGGTAGAACTCGATGGCATCGGAGACGGGGGTCAGGAGCGCCTCGCGCTCCTCGACGCGGATGTCGTCCTCCACGCCGCCGATCTTGCCGATCTCTCCCTCGACCGACACCCCGACCGCGTGGGCGATCTTCACGATTTCCTTCGTCCGGGCGATGTTCTCCTCCTTGGGCCACTGCGACCCGTCGAACATCACGGACGTGAAGCCGCGGCGGATGCAGCTGACGACGGTGGCGTAGTCCGTGCCGTGGTCGAGGTGCAGGGTCACGGGTACCTTCGCCTTCTGGGCCACGGCCTGCACCATGGCCGTGATCATGTCGAGGCCGGCGTACTTGATCGCGCCCTGGCTCGCCTGGATGATGACCGGCGCCTCCATCTCCTCCGCGGCCTCGACGATGGCCTGCACGATCTCCATGTTGTTCGCGTTGAAGGCGCCGACGGCGTACCCGCCGGCTTCGGCGGCCTCGAGCTGCTGCCTGAGCGGCACGAGCGGCATTCGCATCCCCCCTGAGGCGGGCGCCCCGCGGGCGCCTCTACGTGCTAAAGATTGTACATCCCCTCCCCGGTTCCTACCACGGCAGCCCGCCGGACGGACGAAAAGAGCCGTGCCTTGCCGGGGGCTGGCACGGCTCCGACGCGGCGGCGATCCGCCCCGGGGCGGGGGGAACGCACGTCAGACGGTGGCCTCCTCCCGCTCGGGCTGGACGATGGCCTCCTCGTTGGCGCCGCCGGGCGGCACGATCGGGTACACGTTCTCCTCCTGCTCGACCCGGGCGTCCAGGATGAACAGGCCGTCTGCGGCCTTGAGCGCCGCCATGGCTTCACGGAGCTGGCCCACCCGCTCGATCATCATGCCGCGGTGCCCGTAGGCCTCCGCGAGCTTGACGAAGTCCGGCAGGCCGGGCCGGAGGTCGACGTCCTTGTACCGCCCCTCGAAGAACAGCTGCTGCCACTGGCGGACCATGCCGAGGAACATGTTGTTCACGATGACGATCTTGATGCCCAGGTTCTCGGCGGCCGCCGTGCCCAGCTCCTGAATCGTCATCTGGAAGCTGCCCTCGCCGGTGATCAGCACGACCTCCCGGTCCGGGTTGGCGATCTTGGCGCCGATGGCTGCCGGCAGGCCGAAGCCCATGGTCCCCAGGCCGCACGAGCTGACCCACGTGCGCGGGTAGCGGCGCAGGCAGTAGTGCGCCGCCCACATCTGGTGCTGGCCCACGTCCGTGACCACGATCGCCTCGGGGCCGAACGTCTCCTGCACGGCCATGACCACTTCCTGGGGCTTCAGCCGCGCGGCCGGGTTGCGTTCCCCGTTCTCGAACTCGGGCGGGCTCAGCGCCAGGCCGGCGGACTCCCGGGCGTGCTCGGCTAGCTCCCGGATGCGCCGCGGCTTCTCGCCCCAGAGCGGGTGCTGGCGCTGCCAGGCGAGGACCTGATCGAGCCACGGGCGGTGGACCGGCGCCCGCCAGTCGCCGAGCGCGTCGAGGATCTGTCCCAGCACCGTGCCGGCGTCGCCCACGATCGGGATGTGGGCCGGGATGTTCTTCGAGATCTCCGCGGGGTCGATGTCGACGTGGATCACCTTGGCCAGCGGCGCGAAGCGCTGCGCCATGCCGGTCACCCGGTCGTCGAAGCGCATGCCGATGGCCACCAGGAGGTCGGAGTTGGCCACCGCCCGGTTGGCGGCCCACGTCCCGTGCATGCCGACGAGCCCGAAGAACAGCGGGTGGTCCATGGGGAAGGCGCCCAGGGAGGTGAGGGTCGACAGCACGGGCGCGTTCACCCGCTCCGCCAGCTCCCGGAAGCGCTCCGGCGCGCCGGGAGAGGCGATCACCCCGCCCCCGGTGATGAGCACCGGCCGGTGGGCGGCCTTGATCGCCGCGGCGGCCTTCTCCACCTGGGCGGCGTGCCCGACGTAGGTGGGCTTGTAGCCGGGGAGGTTCACCTTGTCCGGGTAGTACCACTTGAAGCGCGCGTACTGGACGTCCTTCGGGATGTCCACCAGCACGGGGCCGGGGCGGCCTGCCCGCGCCAGGTAGAACGCTTCCTTGATTATGCGGGGGAGGTCCGCGGGCTCCTGGACCAGGAAGTTGTGCTTGGTGATCGGCATGGTGACGCCCCAGACGTCGGCCTCCTGGAAGGCGTCGCGGCCGATCAGCGAGCGGGCCACCTGCCCCGTGATCGCCACGAGGGGGGTCGAGTCCATCATGGCGTCGGCCAGGCCGGTGACGAGGTTCATCGCACCGGGGCCCGAAGTGGCGAACACCACCCCCACCCGCCCGGTGGTCCGGGCGTAGCCCTCGGCGGCGTGGACGGCGCCCTGCTCGTGCCGGGTGAGCACGTGCCGGATCGGGGCGTCGTACAGGGCGTCGTAGATCGGCATGATGGCGCCGCCCGGGTAACCGAAGATGACCTCCACACCCTCCTCCAGCAGCGCCTTGATGAGGGCCTGCGAGCCCGTGACCTCCATGGCGTCCTGCCTCCTTTCCCGGTCCCGGCCGGTCAGGCTTTCAGCACCGCCCCCATGTGGGCGGAGGTGACGAAGCGGCTGTAGCGGGCCAGCCACCCGTGCTTGATCTTGGGCTCGGGCGGTGTCCACGCCCGGCGCCGGCGGGCCAGCTCCTCCTCGGAGACCAGGAGCTCCAGCCGGCGGTTCGGAATGTCGATGAGGATCTCGTCGCCGTCCCGCACGAGGGCGATCGGCCCGCCCTCGGCGGCCTCGGGGGAGATGTGGCCGAGGCAGATGCCCCGGGTGCCGCCGGAGAACCGGCCATCCGTGATGAGGGCCACGTCCTTGCCGAGCCCCTGACCCACGATCATGCTGGTCGGCGAGAGCATCTCGGGCATGCCGGGGCCGCCGCGCGGGCCCTCGTAGCGGATCACCACCACGTCGCCGGCCTTGATCTCCCGGCGATCCAGGGCCTTCAGGCACTCGTCCTCCGACTCGAACACGCGGGCCCGGCCCCGGAAGACCTGAACCGACGGGTCCACGCCGGCCGTCTTCAGCACGGACCCCTCCGGCGCCAGGTTCCCGCTCAGGATCGCCAGGCCGCCGTCCCGGCTGTAGGGGTTCTCCAGGGGCCGGATGACGTCGGTGTCACGGATCTCCGCCCCGGCGACCACCTCGCCGATCGTCCGGCCGCTGACGGTGAGGCACTCCCGGTGCAGCAGGCCCGCGCGGTCCAGCTCCCTGAGGATGGCGGACATGCCGCCCGCCCGGTCGACGTCCTCCATGTGCACGTCGGGGCGGGACGGGGACACCTTGCACAGGTTCGGCACCCGCCGGGAGAGCTCGTCGATGCGGGACATGGGGAAGTCGATCCCGGCCTCCCGGGCGATGGCGAGCATGTGCAGCACGGTGTTCGTGGAGCCGCCCATGGCCATGTCGAGCATGAGGGCGTTCTCCACGGCCTTCTCCGTGACGATGTCCCGGGGCTTGATGTCCTTTTCGATGAGCTCCATCAAGTGCCGGGCGGCCCGGTAGGCAAGCTCGTCCCGGCGCGGGTCCTGGGCCACGATGCTGCCGTTGCCGGGGAGCGCCAGCCCCAGGGCCTCGGCCAGCGAGTTCATCGAGTTGGCGGTGAAGAGGCCCGAGCACGAGCCGCAGCTCGGGCAGGCGTAGGACTCGATCTCGAGGAGCTCCTCCTGCGTCATCCGCCCGGCCTGGACGGCGCCAACGCCCTCGAAGACGCTGATGAGGTCGATCACGTCGCCCGTGCTCGGCCGCCGGCCGGCCTTCATCGGGCCGCCGGAGACCACGACCGCCGGGACGTTCGTGCGCACTGCCGCCATGAGCATCCCGGGGGTGATCTTGTCGCAGTTCGGGATCAGGATCATCCCGTCGAACTGGTGCGCCGTGATCATGGTCTCGACGGAATCGGCGATGAGCTCCCGGCTCGGCAGGGAGTAGCGCATGCCGATGTGGCCCATCGCGATGCCGTCGTCAACCCCGATGGTGTTGAACATGAAGGGCACGCCGCCCGCCTCGCGCACGGCCTGGCGAACGACCTCGCCGAACTCCTTGAGGTGCACGTGCCCGGGGACGATGTCGACGTAGGAGTTCACGATGGCGATGAACGGCTTGTCCCAGTCCGAGTCACGCACCCCGGCGGCCCGCAGGAGGGCCCTGTGCGGGGCCCGGTCCACGCCCCGCTTGATGACGTCCGAGCGCATGGCTACGCCCCCTGGGCCGCGGCCCGCTGCCGCTCGATCTTCTGACGCAGGTACGGGACCAGCCCTCCGGCCCGGAAGATCTCCATCATGAACGGCGGCAGGGGCGTGGCCTGGAAGGTCTGGCCGGTGGTCAGGTCGGTGATGCGCCCGGCCTCCAAGTCGATCTCGACCTCATCGCCGGCCTGGATGGCTGCCGCTGCCTCCGGGGACTCCAGGATCGGCAGGCCGATGTTGATCGCGTTGCGGAAGAAGATGCGGGCGAAGCTCTCCGCCACCACGGCCCCGATCCCGCACCCCTTGATGGCGATCGGGGCGTGCTCGCGGCTCGACCCGGAGCCGAAGTTCTTGCCGGCCACGATGATGTCGCCGGGCTTCACCTTCTTGCTGAAGTCGGGGTCGGCCGCCTCCATGCAGTGCTTGCCGAGCTCGACGGGGTCGATCGTGTTGAGGTAGTACGCGGGGATGATCACGTCGGTGTCGATGTCCGGGCCGAACTTGTGCGCCCGCCCCCGCACCCGCCCGCCGGCGGCGGTGCCCAGGGCCTCGGCGTCCGGCCGGACCTGCGCGTCCCAGTCGCTCACAGGGCCACCTCCGTCCGCTTGATCACGTCGTCGGGGTCGGCGATGACCCCCGCCACCGCCGTGGCCGCCGCCACCGCCGGGTTGGCCAGGTAGGTGTAGCTCCTGGGGTGCCCCATGCGGCCCACGTAGTTGCGGTTCGTGGTGCTGAGGCACCGCTCGCCCTCGGCGAGGACGCCCATGTGGCCGCCCAGGCAGGGCCCGCAGGTGCTGGTGGAGACCACGGCGCCGGCCTCCACGAAGACGTCGATCAGCCCCTCCCGCAGCGCCTGCTTGTACACCTCCGGCGTGGCCGGGAAGATGATGCAGCGGATCCGCGGGTGCACCTTGCGGCCCCGCATGACCTCGGCGACGATCCGCAGGTCCTCGATGCGGCCGTTGGTGCACGAGCCGATGACCACCTGGTCGACCTCGATACCGGCCGCCTCGCTGAGGGGCTTCGTGTTGGACGGGAGGTGCGGGAAGGAGACCTGCGGCTCGAGCTCGGAGGCGTCCCACTCGAACACCCGGGCGTAGTGGGCGTCGGGGTCGGACTGGTAGACCGTCCAGGGGAACTTGGCCCGGGGCTTCACGTACTCCAACGTGGTCTCGTCGGGGGCGATGATGCCGCTCTTGGCCCCGGCCTCGATGGCCATGTTCGTGATGGTCATGCGCTGTTCCATCGAGAGCGACCGGATGGCCTCGCCGGTGAACTCCATCGCCTGATAGCGGCAGCCGTCGTCACCGACCTGGGAGATGGTGTAGAGGATCAGGTCCTTGCCGCTGACCCAGGGCCGCAGCTTGCCGTGGAAGATGAACAGGTTCGACTCGGGGACCCGCAGCCACGTCTCGCCTGTCGCCATGGCGGCGGCGGCGTCCGTGGACCCGACGCCGGTGCTGAACGCCCCGAGCGCCCCGTAGGTGCAGGAGTGCGAGTCGGCGCCCAGGATCAGCATCCCCGGGACCGCCAGCCCCTGCTCGGGCAGCAGGGCGTGCTCGATGCCCGCCTGCCCCAGCTCGAAGAACCACTTGATGTTGAGCCTTCTGGCGAACTCCCGCATCCGCTTGATCTGCGCGGCGCTGGCGATGTCCCGGGCGGGGGCGAAGTGGCTCGGCACCAGCACCACCCGCTCCGGGTCCCACACGTTGTCCACGCCGATCTTCTCGAAGGCGGCGATGGCCGGGGCCGCCGTGATGTCGTTGGCCATCACGAGGTCGACCTTGGCCTCGATCAGGTCCCCCGGCCGCACCTCCTTCTTGCCGGCGTGTGCCGCCAGGATCTTCTCGGTTATGGTCATGCCCACCGGGCGTCACTCCTTCCGACTAGTCCCCCCAGGCCCGCTGCATCCACCCTTCGGCCGGCTGGCCCTCCTCCGCCGCCGGGGTCACGGCCACCGCGCCCCGACCGCTGAGGAGCTTGTTGATGGCCGCCACGTAGGCCCGGACGCTGGCCTCGAGGACGTCCGTGCTCACCCCGCGGCCGCTGGCGACGCGCCCGTTCGACTGAACCCGGACGTTCACCTCGCCGAGGGCGTCCTGGCCGCTCGTGACCGCCTTCAGCCGGTACTCCAGGAGCGTGCCCTGGAACCCCGCCGCCCGGTCGATGGCCCGGTACAGGGCGTCCACCGGGCCGTCGCCGGAGGCGGCCTCCTGGCGCGAGGGCTGGTCGCCCCGGATCACCTGGACCGTGGCCGTGGGAAGGGTGTGGGTGCCGGAGACGACCTGGAACGACACCAGCTGCACGACGTCGGCACGCTCGCGCTGCTGCTCGTCGCTCACGATCGCCTCCAGGTCGTCGTCGGTGATGTACTTCTTGCGGTCGGCGAGCTCCTTGAAGCGGGCGAAGGCCCGGTCGATCTCCTCGTCGCTGAGGACGTAGCCCAGCTTGACGAGCCGGTCGCGGAAGGCGTGGCGCCCGGAGTGCTTGCCCAGCACCAGCACGCTCTCCGGGACCCCGACGTCCTGCGGCCGCATGATCTCGTAGGTCGTGCGCTCCTTCAGGACGCCGTCCTGGTGGATGCCGCTCTCGTGGGCGAAGGCGTTGGCCCCGACGATGGCCTTGTTGGGCTGGACGGAGATGCCGGTGAGGTTCTGGATGAGCTTCGAGGTGCGGTAGATCTCGGTGGTGTTGATCCCGGTGTGGTACGGGTACCGGTCGTGCCGGGTCTTGAGGGCCATCACGACCTCTTCCAGCGCCACGTTGCCGGCCCGCTCGCCGATGCCGTTGAAGGTGCCCTCGACCTGGGTCACCCCGGCCTCGATGGCCGCCAGCGTGTTCGCCACCGCCAGGCCGAGGTCGTTGTGGTTGTGGCAGGAGAAGATGACGCCCTCGGGCGCGTCGACGTGCTCGATGAGGTAGCGGAAGAGGTCGTACATCTCCTTCGGGGTGGTGTAACCCACCGTGTCAGGGACGTTCAGGATGGTCGCCCCTGCCCGGGCCGCCACGGTGAAGACCTGCGCCAGGAAACGCCAGTCGCTGCGGGTCGCATCCTCGGCAGAGAACTCCACCTCCATGCCGAACGACTTCGCGAAGGCGACCATCTCGCGCACCCGCTGCACGACCTCTTCGGGCTTCATCCGCAGCTTCTTCTCCATGTGGATGGGCGAGGTCGCGATGAACGTATGAATGCGGGGCTTCTTCGCCGGCCGGACGGCGTCGGCCACGGCCTGGATGTCGTTCTTGTTGCACCGGGCCAGGCCGGCGATCACCGGCCCCTCCACCTCCCGGGCGATCTCCTGTACGGAAGCGAAGTCGCCGGGGGAGGAGGCCGGGAACCCGGCCTCGATCACGTCGACGCCGACACGGGCCAGCTGGCGCGCCACCTGAAGCTTCTCGGCCGCCGTCATGCTGAACCCGGGGGACTGCTCCCCGTCGCGCAGCGTGGTGTCGAAGATGTAGATGCGCTTGGACACGTTCCTCTCCCTCCCGTTTCGCTCACCACACACGTGGGGCCACGGCGGCCGAAGGAAGACCCGTGCGCCGGGTCCGGACGGGTCCGGCCCGCTACTCGTTACCGGCCGTTCCGACCGGCTTGGGGAGCCACGGCATCATGGCCCGGAGCTTCTTGCCCACGACCTCGATGGGGTGCTCGGCCTCCTGGCGGCGGCGGGCGGTGAAGACGGGCCGGCCGACCTGGTTCTCCAGGATCCACTCCCGGGCGAACTGACCGCTCTGGATCTCCCGCAGGATCTCCCGCATGCGCTCCTTGACGGACTCGTCGATGACCCGCGGGCCCCGGGTGTAGTCGCCGTACTCGGCGGTGTCCGAGACCGAGTACCGCATCGACGCCATGCCGCCCTCGTACATGAGGTCGACGATCAGCTTCATCTCGTGCAGGCACTCGAAGTAGGCCAGTTCGGGCGGATAGCCGGCCTCGACGAGCACCTCGAACCCGGCCTTGATGAGCCCGGTGATGCCGCCGCAGAGGACGGTCTGCTCGCCGAACAGGTCGGATTCGGTCTCGTCCTTGAAGGTGGTCTCGAAGACCCCCGCCCGGGTGGTGCCCAGCGCCTTCGCCCAGGCCAGGGCGATCTGCAGCGCCTTGCCGGTGGCGTCCTGCGCCACCGCGACCAGGGCCGGGGTCCCCTTGCCCTCCGTGTAGAGCCGGCGGACCAGGTGGCCGGGGGCCTTGGGGGCGACCATGAACACGTCGATGTCCCCGGGCGGCTGGATCTGACCGAAGTGGACGCTGAACCCGTGGCCGACGCCCAGCGCCTTGCCGGCCTTCATGTGCGGGGCGATCTGCTTCCAGACCTCGGCATGGCGCTCGTCGTTGACCAGGATCATGACCACGTCCGCCGCCTCGGCGGCCGCCGGGATGTCCATCACCCGGAGGCCGGCCTTCTCGGCCCGCTCCCACGAGGGGCGGCCCGGCCGCAGCCCCACGACCACGTCGACGCCCGAATCCCGCAGGTTCAGGGCGTGCGCGTGGCCCTGGCTGCCGAAGCCGATCACCGCACAGGTCTTCCCCTCCAGGTAGCGGAGGTCAGCGTCCGAGTCGTAGTACAGCCGCGTCATTCGGCACGTCCTCCTTCTCGTACTTGACGGCGGTGCCGCCGCGCTCCAGGGCGATCACCCCGGTGCGCACGACTTCCTGGATGCCGTACTCCCGGGCGAGGTTGATGAGCGCCTCGACCTTGTCCTGGGTGCCGGTCACCTCGATGGTCATGTGCCGGCGCCCCACGTCGACCACCCGGGCCCGGAAGATGTCTGCCAGCTGGAGGATCTGGGCCCTGCGGGAGGGCTCGGCGTGGACCTTCACGAGCGCGAGCTCGCGGGTCACCGAGTTCTCGGCGTCCAGGTCCGACACCTTGAGGACCTCGACGAGCTTGTTGAGCTGCTTCTCGACCTGTTCGACGATGGCGTCGTCCCCCTCGACCGCCAGCGTCATGCGGGAGATGCGGCGGTCCTCCGTGGGGCCCACGGCCAGGCTCTCGATGTTGAACCCCCGCCGCCGGATGAGGGCCGCCACCCGGGCCAGGACGCCCGGGTTGTTCTCCACCAGGACGGCCAGGACATGTCGCATTCCGCCCCACCTCCCTTCGCGGCCTTGCCGCCTGCAGGTGCAAAAAGAACCGCCCCCACCGCCAGGCTCCTGTCAGCCTCTTGCGGTAGGGGCGGGTCTCTTCCCGCGGTACCACCCTACTTCGCCGGGAGCTTCCCCTGGCGGGCTTCGGCCCACCGGACGCGTACCCGGCCTTTGCGGGCGCCTTCACCCAGGAAGACAGTGAAGCGCCCGGAGGATAACGGCCTCCACCGTTCTCCCCTACTGCGGCGCGCAGCCGGTTCAGGGAGGCAGCTCGGGGGGGAGGTTCAGCAGCCGCCGCGGCACCGGGTCGCACCCTGCGGCCCTGCGGGCCGCCCCCGGCTCTCTGAAGCTCGCTGTGCGGTGCCTACTGGCCCCGTCATCGCCGTTTCCGGCGTATTTTGTGCAGTATAGTAACAAGCACCTGGAAGGCTGTCAATAGGGTACAGGCGCCGCCCTCGAATTTGTTGGGAGTGCCAGGATCTGGTTCGCCCGGCCCGCGCCGGTCCCGGCTCTGGTGTACGGGCGGGCTAGAGGCCGGCCGCTCCGGCGTCGCCCGTACCGGAGACGCTGAAGGTCACGTCTCTGGGGAAGGAACCCAGCACCTTCAGGAAGCTCGTGTAAGCGGCCATCTCGGCCAGCGCCTCGGCCACCACCGGATCGTCCCGGTGCCCGTCCAGGTCGAGGTAGAAGACGTACTCCCAGGGCCGGTTCTTGGCGGGACGCGACTCGAGGTTGAGCAGGTTGATCCCCCGGCGGGCGAATGCCCCCAGGCACTGGTAGAGCGCCCCGGGCGAGTGGGCCGTGGACATGACGAGCGCGGTCTTCGCCGGGCCTTCCTGCCGCGGCAGCGCGTCGCGCCCCAGGACCACGAAGCGCGTGTAGTTGTCCTTCACGTCCTGGATGTCCTCGGCGATCACGGCCAGGCCGTAGATCTCGGCCGCCCACCGCGACGCGATGGCGCCCACGCCTTGCAGCTTCTCTTCCGCCACCAGGCGCGCGCTGCCGGCCGTGTCGTACTGGGCCACGGCCTCCACCCCCGCCTCGCGGAGCCAGCCCTCGCACTGGTCGAGCGCGGCCGGGTGGGAGTACACGCGCCGGATCTCCGCCAGGGACTGGCCCGGCAGCGCCAGCAGGCAGTGGCGCACCTGCAGGACCCGCTCGCCCCGGATGTAGAGGTCGTAGCGGCGCATGAGATCGTAGACCTCGTTGATCCCGCCGGCGATGGAGTTTTCCACCGGCACCAGGCCGTAATCGACCCGTCCCGCGGCCACGGAGTGGAACACGTCCGCGAAGGTCCGGCACGGGACGGACTCCGCCTCCGGACCGAAGTGCAGCCGCACCGCCTCGTCGCTGAACGCTCCCCGCTCGCCCTGGAACGCCACCCGGGTCACCGGGCCCATCACCTCGATCTGCGAGGGTTACTCGGACGATTGTAGCACCACGCCGGTGCAGACGTCACCAGGCCCTCCGACGTCACCGGACCCTGTCACGGCAGGACCGCCTGCAGCCGGACAAGGGCGTAGCCCACCGCCGCGGCACCCGGCAGGGTGACCGCCCAGACCCACAGCACCGGGCCGGCCAGCCCCCAGCGAACGATCCCCGTCCGTCCCGCCGCTCCCACCCCCAGGATCGCACCCGTCACCGCGTGGGTGGCAGACACCGGCGCCCCGGTCGCCGCGGCCAGCAGCAGGAGCGCTGCGGAGCTCGTCTCCGTCGCGAATCCGCTCGGAGGGTCGAGGTGGAGGACCCGAACCCCCAGCGAGCGCACGACCGCCCAGCCGCCCACCGCCGTACCGAGCCCGAGGGCGATGGCGACCGTGAGCCGCACGTGCGCCGGCACCTCGGAGCGAGCGAGCACCGGGGCCGCGCCGAGGCCGAGGGCCAGCACCCCCATCACCTTCTGCCCGTCGCTGGTCCCGTGCCCGGCGCACAGCGCGGCCGCGCTCAGCACCTGCAGGTGGCGCAGCCAGCGGTGGACCAGGCCGACGGGCTGCCCGCCCAGGAGAGCACGCAGGAGCGCCAGGAGCGCCCACCCGCCCAGACCGGCCCCGAGGGGCCCCAGCACGGCGGCGGCCAGCACGAGCTTGAACCCCTTGGTGGCGAGCACGCCCCAGCCGGACCGCGCCAGCCCCGCGCCGACGAGGCCGCCGAGCAGCGCGTGGGAACTGCTGACGGGAAACCCGGACGCGGTGGCCACCGCTACCCAGAGGAGCCCGGCGAAGAGCGCCGCCAGCGCCACCGGCGGCGCATCCGGACCCGGCGGCAGGATGGACAGGCCGACCACCCGGGCCACCTCGGAACCGAAGAGGGCACCGAGCGCGTTGGCCACGCCCGCCAGCAGCACGGCTTGCAGGGGGCTCCACACCCGGGTCGACACCGCCGTGGAGATCGACCTCACCGCGTCGGCCCACCCGTTTGTGAACGCAAACACGAATCCGGCCACAAGGATGAGCACGGCGGTCCCCGTCAGTTCAGGCATGCTTCATGACCACGCTCTCCAGGGCGTTGGCCACGTCCTCGGCCCGGTCGGTGACCGTCTCCAGGGTCTCGAAGATCTCCTTCAGCTTGATGATCCGGACCGGGTCCTGCTCGTGGTTGAGCAGGTTCGCCAGGGCTTCCCGGAGGAGGTCGTCGCCCTGGTTCTCGAGCACGTTGATCTGCACGGCGTTCTCCCGGATCCGGAGGAGGTCCTTGGTCTGCAGGCGCTCGACCGCCTGGACGACCTCCTCCGCCTGACCCATGATCAGGGAGGCGAACTCCCGGATGTACCGGTTGTCCTCGTCGACGCGGTAGATGAAGATCCGCGACGCGGCGGCCTCCAGCCCGTCGACCACGTCGTCGAGCACCACGGCGAGCCGCAGGATGTCCTCCCGGTCCAGAGGGGTCACGAAGAGCTTGTTCAGCAAGGTGATCAGGTCGTGAGTGTAACGGTCACCCCGCTTCTCCAGGTCCTTCAGGCGGGCAGCGTACTCATCCGCCCGTCCCGTTGCCTGCGAAAGGTCCCAGAACACCTGGGCGCTCTCCGCCAGGTTCTGCGCGGCGTCCCTCAGGAGCGAGAAGAACTGGCGATCTCGGTGACTCGCGAAGAGCACCCGGCATCACCTCTTGGAAACGTGGACAGCCCAAGCCCATTATACGGCAGTTACCCGGGCGCTCAACGGAAGCGTTTCCAGACGCCCTGCCGCTGCGCGCAGTCGCACCGGTGTTGCCGATCCACACCATGAAATACCCTGTACCAGAAAGTAGGCGATCTGACAGGCCGGCCCGCGCCTCGCTGGCGGGCACGCCGGGACCCGCTGCAACCCGGGTCCGCTCTCAATTGCAACGGGCTGAATTGCATACTGGGCAACCGTTCAGGGAAACATGACGGTTGGAGTCGCTGGACTGCCCCGAGAAGGCAGAACCGACCTCCTTGCCTGCTAGCGACTTTCTGCTTGGTTTGACTGTTTTTGGGTTTCCTGTAATCGTGTTGTCGTCGGCCAAGAGCCGGGGAGGTGCGTGTCATGAAGCAGCCGGATCTGGGAGCGGCGAACGAGAAGTTCAACCCAGAGAACGTCCTGCCGCTCCTGCAGACCATCTCGGCGATGGTGGAGAAGCGCTGCCACCGTTTCCTGAGCCAGCGCTACGGCCTGACCATGCCCCAGTACATGTTGCTTCTGGCCGCCATGTACGGGGACGCCACCACGCTGGGCGGTCTGGCGGACGAGCTCAACTGCTCGCGGGGCAACCTGACCGGGGTGGCGGACCGGCTGGAGCGGGACGGTTGGCTGGTGCGCGAGCGGAGCACGGAAGACCGTCGTGTGGTCAACATCCGGCTGACGGACAAGGGAACTCGCGTGTGGGAGATCAAGCAGGAGCTTGCCAAGGAGATGGCCGACCTGTCGCGCGTCTGGACGGCCGAGGAGCGTGGCGTGCTCTACCGGCTTCTGGAGAAGCTCTACCGGGACCTCAAGCGGCGGGACCGGGCCGCGTACCTGGAAGGGGCCCAGCAGGTCGAAGCCCCGGGGGCGTGAGCTCCCGGGGTTCCTTCCCGTCAGTGAAGGATCCGCTCTAGCCACTCGAAGCGCTCGAGACGCCGCAGGGCCGGGCCGGCGATCTCGTACAGGTCCTCCCGCCCGAGCGCACCCGTGAAGGCCAGACCCAGGGCATAGAGGGGCGGGGCCACGACGAGCGCCATGCCGATCTGGCCCCAGGGCCCCCGCGGCACCCACCCTCCGGCGAGGAGGATGCCCACCCCGGCCGCCATGACCAGCGACGCCAGGAGCGGGCGCAGCAGGACCCGGCTCCAGGGTACGGACCAGTCGAGGTGGCGCTCGAGCGTGCGCACGTTGAGCCAGGCCGTGAGCGCGTAGGAAAGGGCGGATCCGGCCACCACGGCGTAGATGCCGGAGCCGGGGATCCCGCTCACCGCGGCGTCCAGGACCACCTTGAGGACCAGGGCCGCCGTCAGGTTGCGGACCGGCGGTCCCGTCAGTCCGAGTCCCTGCAGCGCCGCGGCCGCCACCACCATCAGCGGGTTGAGCAGGGCGATCGGGGCCGACCACACCAGAAGGCGCGCCGCCTCCGGCATGCCGAAGGTGGCCGTCATGAGCGGAACTGCCAGGACGGCCATGCCGAGGGCCGAGGGCAGCCCCAGGAGGGCCATCGCCCGGAGCGCGACGAGGCACCGGCTGCGCACCCGCTCCCAGTCGCCCCGCGCCCGGGCGGCCGCCACGACTGGCAGAAGGGCGTGGCCGAACGCCAGCGCGAACACGGAGGGCATGGTGGCGAGGACATAGGCCATGCCGGAGTACTGCCCGTACAGTGCGGTCGCCTCGGCGGGGCTGAGGCCCCCCCGCTGCAGGCCCCGCTGGATGACGGCCACGTCCAGGAGGTTCAGGAGCGGCAGCACGGCCGCGCTCAGCATGAGGGGCCATGCCAGCCGCGCCATCTGCCCGACGAGCTTGTGGAGAGGTTCACCCGGGTCCCACCGGGCACGGGGGCGGCGCCGGACCCGCCGGTAGGTCAAGGCCAGGTACAGGAGGCTCAGGACGCCACCGGCCAGGTTCCCGAGGGCCGCTCCGGCGGCTCCCCACGCCAGCCCCCGGGGACGCAGCGCGATGACCCCCACGAGTGCGCCGGCGATGCGCCCTCCCTGCTCGATGAGGCCGGCCACGCCCCACGGGGTGATCCGCTGGCGTCCCTGCAGGTAAGCGCCGTAACCCTGCTGGATCGAGAAGAAGTAGATCGCCGGTGACAGCGCGACGAGCACGAGTTCGGTGCGCGGGTCGCCCACCAGGCGGGCGACGAGCCCCGCCCCCAGGGCCAGGGCGGCGGAGGCGACGGCCGAGCTCACCGCGATCCACACCATGCCGAGCTGGAAGACCTGCTCGGAGACGTGCGAACGCCCGCGACCGTCGTATTCCGCCACCAACGTGGAGACGGCGGTGGGCACCCCGCCCAGGGCCAACCGGTAGAAGGCCCAGAAGGCCGGCAGCGCCATCCGGTAGAGGCCGATGCCCTCCGCACCCAGCCAGTTCGCGAGAGGTACCTGGTAGACGAGCCCGGAAAGGCGGATCAAGAGGCCCGATGCGGCCAAGACCGCGGCCCCCCGGACCGCCGACTCCCTCTGCTTCATCGCGCCACCCACCGCCGCTGACCACAACACGCTATGCGCCCCGCCCGGCGGGGATGACAACCCCCCACACGGCCGTTGCCGCGCCGGGGTGCCGGTGCTATAATGGCCGCGACATCTGGATAGAGAGCGGAGCGAACCTTCGGGGCAGGGTGAGGCGAGCGGGCGATGTCCCGCCGCCAATTCCCGATCGGTGGTGAAGCCTGCCGGCACGGCAGGACGAGCGCCACGACCCCCGCCCGGACCCGTGCGGGGCCTGGGGCCACGGGCCCCCGGGGGGCGGGGCTGACGCCGGTCCGCAGCGGTGCGCCGGGGGAATCCCCGGACGGCGGCGCTGCGGGAATCCGGGGCCGACGGTATAGTCCGGATGGGAGAAGGTTTGCGGCCGGCCGGTGGGGCGCGGGGGCGCGCCTTGCCGGGTACGTGGGGCCAGTGGTGGATCTGGCCACCGCGTTCCGGTCGCGAGCACGGTCCCACCGATATACCCCCCAGGGTAAGCTCCCGGGGGGTTGTTCTGTTGGCCACGTCGCCTGCCTTCCGGGCCGGAACCCCGGCACGCAACCCGTTCACCCCCGAAGACCGCCGGTACATGTACGAGGCCCTCGCCCTCGCAGCCCGGGCGGGCTACCGCACCCACCCCAACCCCCAGGTGGGGTGCGTGCTCGTGCAGGGCGGCGAGGTGGTGGGGCGGGGGTACCACCGCCGGCGGGGCGAGCCGCACGCCGAGGCGCTCGCCCTGCGCGAGGCGGGCCCGCGTGCCCGGGGCGCGACGGCCTACGTCACCCTGGAGCCGTGCGCCCACCACGGGCTCACCCCGCCCTGTGCGGACGCGCTGGTGGCCGCCGGCGTGGCCCGGGTCGTGGCAGCGATGGAGGATCCCGACCCCCGGGTGCGGGGCCGGGGCTTCGCGCGCCTGCGCCAGGCAGGGGTCCGGGTCGACGTGGGGCTCCTGGCGGAGCACGCCGAGCGGCTCAACCGCCCCTGGCTGCACTACAAGCGAACCGGCCGCCCGTACGTCCTGGTGAAGGTGGCCACTTCCCTCGACGGGCGCATCGCCACCCGAACCGGCGAGTCGCGGTGGATCTCGAGCGAGGCGGCCCGGCAGGAGGTGCACCAGGTGCGGGACCAGTCGGACGCCATCCTGATCGGGCTTGGCACCCTTCTGGCCGACGACCCCCGCCTCACGGCGCGCGCGGTGCGCCCCGGGCCCCTGGCGTTCGGCTGGGGGCTTCCTCGCCGGCTCCGGAACGCGCCGGCGGACGCCGCACCGGAAGATGACCCCTGGCAGCCCCGCCAGCCGCTCCGCATCGTGGTCGACAGCCACGCCCGGACGCCGTCCTGGGCCCGGTTGTTCCCGGCCATCGTCGCCGTGACGCCTGCCGCGCCGGCGGACCGCATCCGGGAGCTCGAGGCCGCCGGCGCCGAGATGCTCGTGCTGCCGCCCGGCCCGGACGGCCGGGTCGACCTGGAGGCGCTCCTGGCCGAGCTGGGCCGCCGCGAGGTCGTCAGCGTGCTGGCAGAGGGGGGAGGCCAGCTGCTCGGCGCCCTGCTCGACCGGCACCTGGCGGACGGGGCGCGCCTCTACCTCTCCCCCCTCTTCCTGGGCGGGGGCGGCGCTGCAGCCGTGGGCGGCGAGGGGGCGGCGCACCTCGCGGAGGTGCCCCGGCTGGCCCGGCCGTACACGCGGCGGCTGGGACGGGACCTGGTCGTGGAAGGGGACATCGTGTACCCCACCGCAAGGGGGCGACAGAACTGTTCACCGGCATCGTCGAGGGCACGGGCACCGTGAGGGCCGTGGAGCGCTCAGGCCGCACGCTGCGGCTGGCGATCTCGGCCGGCAGCCTGGCGGCAGGGCTCGCGGTGGGCGAGTCGGTGGCGGTCAACGGGGTCTGCCTCACCGTGACGAAGGCGAACGGGGGCGAGTTCTGGGCGGACGTGATGCCGGAGACGTTCGACCGGACCGCCCTGGCCCGCCTGCGGCCGGGGGAGCCGGTCAACCTCGAGCGCCCCCTCTCGCCGTCGGGCCGCCTTGGCGGGCACCTCGTGCAGGGCCACGTGGACGGGGTCGGCACCGTGACGGCGGTCCGGGAGGAGGAGAACGCCCGCATCCTGAGCATCCGGGCCCCCGCCGGCGTCCTGCGCTACCTCGTGCCGAAGGGGTCGGTGGCCGTCGACGGGGTGAGCCTCACCGTGGTGGACGTGGCTTCGGACCACTTCACCGTGAGCCTCATCCCCCACACGGCAGCGGTCACGACCCTGGGCCGCCGCCGTCCGGGCGATCCGGTGAACCTCGAGGTCGACGTGATCGCCAAGTACGTGGAGCGTTTCGTCTCGCTCCACCTGGGCGCCGCGGAGGGCCGATCCACCCCACGGGGCGCCGCCGGACCTGCGGACTGACCGGGCCCACCGCACAGGGAGGCACACAGGCATGTTCGCCACCGTCGAGGAAGCCGTCGCCGAGATCCGGGCCGGGCGGATGGTCATCGTCGTCGACGACGAGGACCGGGAGAACGAGGGCGACCTTGTCATGGCCGCCGAGCACGTCACGCCGGAAGCCGTGAACTTCATGGCCACCCACGGGCGCGGCCTCATCTGCGTACCCATGACCGGAGAGCGGCTGGACGAGCTCGACCTGCCGATCATGGTGCCGAAGGGCAGCGACCACATGGGGACGGCCTTCACCGTTTCCGTCGACGCGCGGGAGGGCGTCACCACGGGGATCTCGGCCCACGAGCGCTGCCACACGATCCGGACCCTCATCGACCCGAAGACCCGCCCCGGGGACCTCGTCCGCCCCGGCCACGTCTTCCCTCTGCGCGCCAAGCCCGGGGGCGTGCTGCGGCGCCCCGGCCACACCGAGGCGGCCGTCGACCTCGCCCGGCTGGCCGGTCTCACCCCCGCCGGGGTGATCTGCGAGATCCTCAACGAAGACGGCACCATGGCCCGGCTGCCCGACCTGATTCCCTTCGCCGAGCGCCACGGCCTCAAGATCCTCCGCATCGCCGACCTGGTCCGGTACCGCCTCGAGCACGAAACCCTGATCGACCCCCTGCCGCCGGTCCGCCTGCCCACCCGGGACGCCGACTTCACCGCCCACGCCTTCGAGGAGCGGCACACGGGCCTGACCCACGTGGCCCTGGTGCTGGGTGACGTGACCACGCCCGAGCCGGTCCTGGTGCGGGTCCACTCCGAGTGCCTGACCGGCGACGTCTTCCACTCCCTGCGCTGCGACTGCGGCGACCAGCTCGAGGCCGCCCTGGCGGCCATCGCGCGGGAAGGGCGCGGGGTACTCCTCTACATGCGCCAGGAAGGCCGGGGCATCGGCCTGGCGAACAAGCTCCGGGCCTACCGCCTGCAAGACGAGGGCCTGGACACCGTGGAGGCGAACCTGCGGCTCGGCTTCGCCCCCGACGCGAGGGACTACGGGGTGGGCGCCCAGATCCTGCGGCACCTCGGGGTGCGCCGGATCCGCCTCCTGACCAACAACCCCCGCAAGCAGTACAGCCTGGCGGGCTACGGGCTGGAGATCGTCGAGCGGGTCCCCCTGGAGATGCCCTCCAACGAGGTCAACCGCCGCTACCTGCGCACGAAGCGGGAGAAGCTCGGCCACCTCATCACCCAGGACCTGGGCCACGACTGATACGGCGCTCTCAGCGAAAGGAGTCGAGCCACCGGCCATGCCCCTGCGCACGCTTGCCCGCCTGAGCGTCCTGACGGCCCTCGCCGTGGCGCTCATGCTCGCCGAGTTCCCGATCCCGTTCCTCTTCCCCGGCTACCTGAAGTACGATGCCAGCGAGGTGCCGGCCCTCCTCGCCGCGCTGGGCGGAGGGCCGTGGCCGGGCCTCGCCGTGGAGGCGCTCAAGGACCTGCTCTTCCTGGCCTCCGGCCGCTCCGACGCCGGCTGGGTGGGGATCGCGGCGAACCTCCTGGCGGGCGGCACCTTCGTGGTGGTGGCCGGCTGGGCGGCCCGCCTGGCAGGGATCGGCGCCCGGGGCGCCGGGGGCGAGGGTAGCGGGCCCACCCCGCTGCGCTACTGGGTCGCCGGCGGCGCAGTCATGGGCGCGGCCACGGCCGCGATGGCGGCGGTCATGGTGCCAGCCAACGCCCTGGTCTTCCTGCCGCTATGGGGGATCCACCAGGGCACGTGGGCGGTGGCTCTCGGTGCGATCGCCCCGTTCAACCTGTTCAAGGGTGCCCTCACGGGCGTGCTCGGGCTCGCGCTGCACCGGCGCCTGGCCGGCGACGGGGCGCTGGCGTGGGCGCCGGCCCGCCGCCCCGCTCATTCGGGCGACTAGCCCGCGCGGCGGGCTTCCCGGATGCCGAGGAAGACTCCGGAAGAGGTGGCCGAGTTGGATCGCGTGTATCAGGGTTCTCTCGTGGGCACAGGTCTGCGGATCGCCCTGGCCGTCTCCCGCTTCAACGACTTCATCACGTCCTCGCTCCTCGCCGGCGCCCGGGATGCCCTGATCCGGCACGGGGTGCGGGAAGAGGACATCGACGTCGCCTGGGTGCCCGGCGCCTTCGAGCTGCCCCTGGCGGTCCTCCGCCTGGCCGGCTCGGGCCGCTACGACGCGGTGGTCGCCCTCGGGGCGGTGATCCGGGGGGCGACGCCGCACTTCGACTACGTGGCCGGCGAGGTCACGCGCGGGGTCGGGCGCGCCGCCCTGGAGAGCGGCGTGCCGGTCACCTTCGGCGTGCTCACCACGGACACCGTCGACCAGGCGATCGAGCGCGCGGGCACCAAGGCCGGCAACAAGGGTGCCGAGGCGGCGCTGGCCGCCATCGAGATGGCGAACCTCCTCCGGATACTGCCCGGCCCCGGCGGCGGGCCGCCCCGGGCCGGGGGCGGATCGGGCAGGGAGGCCGGTTGAGCGCCGATCTCCCTCCGGGCGCGGTGCCGGCGCCCGGCCCGGACGCGCCCCCGGCGTACCGCACGGTGGCCCGCCCGGCGGAGGCCGAACTCGTGATCAAGCGCTCCCGGTTCATCGGTGCCGTGTGGCCGGTGACCACCCGGGAGGAGGCGGAGGCCCGGATCGCCGAGCGCACGGCGCTGCACGCACGGGCCACCCACAACGTTCCCGCGTATCGCGTCGGGCTGGGCTTTCTGGTCGAGAGCTGTTCGGACGGCGGAGAACCGGCGGGGACGGCCGGCCGCCCCGCGCTCGGCGTCCTCCAGAAAGAGGACCTGCGGGGGGTGGCGCTCGTGGTCACGCGCTACTTCGGCGGCACCCTCCTGGGTGCCGCCGGGCTCGTGCGCGCGTACACCGATGCAGCCGTGGCGGCCATCCGCGCCGCCGGCGTGGTGGAGATGCAGCTCTGCCAGCGCCTCGACGTCGAGGTGCCCTACGCCCTGCTCGGGAAGGTCCAGTACCTCCTGCACGCGCACGCCGTCCACACGGGCGAGCCGCAGTACGGCGCAAGCGTGGTCCTGCCGGCCTGGCTGCCGGCCGGCCGGGCCCGGACCGTGGCCGGCGAGGTGACCGAGTGGACGTCCGGGCAGGCGCGCGTCGACCCGGGCCCCTACGCCTACCTGCCCCGTGAACCGGTCGGGCGGGCCGGCGCCTAGTCGCCCGCCAGCGCCTCGAGGACGGAGCCGCGGCTCTGCGTCAGCGGGACCGCCGGGCGCCCTGACCGCACGGCCAGGATCTCACCGAGGATGCTGACGGCGATCTCCTCGGGACCGTCCGCTCCCAGGTCGAGGCCGACCGGGGCCCGGAGCCGCGCCCGCGCGTGCTCCAGGAGCGCGGGGGCCTCCTCCCCGATCTGCCGGATGAGCCGCCGGGAACGCTCCCGCGCCCCGAGGAGCCCGATGTACCGCAGTGGCAGGGGCAGGAGCCGGCGCAGGAGCTCGAGGTCCTTGAAGTAGTGGTGGGTCATGAGCACGGCGTAGCTGCCGTCCGGGATGGCGACCTTCCCGGCCAACTCCTCCGGCTCCGCCACCACCACGGCGTCGGCCGTCGGGAAGCGATCCGGCGTCGCCCAGGCCGGCCGGTGGTCGGCCACCACGACGCGGAAGCCGACCTGACGGGCGAGGCGCGCCACCGGCCGGGCGTCGTCGCCGGCGCCGCAGATGAGGAGCTGCGGCCGCGGCTCGACCCGCTGGAGGAACACCGCCTCGCCGCCCGCCTCCACCCAGAGCGGCCCCGCCTCCCCGGCGGCGAGGAGACGGACCGCCGCCCGCGCGGCCGCTGCGTCCAGGTCCGGGTCCCCCAGGGTTCCGGCCCGTTCGAGGTCCTCCTCCCCCATGGACGCGTCCCTCGCACCCTCCGGCAGCCCGAGGGCCATTCGCCGGCCGGGCCGGGAACCGAGGCCGGTCGCCACGACGGCGGTCCGGCCCGCCTCCAGGCGCGCGGCCACGAACTCCAGCACCTCGTCGGCCACCGGGGCGACCAGCACCTGCACGCGGCCCCCGCAGCCGCTCCCGGTCCCCCAGATGAGGTCTTCCTCGCCCGCCGTGTCGTACTCGAGCAGGCGAGCGGGTGCCGCCCCCAGGAAGACGTCGCTCGCCGCCACCAGCACGTCGCTCTCCATGCAACCCCCGCTGATGGCGCCCAGCACCTCCCCTCCCTCCACGACGACGGCTGACGCTCCCGGCCGGCGGTAAGTCGAGCCGAAGCCCCGGACCACCGTCGCGAGGAGCCCCCTCCTGCCACGCCGCCGTACGGAGATCAGATCCGGAAAGGCAGTGTCCACCGCCTCTCCCTCCTCCCATACCCACCGGACGCGGTGCTCGCCCGGGACGCTTTTCTTCGGTTTTGAATTGGCAGTGCGGGGACGAAACTCCTTTCTGCCCGGCACGCCGTGGCCGCGGTGGGCGGCAGGCCGCGGCATAGCCCCGGCCGGCGGTGAAAACCTAACCGGCAGGCATTTTGCCGCGTGGAAACGAAGTAACGACGAAGAGTACTGGAAACCGCAACCGGGAGGCGAGCGAGCATGAAGATGGAACTGGTCCAGCGTCAACTCCAGCAGTGGGGAGAGGTCATGGTCACCACGTCCTCGGGTCAGACGTTCGAACTCCACCTCGGTGACACCCAGTTCGACACGCAGCAGCGCATCATCCGTCTTCACACGCCGGATGCCGACTACATGATCGATGGGGACGCCATCGACGTGGTGAAGTGGCACCTGGGCCATCGTGACTGACGCCCGACCCGCCAGGGGGCGCCTCTCCAGGCGCCCCCTCGCCGCGTCCCGGGACCCACTGTGATGCCACCGCGCCCGGGCCAGGGGCCTGTCCGAGGTTCGCGCTCAGATCACCCCCATCGCGGCTCCCAGGATGAGCCCCGCCACCACCACGAGCGCCAGGAGAAGCCAGCGGGACCGGACGGCGGAACGCACCTCGTGAGCGCCGGCCTCGCGCACGAGCAGCAGGACCACCAGGACGGCCACGGCACTGAGCAGCGCCGTGGACGCGCGCAGGGCCGCGGTGGCGCGCCCCGGGGCCATGGCGGCGAGCATGGCACCCATCATCCCGCCCATGACCCCCCCGAGCCCGCCGTCCAGCGTCGGAGAGAGCCCTCCGGACAGCCCGGCGCCGATCCCGAACCCCGCTCCGACGCCGGCACCCAGGAGCGCGGCGTCCCACAGATCGCCCAGTCCCAGGACCACCGCGGCCGAACCCGCCCACAGGCCGGCCGCCGTGCCGAGGCTCATGGCCAGCACCATCGCCGTCATGTGCGACATCTGCCGCCGCAGGGCCCAGGCCAGGCCGGTCACGAGCACCGGGAGCGCCAGCGCGTATACGGTCACCCAGGGCACGAACGTCACCTCCTGGGGCGTTCATACGCTCGGCGCCCCGGGCTCAGACGGCGACGGAAGGACCCCGACGGGGAAGGGGAACGCCTGGCACGCTCGAAGACACCCGGCCGGCCTGCACCGGCAGAGGCCGGCGAGGTGATGGCCGGCTTTCATCCCCTGGCTGTGCGGTGGTTCCGGGAACGCCAGGGCACCCCGAGCCCGCCGCAGCGACTGGGTTGGCCCGCCATCGCCCGGCGGCAGCGTTGCCTGATCCCGGCGCCGGCCGGTTCGGCCAAGACCCTGACCGCCTTCTCCAAGTACCTCGACCTTCTCTGGCAGGAACCCGACCTGCCCGAGGGCGTCCGGGTCGTCCACGCCTGGCCCCTGCGGGCGCTCAGCCACCATGTCGAGCGCAACCTGCACGAGCCGCTCCGGGAGATCTCGGCGCTCGCCGCCCGCGAAGCCGTGCCGCTGCGTGAAGTCGGGGTGGCGGTCCGGACCGGCGAGACGCCGCCGGAGCCGTGCCGGCGCCTCTCGCGCAGGCCGCCGCACACCCTCATCACCGCGCCGGAGTCCCTGTACCCCTCCTGACGTCCACTCGAGCCCGGGCAGGCCTGCGGACGGTACGCGCCGTCCTCGTCGACGAACTCCACGCCCTGCTCGAGGAAAAACGGGGGGTCCACCTGTCCCTGAACCTGGAGCGGCGGGAGGAACTGGCCGGCCCCTCGCCCGCATCGGGCTCAGCGCCACCGTCCACCTCCTCGAGCGTGCGGCCCGCTTCCTGGGCGGCCAGGGCCCGGGCCCGGACTCCCCGCACCCGGAGACCCTGCAGCCGTCCGGCGTTGACCGTGCCCGTCACCGAGAGCGGCGAGCGCTCGCGGGGACCTGGAAGGAGAACGACAGCGACCCGAACGACAGTCGTTCGGGTCGCTGCGGTCTCCGGTCTGGTGCGCCCGGGAGGACTCGAACCCCCAGCCTTCTGATCCGTAGTCAGATGCTCTATCCAATTGAGCTACGGGCGCCCTCGCTGCGCTCGCGTTGGAGAAGGTTTCGTGTGGGGTGACCGATGGGACTCGAACCCACGACCTCCAGGGCCACAACCTGGCGCTCTGACCAGCTGAGCTACGGCCACCACGACGGGGGATGCCCCCTTGGTTGGAGCGGGTTACGAGACTCGAACTCGCGACCTCCACCTTGGCAAGGTGGCGCTCTACCAACTGAGCTAAACCCGCCCGACTACAGAACCCGGCAGAGCCGGTCCCCCGTGCCGAGCATCGCACATTTTAGCATACCGGACGCCCCCTGGGCAACAGGGCGATCGTGCCCTACGTGGCATTCGTGCCCTGCCGCCCCCCGGGCTGGAGCGCCCCTTCCCGCTGCCGCCGGCCTGCTGGCGCGCCCGGGAGGACTCGAACCCCCAGCCTTCTGATCCGTAGTCAGATGCTCTGTCCAATTGAGCTACGGGCGCAGGATCGGCCAGGTCCCGTGGACCTGGCCGTCAAGGCAGTTCGGGCGCCGACCTACTCTCCCGGGGGCTAGGGCCCCCAGTACCCTCGGCCCTGGCGGGCTTAACGACCGGGTTCGGAATGGAGCCGGGTGTGGCCCCGCCGGTATGGGCACCCGAAATCGTGCACAGAGGCGTTGGGTCTGCGACCCAGGTGGAACCGCACGCCGCCTTTGGCCAGGTCAAGCCCTCGACCGATTCGTACCGGTCCGCTCAACGCCTTGCGGCGCGTACACGCCCGGCCGATCGACCTGGTCATCTCCCAGGGGTCTTACTCCCTTGCGGGATGGGAGACCTCATCTCCGGGCCGGCTTCGCACTTAGATGCTTTCAGCGCTGATCCGTTCCGCACATGGCTACCCAGCGTTTGCCCCTGGCGGGACAACTGGTACACCAGCGGTGCGTCCACCCCGGTCCTCTCGTACTGGGGGCAGCTCCCGTCAAGTCTCCACCGCCCGTGGTGGATAGGGACCGAACTGTCTCACGACGTTCTGAACCCAGCTCACGTACCGCTTTAATGGGCGAACAGCCCAACCCTTCGGACCGACTTCAGCCCGAGGATGCGATGAGCCGACATCGAGGTGCCAAACCTCCCCGTCGATGTGGACTCTTGGGGGAGATCAGCCTGTTATCCCCGGGGTAGCTTTTATCCGTTGAGCGACGGCCCTTCCACTCGGTACCGCCGGATCACTAAGCCCTGGTTTCCCACCTGCTCGACCTGTCCGTCTCGCAGTCAAGCCCGCTTCTGCCTTTGCACTCCCCGGATGATTTCCAACCATCCTGAGCGGACCTTTGGGCGCCTCCGTTACCCTTTAGGAGGCGACCGCCCCAGTCAAACTGCCCGCCTGGCACGGTCCCCCACCCGGCTCACGGGCCAGGGTTAGAGCGCCGGGGGTCCGAGGGTGGTATCCCAACGGCGCCTCCACAGGGGCTGGCGCCCCTGCTTCTCCGGCTCCCACCTATCCTGTACACGCACCACCAGCGCCCAACACCAGGCTGCAGTGAAGCTCCACGGGGTCTTTCTGTCCAACCACGGGTAACCTGCGTCTACACAGGTCGCTCAATTTCACCGGGTCCCTCGCCGAGACAGCGCCCAAGTCGTTACGCCATTCGTGCGGGTCGGAACTTACCCGACAAGGAATTTCGCTACCTTAGGACCGTTATAGTTACGGCCGCCGTTTACTGGGGCTTCGGTTCAGAGCTTCGCCTTCCGGCTCACCCTTCCCCTTAACCTTCCAGCACCGGGCAGGCGTCAGCCCCTATACTTCGCCTTCCGGCTTCGCAGAGACCTGTGTTTTTGGTAAACAGTCGCTTGGGCCGTTTCCCTGCGACCCCCAGGGGCTCCGGGCCGCTCGGACCCCTCACCCCCGAGGGCCCCCCTTCTCCCGAAGTTACGGGGGCAGTTTGCCGAGTTCCTTAGCGAGGGTTCTCCCGCGCACCTGAGGATTCTCTCCCCGCCTACCTGTGTCGGTTTGCGGTACGGGCACCCCGTGCCTCGCTAGCGGCTTTTCTTGGCAGTGCGGGCCCGGCTGCTTCGGTACTCCATTCCCTCGGCGTCGCCTCTCACGTCTACCCGGGGGGACTTCCCTCCCCGGGCACGCTACCGGCTTGCACCGGCTCGACCAGCGGCCGGCCATGCCTGCCCCCCTGCGTCCCCGCCTCGCTCAATCGGCCGGTGGTGGTACCGGAATCTCCACCGGTTCCCCATCGCCTACGCCCTTCGGCCTCGGCTTAGGCCCCGACTTACCCTGAGCGGACGAGCCTTCCTCAGGAACCCTGAGGCTTTCGGTGCGGCGGATTCTCACCGCCGTTTTCGCTACTCATACCGGCATTCTCACTTCCGTCCCCTCCAGCCCGCCTTCCGGCGAACCTTCGCCGGGTACGGAACGCTCCCCTACCATCGGAGCCTCGCTCCGATCCGCAGCTTCGGTGCCGTGCTTAGCCCCGTGAATTTTCGGCGCAGCGCCACTCGACCAGTGAGCTATTACGCACTCTTCGAATGATGGCTGCTTCTAAGCCAACATCCTGGTTGTCTTCGCAGCGCCACATCCTTCCCCACTCAGCACGGACTTCGGGACCTTGGCTGGCGGTCTGGGTTGTTCCCCTCTTGACCCCGGATCTTCGCACCCGGAGTCTGACTCCCGGGGTCCGGCCGGCGGCATTCGGAGTTGGAGTGGGTTCGGTAACCTGTACGGCCCCTCCCCCAATCCGTCGCTCTACCTCCGCCGGCTACCTCCCGAGGCTCGCCCAAAAGCGATTTCGGGGAGAACCAGCTATCTCCGGGTTCGATTGGCATTTCACCCCTACCCACAGCTCATCCGATGGCTTTTCAACGCCAACCTGGTTCGGGCCTCCACGGGGTCTTACCCCCGCTTCACCCTGGCCATGGGTAGATCACCCGGTTTCGGGTCTGCGCCCACGGACTTGCGCCCTTTCAGACTCGGTTTCCCTCCGGCTCCGCACCTGAGGTGCTTCGCCTCGCCCGTGATCGCAACTCGCCGGTTCATTCTTCAAGAGGCACGCCCTCACCCCATCGGGGCTCGGACTGCTTGTAGGCACACGGTTTCAGGTTCTCTTTCACTCCGCTCCCGCGGTGCTTTTCACCTTTCCCTCACGGTACTCGTCCGCTATCGGTCGCCAGGCGTCTTTAGCCTTGGAGGGTGGTCCCCCCGGATTCACACGGGATTCCACGTGCCCCGTGCTACTTGGGATCCCGTCCGGAGCCGCCGCCCTTTCGCCTACCGGGCTCTTACCGTCTGCGGCAGGCCGTTCCAGGCCGCTTCGGCTAGAGCGGCGGTTTCTCACTCCGCCGGTGGTCTGCCGCCCACCCTGACGGTCCCGCTACCCCGTGCCTGCAACGCCGGCAGGCTTTCCCACAGGCACGGTTTGGGCTCTTCCCCGTTCGCTCGCCGCTACTGAGGGAATCTCGCTTGATTTCTCCTCCTCCGCCTACTGAGATGTTTCAGTTCGGCGGGTGCCCCCCGGCCGGCTATGCATTCACCGGCCGGTGACCGGGGTTCCCCCCGGCCGGGTTCCCCCATTCGGACATCCCCGGATCCCTGCCTGCTTGCGGCTCCCCGGGGCGTTTCGCCGCTGGCCGCGTCCTTCCTCGGCACCTGGCGCCCAGGCATCCACCGTGCGCCCTTATCCGCTTGACCGTTCGCCTCAGGCGTCTTGCGGTTCCGCCTGTGTCGCAGTCCCTTCCCTCTGTGCACTTGTCAAGGTGCAGGACCGGCCGCCCCCCGCCCGGGGGACCGCCCGGTCCCTGGGAACTGACCAGTGTGGGCTTCCGGAACCCTGCGGCGCCGGCGGCCGCTCCCGCAGCCCCGGCCTCAGCCGCCTCCCCGGCGACCGACCGACCTGGGAGAAAACTCCCTAGAAAGGAGGTGATCCAGCCGCACCTTCCGATACGGCTACCTTGTTACGACTTCACCCCAGTCATCGGCCCCACCTTCGACGGCTGCCTCCCTCTCGGGTTGGCCCACCGGCTTCGGGTGTTGCCGACTCCCATGGTGTGACGGGCGGTGTGTACAAGGCCCGGGAACGCATTCACCGCGGCGTGCTGATCCGCGATTACTAGCGATTCCGCCTTCACGCAGGCGAGTTGCAGCCTGCGATCCGAACTGGGACCGGGTTTTTGCGATTCCCTCCCCCTCGCGGGTTCGGTCCGCTCTGTCCCGGCCATTGTAGCACGTGTGTAGCCCTGGACATCGGGGGCATGATGATTTGACGTCATCCCCACCTTCCTCCGGGTCGTCCCCGGCAGTCTCCCGTGAGTGCCCACCTTCCGTGCTGGCAACACGGGACGGGGGTTGCGCTCGTTGCGGGACTTAACCCAACATCTCACGACACGAGCTGACGACAACCATGCACCACCTGTACCGCCCTCCCCTTGCGGGGCTCACGCCCTTTCGGGCGCTACCAGCGGCCTTTCAAGCCCAGGTAAGGTTCTACGCGTTGCTTCGAATTAAACCACATGCTCCACCGCTTGTGCGGGCCCCCGTCAATTCCTTTGAGTTTCAGCCTTGCGGCCGTACTCCCCAGGCGGAGCGCTTAATGCGTTGGCTACCGCACGGCAGGGGTCGATACCCACCACACGTAGCGCTCATCGTTTACGGCTGGGACTACCAGGGTATCTAATCCTGTTTGCTCCCCCAGCTTTCGCGCCTCAGCGTCAGTCAGGCCCCAGGCAGCCGCCTTCGCCACTGGTGTTCCTCCCGATCTCTACGCATTTCACCGCTACACCGGGAATTCCGCTGCCCTCTAGCCCACTCAAGCCCGGCAGTTTGAAAGGCACCTCCCCGGTTGAGCCGGGACCTTTCACCTTCCACTTACCGGGCCGCCTACACGCCCTTTACGCCCAGTCATTCCGGACAACGCTCGCCACCTACGTATTACCGCGGCTGCTGGCACGTAGTTAGCCGTGGCTTCCTCGCCCGGTACCGTCACCCGCGCGGCATTCCCTCCGCACCGGCCTCGTCCCGGGCAACAGGGGTTTACAACCCGAAGGCCTTCTTCCCCCACGCGGCGTCGCTGCGTCAGGCTTTCGCCCATTGCGCAAGATTCCCGACTGCTGCCTCCCGTAGGAGTCTGGGCCGTGTCTCAGTCCCAGTGTGGCCGTCCACCCTCTCAGGCCGGCTACCCGTCGTCGCCACGGTGGGCCGTTACCCCACCGTCCAGCTGATGGGCCGCGGACCCCTCCCGGCCCGGGGCCATCGCCCCTCTTCTCCCAGCCCCATGCGGAGCCGTGAGCTTACCCGGTATTAGCAGGCCTTTCGGCCTGTTATCCCGGTGGCCGGGGCAGGTTATCCACGTGTTACTCACCCGTCTGCCGCTGGGCCCCCGAAAGGGCCCCGCTCGACTTGCATGTCTTAGGCACGCCGCCAGCGTTCGTCCTGAGCCAGGATCAAACTCTCCGTCCAAAGCTTCCGCTTTCCCCCGGAAAGCCGATCCCGTCGTCCGGAATCCTCCCGGTTTCCGTCCGCAGGCTCCTTCCTGCCCACACTGTTCAGTTCTCAAGGACCGGGCCGCCGGCCTTCCGGCCGGCGGGCGGCGCCCGACGGCGCCGCCGCAGGATCGTCATCTTATCACGGCCCGCTAC